>CAXUHG010000088.1:0-23054 GCA_964250805.1 uncultured Ktedonobacteraceae bacterium | reverse complement strand
GAAGCAGGAGGATGTATAAATTAGACACCTACGGCGACGCGCTCCTCAATCATGATGGGAGTAGCGACCTTTGATTTTTTGTTAACTGTATGCTCTACACTAGTAGTATATGGATTAACTTTGCCCACATAGCCAGAGCGCAAGCGCGAACCGTCGCGCCAGTAGGCGTACCAGTAAGGTCCATGTCCCTGTCCGTTGCGACATGTGCTGCAAGAGGATTTTCCGCACTTGCGATACTGTAGTTGATACGTAATGTGTTGATCGTTTGGTAATTCTGTCATGTAAACCACGTTCCCTTCCACTAACCTGAATACTATATCTGCATACTCTAATGGACATGCTCCGTTAGAAGTATTGTATAAAGATTACCATGAAATGATGAATTTTAGGTGAATATGTAACCCTGAAACGTGAATATGTGTTCATGAATATGTTGTGAATACTTACGTATTTCTATTATTCGATAAAACCTTTTTCATCCTTTCTTTTGCATAAGAAAAACGATGAGGCACAGCATCTGCGCAAAGTAGATGCTGTGCCTCATCGTTTTTCTTGTCTTAAATGACCTTTAAGGTAATCTCGAACTGCCAGGGACGCGTTACCTCATCCTCGAACTGGCTGATTGGGTCTATCGCACGCACCGTGAGCGTGCGGGCTTCGGGTGAAGGCAAGGGCTGAAAACGCGCACTACCCTGATAGACCGCATTGCTCGGTCCGGCGGCAAGCTCTGGACGAGCCAGTAGCATGCCGCTACGTTCCCCGTTCCACTGGATTCCCGTAGAGTCTTGTAGTAAGAAGAGAATACGCGGTACAAAGGCAAAACCTGGAGGAAACGCTGGACGCATCCACAGGTAGCGCAGTTCAAAGAAATTTTGATGAAAATTCATTTGATGCAGAAGGAGCGTCATGCCCTGCTGTTTCTGCTCCATCTCTAACGTTATACTACGAATGAGTGCATTGGATGTATTGAGAGGCTTTGGTCTCTCTTGCTCATGAGAAGGGGCCGCAACGACAACAGGCGGGCGTGAGGCGAGTTCCAATGCTTTCGTTGAAAAGGGAGTGGTGTCAGTCAAAATTTCGTTGCATAATTGAAGACATGTATCACAGATGTAGGCCGCCCCAGGACCAGCTATCATGCGCTGAACCTCCGATGTGTGGCGACCGCAGAAAGAGCAGCGTGCCGATGAACGATCTGTACTCATGTCGGACCTCTCAGGAGATGAAAACCTCGGTTAGTCAGAACGCCTAAAAGATGAATTTTTAGAAGAAGATACTATAGAAGCTGCTTCGTTATATAATCCTAGTTGCTCAAGCATAGAGGCATGCGCCTCCCATTCCAGTGCGTCATCTAACGGTTTCAATATACGTGTTGCCGGTTCCTCTTTGACCAAGGTTGTAGCCGGAGTAGAGCCATTTGTTTTTCCTGTATGCTCTGCATAATCGACAGAATCTTCAGCTACCAGGAGAGAGTCGCCGTATTTGCGTTGTAGTGCCAGTGTCAGTAAGTGATCGGCAAAGTGTGGGTTCTTGGGAAGTAGCGAGCCGTGCAAGTAAGTGCCGAAGGTATTGCGATACACTGCTCCCTCAGTACCGTCCTCAGCATTGTTGCCATTACCCTTCAAGACTTTGCCCAGTGGTTGTGTTGAACCGAGATAGGTGCGTCCGCCGTGATTTTCAAAGCCAACTAGCATCATGCCGTTCCAGCTCATTGCTACATCGCCGATACAACGTGGTACATGCGCTCCTTTATGAATAGTCCATGCATCAAAGACGCCGAGACCACGCATATCAGGTCCTTCTGCGGGGCGGTAGTAGTGTGCGAGCAGTTGATAGCCTCCGCATACTGCGAGTACGGGCATGTTGTCTTCTATAGCAGCCCATAGGCCAATGCCCTTCATCTCAAACAAATCTTGCGAGACTGGTGCCTGCTCTTTATCTTGCCCACCGCCGATAAACAGCATGTCGTATTCGTCAGGTGCAAGCGCATCTCCAACGCCAAGACCTACGACGCGTAATTCGATACCACGCAACTGGCAACGGCGGCGCAACGTTATGATGTTGCCGCGATCACCATAGAGATTCAGTTGTTCGGGGTAGAGATGTCCCAATGTCAGTGTGAGTGGTTGCGCTAGTCGCTGCATCAGTTATCTCTTTCTTCCCAATAGCGTGCGGTTAAGCCGCGTTGCTCTAGTTCGGAATGAACTTCCAATAACCCTGTATACGTCGGAACGATAAAAAGCGTTTCACCTTCCGGCACCTTGTCGAGCGCGGCTTGTAGTGCGTTTTTGAGGCCGAAAAGCGACCGTTTTTGCGGTGCTGAGAAGCCTGCCTGCTCATCTATACGCTCTTCAACGCGTCGCTTTCGCCCTGCTTGCATACCTGTAGCTTTGAGCCGCAATGGTGCTGGTGGAATTATGGTCATATCCTCTTCGGCTATTCCTGCATACGTTAAGCGTAACGCAAGGTCTAATGCGCGTGTACCTGCGACGGTCAGTGTTTGTACATGTCCTACACAACGCTCGAAATCAACATCCCAGATCCATGAAATATCACGACCATCCGCGATGTTATTATTTAAGACGAACAGCACATGGCGCAGGACACTCTCGCCGAAAAGTGTTCGTAGCACTTCGTTAAAGCCAGTAGGATTTTTGGCTAGCAGGAGACGAACGGTGCGACCTTCGACCTGAATGCGCTCACCACGTCCAAATACCGGCTTTGACTGCTCGATGCCACTAATAATTGGTTCCCATGCTACATCCGTCGCGCGAGTGGCTGTAGCCGCCGCCAGCGCATTGTAAGCGTTATAGATGCCGGGGAGCGGAATAATCAGTTCCCGCTGTTGTGTATCAGATAGTGTCGTGTCTTCGATATTGACGCGAAGACGGTCAAAGGTATCCATCTGTACGCGCACCGCTCGTATCGCCACCTCTGGTCGCGCATAGCCACAATTCGGGCAAGTGTAGTGACCCATGTGGCTGAAGAAACGCATACTATACTCTAGTTCATGACCGCAACGCGGACATGTGCGCGTGTCTACCACTTGATGATGCCTCGTTTCGTCTTTCCGTTGCAGCAGGTCGAGCGAGAAATCATCAATACCATAGTATAGCGTGTGCCCTTCATAAGAGGAACCAAGATAGGCTACCTCTGGATCATCAGCATTGAGTACGAGTGTCGTTGTCTTTGCATCGAGCAGCTCAATTGCCTTCTTCCAGTAGGTGATAACACTATCAACCTCTCCGTAGCGGTCCAGTTGGTCGCGGAACAAGTTGGTGAAGACAGCGACGCGCGGTGTGACGAAATGCATCACTTGTGGTAGCACTGCCTCGTCAACTTCTAGCACTGCAACAGCTTTTCCAGACCTACGCAGCCGTCCATTTGGCTGAGCGCGGATAACAAGCGAACCGGCGACGCCACGCATCAGATTAGAGCCTTCACGGTTGCGCCACACACGCAAACCAGCATCACGCAGAATAGCCGCGATAAAGCTGCTGGTGGTTGTTTTGCCATTTGTGCCTGTGACGACGAAGCTACCGTGTTCCAGTTGCTCTGCGAGATGCTCAACGATTGGTGGATAGATGCGTTGCGCGACTACTCCAACAATGCTGGTACCACCACCAATATGGAGACGCCGACTAAGGGCACCAGCCGCTCTCCCCATGACAACAGCCGCTCCCGCACGCCACGCATCGGAACGTTTAGAAGTAGTACTTTGTGACTGTGGCACGGATGACGGCGTGCTGGTATCAGGTGTGTCATTCTCTATATGCATACCGCTTTCTTGTATATCGGGGTGCGGTGCTGTCTCTTCTGGCATGAATATCTCCAAGCATAGCTCAACTATACGTCGTTGTATATGCAGCATAGCATGCAAGCGCAGATGGGTCAAGAGAACAGGACGACAGTGAAGGACTTGCCATAGTGTGATATGCTGCATGCTGCATAAGAAATATTTTCTGTCTCTTTTGAGTTCTCTACTAAGATGAGCGAAAAACAATACTTGTATAGGTGTGCTAGACTAGCACTGTGAATGGGTCTCGGCTATAAAGCGTTTGGAAAGAACAAGGATTGGGTTAGGTGAATGGCAAAAAAGCTTGTAATCGTAGAATCGCCTGCAAAAGCGAAAACAATTGAAAAATTTCTCGGTCGCGATTTCGAGGTACGCGCCTCAATGGGCCATATCATGGACCTGCCCAAGAAAGGTCTTGGCGTTAATACGCGTAAAGACTTCGCCCCCACCTATGAAACTATAGAGAAAAAAGACAAACTGATCGAAGAACTACGTGCCGCCTCCGCGAAGGCCGAGCAGGTGTACCTCGCACCTGACCCTGACCGCGAAGGCGAGTTTATCGCGTGGTCATTGAAAAAAGCCCTCGGCTTGCAAAATCCACATCGTGCCGTGTTCAATGAGATTACAAAGAGTGCCGTTCAGGACGCTATCAAGAAGCCACGTGCGATCAACGAAGACCTGTTCAACGCACAACAGGCACGTCGCGTCCTGGATCGACTCGTTGGCTACAAGATTAGTCCGCTACTATGGCGGCGTATTCAATCTGGTACCAGCGCAGGGCGTGTGCAGTCCGTTGCTCTGCGCCTCATCTGTGACCGTGAAGCGGAGATCAACGCCTTTGTGCCCGAAGAGTACTGGAGCATTACCGCCTTACTGAGTAAGCAGAAAGAAGCCCAGACCTTTGAAGCTAATCTCATCACGCGCCTGAAAGATATCAACACATTTAACACGGACGAACAGGCGGCAGAAGGCGAAGCCGCAACAACACAGAATGGGAGCGCGAAGACGGAGAAGGGACGTATCAAAATCACCTCAAAAGAGGAGTCGGATACGATTCTTGCCGAGTTACAGGGCGCGACCTATAGCATTCTCAAATACGACGAGCGTGAACAGCGTCGTCAGCCGTACCTGCCGTATACTACGAGTACGTTGCAGCAGGATGCCTCAGTACGCCTGTACTTCAAGCCCAAGCGTACCATGAGCCTGGCGCAACAACTATACGAAGGCATTGAGTTAGGCGAGCGCGGACATCAAGGTTTGATCACTTACATGCGTACCGACTCGACACGTATCTCCGATGAGGCACAGGCCAAAGTCAAGGAGTACATCGGTGATGAGTTTGGCGCAGCATATGTTGGCCCCGGTAGAGTTGGTAAAGCGAAGGCGACGACGCAGGACGCACATGAGGCTATTCGCCCAACTGATGCTACATTGACACCGCAGATTGTCAAGCAATATCTTGCACCGGATCAATTCAAACTCTATAACCTGATCTGGCGACGTTTTGTGGCAAGCTTTATGACGCCTGCTGTCTTCGATACAGTGCGTGCAGATATCGTTGCGAAGCAGTACGTTTTCCGCGCCACCGGCTCGAATCTCAAGTTCCAGGGCTTCTACGCCGTATGGCCTCGTGAAGAGGACGAACACCTGCTCCCTGTGATGAAGGTCAACGAGCAACTTGACATGCACAAGTTGAAGCCGGAGCAGCACTTCACACAGCCGCCCCCTCGCTTTACCGAGGCCAGCCTGATTAAGGAACTGGAAGAGCAAGGCATCGGGCGACCAAGTACCTATGTGCCGATTATCAGCACGATTCAGGACCGCGGCTATGTTGATCAGGAGCAGCGTCGTTTCGTCCCGACGTGGCTTGGTGCAACGGTCAACGAGGTTATGAACAAGCACTTCCCCGATATCGTCGATACCAGCTTCACCGCCGAGATGGAGCGCAAACTGGACGATGTGGAGGAGGGACGCCGCTCATGGACGGAGTTTCTGCATAGCTTCTATGGCGATTTCAAAACGACGATGGAGAAGGCAGAAGTCGAGATGAACCGTGTGCAGAAGCCTGTAGAGGAGACGGACGAGACTTGTCCCGATTGTGGCAACAAACTCGTCATTCGTACAGGCCGCTTTGGTCGCTTCCTCTCCTGCTCCACCTTTCCTGAGTGTAGCTACCGACGCTCGTTTGTCAACAAAACTGGGGCACTCTGTCCCAACTGTGGCGGCGATCTCGTGGAGCGTAAGACGAAGCAGAAGAAACGCGTCTTCTATGGTTGCTCGAACTATCCCACCTGTAACTTTGCAGTGTGGGAGCAGCCGATAGCAGATGTCTGTTCCAATTGCGGTGGCCTGATGGTCATTCCCAAACCCGGACAAGAGGCGGTCTGTTATAACGAAGTCATCCTGCCACAACGAGTCGCAGCCGAAGCGAAGGCGGCGCAGAATGGCGAAAAGAAACCTGCCCGAACCTCGCGCAAAAAAGCCGTAGCAGAAAACGATGCTGAAGTAGAATACGACGTGCTTGTCCCCAAGACAACGACACGTCGCACGACCACCGCAACGCGCAAGAAGGCGACGACCAGCGGTACGACAGCCAAACGAACTACAACGAAACGTGCTACTGCGACTCGTGCCAGGGCAAGCGCGAAAAGTACGACAACGCGTAAAGCCTCGACACGTAGTACGAAAGCAGCACAATAATACAAGAGGAATCTCGATAAAACAAGGGCACGCCTTTGTTTTATCGAGATTCCTCTTGTATTATTGTGTGTTATCGCGTATGGTATAATAGTGTATTCTTGACTTTTTGCATAACTCTATGATATGCAACACGGAGGATTATTGTTTATGCCACATGCTGTAACCCTCATTCCAGGTGACGGGACGGGACCAGAGATTACCGAGGCGACGCGCCGCGTGCTTGAGGCTACGGGCGTCGAGTTCGACTGGGACGTGCGTCAGGCTGGGGCGGCGATGCAAGAGAAGTTAGGGACGATTCTTCCCGACGAGGTGCTAGAGTCGATTCAGCGTACACATGTCGCGTTGAAAGGTCCAATAACAACACCTATCGGGAAGGGATTCCGTAGCGCGAATGTCACACTGCGTAAGAAGCTCGACTTGTACGCGAATTTGCGACCAGCGAAAACATATCGTGGTTTGCGCTCGCGTTACGAGAATATCGATCTTATCATCGTGCGCGAGAATACCGAAGACCTCTACGCTGGCATCGAATTTCAGCGCGGCACGCCACAACACGAAGAGATGATCGAGGTGATAGCCCGTACTACAGGCTTACATCTCGACTCCAATTCGGCTATGAGCATTAAATATATCTCAGCCTTTGCCTCGCGTCGTATCGTGAAGTTCGCCTTCGAGTACGCGCGTGCCAATAATCGCCGCAAAGTCACTGCCGTCCATAAAGCCAATATTATGCGCCTCTCCGATGGTCTGTTTCTCACTGTTGCGAACGAAGTCGCCAAAGAATTTCCTGATATTCAATATGAAGATCGTATCGTTGACAATATGTGTATGCAACTGGTGCAGAAGCCCGAACTGTATGATGTGCTGGTCTTGCCTAACCTCTATGGGGACATCATTTCTGACCTATCGGCGGGCTTGATTGGTGGGCTGGGTGTGGCACCAGGGGCAAATATTGGTAGCCAGTGCGCTGTTTTTGAGCCTGTGCATGGGAGTGCGCCTAAGTACGCGGGCTTGAATAAGGTCAATCCGATGGCGATGATGTTCTCAGGTGTGTTACTGCTCCGTCATTTGAATGAGCGTGAGGCTGCCCAACGTCTTGAGCGTACCTTGACATCGGTAATCGCCGAAGGCAAGTCCGTCACCTATGATTTGAAGCCGCGCCCCGACGATCCTACCGCCGTTGGCACCTCCCAGGTCGCCGATGCTATTATCACAAAGCTATGTAAATAATTTCAACTGGATACTTCACACTATGCGATTGCAGCGCATGTTGTGAAGTATCCAGTTGAAATTATGGTCTTTCTTTACCAAGGCCGCCGCCTGTGCTGCGCCATTTGTGGCGAGCCTCAATGCGTAGCATCGTTAAATATGAATGGTTCGTGGATGTGTGCGGCAATGTTCCGCCTGCATGATGGCGTGTAGACATGTCACCGCTTCTTCAACCTGTCCATGTCGATTGACAATAACGTACTCAAAGAGTTCACGTTGTGCTAGCTCTTTTTGTGCCTCAGCCAATCGCCGCACTCGCTCTACCTCCGTCTCCGTCTGGCGATTGGTTAGTCGCTCTACCTGTTCCTCCATAGAGCCGGGCATCAAAAAGATGAAGATAGCCTCCGGTACTTTGCTACGCACGGTTGCTGCACCTTGCACGTCAATCTTGAGCAGCACGTCACGTCCAATCGCCATGTTGTCTCGTATTTGCTGCAATGGCTGTCCGTACCAATTGCCATAGACATTGGCATGCTCAAGCAGTTCGCCTTGAGCGAGCATACGCTGAAACGTCTCCTCGCTCACAAAATAATAGGGATTGCCGTCGCTCTCGCCTTTGCGTGGTGTACGGGTGGTAACGGAGGCGACGACGTGAAAGTCTACGCCGCGTTCACGCAATTTGCCAATAACTGTGTCCTTGCCAGCACCCGATGGTGCTGAAAGCACAAAAAGAAGTCCCGGCCTGGGAAGCTTTTGTGCCGTTCGAGGATGTTGTGCTATCGTTTCGCTCTCAATCTGCATCGTCTTCTTCCTGCATTGTTTCGTAGTGAGATAGGTGTGTACGAATCGACAACTCTTTGCTATACTACCTACAACCGTACACCCTATGGCTCACGTATCTATATCACGCACTTGTCCATGCGCGATAGAGTAAGCCGCACCACTGCCATCTGGTCTTAAAGATACTCTTGATATCATTGTACAACACAAGCCATTTCTCTCGCATCATATCTATTAACAAAAAATATGTGGGAACAAGGGCACCCGCAAGGGGATGCCCCTCCCATAGACGAAGCGGCTTCTAACGCGCCATGATATGGGAGGGGCATCCCCTTGCGGGTGCCCTGGAACCGATATTTGCCGTTTTTTGACAGGAAGTATATATGTACGTAGATGCTATCACTCTTGCAGCAGTCGTTGACGAACTTAGCCTGTTGCTAAAAAATGCACGCATTGACACAATTATTCAGCCAACCGAACACGCCCTTGCACTCCAATGTTATGCTCCAGGGACGCTTGAGCAGGGTGGGGCGAATCGCTGGCTCTATCTTTCGACGCATCCACAACTGGCACGCGTCCATATCACCGCTCGTAAGCCGCAGAGAGTTGCTAGCGAGCCACCAGCATTTGTGATGCTGCTACGTAAACACCTGGAAGGGGCACGTATCGAGTCGATTTCTCAGCCACGCTGGGAGCGCGTTATCGAAATTACAACGGGTTATCGCACTGACCCTGATACCGATGAGCGCACACGCTTCCGACTTCTCATCGAGATTATGGGTCGGTTGAGCAACATTATCCTATGCGATGAAGAGGGAATCATTCTCGGTAGTATTAAACGCGTGGGGGCGGACGTGAACCGCTATCGCACAATAGCAGCAGGTGTGAAGTATGTTCCGCCACCAGCGCAACACCGCACATTCGCCGGTCAAAGTCTGCCGCGTCTGGAACCGACAACTCTTACGGCAGCACAGTTATCTATCGCCGCCGCTGAAGACGCAATACAAGAAGGGAGCGAGCCGTCTGCCGTTGAGAAGCCACGTAAGGGGCGAGCAAAGGCACCAGAGCAACCGAAACTGTGGCAACTGCTCATGCGCCAAACGCTTGGTTTGAGCGCATTGCTGGCGAAAGAGATTGTCTATCGTACCACCGAGGATGCCGAGACGACGGTGGCCCAGAGCAACGAGGATGTCTGGGAGGAACTGGCATGGAACGCTCGTGATTTGACCGTCCTCTATGACACGCATGCATGGCAGCCGCATTTGCTCGAACGCACGAAACAAAGCGACGACCCTACTGCTCCGCCACAAAAAAATCTTATAGCCTTTGCGGTCTATATGCTCGAACAACATGCCTTAGAGACGGATGTTCATGTACGCACTTCGCCCTCTATCAACGTCATTCTTGACGACTACTACGCGCAAGCCGAGTGGTTTGATGCTATGGAGGGGGTACGCGGTCCTACGCGCAAGGTTTTGCAGACGCAACGCGACCGTTGTAAGCGCAAAGCCATGTTGTTGGAAAAAGAGATGCAGGCGTCGGAGGAGGCGCATCAGTATCGCTTATATGGCGATCTCTTGCTAGCGCATCAGTACGATGTACAACAAGGGCAGAGTAGTGCGAAGCTACAAAACTTCTTTGATACAACAGAAGGAGAGGCGAACGCGTTTGTCACTGTACCACTTGACCCGCGCTTCGACGCCATTGGCAACTCAACCCGCTACTTCACGAAGTATCGCAAGTTGCGTCGCGCTCTGACGCTAGTGCCCGATCAGATCGAGCAGAACGCCGCCGAGCTAGCCACGATAGAGCAGTTACTTACTGATCTTGCCCTTGCTGAGACGCCGCAGGAGGTGACACTTGTCAACTCCGAGGTGCAGGGCCTGGGCTATATACGCGGCAAGAATATTGTGCTGGACAAACGCGCACAGAAGGCCGCGAAGAAGGCTAAAAGCGGAAATAAGCAGGGCAAGACGAAGCCTACAGGACCCGGCGGTGGAACTCCGTTACGCGTGCAAAGTCGTGACGGTTTCACAATTCTGATTGGCAAGAATAGTCGTCAGAACGAAGAGGTGACGTTTCGACAAGCTACATCCAACGACATGTGGCTGCACGCGCGGAACATTCCTGGCTCGCACGTCATCGTCAAAGCCGCAGGACGCGACATACCACGTAGCACCATAGAACAGGCAGCCAGTATCGCCGCGTACTACAGTCAGGCGCGTGGCAGTACTCATGTGCCCATTGACTACACGCTGCAAAAAAATGTCAAGCACATGAAAGGTGGTGGTCCAGGTATGGTCACATATGAGCGTGAACGCACAATAGAGGCGGAGCCGGAAAATGGTTTGATGATGGTGAAATAGTCACCCTCGTTCGCGTGACGAGCCAATGCCCATCTCTTCGCGGTATTTGGTCACGGTGCGGCGTGCCATTGACATGCCACGTGCCGAGAGCAGGCGGGCGAGTTCGTCGTCACTATACCGATGTTTGGGACTCTCGGATTGAATCAGTTCACGTAGCACGTCTTTGACGCTTAGAGAACCATCAAAGAAGTCCGAGAGCGGAATGAGGCGACCATTTGGGAGTAGGGCGTATTTGTTAGCGGTAGCCCTGCTCACAGTGCCTTCGTCGAGTCCTAAACGTGTCGCAACCTCGGCGCGTGTTAGGGGACGCAGGAAACGCACACCATGCTCCAGGAAGTCCCGTTGATAGTCAACGACAAGCTCCATGACGCGGTGCAGAGTGCGCCAGCGTCGATGCACACAATCGACGAAGAACTTGGCATGGTCCCTCTGCGAATGCATGTATTTAGAAACCTCGTTAGTGCTGTTCATCTCACTATCTGTCGTACCGATATAGCGCGTCTCGACGCGGAAAGAATAGCGTTTCTCTTCGATCAGTTCGACTTCACAGCCATTGTCACCAGCACGGATGATGACATCGGGTCGTACATAGGTAGCACCACTTGCGGAATGCGTATATTTACTGTCATCACGGTAAATATGAGCGGGATAGGGATGGAGCATGGTGCGAACATAAAGAGCAGCTTGGCGAACTTCCTGCTCAGGTTGTTTCAGGTCTCGCGCAATCTCATGAAGCTGGTTGTGTCCAAAGGCATCGAGGTATTTGTCGATCAGAACATGGGCAAGAGGGTGCGGCTGTTCCTGTTCGCTGAGTGCGTCTAGCTGAATAAGTAGACATTCACGTAGGTTTCGTGCCCCAATGCCCAGCGGTTCCAGTGTCTGTAACTGCTGTAGCACATATTCGACGCGCTGTACCGAGACATCAAGGTGATCAGCTATCTCCTGTGTACTGATTTCGAGATAGCCACGCTCGTTGAGATTTCCCACCAGTTGCTCCGCGATCAGGGCATCATCAGGTGAGACCAGTGCCTCTAATTGTTGTAAGAGCGTCTCCGCCAGCGTCTCCCCTGTGGGAATACGCGCCATCGGGTCGTAATCGTCATCGCTATCGACCTCCGCGAATCCGTAGTTGTCGATGTCATAGAAGGTTTGATGATGGTAGTCCCACTGCAGTTCGGGGTTATCGTAGCTTGAAGATGATTCACCAATCTTTGATGGTGGTTGCGCTGCTTGTCCACAGGCGGGACAGACCGAACCATACATGCGTGTGCCACAGAGTAGGCAGACGCGTTGCTCCGTGACCTCTAGCGCGGAATTATCTATCTGTTCCTGGTTGATGGCTTGCTCTAGTTCATCTGAGGAGAGATGTAAAATGGTGCTGGATGTGATGAGCCGTGCGCTTACGCGCAAGGTTTGCTCCGGCCTCCCTATCGGTCGCTGTTCTTGTCGCATAATCTTCTACCCCACTTTCTTCCCGTGTGTGCGTAACCTCAATGTATGGGCCTGATTTATCACGCCCTCACATTGGGGAACGGACATTGCTTTGCTCGTCCGAGGGCGTGATAAATCAGGCCCCTACATTGAGCCAGCCTCGGCTTTCTAATGCATTACGAGCCGCATCCTGTTCGGCTCTCTGCTTGTTGCTTCCCTGTCCGCGTCCCGCTACAACGTCTCCCAGCATCACCTCGACGGTGAAGGTGCTGGCGTGCGATGGTCCCTCTTGACCGACAAGACGGTACGAGGGCGTAATATTGTCCTGCGCCTGTGCCAGTTCCTGGAAGAGCGATTTGTTATCTTTGAATGTCCTCTTATTAACAATGGTATTGGCGATAGGCTCCAATTTTGGCAGCAAAAACTCTTGTACGCGAGTCAGCCCCGAATCGAGAAAGATAGCTCCTAGAATCGCCTCGAACGCCGATGCAAGGACGCGCGGACTCTCTTTCGTTCCCTGCTCACCTTTGCCCATGCGTAGGTAATCGCCAATCGCAAGCTCTCGTGCGAACCCGGCAAGTGTACGTTCACGAATCAACGCGACTCGAACATCGCTTAGCTCGCCCTCAGTCAGCGTGGGATAGGTACGATACAGAAAATCGGCACTAATGAGGCCAAGAATAGAGTCACCTAGGAACTCCAGTCGCTCATTTGTTGCCAGTGCCGCCCCCGGCATCTCATAGACGAATGAGCGATGTGTCAAGGCTAGGCGCAGTAGCGAAGGGTCACGAAATGAAATGTCTAGGACCGCCTCGAACTCTTTAGACATGGATATATATTCCTCAAAACTTGTTGTAGTAATCTGCTTCGCTATTGTAGCGCGTTTTGGGAAGAACCGCAAACACTAGACGAGAGCATCGAGTTATGATACCCTTACATAGTGGACGGGAGGAAGACAGGCAATCGCGGGCGTTTGCGCGTCCGAGGAAAGTCCGAACTCCAAAGAGCGGAATGCTGGTTAACTGCCAGTGAGGGCAACCTCAAGGAAAGTGCCACAGAAACATACCGCCCGACAGACGCAACTCCGATAGGTAACTCTTGTGATACTGGTCGGTACTTAGCAGTCGGGTAAGGGCGAAAGGGTGAGGTAAGAGCTTACCAGCAACCGGGTGATCGGTTGGCTCGGCAAACCCCATTCGGAGCAAGACCAAACAGAGGGGATAGCACATCTGCAAGGATGCGCTTGCAGGTTGCTCGCCTGTGAACCTTCGGGTTGGTTGCTTGAGGCGTTGTGTAAGCAACGTCCTAGATAGATGATTGCCGCCTGTAGCGACGAGAGACGCTATTATGGGTACAGGATTCGGCTTATGGCTTCCTTTCCTCCACTCACACACGCACACAAAAAGGGACAGAACGCGCTATACGTTCTGCCCCCTATTTTCAAACGGTCAGTACACATTACTGCTCGTAGTTATCTTTGATACGACCATGCTCGATGAGCCAACGCGCGAAATCCAGACGCCGACTCTCGGCAAGGAGTTCACGATATTCCGCCTGATCCGCGACGTGATCCTTCATGTGAATAAGCTTTGCGGCTTCGTCATCGGAGAACCCCATTGCGAGCAGTTGCTCAAGGTCTGAGCCTTCGGTTGCGTAAAATGATTCTGGCATGAGTTCTTGCTCCCTACACGATAATTGAACTGACTACGGGAACCTGATGAGTGTTCGCAGACCTCTATAAGTCTGTAAACATATATACGTCTAACTCCCCCTCCTAGATACAACATTCTTATTAGACGGAAAATTTCAGGAAAGTGGGGCAAATTCTCATGCTTGTTCTACTGAGACCGGTATCTTGGTAAGCTCTTCGCTGACCTGCCACAATTTTTTTTGTAGCGCGACATTGTACGATTTTCGCGACGAGTGTATCTCTTTGCTATTATAGTAAACCTTACCTGTTACTCCTTCAACTGTTGGCGAAGATGCAAGGTAAATAGCCGTTTGTGCCCCTTCTTCTGCACTCCTAGCAAAGCGAAAAAAGAAAGGCAACAGTGTATTCATGAAGTGATTGCCATTCTTGCCAAAGTTTGTTGTTACAGGTCCAGGCGTGATCGCACTCACTGTTACTCCGGTTCCCTCTAAGCGACGAGCTAATTCGTAGCTAAAGAGCATGGTGGCAAGCTTTGCCTGAGCATAGGCAAAGATGCTGATATAGCGTTTTTCGCCTTGTAGGTCGTCGAAGTTGATCGTGCCGATGCGTTCGAGACTGGAACTGATGTTGATAATGCGTGCTGGAACGCTTGCTTTGAGAACATCGAGCAGCAGGTTTGTGAGCAGAAAGTAGTCGAGATGATTGACCGCGAAGGTCATTTCTAATCCATCCGTCGTTGTTTCACGTCTAAAGAAGATGCCGCCAGCGTTGTTGACCAGTACATGCAGATGCTGATAGTTCTGCCGAAAGCTACTGGCAAGTTCACGAATGGATTGTTGTGATGAGAGATCAGCAAGCATGACTTCGACATTCATGTTCCCACTCTGTGAGCGTATTTCATCGCGTACCGCTTCACCCTTACTCTGGTTACGAGCAACAAGAATTACAGTTGCGCCCATTTGTGCCAGTGCGGCGGCTGTTGCCTTGCCCATACCAGAAGTTGCACCCGTAACCATACATATCCTATCCTGCATCGTGGTTTGCATGTCTCTATTTCCTTTAATGGTTTTTTGTAGGTACCAGATTTATCGCATCCGTTGCATGATTTTACAAATGATCGGGGTAGGGACCGATGTATCACGTCCCGTGGGCAATTGAGTCCGTTTGCCGTCATTGGCTATGTTCCTCAATTCCTGCCGAGATGATTGACTGCTCCCAGGACGTGATAAATCGGTCCCTACCGGGTGAGCCAGCTCAGAATCGTGCGAGTGACGAGATCAGCGGCGTCATGCTGCACAAAGTGTTCGGCATTGGGAATGGTCAACAATGTCCAATCGTTCTCAATCCACTCCCAGGTATTGTTGAGTGCTGCTGGCAGGAGAAATGAATCCTTCAGTCCGTGAATCTGCAAAACAGGTGCCTGCACTTTGATTACAGGCGATGAATCTTCTCGATAGGGAGCGTGCTGGTAGTTCTGTTTGTAGTAGTTGAGCATGGCCTCGATATCTGAGCGACGGAAAGCCTCGATATAGTGTTCGCGTGCAATTGGGTTCTTCACCCACGCACTCAGCGTTTCGGGTGTAAGATGCTCATGCGCTCCCTCTTGTTGAAAGTTGCGTGCATACTCACTATTCTTTTGCTGCTGCGGATTGTGTACCAGTTCACGCGCAAGGCCACGTGGATGAGGCAGATTCAGAATGATGAGACGCTCAGTCAATGCTGGTAGGTGCATAGCAACCTGCCAGGAAATCGCGCCGCCCCAATCATGACCGATAATGGTAGCCTTTTCTTGCCCAAGGTGGCGCACGACAGCCTGTACGTCCCCTATAAGGGAGCGCATGCTATAGTTCTCAACGCCTTTTGGTTTATCGCTTAGATTGTAGCCGCGCAAGTCAAGCGCGACCACTTGATAGGAAGGTGCCAGCGCAACCATCTGATTGCGCCATGTGTACCAGTAATCAGGAAAGCCGTGAATCATGACGATAAGCGGACCTGAGCCGAGGCTGGCATAGTGAATTTTCACGCCATTATTATCGGCGTATCCATGCTCTACGTAGTTTTCGATATCGTTGGCGGTAATGTTTGTAGGAAGATTTGTCATTGGATTATTCCTTTCTGTGATTTTTCATTCTATCATGAGACCGATTCGTAACGCATCTCTGGCAATGCGTGTAGTTGACGAATTGCTTCAGGTGAGAGCGCAAACGCTGTCTCATGCTTACCTGTGAAGACCCGTTTCAATGCTCGCTTCGTAGCACTGCTAAAGACGCGTACAAGCATACTCGGTCTGGCAAGCGAACGTGGTGGATTCATCATCGTAATCACGCCTATGTACTCCTGCGTAATCTGGATATCTTCTACCGCACTATAAAGGACGAGATCCATGTAGCGATGGAGCAGTCCCAGTGTTGGTGCAGGACGAGTGCCGCGAAGTGCAACACCAGGCCAGCGCAGGTCTTCACTTGTGGCGACGAGCCACGCGTCCGCAACAGTTGTTGAAAGCTTCTGCTGAAAGTGCTGCTCAAAGTTCGCCCTTGGGGAGTGCTGCTGTTCCTGCAAACACTTGTTGAGAGTCATTGCATCAAGGGCACTGACGGTCATGCCTTGTCCATAGATGGGATTGAAGGCGCAGACCGCATCACCTGTGACGATCAGTCCATTGGGCCAGTGCTGCAAGCGTTCAAAGTGGCGCAGGCGGTTTTCTGGTGTACGATAGCCGCGAATAGGCGTGAGTGGCTGAGCGACTCGTAAAGCCTCGTATATGCTTGGGTCTGGCAGGTCATGCGCCCATTGCAAAAAGCCCTCTTCGTCGGTTGGTGGAAAATGACCTGCAAAGCCTCCTAATGACACATGCCAGCGTCCATTATCAACTGGCAAAATGAGTCCCGCACGTGCGTTATGCGGTGGACGACCATTGATAATGAGTCCTTGCCACTCATCAGGAAAGTTCTCCGGTCGAGCATAGAAACGAGAGGCATAGCCAAGGCCAGAGTTGATAATCTCTTCTGGTGGTGCCCCATAGCCTAGCTCGACGAGCCATTGTGGTGCCTGAGAATGCCGTCCACTAGCATCTACCACAAGATCAGCGTTGAGTATATCTGTAGCACCCATTTGTCCACGTTCGCGTACCTCAACTCCGGTAACGCGAGTATGGTCCGACGTAGCTACTAATCCGATCACCTCCGTATTGGGAATGATACGAATTCCAGGACGCTGTGACAGGCGGTCGCGTACATGCCATTCAAGCAGGTAGCGGCTAAAAGCGATAAATTCGCCAGGTTGTTTGAGCGAGGGAAGTTTGCCAGCGGCGGTAACAAAGACGAAAGAAACGACATCGGAGAGCGACAAGGCACCATCAGCTCGCAGGTCGTCCAGGATGCCAGGAAAAAGTTGACTGATAATATACTGACCCGATGCCAGTAGTGCATGTGCATGATACGATTGTGGAACGCCTTTACGATGCTCCGGCGTCGTAGGGAAGATGTCGCGGTCAACAATAGTCACCTGCTCAAAGTAGTCGGAGAGAACGCGAGCGGCGAGTAGACCACCCATGCTTCCACCAATGACGAGCGCGTGACGACCTACATGTTTTGGTGCAAGAGTGCTAGATGTGTTCATGGTTTTCTCCTGTGTTTCTTTACAAGCCGACTAGCAATTCACTTATGTTCGGTACAGCTACTATCTTGTTTTTAGAACAATTCTCGAATTTAGAACAATGTTCAGAGGAATGCAAAAAAATCAGTGTTTGCTCATTCCATCGACGAACGCCACCAAAATCTGATCGTCGCTGGTTATATACGTTTCCCACGGCGCAAGATGTGACGTGAGCCGCAACATAGCGATACCATGTACGAGCGACCAACAGCCAAAAGTCATCTCTTGCAGACCAAAGCCTGGACGAGGTACGAAGATACCTACTGCAATACAATCCTCGACAAGTTGCCGTAACAGATCATATGCGGAAGATGTTTTCTCTATACCAGTTGGTTCCTCATATGCCGCCTTACCACCAAAGATCAAAAGGTAGAGCTGTGGGTGAGTACAGGCAAATTCCAGATAGGCATGTCCGTAAGCCTCCAAGCGTTCGCGTGCCGATAAATCCATCGAGATGCGGTGGACATGCATCGTCAAGCGAGTAAGAGCCTCCCTAATCACGGCGGCGAGCAATTCGTCCTTGCTGGAAAAGTACTCGTACAGGTTGGAGGCACTATAATCAATGCGCTCGGCAACATCGCGCATATTGAGTGCATCTGCTCCCTGCGTCTCAATGATCTCCTCTGCCGCTTGCACAATTGCCTCTCGTGTACGCGCCTGTCGTCGCTCTCGCGCCTTCCCTTTTACCATTGTCTAAACAAATCTCCACTTTCTGAACAGCGTTCGGTATTAGTGTAACCGGAAAAACGTGCTTTGTCAAGGGGGAATAGGTGAACATCAGGGAGACCCTCGCGGTCTCCCTGTCCCCCCTAAATTGTGGTGAGGCATATTTGTTATCAGAGAATTTGCATGTGCCTTGCATCTGCACTATACTAGGCTCATAGCACAAAAAATCTCTCAAAAATTCGTAGGGACCAGATTTATCGCGTCCGCCGCGTGATTTATCACGCAAGATCACATTTGAGACAGCTTGCAAATAGAGTTCTTCATGATCTCGCTCAATAAATTGAGCCTCGGACGCGATAAATCTGGTCCCTACGAAGAATTGTTATACATATTGGGAATGTATCTCTATATCATACGGAGCTATTATGTTTGGTCTCTCTCTCTCATGGCCTTGGAATCCAGGCGTTATGCTATTTTTATTGGCGTTGGTGGCACTCTATCTGCTGGGACTGCGCTATGCGCGAAGGCATCCTGTCGCGGTTGAGGACGGCGGTGTTGCGCGACATCATATTCTCGCGTTTTTCTCGGCTATCGTTCTCATGGCTGTCTTGTTGCTGACGCCCATTGATACTATCGCGCATACGCAGCTTTTCTCGGTGCATATGTTTCGATTGGTGCTGCTCGTTACGTTGTGTGCCCCGCTAATTCTGTATGGCAGTCCAGCGATAATGGTGCGTCCATTGGTACAATTGCCCGTTGTTGGCTTTGTTGTACGCCTACTCACGCGTCCATTGGTGGCGTCGCTGCTCTTCAATCTGCTCTTCTTGCTGTGGCATGCGCCGCTCATTCTACACGCCACGTTCAACAATAACGCGCTATACCACACGCTGGTATTGAGCATCTTTGTGGCATCGCTACTTAACTGGTGGCCTCTGCTCGGCTCCGCACGCGAACTACGCCCTATGGGCTACCCAATACAGATGCTCTACGCCTTCTTCGATGGGCAGCCAGTAGACATCTTCGCCTTCATTCTCGTCTTCACAGGCGTCACCGTTTATCCGTACTATGCAGTGCCCGCGCAACTCGGCCTCACCACCTTCGCTGATCAAGCCATCGGTGGTGCGCTGCTGCTCGTCCCCGGCCTCGTCGATCTCGTCGTCATGACGCCGCTTTTCTTCCGCTGGCTCGGTCAGATCGAAAACCAGACCAAGAAAGCCGATCAGGAGCGCGAGGAAGAATATGAGGTTGAGTATGAGGAGGATGAGGTGGAGGCGTGAGAGGTTTACAAAACCTCTCAATTTTTATATGTTGTGTTACAATATGGATGGGTTAGCTGTGCATTATCCAATGTACCAAGTCCACCATCTTGTCTTCTATCTTTATGATCTATTGAAATCGAGTTAGTATGAATTAAACCCTGACAAATCTTGCATTTTAAGGCACTCTTGAGAGCATCTCGAAGGAATGCTGTTGATTTTGTGTCTGTGTCGAAGTCGCGTTTGGAATCAGAAATTTTAATTTCGTCAATCTTCAAGAATACGGACCTTTTGTCATTTTGCAGCATTGCAAGGATTTCGGCCTCATCCTTTTTTTGAGTCAAACCATCTAAGATAATCTGATAGATCGCTTGGAGTATTTTCATTCCCTTTACTCCACTACCTTTTACAGTTGCGACTTGGTTGGCAAAATCCTTATGTCTGATGATAAATTCTTCAAAGGCAGAACGATGGTCAGTAAATGTTCTAAAGTAATTACGTTTTTCAAAATCTTTAACTAACTCGACAATAGCGAGAAATGCTGTTGGTTGATAACGACCATTTGCTCCATAGAAATAAACAGCGGGATGTAACCCAAGCGAGGATGGATGATTTCCCGAAATTCGATAGATAATTTTTCGTGTGTTCTTCAAAAATTGTATGGTTTTATCTCCATCAGTATCTGCATGCAATTCAGTATCCGATTTCACATCGTTGGATGAGTTAACGAGTTCAAAAACTAGCTGCAATGTTTGAGGCGAATAATCTCTACCCGCAATGGGAATATCAAGGGTTTTGATAGGAGTGCGTAATGGTGGTGTAAAAAGAATTTCATTTATTTCTTTTGCTATATCTTGAATTTGTTGTTTTTTAGCATCATCAAACTTTGACCAATACTTGTGTCCGGTACCTGAATGTATTATTGCTCTTGCAGCCAATGCATTAGGGTTATTTCTAGCTTCCAATAGCTTTAGCTCGGTTGCATCGATTACAACAGCCTTTTGATTTATTCTAAAGAAAGAAGCCTCTGCCTTATCTGCGTTGCCTGTAACCCATTGAACCTGTATGGCAAGTATGGCAAGTCGTCTAGCTCTTTCTAAAAGCTCTGGTACTGCATTATTTGGATGTTGTATGACGAATTTATGAGCCGCATAGCTGTTAACATTTTTTTCGATTAATTCGCGTGTAGCTTCGCCTGCATTGATTTGTTCTTGAGGGACTCGTTGATCAAAAAAAGACCTTGATGCTGGACCATCGCCGTAATCATCTTGTACCCAGGCAATCAAGGCACTTAAACGATGGGCACCGTCAATCACAAAGATATTAGAGCCAGAGTTCCAAAGAATGATGCCTGGAATTAAATCACCACTTAGAAAACTATCGACAAATTCGCTCACTCTTTCAGGCGTCCAGTCGGCTGTTTCTCTCTGAAAGTCAGGCTTTCTTAATACCTGATAAAAAAACGATCCCAATTCGAGATCACGAATTTGTATGGTTTGTACTGCTGGAAATTGCACTGGTGAGTCAACAACCTCGAAATCTTCACGAATAATCAATGCATCAAGATTAGTTTTGGTGGGCATCTCAAAAACCTTTCGCAAGCATCTTCGTTACTACAACCTCTTCAAAATTCGCAGACTATAACTGCTCATCCTGCGTATTCTTGTTCTGTATTATATCCTGTTTGTTCTCAATTTCAAACGCCATTGCTACATCTTCCAATAGGCGGCGTCTGTCCTCTGGTAGTGCGAGGTAGATTTGGAGAAGTGATTCGAGGCGGCTACTATCTACAGCTGGGTGTGTAGCAGCGACGAGATCGGCAAGTGGTATGTCTAAAACACGGGTGAGACGACGAAGCATTTCTAAGCTAGGACGTTGATATTCATGCAACCACGCATAGCATGTCTGTCGTTGTACGCCAACGACAGATGCTAACGCTTGTATGCTTATATTGCGCCTCGCCATCGCGGAATAAAGAATTTCAGCTAGTTTTCCCCGTTTTGCATCGTCTACCATGCACGCATGATACAGGAAGATGTTGTATTGTTGGATATGCGCTATTCGTAATGTGGGAATGACAAACGCGAAGAAGTTATATCCTGGGATGACGTATAAACTATAGTCAACATGACATGTTTCTCTTTTATACTTTGTATGACCTGAAATTCTTGAATATGTAAAAAGTACATGATAGGAGAGATGAAATGTTGGATGAAATGCACGTTGTAGGAAACTCTTTGCTCAAACTTGCGAATGGCGAGCCATTCGCGTTTCCACAGGGGAGGCGCAATTCTTTGCTGGTGGATACATTGGAGGTGCTGGTACCGCATCGTGTACCTGATAGTGTGCTGCTGTATGCGCGTGACAAGGTGAACGACTTGTACATTTATGAGCGGACATATCTGGAGCATCTGGGGGTGCCACGCGTCTCTGATGACTACCCCGCCGATATTGTGCTGTATCAGCCGGAGCGCAATCGGCTCTATTTTCTCTATGCCATCAATCGCTTCGGTCCCCTGTTCGAGCATCGTAAAAGCGAGATGGAGGCTTTGCTGAAGCGATGTAGTGCGGAGCGCGTTTATGTGACGGTGCTATACAATCGATCCGACTATTTCAATTACTCTATGGCTATTGCGTGGCATTCACAGGTCTGGCTTGCACAGAGGCCAGACCATGTGATTCTGCTGATGTAATCACACCACAATCGTTCCGCTGCGCCATGTGTCCACAGCGTTTTTCACGTTTTGGATGTAGGCACTTTCGTCGTTGTTGTCGGAACTTGGTGCGTAGACGGGGATGATCTGATCGACGGTCGAGAGTCCCCACTGATTCACATAGAGGTTGGAGATGAGACTGTACCAGTCATCAAAGCCCTCTTCCCATGTGCGATAGAGGCGATAGCCACCATATTGTGGGTGTCCTGCGGTGGCGCGAATATTGCCCAGCGAGTGTGTGACCCGCGCCATGCCTTGTGTGCCGAAGGTGCTTTCTTCCATAAAAAAGGCCAGCGCATAGGCTGGATCGATATGGTATTTCACACCCTCATCATAGAGGCTCTGACCCTTGCCTGCGGCGGGCGAATTGTAATGCTCCAACACCTGATTGATAAAATCTGCTTTAATGGTTGGGTCGCCAACAAGAGTATAGCCTCCCCGTTGCGGCAACGTAAATGTATAGCCAAACTTGGATGCATGCACAGTAGTCGAGAGGAGCCATGCGAGGGAAAAACCAATCAGGATAGCGACCAGGGCGTAGTAGACCATTGGGAGATCGGTTCGCAAGTAACGTCGAAGAACAGTTGAGCGGTAGGTACGTCGTCGGGTAGCCTTTGGCATACGGACCTTTCTATGCAGAGATGAGTCGCCGTTGAAATGTATTGTTATATGGTATACGTATCGAATGCCCAAAAGTTATACAAGAACCCGTCAGATTCATAATTCATTCATTGACTCCAACAAATTTGCAAAAGATATTTGTAGGTGCCTGATTTATCACGCCCTGACGCGGGGCACACATCACCACACAGAATCGTTACCCACGCACTGCCC
>CAXUHG010000087.1:18508-23208 GCA_964250805.1 uncultured Ktedonobacteraceae bacterium | reverse complement strand
AAATCCCCCACCCCCCAGGCGTCCCCCAAACAACCCCTTGGTTTTGGGTACCCGCTTGCGGTCTCCCTGCACCATCTAAGGATATATAATATGTACTACAACATTCGTCATATTACCCGCTTCCGTTATAGTGCCCCCATCAGTGAAAGTATTATGGAGGTGCGCATTCAGCCACGAACGGAGGGTACGCAACATTGTTTGGATTTCCGTGTCGTGACCAGTCCGCGCTCACACATTCTGGATTATCGTGGCGAGCAGGGTAACAAGGTTCACCACTTTGACGTGCCAAATCGTCATACACAACTCACCATCAACGCACAATCGCTCGTTGAGTTGATACCTCCCCCATATCCTCCACAGACACTACCCGCAAGCGCATGGGAGGAGCTAGACACGCTCACCTCCGACAATGAATACTGGGATATGATGCAGCCAAGCCACTTTGCGACTCCAACTGACTTGCTGTATGAACTGGCGCAGGAACTTGACGTGCGTAGGCGTGATGACCCGCTTACAGTGCTGCGTGAGACGATGACGAGGCTTCATAACAGCCTTGATTATGCGCCGAAGAATACGAAGGTGGACTCGCCTATCGACGATGCTCTACGCATTCGGCGCGGTGTGTGCCAAGATTTTGCGCATATTATGATTACGCTGGTACGCACACTTGGTATTCCATGTCGTTATGTGAGTGGTTATCTTTTTCAACAAAGCGGTTATCGAGATCGCTCCTCTGAAAGCGCAACGCATGCATGGGTCGAGGCACTACTCCCCGGACTTGGCTGGATTGGTTTTGACCCAACCAACGACACTCTCGCTGAAGGTCGGCATATCCGCGTCGCTATTGGGCGCGACTATGCAGATGTGCCACCCACACGTGGCGTCTTCAGGGGAGGAGCCGATAGTGAACTCTCAGTGACGGTGAAGGTTTCGCAATCGGACGTACTCCCTACCGGCTATGAAGTTGCCCCTAAAGAGGAGGAGTGGGTACCCGTAGTGGCTACAAACGATGATTCTCACATACGACAGCAAGAGCCAGCACCACAGCGACAGCAACCACAACAACAACAGCAAGAAGATAGCTAAAGATACCATGAACGCGGCGCAAGATCGGTAAAGAGCGGAGACGCCTCACGGAACTGCTCCACCAGTTTTTCCACATTCAACGGCGTCTGATGCAGGGCAGATGGCGTCTGAATATTCAGAGTCAGAATTCTTTTGTTGATGTTTGCTAGCGTCTGCTCATACTCTTTCGCTGCTCTTTCAACAGAAATGTTAAAACTTCGTTTTTCACTGGGAAATGGGGGGACGCGGCGTGTGCGCAGCATCTTGCCTCTTTTCACTACGCGCTCGATTTTTGCCTCAGCGCGCTCGCGCGTTGTGCGAATCTCTTTGATCAGTTCCACCTCTGCTGGTGCATAGCCATTGTTTTTGAGCAGGTGATAACCCATCTCTTTGTCGCCTGCATAGGGATTTTCGTCGAGCTTGAGCGGTTTGCCATAGCCAGGAAGGTTATCGAACAAGCCACGCTCCATCGCGTCGTGTATTTGTTCCTCTACATAATGGGCATACGCTCTCTTACGTGCGTTGTCATCAGACCTTTTTTGTGCGGATTCACTCGAATTTTGTCGTCCCTTGCGCCAATCTATGAATTCCATTCGACCTCTCTCCTATTCCATTGAGCGAGGAAGATTGCTCGTTGGAAGAGATATATGTGTATATTTTTTATTTCTCTTTACTATCTATTATACTATTCGCAATCCACTGCTGTGCAACCGCGTACACATCAGCTAACGGCATATTCCGCTCACGTGCAATGCGCTGGCACTCTTCATATTCGGGTGCTGCGCTAATAATTCGCGCTCCCAGAAGCTTCACTTTAACGAGCATAGAACCGAGTGGAGTGTCAATTCGTTGCGAAGTACGTTGCGCTTTGAGGCGTTGCACTTGTTGGATACGCACGCCTAACGTTGTAGTCTCCCGTAACAAAATGTACGCGAGTTCGTCGCCTTTTTCGAGGGGGCAGACAACCATGAGCATTGTTGCAGGACGATTCTTTTTCATCTGCATGGGAGTGTAGCTAACATCGAACGCACCAGCTCCTAAGAGTCGCTCCATTAGCCCACCAAGCAGCTCACCATTCATATTGTCAATATTTGTCGATAGCACAGTAACCCAATCCGTATCAGCCCCACCATCTTTCTCTGTCTCCATATCTTGTGCTTTTCCTATGTAGAGGCGCAGAAAGTTCGACGATGTTGCTGCATTGACACCATACCCTATTTGCTCAATCGTAAAGAGTGGTGCATCGAAACGAGCAAGCGTAGCGAGCAAAGCAGCAGCTAGAGGCGTTACGCTCTCACCTTCAGACATGCCTGGTTTCCAGATAGCCCCTACATGACGCAGTAATTCGAGTGTAGCTGGAAGTGGTGCCTGTATCTTCCCTGCCTGTGTCTGCACAGTCAATGGTAAGGCAGAAACGTAAAAATGGGGGATATCTAACTCATGTAAACCTACAATACAGGCTATAAGAAAAAGCAAGGAAGTTATTTCTATGGTGAAAGATGCATAGGAAGTTTCTTCATCGCGTACTTTCGCCTTGGCCTCTACAAGTCGTCGTAGTATCGTTGAAATTGTCTCGTGAATGTATGAAGGTGCTTGTGGAGCAGATAGGAGTGTCTCGCTCTCGGACCAACTGTAAACATGCTGCTCTGGTGAAACAAGGCGTATCGTTACAGACGTACCATGCACCTCGCTACTCTGTACATGTGCAAGCGTCAAGTTATATGCAGGTAAAGGCAAGAGTGCAAGTTTCTGTTGAAGAACTTCGAGTGAAAGGCCAGCATCAAGTAACGCACTAAGCAGTGCTTCACAACTCATACCCGCTAGACAATCGAGATACGCCATCCGCGACATATACCAAAAACCTTTGCTGTGCAGTTCTTTTTAGTAAGAGGTAATGCTCTTTTATCGCCCCACATGGGTACTGTCGAACGCAGCTTCTCTCCCCTATCCCGAAGTTGCGCCCTCGACAGTGCCCACCCCACTACTTTCCATCATCATGAAATTGCAATGCGTTACGATATACTTCAACATAACGACGTGCCGAGACATTCCATGAATGATCGGCTTGCATGCCATGCTCTTGCAACGTGCGCCAGATATCATTAAAGCGATATACTTCAAGGGCGCGTACAATCGCCGCGAACAGTTCCCACGGATCGTAGTTGGTAAAGGTGAAACCATTGCCATCACCAGTGTGTGGCTTATATTCCTGTACGGTATCGGCAAGGCCACCGACGCTTCGTACAATCGGCACGCTCCCGTAGCGCATGGCAATCATCTGGCTGATACCGCAAGGCTCGAAGCGCGAAGGCATGAGAAACATGTCGCTACCCGCGTAAATGCGTTGAGCAATCTCCGTATTGAAGGTCAAGAATATTGCCACCTGCTCAGGATAACGAGCAGCTAGACTCTGGAATAGTTCGTGGTAGTGCTGGTCGCCGATGCCAAGGACAACGAATTGTACACCCTGCGCGAGTAATGGCTGAATGATTTGTGAGAGCAGATCAAAGCCTTTCTGGTCTGCAAGGCGAGAAATCATTGCTAGCACAGGAACATCTTCGCGGACGGGGAGATGAGTTTGCTCTTGTAACGCAACTTTGTTCTCAGCGCGTTTATCCAGCGTCTCTATATCGAACGGAGCATGAATACGATGATCATGCAGCGGATCGATATCTTGATAGTCCACGCCGTTGAGGATACCAAAAAGACGATTGCGGCGTGCGCGAAGCATATGATCGAGGCGTTCGCCAAAGGTTGGCGTTAGAATCTCCTGTGCATAACGTGGACTGACTGTGGTGATGGAATCGGCGAAGAGAATGCCTCGTCCCATAATATCAACGACATTGGCAAGTTCCGAGATTTGGGGATAAACAAATCCATTTGCCGCGACGCCAGCAACCTCAAGGATGCGATAGCCGAAGATGCCCTGATAGGCGAGATTATGAATAGTGTAAACAGTGGCGGCATGGGAGAAAAACGGGTCATCTTTGTAGACGGTGTGCATCCAGTTGGGCACGATGCCGGTATGCCAATCATTACAATGGACGATATCGGGCGACCAGTCGAGAGCACGAGCGGTCTCTAGCGCGGCACGGCAGAACAGAATAAAACGCTCACCATCATCAGTATAGCCATAAATATTTTCGCGTTCAAAGTAACGGGGAGCATCAATCATATAGACGGGGATATTGTCTCCAATGCTGCCCTTGTAAACAGTAACATCCACCCGATAACTCCCCATAGGTACGGGCAGTTTCTCTATGATTGGTTGCAACTGGAAACGTTCCAGATCAACTTGCCGATAGCGTGGCATCACGAGGCGCACATCGTGGCCCAAAGATTGAAGAGCTTTAGGTAGCGCACCTACCACATCCGCGAGGCCACCAACTTTAACAAACGGCACGATTTCAGCAGCAAGTATAAAAACCTTGAGAGGCTGTTCACTCTGCATACATCTTCCTTCTACTCTCGAAATGTCTCTTTATTATAACACGCATGCGAGAAATAAAGGCAATAAAAACGGGATAGATGCATTACCATACCGAAATAATTGGTATGGTAATGCATCTATCCCGTCACTATGTCATCCATTGCTACACTTTGTAGCGATTTCGCATGAGTAATACAAACTGTAT
>CAXUHG010000087.1:0-18408 GCA_964250805.1 uncultured Ktedonobacteraceae bacterium | reverse complement strand
GCGAACTCACGGCGTGCCACGCTTGTCCATACAGCAGCGAGAACCAGAGCACCTCCACAGAGTAGCAAGGCAATCAAGAATTCGTCAGTATGCATGTGAACAAGAAGCGTAGCCAGCGCAATAACGGCAGCAATAGAGACGCTCCCAATCACGACCGCATTGCGATGTGACCTCCAACCCCAGATGGCTAGTGCAAGCACCGCAAAGAAGTTCGTCGAGACGATGGCGTCAATGAGATAGCCAGCCTGCGGTGAGAACGAACAACTTGCAGGAATTGCGATCTGGCGAGCGCAAATCGTGAAGTAGCCATTAAGTCCGATGAAGCTCCAGGATTGCATCCAGTCGATAAGTGGATAGGCCACGATACCGAAAAGGACGAGGATTGCGCCAATCTGAGCAAGACCGAGGGCACCAATCATATACAAAGCACCCATCGTGCGTTTGCGTACCGGACGCATTAGATAATGCAAGCGGAGGGCGAACGCACCCAGAATCAGCATGACAGTAGCCCCAAGCACTGTACCCAGGATAAGATCGACGATCTTTGTGCCACGAAATGGATGATCGTCCATAAGCTTACCATTTACTATATGCCCTGGGAAAAGTAATACACCAAGTCCCTTGTCGTTGTAGTACGTGTAGAAGATGGTGAAGGCGACGAGCAAGACGCTAGCGATAATGATCATCCAGCGAATCATGGGTGTAGTGCCAAGGTCGCGGCGGTCAGGGTTACGCTGCTCACGTAGTGCTAGAATGCCATAGAACACCATCGCGGCACCAACACCCAGCACAACCGCACCAATCATCACGAGATCGAACGCACGCGGCTGAAACCAGAGGAAGTTTCCGCCCAGCACTGAAAACAGGTGCGTATCAGTACGCGGGAAGTACTGGTTGCAGGTTGCGGTGCCATTTTCGGCTTCGTTGACGCTACAGCCTGTTGTCACCGCGAATAGCATGAGCGCGATGCCGCCAATAGACAGGATAGAGCCAAGTGCCGGAAAAATGATCGGCGGCACAACTGGCTTAGGATCGAAGAGCAGAACGATAACCTGAATAACTGCAAAACCACCTAAGCAGGTGAGTCCCATTGCTATTGAGCCTTGCTCCGCACCTACGAGCGAAGCGGCTGTCATTTGTAAATAGATATAACTGGGGACTTGCCCCACGAGCAGAGCAGCGAGAAAGAAAAAGCCTACGGCAAAAATCATTGCACGCGCCCACGACATCTGCTCGGATGTCTCTCGACGTTGTGTTTGTTGCGTTTGTTGCATAGATCGCAAACCCTTTCAACATGATAGTTTCTCATATCATGACCAGCGATCAAAAAAGAAACAGTGTCGCGGTTTTTGCAAACCGCGACATTTCAATTCTCTATTGAACTATCGTCAGTTTTGCAAGCATTTGCACATGATACTGACAGAAGTAAACAACGGTATGATCCTTGTTAAAGTTATAAGCGGCCTGAGTCACAGTATAGGAATATTGCTTCCCAGTTGTAATACCTGTGTTGTAACCTGAGTCGAAGATTTGCGGAGCCAACTTTCCAGCATTCGAGCCATTACCGTAAAGTGCCGTGACCGTGTGTTTATCAGGACTCTGATTGATCCACGTAATCACCGTCCCGACCTTCACTTCAAGATTCAGAATCTGGTAACAGGCTGGCTGGCAACTACGCTCAGGAGCAGTCGGCACAATGCTCATTGTGACATGACTCATCTTCGTCATATCGGTAGGTACACCAAACTGACCGGCTTTTCCAAGCGCAACGGCAGTTGCATAAGCGGGAGCGTTCGCACTGATGTCGGGTGGAATACCATTTTGCAGCACATCAGCTAGCGAGTTAAAGCCATTCTGAGAAGCTGCTTGCACCTGACTACTGGCATAACCGTTCTTTACCAAATATGCTGGGTCAGCGGATCGTAAGAACTCAAAGAGATACTGCACATCATTCGCGGACAAAGGACCGTTGTAATCCTGGCTGAACACAATGGCATTTTTATTCGCGGGCAGGGGTGCTGCCGGATTGTAGTTGCCACCATTGATAATGCGCATCAGATCATTGTCCGTCATGGCGTTCAACTGCGCGATAGTATAGCCATTATATTTAGGATTAACAACTTTATTATTCAGAATGGTATAGCAGCCGTCGATACAATACTGGACATAGAGACCCTCACCGCGTTGTACCGCAAGCGAGTGTTGTTGCATCTTCGCAGTTGCTTGATTATTCCCCTCTACAATCCAGAAAATAGGTATCATCAGGGAGATGACCGCTAGCATAATAAGTGCCCCTGATCCTGCCTTCTCGACCGCGTTGGAGCGAGCATAAAACATGTACAGCAGGCCACTCGTCACCAGCACGGCAACGACGATGCCCAAAACTGTATAAACAAAATTTCCCATAAATCAACCTCTTGTCCATGTCTGAATATATCTCCTGGTGAAACAGACATGATACTTCTATGATGTAGCATATTCTCAACAACATACTGTCTCTCTGATGGGCGACCCACCGCGAGAGACAGCGGTATATATTGTTAAAGAATATGCATCAACTCTTTCTCCGTCACAGAGCAGAGTGTTAGCTTGCGCTACAGAGTTTTGCTGGCGGAGCAATTAGTCGTGTTGTGTTATCAGGATGAGGTACTTTCGTATTCAACTGGCCTGTATTCACAATGACATCTGATCCGCTGAATTGTATCTCAAAACGATTCAGGCTGATAGGTGCAGGACCATCAAGCCACTCGCCCGTGACATTGTAGTGCGAACCATGACAGGGACACTTGAAGCTAGAGCAGTCATCACGGAAAGGAACGGTACAGCCCAGGTGAACACACTTTTGATAGAGTGCGATCCAGTATGAGCCATCCTTATCTTTTGTGACAGACTCTGAGTCTAGTTGACTGGCAAGTGCCTCAATAGGACGGAAGGGAAAGTTCGCAGCCATATGAATGAGGTATGTTCTTGCAGCCTGATTATAGAACACACCCTTTGAGCCAATAGCGAACTCATCGAGCGTCGCGGCGGCGGGAAAATCGGTTTTCGCTCCCGCAGTGATAGGCGCACCGAATTGTCCGGCAAGATTAGGATAAAGCATATATAATGCACCCGCAACAGCGGCGGTAGTAGATAGGCCCCATACTGAGAGCATAGACCTACGCAAGAAGCGGCGACGCGACAGACGTTGCTGCGCTATCTCCGCTGCCTCCGCACCACCACCATGAAGAACTTCATATTGTTGCGGTGTGATTGGTGGTGTATCAAGACTCATAATTGTCCTCTTTTTCTCTTCGCCTTTACCTGCCTACAGGTCAAAGTATAGGCCCTGCCAGGGCCAGACCCAGACCCAACCTGGACCTCGGAAGAAGCTACCGGCAAGCGTGATCACAGCCCAGAATACTAGAAACATAGTGAAGGTCACAATAGCAACCTTACGGTCCGCATAGGCGCGGCTGGGATTGCGATCAACATAGGGTAACACCACCAGAGCCAGTAGAGTCAAACCAGGACCCAACACGCCACCAGTTGTAGGTGGAAAGTAGTGCAGCAATTCCTGTAGACCCAGGAAGTACCAAGGTGCTTTCGCTGGGTTTGGTGTAAGGTTTGGATTCGCAGGAGCACGCAGTGGTGCATCAATTCTGATCGCCAGAATCGTCACCATGACGGTGACAATGGTGGCAGAGAAGAATTCACGAACCAGGAGGTGAGGCCACACGAAAACAGAGTCTTCAAGTGGCTTCTCAACACGCGTGATTGCTTCCTGCTTCACAACAGCCAGAGTGCGGTAGCGTCGCTGTGTAGCGGCAGCCTGTGTCTGGACTCTTGGTTCTTTCTGTTCGATTGACATGTTCGTATCCTCTCAAAGCGTAGAACAGACGGCAGTACAATACTAACGAGCAGTAGTGCCAACGACAGGACGCTCAGCACGCTCAGCCCTGGCCTCCAATTCACGACGTGAGGGAGGTGGTGGGCCAGCCTCTCCGCCGTCCTTACGAATACGCCAGAAGTGAACCGCCATGAGTAACGCGCCTGCTAACGGAAGCAGAATAACGTGACCCACATAGAAGCGGATTAGTGTTGCCTGACCAACGGCACCACCTCCAACTAGCACCTTGTATGCGGGGTCTCCCAGCAAAGGTGTGTATGGAGCAAGGTTTGTACCGACGGTGATAGCCCAGATCGCAATCTGGTCCCAGGGCAACAAATAGCCTGTGAAACTCAGGAACAACGTGACAAAGAAAAGAAGAACACCCACAACCCAGTTGAACTCTCTCGGTGGCTTGTACGCACCATGATAAAAGACGCGAATCATGTGCAATGTGACCGAGACGACCATCAAGTGGGCCGCCCAACGATGCATATTACGGACTAAGTGACCGAACGAAATTGCGCTATTCAATTGATTAATGTTCTGATAAGCATCGCGTGTGTCAGGAACATAATAAAACATTAGGAATACGCCGGTAATTGTCAGCAACAAGAACAGGAAGAAGGAGATACCACCCATACACCATGTATAGGTGATCTTCATAGCCTGACGGCTGATTTTAACTGGATGCAGGTGCAGAAAGACGTTACCCATCATCACCAGTGACTGGTTCAATGGAGTGTCAGGATAACCGTGTCGAAAGATAGAACGCCAGACCGGACTCTCAACAATCTTCTGCGTCGCCACATCAAGCAAGCTTTTATTACTGGTAGAGCTCACTGTGCCTCCTCAAGGGAAAAAACTTTACCAAAGATACCTTCATTGCAAATAACACTGTGTGTGGCAGATTATAGCATAGAACGTCTCTCCTGGGTACCCCTCGTACCAAAAAGGTTAGAACGTTTGCACTTCTCTTCTCATTATAATGTATTTAAGAGCAAAACGAGAAGAGTTACAGATTTTCTTGTTATAAGAAGCCACATGTACTGTAGTACTACATAGCTTACCTGTGCTTCCTCCTTACTACATCAGGTACTCACCTGATTTTCAGGCATTCCTAACCTGATTATTTTGTTATAAAGAGTGGTAAGAAGTTGTTTGCAGGAGAAACGAAAAGCCGATACAATTACAGTAACATAAAAAAAGTAAAAATACCACAAAGAGAACATACAATGAACGACTCTAACATTCCGTATGAAGAGGGAGTACAGAACAACAGGCTTCTGCGACCATTCCTCGGCATTCCTGTTTTTTACAAGGTGCTTCTAGCTAACAGTTTTATTATCTTCGTTGGTGCAAGCGGTGGAACATGGCTAGCCTCACAGCTTCACAGCATACCAAACGCACCTGTCTATCTAATACTTTTCGTCACGCTTGGGTGGCTTGTGAGCGTTATCCTCAACTTCGTTGTCTTGCAAATTGCATTTCGCCCTTTGCTAGACCTGGGTAAAGTGATGAAACGTGTGCAGACGGGCGAGCGCACACTTCGTGCGCCAATTACAGGAATTGATCCTGAAGCGGATCAGCTTGCTAGCACCTTCAATACGATGCTAGAGGGTATTGATGAGGCGAACCGCGTGCGTGCCAGTCAGATTATCAAGGCACAGGAGCAAGAGCGCAAACGTATCGCACGAGAATTACACGATGAAACCTCACAGGTACTTACCTCGCTCTTGATAAGTCTTGCGGTGCTAGAAGAGTCTACAGCCTCACAGGAGGGACGAGATCGGATAGCTGAGACGCGTCGTCTGGCACATCAAACGCTACGAGCGGTACGCAATCTTAGCATTGACTTGCGACCAAGTGCGTTAGATGACCTCGGCCTATTGCCCGCTCTGCGCTGGTATGTGAAAGAATATCAACAAAAGACTTCGCTTGAGGTCGAGTTTCACGCGACTGGTTTCAAAGACCGCGAACGTCTCTCGCCTGAGATGGAGACTGCGTTATACCGTATCGTGCAGGAGTCGTTGACGAACATTGCGAAACATGCACAGGCACACAAAGTCACCATTACATTGCGTGAAGAGACAGACTTTGTGGATGCGACTATTGCTGATGATGGGCGTGGCTTTCGTATTGAAGAGATACGGAACACAGCAGATCAAGATAGAGGATTAGGTTTGGTAGGTATGCAGGAACGCGCCCTTCTGCTCGATGGAACCGTAGACATCGACTCTAAACCTGGACAGGGCACGCGGGTACAGGTGCATATACCACTTCGTGCTGTAGCAGTCCCTCGTAGAGAGGTTGCTGCTGAGCTTGTGGTATAAAGATGCATGGAAAGCACATATGTATGTTGGTAGAGGATTTTAGAAATGAAGATACGTATTCTACTCGCCGACGACCACACGATTTTACGGGCTGGTCTGCGCATGATGCTGAATGCACAGCCGGACTTTGAGGTTGTTGGCGAGGCACAAGATGGTCGTCAAGCCATTCAAGAGGCGCAAAGGCTACAACCTGATGTCATTCTTATGGACATCACCATGCCCGATATGAACGGCATCGAGGCAACCCGACAAATTAAGAAGGTGTTGCCGGAGACGAAGGTGCTTGTTCTGACGATGCACGAACATGACGAGTACGTGTTTCAAGCTTTGCGTGCAGGTGCGTCCGGCTATATGCTCAAAGAGGCGGCTGACACCGATCTTATCTCCGCGCTACGCGTCATTCAGAACGGACAATTTTATCTCTCGCCAACAGCACAATCTGTTATGGTCGGGGACTACCTGCAACGGGTGCGAACAGGAGAAGAAAAGGACAGTTATAGCAGCTTGACGGAGCGCGAACGAGAGATATTGAAGCTGGTCGCGGAAGGCTATACGAACAACCAGATTGCCGAGCGGCTCATTATCAGCCCCAAAACAGTCGATACGCACCGCACTCACGTCATGGACAAGCTGAATTTGCATAGCCGAGCCGAACTGGTCAAATACGCCATGCGACGCGGCCTACTCGAAGACTAAGAGGATGTACATTTACACAAAAGAGCCTGCTAGCAGGCTCTTTTGTGTAAATGTGCATATTTTTTACTCGCTATCGGCGTCGAAGTCGATTGCGCTGTCATCATCTTCGGCGAAATATTCGTCGCTGTAGAAACCAACATCTTTGCCGACATAGACGCTTACGAGAAAATCGTCGCGCGGCATATCCGCTGAAAGGACGAGATCCTCGTCGATTTGCTCTATAAGCTTCGTCAAATCTGTTTCTTCTAACTCGCGTTCTAAAATAAGTGTGCCATGTACAGCCGTTGTGGTGAAGTGAATGTCTACGGTACCGAGCCGATTATTGCTTTGCAGATTGCTTCCCTGCATAATATAGTATCCCTCGGAGTGTGGGGTACGAAAGTGTCGCTCGAAGTGAATATCATCCATGCGGTCTTGTCCAGCGCGGTCACGATGTAACCGCACCCTCCTTTCTTCTTCCTGTCTATCCTCTGCCTGTATGAAAGCATGATGCCCCGCCAACGCTAGTATATCTGCTTCTGTCTCTGCAAGACACACGCATTATATCATAACAACTTTTACAAAAATGCAAACGAATTGCGCATAGCAGAGAATACGACATTTTCTTCATCGGCATAGACATTTTGCGGAGCCATCTGCATCAACATATACATTTGGTTGCCATGAGCCGTTGCGAACATATAGGCAGTATAATTTACTCCATCCTGCTGGATGTTCCCTTGTAACTGCTGCCATGTAGCTCCAGCGAAAGAGGCTGTCCCCAATGTCTTTATAGCGGTCATACCGCTCTTCGTCGCTTGTTGCTGTAGATATGCAGCAGCGTCACCGTTTGTAACAGTTGCGGAGAGTTTGACCGTCGCTGTGTGGCTACTATCCGCAAGTACAACACCCGTGGCATTCTTTTGTGTCGTCCAACCACTGGGATATGTAAGAGAGACGCCAAGTTGAGTATCTTTGAAACTTTGTAATGGTTGTGTGACTGCTGGCACGGCAAAGGGATTCGCAAGTACAATCCATGCGCCGCCGCCAAGAATAAGAATACACAAGCAAGCGAGTAAGATAATGAACGGAACGCGGCTTTTCTGGCGACGAGTTGCCGTAGAAGGTGCTACAGGCGCAGCGGACGCGGATCGCATATCCTGTATAGGAGATGGCTGACGTGGCTGATTCTGGAGCGTGTTTCCGCTTATCTGTTGTGATGAAGGAACAGGTTGTGCAACACGAGCGGCTGGTTGCGATGCTGGCAGAGGAGTATTCGCTATATATGACTGCATATATTGTTCTCGCACGCGTTGCTCAACTGGAAGGTTCGTATTGCCATGTAATGAACGAGGTGATGCTAAGGACTGCTGAGAAGCGGCAGATGTCTCTTTTTGCGGATAATTCGGCATGGGGACGGTATCAAGATGTTCTACATCATTACCACCTGAGACGCTTGCTTGTATGATTGTGGGAGCATCTTCTACATTTTGTAAACCGGAAGTTTCGAGCGGAGTTGTCGGGGTCTCCTTAATAGCATCCTGTATCTCCTTTTTCTGGCTTTCGGGCAAGGGCGTTGGTGGATTGATGTTCTTCGGCTCCTCCACCTCGACAAGTGCTTCGCGTGCGGATGCAGATGTTGGAGGTGCTACATTTTGCACGAATGAATTTGCTTGAGGCTCGACACGCTTTATATCTTTTTGAATATGTGCTTCCCTTGTGGAAACGTGGGTCATTGGCGCAGGCCATGCGATAGCCGACTTCGAGAAGTCATCAGGTGCGATACGGCGTGTTGTACGTGGAGGTCGTTGCACCTGTTGAGCCATAGGTTCCTGCACAACAGGCTTCGCTGGTGGTTGTTGCACTCTTTGCTCTCGTAGTACAGGCTTTTCGGGTTCTACAACTTTTAATGCGGCATTAGCAGCCAACGATTGAGAACTAAATGGATGGGATGGCACAAGCGTCCCACAGTGATTGCAGAAATGTGCATCGTCTCTGGGCAATTCCTGCCCACAATGAGTACAAACAGTTGCCACGAAATCTCTCCTGCATCTAGCCCGACTTTTTCACTCTACAGTATCTTAAAATCATAGAAGGGTCAAGAAAGACATTCGCGAGTAGTACATATTGTTGCCTATTTGAGTTCGAGCAATGCTTCCCGTTCAGCCAATGTCTCTAGCACATGCTGGTTCTTGACGATCTCAACCAGTTTCTTGCGACCTTTCGGGCTACCAATCATAAGAACGCCAACCAGTTTGTTGTCACGGAAGAAGAGTTTGCGATAATTTTCATTGCCCTTCTCTCCAGGCTCACGACGAGCAAGGACATGCGTATCGGCATTGCCAGATTCGGTTGTACCGACGACGGCGATATTGACATCGAAGAGCGGGCTGGTATACGTCGGCACGTCAAGGTACGCTTGATGTCCACCCGCCATATTCGTGCCTACAACCCGACCGTGCGCCATCGCGTTATCCCACGTACCCATTGTATGATGCATGCCAATGGTGGGATCGAAAAACTCCGCGACATCGCCCGCTGCGTAGATGCCGGGGACGTTGGTTTCAAGATATTCGTTGACCATCACGCCGTTGCGTATCTCTACAGGCGTGCCAGACAAAACCTGTGTATTGAGCGTGATACCTAGTCCAATGCCAATCATATCGGCCTGTATCTCGCGTCCCTTTCTCGTCTTGACATATGTGGGAACGCCGTTCTTTGGCACAACTTCCTCGATTTCGTCACCATGAACGACCTCGACGCCAAATTTCTTCGCGATATTGTCAACGACCTCGCCACCTTCGGGGTCGAGGGCGGTCCGCAACCAATAGGGACTACGCATAATCCAGGTTGTATCAAGCTTACGCACTGCAAATCCGTCGCAAAGTTCGTATGAAATAAAGCTACCCCCATAGGCGACGGCGGTACGCGATGCCAGCATCTTCTCGATAATCGTCTTCGTATCGTCGAGCGTGACAAAGTTATAAATATGGCTCAAGTCCTTCGCACCAGGGACACGCAACGGATTAGCCCAGCCTCCACTTGCGATCAGCAATGCATCGTATGGAATATGTTCTCCTGTATTCGTGACAACAACGCGTTCATCGGTATGCACATGCTCAACCATTGTTTCAGTCAATAGGTCAATATTTTTCTGCTCATGCCACGCAAAATCACGAATCATCACCTTCTGCTCCACGATAACGCCCTGTAGGAAACGTGGCAGTGAGACGCGGTTATAGAGTGGATATGCTTCATTTGTGATAAGTTTAATAGAGCAATTTGCATCATTCTTGCGAAGTGTCTCAGCGGCAGTCGTCCCTGCCACCCCATTGCCAATAATCACATACTGCTTCTCGTGTGTAGCCAAGGTGGGTATCTCCTTCATACGATTTTCTGTAAAAATGTTGTATAGTCTTTGAATATGAGCGAATCTTAGCACAGTTTTTGTGAGAGTGCTATAGCTGTGTTGCAACCAAACAGGGAGGTACTTATGGTATTTTTGGACAAAGGAGCAAACCATGCCTGAAGCCTCTAAACTCTCCGCAAAAAAAATCCCTATTCGCGAACGCTCTGTCTCTCTAGGAAACGTGGTGGGCATTAACGGCTATCACGTCAATAGAACCGCTCTACGACAGCGTTTTTCTGAAGGCGGTTATTCCATCTCTGAAACGCCTCATTTTCTCGTTTTCACGAGAGCCGAAGCACCTTCGCTTTTCATCGTTCACTGGTTTGCACCGGGTGCGGTAGATGCAGATGTTGGCAATGTGTTGTTAGAGGAATTAAAGCCGCTTGGTATACTGAAAAGCGAGCAGGACTTTGGCAATATATTCGCGGTGGTGGTAGGATCGTTGTTTCCTTATGAGGTACAAAAAGCTTGGCATTTGTATGCCTCTAACACCTTGAAGCACTACCAACGACTCTTGGCACAAGAAAATATATCTCTGCTTCCCTCTTCAAACATAGAGATGTTTGCACTGCTCTATCATCGCGTCTACGAACTACTCGTTGGTAGTACATTTCTTGATGCAGGATGCTCCTTTGGCTTTCTGCCATTGCTTGTTACCGAACATTTTCCATTCTTAACTGATGTTGTTGGTATCGACATTCAAGACGCGCCATTTACCACCACACGAATAGTAGTGGAAGAACATTCCCTCGACAACGTGCGCTTTCTACAAGCAGACTTATTAGCAGATACTTTTGACAGCATCGGGACATTTGATACGGTTACAGCTTTACACATCCTCGAACATTTTAGCAAAGAGGACATGTATCGAGTATTGAAAAACTTACTGCATGTCACGAAGCATCGGCTAATTATTGCTGTACCTTACGAAAAAGAGAAACCAGAAGTTGTTTATGGTCACAAACAACTTTTTTCCCAGGCTAGGCTCGAAGCGATTGGCGCGTGGTGTGTTCATCAACTGAACGGAGAAGGCAAGACGTGGTACGAGGATAGTGCTGACGGCTTGCTTGTGGTAGAGAAGTTATAAAAGCCGGACGCCCACGGGGCGAGTCCCTACTATACACAGCATACGCGAAGCGCAGGAAAGTATAGTAGGGACTCGCCCCTTGTGAGCGTCCGTCCGGCTCCAATTCATCGCCGTTCATCGGATGCTTTTTAAACTAGTGCTTAGGGCGGAGCGCCGCCACGATCATAGCTACAACACTCAGGCCAAAGGAGACGAGAAATGCGAGATGCAGACCATGCATGAAGAGCGAGAGAGCAGGCTCTTTCATGCCGCCGCCGTAGATGAAGACCTGCATCATTGCGGCAACGGGCACGGCACTCAAAGCCAATGGAAAGACGATTGAGATACTCAACATCTGTCCCGTATTGTTGAGCATGTTCAGGATACCTGCAGCCGCCCCACGCGTATGTGGCTCAACCGAACTCATGATCGCGTTCGTATTGGGCGAGACGAAGAAACCTGAACCACCGCCCATCAACGCCATAAACAGTGCCAGCAACCAGTAAGGTGTGGATGGTTCAACTGTTGACAATCCGAACAGGCCAAGTGCCGAAACACCGAGGCCAACTGGGGCGAGCAAGCGCGAACCAACGCGGTCCGATAATCGTCCGCTAAGCGGTCCAATAATCATGAAGGCCGCACCAAAGGGAATCAGCAGAAGACCAGCAGTTAGCGGGTCTTTACCATAAGGTCCCTGCAGAAAGAAGATTAACAGAAACAGTACTGCGCCACGAGCGATGCCATTGAGCAGACCGCTCAGGTTCGCCAGCGTAAAGAGCCTGTCGCGGAAGAGGCGCAACTGCACGATTGGCTGCTGAATGCGTGGCTCTACGAAACCAAAGGCAATCAGACTAGCTAGACCAATAACCAAAAGAGCGATTGTAGCAGCTTGACTGAGAATCGGAAAGGCGAGCATTGAGAGAGCAAGCAAAACGCCAGTTAAACCAATCATCAGAGATAGGCTGCCGAACCAGTCGATGCTCTGTTTTGCCTCTGGACGTACAGGCTCACGAAGTCGCCAGATACCCCAGAGGGCACCAAGAATACCCAGTGGCACATTAAAGAGAAACACCCAACGCCAGGAAACCTCGGTTAGCAGACCACCAACGATTGGACCGAGCAAGAAACCTGCCGCACCCGCGATCTGGTTGATGCCGAGACCAAGACCAACTTGCCCCTTCTTAAAGGCATCTGTGACAATCGCGGTACTATTTGTGACAATGAGCGCACCACCAATGCCCTGTATGACACGACCAAAAATGAGGTCGGCACCATGAAATTGCGGTTGAGCAAGACCAGCAACGAGCGAGCCAAGCGCGAACGTCAAGAAGCCCGCGTTATAGAGACGTTTGCGTCCCCACACGTCAGCGAGACGACCCACCACAGGAGTAAGCACCGTCGTAATCAGCAGATATCCAAGTAGGACCCACATTATTGTGAAAAAGCCTGTGCGTAGATCAGTCAGGATATTTGGCAACGCGATCAACAAAGCCGAGCCTTGTATCGAGGCGAGAAGCGCACCAATCGTGGTGACGGAGAGCGCAACCCAGCGGTAGTTATCATGAAGCGTAGACTCGACAGGTACCGTTGTTTGCACAGAACTCTCTGACGAGACATCGGGAGATGTAAGGCGCGATGAATTCATTAGAACCCTTCCAGAATAGTTACAATTCTCGCTGTCTACAGACGGCAGCGATTAAAAGCATTACAAATGTGAATAAATACTCATGAGGAGAGCGTTGTATTGTCATTGGAACTTACACATCAATAAGATGGCGAAGGGCAGGGAGCGCATGCGCGATACGTCCGCGTTCGTCATCGCTTAATTGTGCAAGCCGAAGCGAAAGAGAGGCACGTTGGGCGGTGTCATAGGTTGTCATCACTTGCTGCCCCAGCACACTCGCTTTCACCCATACAGTACGCCAGTCCACATCGTCGCGGCTGCGCTCAACGTAGCCATTCACCAGGAGACGCTTGACCATTGCGGTCACGGTAGAAGGCGTAACCGCAAGTTGCTCAGCAAGCTCTTGCATAGTACATTGCTTGCGCTCAACCAGCACGCGCAGCAGCGACAATTGCCCCGGCGTCGCACGTATCTCCGAAAGGGCGTGTTGTAAGTCTTCGTTGCCCGCGGATACTCTGTCATCGAGCGGAACATCTGCGTTTAGGCGTCGCACCAATCTCGGTGCCACTTCAAGTAGTGACTGCGCAAGGTCTATTTGTGCTTGTGGAAGACTCTCCTGTACCATACCTATCCTCTCTCACTTTGACAATCTAACTATATTATACGCACAGTATTTGAACGATGTAAAGAGCGGAAAAAATATTTTGACACGAGTGCATGACAGTGGTAGAACTGCTACCATGCTCTCGTATTCGCGCAGAAAAGATGCTCAAACGCGCAAAATAAATCCTCGTATTATTCTTCTCGATGCACTATAATAACCCAAACAATATGCACGGAAGGCATACCGAATAAACTTCACATACAAAGAAACGAGAGAATAAAATGATTCGAGATGTTGACAGATTACTAACTCGTCTACGTAGTATTCATGCAGCGATACGAAATCGCCTTGTAACCGCCTGTGAGCAAGAAGATATAGAGGAACTCTCTACAATAATGTCGGAAGATGCAAGCGATACATATTTTGTCATAAATGGTATTACCGAAGAAGTAGTATTGCGGCAAATCGAGCAATTAGCGCAAGAAAGATCGTTTATCTTAATCATGGAAGGGGTAAACGAAACCGGAGACGATGGAATTGCGTTTCCTCTTAACATAGACCCCTACGATGCAGAGTTACGCATCATCATCAACCCGATTGATGGGAGGCACGGTTTAGTGTACCAGAAACGGTCTGCGTGGATATTAACGGGCGTGGCACCCAACAAGGGTCCCGCTACTAATATCACCGATATCGAACTTGCTCTACAAACAGAGATTCCGCTAGTCAAGCAACACCTCTCTGATAGCCTCTGGGCAATCGCAGGCAATGGAATACAAGGAGAGCGTTACAATCGGGTAACAGGCGAGCGACGTTCCCTTCTTGCTCGTCCTTCGCAGGCAAAAACAATCGCACAAGGCTATGGCTCTATCGCACGCTTTTTTCCAGGCAACCGAACACAAATGGCTTCTATAGAGGATGCACTCTATGAAGAGATTCTTGGCGCATCACTACAAGGAAAAGTGCAAGCCTTCGAGGACCAATATATCAGTACAGGTGGTCAACTCTACGAACTGATGATGGGTCATAATCGCTGGTTAGCGGACCTACGGACTCAGGCGGTAGTATGGCAGAACGCAGGTCTGTGTTGCCATCCCTACGACCTCTGTACAGAACTGATCGCGCGTGAGGCTGGGGTGATTGTGACCAACGAATATGGGCAGCGTTTACACTCGCCACTGGATGATACGACTAACCTCAGCTGGATGGGCTATGCAAATCCCACTATTCAGCAACAGGTTGCGCCCGTTCTTGATGCGATTTTGCGGCAACGCTTCTTGCTATAATTCATGCAACCATTGTTTCGTAGGGACCACGTTTATGGCGTCCGAGGCGTGATTCATCACGCGAGATTATACTCAATACAGCATATATATTGGGTTCATCAAGATTTCGCTCAATGAATTGAGCGGTGGACGCCATAAATGTGGTCCCTACGAAAATTCATTACATGCAGATTGACAAACGAAGGATGCCTTTTTTAACGTACCCTCCGCCAAGTTCTAGCACGTCATGAGCGTCTATGCTATAATATACCAGAGTTGATAAGTAGGAATTAACAGAGTACCTTGCATACGTTTTAACTATATTCGGAGAAGGAGAGTAGCACAGGTCTATCTTTTTATGTGCTACTTATAAGGATAGGACATGGCGGAAACAATTAGTGCTGACATGATTATTCACGATGTCGTGAGCAAGTATCCCGCGACGGTCAAGGTGTTTCACGGGCATGGTTTGCCGTGTACTGCTTGCGCCGTTGGCTCACGCGAGAGTGTGGCAGGCGGTGCGCGTACACACCGCTTCACACCAGAGAAGCAGGATATGTTGATGAAAGACCTGAACGCGGTCATCAACAATGAACCCATTTCGGTGGCACCTAAGAAGGCTCCCGTTGGACGTGGCGTACCCTTACAGATGTCGCCAGCACCAGCCGAGCGCAAGATTAAGCAGGTTATCGCCATCATGAGCGGTAAAGGTGGCGTTGGGAAGTCGCTGGTAACAGGTCTGCTCGCGGTCTCGCTACGTCGGCAAGGGCAGCGCGTCGGTATTCTGGACGGCGATATCACTGGACCAAGTATTGCGCGTATGTTCGGCACAAAGGGTCAACCTGGAAAGTCGGCTAGTGGTGGCATTGATCCTCTTGTGAGCAAGGGTGGCATCAAGGTGATGTCGATGAACATGTTTCTTGAGAAGGATAGCGACCCTGTCGTGTGGCGCGGCCCCATGATTTCCAGTGCTATCAAGCAATTCTATAGCGATGTCGATTGGGGCAACCTTGACTACCTTCTGATCGACTTGCCTCCCGGCACATCGGATGCGCCGATGACCGTGCTACAATCGTTGCCAGTTGATGGTATCGTGATTGTCACCTCGCCACAGATGCTGGCGACGATGATTGTCATGAAGTGTATCAACATGGTGCAGCAACTCAAGGGCGTGATCGTCGGTGTCGTCGAGAACATGTCATACTTTGAGGCCCCCAATGGCGAACGCTACGAGATTTTCGGACCGAGCAACGGAGCCGAACTCGTAGGTATGACGGGGGCACCACTACTGTCGCAGTTGCCCATCGACTCTAGCCTGACTGTTCTCTGCGATCAGGGACGCGTCGAAGAATATTACGCCGAGGGCTACGAGACGCTCGCCGCAAACTTCATCAACACATTAAAGGTAAAGAGATAAACATCAAAAATGCAGAATTGTCCACTCGGATGAGTGGGCAATTCTGCATTTTTGATGTTTTTATAAATTGCTTTCAAACGAGCCAAGCACCTTGCAAAATGTAGTATGACTTGCGAGGTCGGCGAGGGCTACACGCACATGCGGGTCTTCGCGGTGCCCCTCGAAGTCGAGATAGAAGACGTACTCCCATGCGCGTTGACGTGAGGGGCGCGACTCTATTTTGAGGACATTGATTTTATTTGCTGCCAGCACACCGAGGCATTGATAGAGCGACCCTGGCTGGTGCGCCGTTGCCATGACAAGCATTGTTTTGGCGTGTCCATCACGGCGTGGGGCAGGTTCGCGTCCCAATGCAATGAAGCGGGTATAGTTATCCTTGATGGTCTGAATGCTACGTGCCAGTATCTCTAGCTGGTAGAGTTCGGCGGCACCACGTCCCGCGACGGCAGCGACGCCCTCTAGCTGCTCCTCACGAATCATCTTCGCGCTACCTGCGGTATCGTAGGTGGCGACAATCTCGACGCCCAATTCACGCAAATACACATCGCTCTGCGCCAGTGCCTGTGGATGCGAGATGACACGTTTGATATCATTCAGCGTTTGTCCTGGTAGGGAGAGCAGACAGTGATCGACACGATGGCTAATCTCACCAATCACAAACAGATCATGCTGGCGCAATAGATCGTAGACATCGTTAATGCTACCCGCCTGTGAATTCTCTACCGGTACAAGGCCAAAATCGACTTTCCCTGCGGCAACTGCATGGAACACTTCGTTGAAGCTACGGTAAGGAAAAGGCTCCGGCGGAGTATGCATGGCATGCTGAAAATATGCCTGTACCGCCTCATCACCGTAAGCTCCGCGCTCGCCTTGAAAGGCAACGCGAATCATGGGCGACTGCGTATCGGTTAATTGCTCTTCGTGCTGATTGATTGACTGTGCCACCGGCTAAAATCTCCTCATCGTCTAAATGCTGCGTCGATTGTGACAGCTTGCATGGAGATTGTCAAGCCAAATAAAACAAGCCTCGAAATGAGGCTTGTTTAAGTATTTTATGCTAGCGTCTAGTACAACGTCTTACTGAACGTTGTAATGACCCTTGTGGTAGTAGACCATGCCTTTGCCAAGCACCTTCACTGGTTGAAGTTCTTTAAGCATGATGGACTCGCCGCACTTCGCGCAAATGCGAGCGGTCAAGTGATTGACCTCTTCGCGGTTCGCAAGTGAGGCACGCGCTGTCTTTGAAAGTTCACCCTTCTTAGGCATTGATTATGGACCCCTTTCGCCTGTTCCTCTGCTGAATTATTAGGATTGCCAAGTGTTATTGGTTTTCTCGTATATGAAAACACTCTGTGTTTCCATTTTGTTCCCGAATTATAGCATACGGGTGGGAACTCGGCAATAGTTCATGACCTTGACAATCAAAATTTGATGAGTTATGATATTACTATCAAAATGCTTTTCAAAGGTAAGACATAGAAAGAAAACTCATGCTACTGGGCGTTCTACTAGGGCTGGTCTGTGCGCTGTGCTGGGGTACGGCTGATATATTCGCAACCATCGTTTCACGTCGGCTAGGTATCTATACGGCACTTTATTTCTCGCATCTATGGGGTCTGCTGCTCGCTTTTATGCTTCTGCTCTGTGTATGGCAACCATTCTCCATTACGCCACAGGCATTGTTAGCCAGTTTGCCTGCGGGTCTTGTTCTCGGCATTCTGCTTGCGGCTGGCTATTTCGCTTTTTATCGTGGTCTGGAATTGGGGCCGTTGGCGATTGTATCGCCATTGACATCGGCGGATGGGGCAGTAGCAGTCCTATTGGCAATTCTTTTTCTGCATGAGGTGCTTGGAATATGGCAGATTGGTGCGCTGATTATTTTATTTGTAGGCATTGTGTTTGTCTCTCTGGAAGGATCATCACCACTAGCATTTTTGCAAGAAATGCGTACAACAACTATTGCAAAGGGTGGCGCGAAGTGGGGACTAGTTGCGATGATTGTATTCGGTTTGACGCTATTTGTAGTTGGCCTTGCGGCACAAACGGTTGGCTGGTTTCTCCCTACTTTCTGGATGCGCGTTTTCAGTTTGATAATTGTCGCTGTTGTGCGCTTCTTCCAACAAAAGCAATTTCATTCTCGTATCATG
>CAXUHG010000086.1:0-23589 GCA_964250805.1 uncultured Ktedonobacteraceae bacterium | reverse complement strand
CCCGTGTGGCTTCCTAAAAAAATTAAATTATATTTTTTTTTAATTGTAGTTCGGAAGCCTCCGTGCTTGCTTTATAAAGAGGGCCAGTAACTTATTCACCCGATAATATGTTGCTTCTACCTACTATCAGCATGACTTATAACAATTTTGATTTTAACCTTGTATTTTATATATCATTAAACCAAACATCAGCATTACATTGTTAGCACATCGCATGCATAAATATCTATTTTCATAATATTCTACTCAATTTTGCGTAAGAGCTTGACATTCACTTAAAATTATGTTACAAATATAACGGTACTTAACTACTAAGTAGAATTTGCATATGGGGTATATGCATCTTTTCCGACGCCGCTTTCAAACATTGGTTTACACTTCAAGACTTATAGACGTGTTCGTCTCTAAGCAGTAGTGTGTCTTTTTACACAAGAAAGGAGAGTTTTAATACATCTATAGCATGGTAAAATACCAGCCTGTTGTTAGGTGAAAATTTGTATAAAGCGTTTTAACGTAGATGTTTAATAACGAAAAATAACATGATGCTCTGGCTCAGATTGGACCCTCAGACAGAACATCGTGTGCGATGTTATCGCATGCTTATTATAGCATGTGTTAGTTTCCCTGTGAACAGAAAGGATGTCACATGCGTAAAATCATTTCCGCTCTTGCTTCGCCTCACCATAAAAAATGGATTGCAGTAGTCATGAGTGTTGTCCTTCTCGTCGCTTTCTCTATGTCAACGGGTTCTGCTCATGCTACAAGTAATACAAGTCATGTACGACTTAACTCCTCGCGAGTAAAACCCAACTCAGGCCCTGCTGGATGCAACAATTTAGCACAGGTTGGTTATACAGACGGACCGTCCATCAACTATCATGGTCATACCTTCCATCCAATTATGCAAGTGTTTGGATGGTATGCAACCTTGAATGATGGTACCGATGTATTTTGTGATGAGATTAGATGCACAGCTTCTGTGTATGCTGATAACGGTTCTACTTATCCTCCTGGGTATTTAGGTGTGAGATGTGGAAATAACTCACCTAAGTCTGAATGGACGGGTGGTGGGACTTTTGATGGCCTCATAGATGAAGCACACGTCGGTTCTGGTTATACCACTGCATGTGCTTCATTTACTCCCGCAGGAGGATCTCCAGTTCGTGCAGGGTGGGGCTTTCTTGCAGGGGACACGCTTCTTAATATTCCTGGTGAGCTTTAACCTACATGATTTCGTTGAAGGGAACAAGGATACCATCTTTTCCCAAAGTAACGACTAGCTACTGATATCCCTTGCGAAAAAGGAATGCAGGTCCAAGGCTATGCCTCCATACCTGCATTCAAATAGCTATGGGTAGTGAAAACGAACTGCTGTAGTAGTAAATAAGTTTAAGCTCTCCCAGTAGATGTGGGACTAAAAGCTAACGCAATATCTAAAAGATCAATATAAGGAGGGGAAGAGATGATTTGTGTGACGACGCGATTTCACCTTAGATACTTCTGGCAACTCATACCAATGTATTTTCTATATAGATATATGTTATCAGATATTCAAACTACGCGAGGTCTTATCCGATATGCTTTTCTGGTTGAAAGCCCTCATGTATGTTACACACTCTCAATATGGACTTCTCAGCAGCACCTAGAAAGTTTCTCTAATGTCCCTCGTCACATACATGCAGTACGCCAAGCAAAGAGGCTTTGTAAAGCTATCTGGTCGGCTTATTGGCACTTAGATGTAGTTAGTAAATATGCTAATACATGGTTAGGTTCTCCCGAATGGCCTGACTTAGTGACTCATCCTTCCGGCTCTCATCGCTTGCTTGATCAAGAGGTATTATGAAGACGTTAGCAGTAGTAGTAAATTTGCTGCTAGGAGGTATTTTTCTAGTTAGTTCCCTGTCAAAACTGCATCATCCAAAGAGTTTTGTCTTAACAGTTCTGGAATACAGAATACTTCCTCCGTATTTCAGCAAATTGTATGCAATATTTCTTCCACCAGCAGAGTTCTTTATCGCATTTTTTGCTCTAACAGGACTTATGCTTCGCTTGACGGCTATCACTATGTCATTTTTGCTTCTCAGTTTTATTGTAGCAATCGGTGTAAATATCAAAAGGGGACGACAACTCAATTGCAATTGCTTTGGAGTTAGTAGAAAACGCTTAGTTGGAAAAACTCTTCTTATCCAAGATGTTGTACTTCTTATTGCTGCTATTTTTATTAGCGTTACACGAACATGGACCCCTATAGAATCGTGGTCTATCTTTTACCTGATAGGGGTAAAAAATAATGAATTTGGATACCTTCTTGCCGAATGTATAGGTACCATAATAGGCGGCCTACTTTTCTTTAGATTTCTTTCACAAAAGAAAATTTGGTTACTCATTTTCAATCATAGTAGTAATTCACTGAAAGGAAGACGCTAATGACTGGTTTATGGCTTGTAAGCTATATTGCCCTCTGGTTACTAGTTGGAGTTTTGTGCATGATAACACTCGGTCTCCTGCAACAACTAGGATTACTTCAACATAAGCTTGAGCAATATAGTTCGGGATTTACAACAGAGCAAACACTATATCATCCTACACTAGAAGATGATGGACCGGAGATTGGTTCTAAATTACCGAATCTTACAACGGATACTATCAATGGATTTGGAATACTAAACTTTCCATTTTCGTCTCAGGAAAAATATAGCTTATTGGTGTTCCTATCCCCTCTATGTGAAACTTGCCAAGACATTGTTGAGATACTTAATACAGTCGCAGATAACAATGCAAATGTAGGAAATGTGATTGCCATTATGAGGTCAGATGAACAAGCGTGTCGCTCATTTATTAACGTTTTTCCGCTACATCTTCCCCTCGTATGTGACAACGAGCGCGTAGTTACAATGAAATTTGGTGTTCATCACGCTCCTTTTGGGTTACTTTATAATACACAAGGTACCCTTATAAGGAAAGGAGGCATCAAAAGTCAAAAAGACCTCTCTTCTTTATTAGAAGATGTAGTTCATCCTCTTTTAAGTATGTGAACTTTTTGACTTAATAACTACTTTGAGACAGATCGGTAACAGGTTTAGAACGGCTTGGATTACAAAGTAAATAGTTGGTTTTCTTAGTGTTCGTCAACCAAAGAAGAAAGAGGAGACATTAGCATGGAACGTTTTTTGAAACAGATCGAGCAGAAATTAGCTCATGGATATTCACGTCGTAGTTTTTTTGGCAAACTTGGCACGGCTGTAACTGCTCTCGCTGCTCTTACGACAGGTCAAATTATTCAAGAAAATAATACAGCCTATGCTAGTGATAAAGAAACTAAATTGCGATGTTGCGATGGTACAGTTTGTCCTGAATGTAAAAATTGTCCAACTAATACAACGCCGCTCTATACATGGAGTTGTCTTGATAGCCACAATAATCAGAACTACATTTGCACTGATTGCTTCCAAGAGGTAAAAACTAAACCTTACCCAGTATACCAGTACGTCTGTACATTTGCATCGCATACTCCCTCTAAGTAAACTAGTCATAAACCCAAACAAGGTGTACAGACAGACGAGCTATCAATTGTTAAGGTCACGGCTATTACATGTACAGAAGCAGCGAATTATTCGCGTACATGTAAATTCAACCTCTTCTAATGCAAGGAAATTGAGAAGGAGAATGTTTATGACTTTCGTATTTAAAGCAGGTCGCAATTTTTTACTGCTATTTATCGGAATGCTTACGGGGGGTGTATTAGCATACATAGGGCATCACACAACTTTTATCCCTCTTACCACAATGATATTTTTGTTCCCTTTCATCATTGCGGCATTAGTAGGCATCTCTAAAACGACAACTGCATGAGGGGTCTCAATGATCAGAACGATCGGATCCCTCGTGCAGGAATCTCTCAATACAAGGCGTTGGCTGCTGGCGACAAGTTTCTATACCGTTGCTTGTATAAGCGCATCCATTATTCTAGGTGCTTCTTTAAGCGGCTTTGGCTTTCTAATACATTCTCTCCTTCATATGCTAGATAGGCATATATTATTAAACACGGATATAGGATATATATCAATCGGAGGGATAGCGATAGCTTACGCATTAAGTGACTTTGGATTGTTTCGCTTGCCTCGTCCAAGGTTGATGAATGCAGTACCAGTTACGTGGTGGCGCAAATGGAGACCTTATGGAGGTGCTTTTGCTTATGGGGCTGCACTTGGCCTTGGAGTAACAACCCAAATTCATTTTGGTGCTTTTTATGTACTTTGCATTTGGTGTATATTTAAAGGAAACCTTTTGTATGGAGCATTGCTTATGGGTTTGTACGGAGCTACCAGAGCATTAATGTTGTTTCCACTGAGTCGGTATATCTATGTTGCCAGTGCAAATTCAGAGTGTTCTCTCTCTTGGTTAACTGCTTCCCTCGAAACAACTAAGATTATTATTGCGATCGTCCTTATCATGTTTGGAACGTACCTTAGTATATACTTTGCTTTCTAAGCCAAACTCTCTACCAATGGAATAGTTTGGCTTAGTGGGAACACCTACACTTATTTCTAGCCTAACTCAATATCAACCAACTGATTCAATCACAGCACGAATCTCCTGTTCTATACTCCACCAAGCTTGACTTCTTTCAGACCAAGACGAGACAGGTAGTTGATTCCTAGGTAAAGATAAGATTTCGCTAAGAGGATTTCCTTTTAAATTAACTTGATGCAAGATAATTGGAATAACAATTGCATTGCCTGTTTTGCGTTGCTCAAACGCTTCGTGTATTTCTGCTCCAGAACAATAGCCTGAACTAAATAAGCTAGGACTTACAAGCAGCAAGACCAAGTCAGCACTAAATAAACGAGAGTCAATTTTTTGTGACCAATCTATTCCTTGCTGAACTTGACGCTCTAACCAAAATGAAATGAACTGGGTCTGTTGCAACATTACAAGGTAATCCTCGAACTCCTGTTTGAGAGCTTCATCCTTCTTGGCATAACTCAAATAGACACTCATTGGTCGTTTCAGTTTCGTTGCCATCCTTAATTTTCCTTTTACCCCAAATTAATACATCTATTGCTATCATTAACATTGCAGACACGTCCGTCTATATACTCATGCTTCACATCGTGAGTTGTTCGCTCTAGCTCTCTCCATTCGTCCACACTCAGCCGTTGTAGCGTTGGTTGCGCTATCATTCTGTACTCGCTTTCTGCTACAGCTTTTCTTTGTTCCATTAGTATACCTCAAATACACAAAAAGCGAAATACGATGCTAGATACATCGTATTTCGCTTTTTGCGTATTTGGCTTATAAAGACACGAGAACGGTTAGCGTTTCGTATACTGTGGAGCCTTACGCGCACGCTTCAAACCTGGTTTCTTGCGCTCTTTCATGCGTGGGTCACGCGTGAGGTAGCCAGCGCGGCGTAGAGCCTGTTTGAACTCTGGGTTCATGCGTAGTAGGGCGCGAGCGAGGGCGTGACGAATAGCTCCGGCTTGCCCAGATGTGCCACCACCGAGAACGCGAATGGTCATGTTGTAGGTGTTGTCAATATCGACCGCGTGTAGTGGGGAGGCAATAACGGCTAGAAGCGCGTCACGCTGCCCAAAATACGCGGTGGCGGTTTTGCCATTCACCTCTATGCTGCCATCGCCATTGGGGAAGAGGCGCACACGAGCTACAGACGTTTTGCGCCGTCCCATGCCATAGTAGTACTCACCTTTGATGGTATCAGCCAACGTGTTTCTCCTCTTCTTACTTCGCCTCGGTCGTTGCAACCACTGGCTTCTTCAACAATGCCTCTGGCCCTGTCCACAACACAGGTTGCTGTGCGGCATGTGGATGATTAGGACCTCCATAAACCTTCAAGCGTTTCATAATGTCCGCTCCCAGGCGATTGTGCATCACCATGCCGCGCACGGCATGAATGACGGCACGTTCTGGAAACCGACCCTCAAGAGTCTGGCGTAGAGTTGTCTTCTTCAAGCCGCCAGGATACTGGCTATGGCGATAGTAAATCTTCTGCTCCATACGCTTGCCAGTCACAGCAATCTTGTCGGCGTTAATAACGATCACGAAATCGCCCGTTGGCAAATTAGGTGTAAATGTTGGTTTGTGCTTCCCACGCAGAATCTGTGCGATCTGCGTAGCAACACGACCAAGAATCTGACCCTCAGCGTCGATAATATACCACTGAGGATGCATATCACCTGCTTTCGCCGTGTATGTCTTCATCATGTGTTTGTTACTCCAAATTCTTCGGGATACTCAACCCGTACCAGACACAGCCCATGTGGTGGGGCAGCCGGACCAGGGTGCGTTTTTTGTGCTTGCTGCACAATGTCCGCAAATTCTTCAAGACCGAGACGCCCCTGACCAACCAGTAAGAGCGTTCCAACCATTCTGCGTACCATTCCTGTTAAGAAACCATTCGCAGTAAAATCATAATAGATACACTCATTTTGCCGTGAGCAACGCGCCTCTAGCATAGTACGAACGCAGGAGTGAGGCCCTGGTCGCAAAGTATTTGTCTCATCGGGACTACGCCCAAACGCTCCAAAATCTTTACGGCCTAACAAAAGCTGGCATGCCTCTTGCATGCGCTCAACGTCCAGTTCTTGAGGACGATAATAACTATAACGTGCAAACAGAGACGTCGGTGCATTATCGTTCCAGACGGTATAGAGATAAGAGCGACTCCTCGCACTAAAGCGTGCATGGAAGTGATCAGGTACTTCTCTCGTCCAGCGCACAGCCACAGAGATAGGCAACATGGCATTGAGTGCCCGCTGCCATACCTGAGGCGTCAACTGCGAGGAAGTCCGAAAGTTAGCAACCTGTCCATTCGCATGCACACCCGCATCCGTGCGCCCCGCTCCATACAGAACCGTCCGCTCACCCGAAATTCGCGCGATTGCCGACTCCAGCACGCCTTGAATAGTTAATCCATGTGATGCGGGCTGACGTTGAAAGCCGCGATAGTCTGTACCATCGTATTCGATGCCACATGCGATGTTCATGCTAATTCCAATTTTGCAATCGACCACCGACAAGGACGCGATAAGTCGGTCCCTACACGAGGGCGATTTGAGCAATATCGGCTGCGTCACCCTTGCGTTTGCCTAGTTTGGTGATACGCGTGTAACCGCCATGACGGTTGAGATAACGCGGAGCGAGTTCGTCGAACATCTTCTTGACCACCAGTTCATCTGGTAGTGCGCTAAGAATGAGGCGACGCGCACGAAGTTCAATCACCATTGCGCGATAGGCAGCCTGCAGAGCCTTCTCTGCATCATCCTCATTAGAGAAGATGCGCAGTAACTCATCACGACGCGCCTTGTACTTATCTTCCACGAATTTGCGGCCTCTATCAGTAAGAGGTGCCTTCTCCTGCTGTAGGCGTTCCTCGTTGGTAGCGACCTTCGTCTTGAGCGAGAAGCGGCCTCGACGGGCGAAAGCCAGGATTCTTTCAGCCTTGTCGTCATCGGTAACGATAGATTTCAAATGAGCCTGGGCCTCAATATGACCCTTCACGGCGGTAGAAATCAACTTCTCGACTTCGCCGCGAATAGCGCGAGCGCGAGCTTCGGTTGTCTGGATACGATCATAACGAATAAGGCCAGCCATCAAGTTACGACGTGCGGAACGACGGCGTGGCTCTGGCATACTCATGCGGTTGCCAGCGATTCTATGCCTCAACTTAATCCTCCATTTCGTGGTTGCCGTCCATATCGGCTCCAACGGCACTTTTACCGGGGCTGGGCAAGAAGTTACGCTGATGCAACCGATCCTGTAGCTCTTGCAGACTCTTCTCACCAAAGTTACGCACACCAAGCAGGTCTTCTTCGTTCATCGAGAGTACCTGACCAACCTTAGTGATATTACTGCGCTTGAGACAGTTATATGCACGTACCGAAAGGTCAAGTTCCTCAATAGGTGTATCGTAAATCTTTGGCGGAATAGGCAGACTGCTCAAAGGAGCCTTCTCTACCTCTTGCACCGTAGCGCGATAATTGGCAAGCAGCGTAAAGTGCCGCACCAAGATATCCGCGCTCTGACGTAACGCCTCGTCCGGTGTGATTGTGCCATCGGTTGTCACATCCAAAACGACTTTATCAAAATTGGTCATCTGCCCGACACGCGTATGCTCAACCGTATAATTAGCCTTCTGCACAGGCGTATAGATAGCATCGACCGGAATAACTCCGATAGGCTGGTCATCTTTTGAGTCGGCAGGGACGTATCCTCGGCCCGTCTCGACGACCAATTCCATGTCGAGCCGCGCATTCTCGTTGTCCAGCGTTGCAATATGAAGTTCGGGGTTCACGATCTCCACAGTGCTTGGCGCAATGATATCTGCGGCTGTCACTTCGCGCTCCCCGGTGACTTCCAGGCGCATCGACACAGGATTGTCTGAGAAGCAACGAAGGCGCAGTCTTTTCACATTCAACACGATATCGGTTACGTCCTCAAGCACGTTGGGAACATCCTGAAACTCGTGCTGTACACCCTCGATCCGAATAGAGGTCACAGCGGCACCCGGAAGCGACGACAGCAACACACGTCTTAATGAGTTGCCGAGCGTCATCCCGTACCCCGCCTCTAACGGTTCAATATCATAACTCGCATAATTTCCCTGTGTTTTTGTATTCTTAATGCGAGGCAGAGCAATATCTAGCAAGGTTCTAACCCGCCTTTCTTTCACTCTTAGCGCTGATAGAACTCAACCACCATCTGCTCATCAAAGGGCAGTTCGAGATCCGTGCGTGATGGCATCGTGATAACACGACCGCTCATCGCGTTGATGTCCAGGCTGAGCCATGTAGGAACGCCTTTTTGGGCTAACAGCAACGCGCGAGTCTTAAAGTATTCCAGACCCTTGCTACGCTCACGAACCGTGACTACATCATTTGGCTTAACGATAAAGGATGGAATATCCGTTTTGCGACCATTTACCGCGAAGTGTCCATGATTGACGATCTGGCGAGCCTGTGCGCGTGAATCTGCGAAGCCCATGCGATACACCAGATTGTCCAAGCGCATCTCCAAGATTTGCAACAGGTTCTCACTGGTCTTACCAGGACGCCGTGCGGCGATACCAAAGTGCTTGCGGAACTGACGCTCCAAAACACCGTAGGTACGGCGCACACGCTGCTTCTCGCGTAGCTGCTTTGCATAACCGGACTCTTTACGTGCGCGACTTGCGCCATGCTGTCCGGGCTTAGTACTGCGACGCTCAAGTGTGCATTTGGTCAAACACTTGTCGCCCTTCAAAAAAAGTTTAACCCCCTCACGTCTGCAGAGCTTGCAGACGGGGCCGGTATAACGCGCCATCTAGTTGAATCCTCCTCACACGCAACATAGCGTGCAACACAATGCAAAGTTATACACGTCGTCTCTTGGGCGGGCGGCATCCATTGTGTGGAATAGGTGTGACATCGGTAATTGAGGTAACAGATAAGCCGGAAGCTTGCAATGAGCGGATCGCCGCCTCACGACCGGAGCCAGGGCCTTTTACATAGACATCTACCTGACGTAGACCATGCTCCATCGCTTTACGCGCCGCGACTTCTGCAGTAACCTGGGCTGCATAGGGTGTACTCTTACGTGAGCCTTTAAATCCCTGACCACCCGCGCTACCCCAGGAAAGCACATTGCCATTGGGGTCGGTGAGTGTCACAATTGTATTATTGAAGGTTGCTTGAATATGCGCATGTCCACGCGGCACGGACTTACGTTCACGCCGCCGTACTTTGCCTGCGCCTGTTGGCTTTTTCTTGTCTGCCATGCTTACAAATCCTCTCCGGCGTTACTTCTTCGCTGCGGCCTTCTTCTTGCCAGCAACAGTTCGTTTTGGTCCGCGACGTGTACGTGCATTGGTGCGGGTTCTCTGACCATGCACAGGTAGATTGCGACGGTGGCGTGTGCCACGATAGCAACCAATTTCGATGAGTCGCTTGATGTTCAGGTCTACTTCGCGACGCAAGTCGCCTTCCACCCTATATTCACGGTCAATAACCTCACGAAGACGATTAACCTCTTCTTCGCTCAAGTTCTTCACCCTGATATCAGGGCTGATGCGTGTTCTCTCCAGGATTTTACGGCTTGTGGTCAGCCCAATCCCGAAGATGTAGCACAGCGAAATCTCCACACGCTTGTCGTTTGGAATATCAACGCCGGCGATTCTAGCCATCTTTTCCTCCAGCTTCGTAGAACAAGGCGTTCTACCCTTGTTTCTGCTTATGTTTTGGGTCTTTGCTACAGATCACCATTACAACACGGTTGCGACGGATTACTCTGCACTGATCACATCTTGGTTTTACTGAGGCTCGCACCTTCATGGCTTGCCCTCCTCTTGTATAATGGTCGTATGGATCGTTGTAAATTATAATAAATTATAGCGATCAAAGAAACGAAACGGAAAAAGTCAAATCAATAGTAAAGACGGACACTATGATCGTGGACGATAGGTGATACGACCTCGCGTCAGGTCATAAGGAGACAGCACAACCCGCACCTTGTCACCTGGCACGATACGTATAAAGTTCATGCGCATTTTTCCTGAGAGGATTGCGAGGACTTCGTGTTCTTCATCTATTTGAACTTTAAACATAGCGTTAGGGAGGGCCTCAATCACTTTACCCTCTACCTCAATCTCATCCTTCTTTGCCATAGCATCCTTTCGTGAATAATTGAGTCAAAAGAAAGTACAAAACAGCAGCAGTTGACACTGCTGCCCCAACTACGAATTATAGCATACTTTGTTCCAGAAGTCGAGAGGGAAAATGCAGTTTTATACAAATTTCCTATTTAACGTGTCAAGATATCTGCATCACCCTCAGTGATCGCTACTGTATGCTCGAAGTGTGCCGCGAATGTTTTGTCAGCCGCGATAACGGTCCAATCATCAGCGAGAACCTGAGTCTTCTTGTTCCCCATGATTACCATTGGCTCGATAGCGATCACCATCCCTGGCTTCAGCACGGAGTTGGGATAGCCTGCCTCGACATAGTTGAGAACCTGTGGGTCTTCGTGCATGCTGCGTCCCACACCATGCCCCCCGTAGTTACGTACAACAGAGAAACCGGCGGCCTCTACAAACTGTTGCACCGCTCGCCCAATGTCATGAAGACGATTACCAGCGCGAGCAGCCGCGATTCCACGATATAGGGCGTCTTCTGTCACTTTGAGTAAGCGTTGCACATCAGGTGAAATCTGACCTACTGGAACGGTAATCGCTGAGTCCGCATGCCAGCCATTGTAGTTGGCGGCGAAGTCTAGCGTTATCACGTCCCCTTCCCGCAACACACGTTCGCCAGGAATGCCGTGTACGACTTCTTCATTTACAGACGTACAAAGCGATGCAGGATAACCATGATAGCCCAATGCGCTAGACTTGGCTCCATATCGTTTTAATAACGACGCTCCAAGTACGTCGATATCGTGTGTTGAGATACCCGGACGGACTGCATTACGTAGTTCCGCAAGCATCTCGGCAACGATGTGTCCCGCCGCCCGAATCTTTTCGCGCTCTTCTTTTGATTTTATGATTACAGCCATGATGTGTTCTCTCGTTATTTGTCACCATGATGACGTACAGCATTCACGAGGTCCTGCTGTACCTGCTCGATGCTCTGGTTTCCATCAACCTCAGCCAGCTTCTGTTGGGGTCGATAGTAGTCGAGCAAGCGAATGGTCTCGTTGAAAAAGGTATCGAGTCGCTTTTGTACCGCCTCTCCTTTGTCATCAGAGCGTTGGTACAGGTCACTACCATCTATATCACACTTGCCTGCGACCTTGGGCGGATTCGTGTTTATGTTATACACATGTTGATGTGCCCGACAAATATATCTACCGGAGAGTCTGCTTAACAAAACGTCGCGAGGGACGTTTAAGTAGACGGCAACATCAATGTGTCGCTCGTTCGCAGCCAATCCATCGTCCAATGCATGCGCCTGGGCAATCGTGCGCGGAAAGCCGTCCAGCAATACCCCATGCTCACAATCGGGTTCTTTAATGCGATCCAGGACCATTTTGACGGTAAGATCATCGGGAACCAGTTTGCCCTGATCTATGTAGTCCTTTGCCTTGCGTCCTAACTCGGACTCTTTTTTAATCGCGTCGCGGAACAGGTCCCCACTAGCAACATGAGGAATATCTAGAGCCTGCGCGAGTCGGTCAGCTTGAGTTCCCTTGCCCGACCCTTGTGCGCCAAACAGGATAATGTTCACGTTTTTTCTCCGGTAGACTATCGTGGAAGCGCGTCATTGCACTCATGCGATCCTTGCAAGGTTGTTATAATGAACATACCCCCAGAGGATAAGCGTAGGGCGCGACGCCGCGCCCCTTTTTTTATGACAAGAAGCCAGAATAGTTACGCATGACCATTTGGGCTTCAAGCTGTCGAATCGTGTCCAGGACCACACCAACAGCGATGAGGATGGAGGCACTACCCAACAATTGATTCGCACCAATGCGCGAAACGAACGGCAGGACTGCAATAATTCCCAGGAACAATGCACCCGCCAATGTGATACGATTCAAAATGTCGTACAGGTATTTACTTGTCGGTTCACCTGGTCGATAGCCAGGAATAAACGCACCCTGCTTCTGCAAGCTCTCCGGTATGTTCTGCTGCTGCCAAACAACATATGCATAGAAGTAGGTAAAAGCAACAACCAGAATAAAGTAGATGAGCCAATACCACCATGTACTCGTGTTGACAACATACGTCGAGATGAACGATGCGGTTGCACTCAGCCAGGGCGTTGTGCTTGCCGTAAGGTACTTCGAGAGTACAGCCGGAAAGATGAGCATCGACTGCGCAAAGATGAGCGGAATCATACCCGCGCTATTTACTTGCATTGGAATGTATGTCGTCTGCGCGGAGCCAACCAACATGCCGCGTCCTACCTGTCGTTTCGTCGGATATTGGACGGGGATACGCCGCTGTCCCTGGTAGATGTAGACGACGCCGAGAATGGTGATTAAGCCAACGATCAAGAAAACAGCGATGCTGACGACGCCACCACCAGTACCACCGCTCGATGTAGAAGCAAGGTAGCCTTGCTGTACAAACTGTGGTAGACGGCTGACAATACCTGCAAAGATAATAATCGAGATACCGTTGCCGATACCATTCTCCGTAATCAATTCACCAATCCATACTAGAATCATTGTTCCAGTTGTCAAGGCAATTAAGATAGAGAACGTCTCAAGAGCATACTTAGGATCAACGAGGCTGAAGTTTTGTAGTACACCAGCCTGTTGGAAGATGGCACACTGACCTAGAGCTTGAAGCAAAGCCAGTGGCACAGTGATAATACGTGTGATCTGGCTGAAACGTAGACGCCCAGCCTCTCCCTGTGTCGAGAGATTTTGCAACGCAGGTATAATCGGCTGTAGCAGTTGCATCACAATCGTCGCTGTAATATAAGGATAGACTCCAAACGCGACAATTGAGAACGTCTGCAACGAGCCACCTGAGAAGACATCTAATAAGCCTAATAACTGACCGAGGTCTTTGTTGCTACTATTGCTTGTAAAGAGACCAAGCAACGTGGTTTTCTCCGCCGCCGTTAATGGTACAGTGATGTGTGCAAGAATGCGAAACACCAGCAGCATCGCTAGTGTAAAGAGAATCTTGTTGCGTAGATCAGGAACGGTCCAGATACTTCGCAGTCGTTCCCACATAGAAGACTCCTTCTACAATCGCTTTGGCATATTTTCTTCAATCTTTACCGATATACGGCAGAGACGAAAACATACAGATACAAATAGAGAAACAACGTACAGAAATGAGTACAATACATACTATACGAGCAATGCGCCAGGGAGTTACACCCCCTGGCAATTTTCCTAGTCCGCCTGTGACGGTTCCTCAGTTGTGTTGGGTGCCGTAGCAGGAGCTTTCTCTACTTTTTTACGTTTGGTCTGCTCATACGTTCTTACTGGAATAATCTCAACCCTACCACCAGCAGCTTCGATCTTGGCGCGTGCCCCCTCGGAAACCTTGTGTGCGTGAATAGTAAGAGCATGATCGAGTTCACCATTACCAAGAATTTTTATCAGGCCACGTCCCTCAGCGGGCGTCATCAGGCCAGCTTCCACTAGATTACCTGGTTGAATCTCAGTGTTGGCATCAAACGACTCAAGGTCGGCGATATTTACAATAGCGTAATTATCACGGAAGGCGATGTTGCTGTTGCCCAAACCACGCCTGAAGCCTAAGCGTTTAGAAAGGCGCGTCTGACCACCATTGAAAGCACGATGGATTTTGCCACCGGTACGTGCTTTCTGACCTTTTGTACCGCGTCCCGCCGTTTTACCACGACCAGAGCCGTGTCCACGTCCAAGACGCTTCTCGGTTTTATGTGAACCAGGGGCGGGTCGTAAATCAGAGAGTTTCACTGACGACCTCCTCTACCTGCACTAGATGAACAACTTTACGGATCATGCCACGAATGGCAGGATTATCGTCATGTTCAACGGTACGCTGAAGCTTGTGTAAGCCCAAAGCTTTGATTGTTGCTTTCTGATCTTTTGGGTAGCCAATAGAGCTTCTTACCCATTTTATACGTAACTTTGCCATGTCTACTCCTTAGCGACGACGGTCGCCACCGCCACCACCGCGACGGTCGCCACGATCATTACTACCGCCGCCACGACGGTCTGAGCCACCAGAGTTACTCCCGCGACGGTCGCCACGATCATTCCGGTCGCCACCACGACGATTCGAGGTTGCCCTTGTTTCGCGTGCTTCCTCTTCGCGTGCGGCTCGTAAGGCTGCAGCTTGCTCCGCGGCGGTGGCGGTAGCGATAGCGATACGTTCTGCCTGCTTCTTACCGACAATATCTACGACCGTTTTGCCACGCTGCAATGCCTCGGTATCTGCCGAACGCAACTCGCGCAGCGCCTTGAGGCATGCCTGTACGGTGTTCGCTTTGTTAGTGCTGCCCAGTGTCTTGGTGAGAATATCTCTGACACCTGCAGACTCCATTACGGCACGTACAGCACCACCAGCGATAACCCCGGTACCAGGAGCGGCTGGTTTGAGCAGAACTTCAGAGGCACCAAAGTTTGTCTTCACCATAAAGGGAATGGTTGTACCTGCCAGCGGCACCTGCATAAGATGCTTCTTAGCGTCTTCAACACCCTTACGAATCGCCTCGGTGTACTCGCTTGCCTTGCCAAAGCCAAAGCCAACATAGCCATTGTGATCACCAACAACTACTAAGGCGCGGATGCTGAAGCGGCGACCACCTTTGACCACCTTGGAGACGCGGCTGACCTCAACCACTGTCTCTTCCAGGTTTAGTTTTGTAGCGTCTATTCTTGCCATGAAATCTTTTTCCTTTTGCAGTCCTAGAAGTCCAGACCCGCTTCACGAGCACCTTCAGCTAATGCAGCGACACGACCATGATAGGCATAGCCACCACGATCAAAGACAACGCGACTCACGCCCTGTTCTTTCGCGCGTTGTGCCACCAATTTGCCTACTTCACGTGCGAGTGCTACTTTTCTATTATTGGCGATAGCGGCAAGAGCCTCAACTGGCGTTTTCGATGGACCTTTTTGAGCGGCTGGCAGATTTACCTTTGGAGCCGCCTGTCCACCGGCTTTACTTCCCTTTTGTGGCGCAGCCTTCGTAGAAGCTTTTTCGCTTCTAGCACTTTTTGGACTGGCACCGGGGATTATCTCTGCCGCGGCGTCAGCGACAGCCTGAACTGCGTTGCTGGCTCGCTCTAGCAAAGTAAGTTCTTTTGTCTCTTCTTGTTGTGACGACGGTGCAGGGTTGAAGGAGCGTAGGCTCTCTTCGAGCGATGATGCCGCGACAAGCGTCTTGCCGATGGTATCGTCGATAACCTGTGCGTAGATATGCTGACCGCTACGGAAGACGTTCAAACGAGGACGTGCCTGTGAACCTACCACACGGTTTCGCATACGCTGGTGCCGCCGCAGCCTTGCTTGATTTGAGTGAAATCGTTTAATCATTGTGTAAGTAGCGCAAATAGCTTCTTAAATAGAAGAATTTCCGCGACTCCCCTTTCGTATATTGAGCGATTGAGGAAGCTGAGATACGTGGTCGGCACTACGTCTCTCTTAGCCTTCCTCGCCTGCCTATTTCTTCTTACCGCCGACTTTACCAGCTTTACCAGCCTTACGACGAATAGCTTCACCAGCATAACGTACACCCTTGCCCTTATAGGGTTCAGGTTTACGCACGCTGCGAATGGAGGCAGCAACCTGACCGACAAGTTGCTTATCGATGCCACTCACGCTTACCTTTGTAGCCTTGGTCGCAGCATCGACACCATCAACAGAGAGCGAAATGCCCGTCGGAGGTTGAACCTCAATGGGATGCGAAAAGCCAACCTGGATCACCAGATTCTCGCCCACTTTGGCGGCTCGGTAGCCGACACCATGAATTTCTAGCTGCTTGGTAAAGCCTGTTGTCACCCCAAGCACCATGTTATTGACCAGAGTGCGGTACAAACCGTGCTTTGCCTTATGTTCTTTACTATCCGACGGTCGAGTAACTGTGAGTACTCCATTATCGAGCTTTAGCGTCAGGGCGGGATCGACCTGCTGTGAAAGCTCGCCTTTGGGTCCTTTCACCGTGACCAGATTGTCCTCGGTCCAGTTGACCTGTACCTTTGCTGGCACTGTGATTGGAGCGCGTCCAATACGAGACATGGTTATCCCTCCTAATCTACCAAACGTAACAGACAACTTCTCCACCGAGACCTTGATGATAGGCACTGCTACCAGTCATAAGTCCCTTTGGCGTCGATACAATAGATATCCCCAGTCCACCACGGACGCGTGGGATATCGACACGCTTTGAGTAGACACGTAAGCCTGGCTTGCTAACACGTTTCAAGTTTGTCAGAACCGGCTTTTTCTCTACATAGCGTAACGTCAGACGAATTGTTCCCTGTGGGTTATCTTTCAGGATTTCGATATCCTTAATATACCCTTCTTCTTTTAGCACGCGCGCGATAGCCAGCTTCATTTTCGACGCTGGGACGAGTACGCGGGTATGCCGTGCTGTGACCGCGTTGCGAATGCGCGTAAGCATATCCGCAATTGGATCAGTCATGTTCATGGATATTCCTGCCCTTTCAGCTTCGTACTTACCAGCTTGACTTCGTGACGCCTGGCAGCTCGCCGCGTAGCGCACGCTCACGGAAACAAATGCGACAGAGACCAAATTTACGCATGTAGGCGCGTGGTCGTCCGCACACATGACAGCGATTATGCTGCTGCACCTTGAACTTGGGCTTGCGCTCAGACTTTACAATCATTGATGTTTTTGCCATTTTCGCCCTCCAGCGTTACTTCTTAAAGGGCATGCCCATCAATCTGAGCAGCCGCCGTCCCTCTTCATCAGTGCGAGCAGTTGTAACGATGCTCACTTCCATGCCGCGTACCTTATCGATCTTATCGTAGTCGATTTCGGGGAAGACCAGTTGTTCACGCAAGCCCAACGTGTAATTACCACGCCCATCGAACGCCTCAGAGGAGACACCCTGAAAGTCGCGGATACGGGGCAGGGCTGCGTTCATCAGCTTGTCGAGGAACTGGTACATGCGTTCCCCACGTAGAGTAACCATACAACCGATCTGCATACCCTCACGGAGTTTGAAGGTTGCGACCGAACGCTTCGCGCGTGTGATAACGGGACGCTGACCTGTAATCAGTGTCAGGTCTCCCACGGCGGCATCCATCGCCTTTGCGTTCTGGATGACCTCGCCCATACCAATGTTCACAACTACCTTGTGAACGCCGGGCACCTGCATTGGGTTTGTGTAGTTAAAGTCCTTCTGCAAGGCGGGCACGACCTCTTGTCGATATTTCTCTTTCAATCGTGATACCATGACGTTTAACTACTCCTCGTGCGGTCCTGAATGACCTTCTCACATTTTTTGCACACGCGTACCGAGCGGAGTTTCTGATCGGTCCCAAGCGGACGACGATCATGACCAACGCGTGTAGGCTCACCGCATTCAGTGCATTTGAGCATAACGTTCGAGACGTGAATCGGCATTGCCTTATCAATTACGCCACCCTGACGGGTCTGCCCTTGCGGACGAATGTGTTTTTTCACCACGTTCAAGCCCTCAACAATCACCTTGTTGACCTGTGGCATCGCCCGCGATACGGTTCCTTCTTTACCTCGATCTTTGCCTGTGATAATCAGAACGGTGTCACCCTTCTTGATATTCAACTTGGCTAAGTGAAGAGGCTTCTTCTCTTTCTGTTTTACTGCCATTTTTTTCCTCTATGGTATGGAGTTTATGCAACTCCACCATCGCTAGAGCACTTCAGGCGCGAGCGAAATGAGACGTGAGAAGTTCTTCTCTCTCAATTCGCGTGCTACAGGTCCAAAGATACGTGTGCCTCGTGGATTGTTACCAGCAGCAAGAATGACGGCGGCGTTCTCGTCGAAACGAATATGTGAACCATCGGGACGTGCATACTCTTTCGAGACACGAACCACAACGGCGTCCACCACATCACCTTTCTTGACCTGACCGTTTGGTGCGGCCTGTTTAACCGAGGCTTTGATAATGTCTCCCACCGTTGCATAACGCTTGGAGGAGCCACTTATGACACGAATACACATGATCTCTTTTGCACCTGTGTTATCAGCAACTTTCAGGCGGCTTTCTGGCTGAATCATCTGACGCTCTCCTTATTCCGCTTCTTCATTGGAAGAGTTTGCCAAATCGGGATCAACATCTGCCAATACCTCTTCGACGGGGACAATGCCGCTACCGCGCCTGATGATTTCGATGAGACGCCAGCGTTTCATTTTGCTGACAGGAGGACACTCTTCGATACGAACGGTGTCGCCGATACTGCATGTGTTCTCTTCGTCGTGTGCATAAAAACGCTTTGTCTGTTTATATGTACGCTTGTAGATGCGGTGCTTCTTCAGGGACTCTACGATAACAACAATCGTCTTGTCCATTTTATTGCTTACTACGCGCCCAACTTTTTGTTGATGACGGACAATCGTCTGCGGCGTTTGTGCTGCTTGCTGTGTCATTCTTCATCCTCCAATTGCGACAGGCGATACATCAAGCGAGCAATATCTTTGCGCGTCTGAGTAAACAGACGATTGTTCTTCACCTCACCACGCTGCTGCTGCAACCGAAGATTGAACAATCGCAGTCGCAGAGTCTTGAGTTCTTCGTGTATCCTACCTTCGCTGTAGGTAAGAATCTCCTGACGACGCTCTTTAGCTTTCGACACTTTCCGCCTCCCCTCTAGTAATAAAGCGAGTCTTTACAGGTAGTTTATGACCCGCGAGACGGACTGCCTCTTTCGCGATCTCTTCGCTGACGCCGCCGATTTCAAAGATAATGCGACCGGGCTTAACGACTGCGACATAGTGATCGACTGCACCTTTACCGCTACCCATGCGAGTCTCGGCAGGCTTGGCGGAGACTGGCTTGTCAGGGAACACACGAATCCAGACCTTACCACCACGCTTCATAAAGCGGGTGAGCGCGATACGTGCAGACTCGATCTGACGGGCCTCCATCCAAACAGGCTCAAGTGCCTGTAAACCGAAATCACCGAAGGCGAGAGTGTTGCCGCGATGTGCCTCACCCTTCATGCGCCCACGATGCTGTCGGCGATATTTTGTACGTGACGGTGCCAATAACATGAATTGAAACTCCTCTACTCGCTCTGAGTAGCACTAGCATCCTGGGCTGGTGCGGCGGGTGGTGGCGTTGGCGCAGTTGGCTGTGTCGCAGGAGCCTCGTTTACAGGCGTCTGATTTACAGGTGCCTCGTTTACAGGTGCCTGTTCAGGACGAGGCTGACGGTCGCCCTGAGGACGTGGTGTACGCTCCCCGATTGGGCGCGCTGGTCGGTCTCCTTGCGGACGCGGACCGCGATCTCCCTGTGGTCGGTCTCCTTGCGGACGCGGACCACGATCACCTGCTGGACGAGGGGGTCGGTCGCCAAATGGACGTTGCGGTCGATCACCCTGTGGGCGTGGACCTCTATCGCCACCTCGTGGCCTGTCTCCCTGTGGTCGGTCTCCTTGCGGACGCGGACCACGTGAGCCACCATCGTTAGGACGGCGGTCGCCACGACGGTCGCCACTCCGTCCACCATCTCGCGGTGGGAACGCTGGTTGTTGCTGCACTGTTTCCTGCTGTACTTCGCCGATTTCACGACGTTTATTAGGCAGAATATCGCCGCGATAAATCCAGACTTTGATGCCGATAACACCAAAAGTTGTGTGTGCCTCAACTAATCCATAGTCAATGTCGGCACGCAGAGTGTGCAAGGGAACCTTTCCCTCAACCTCTTTCTCCGAGCGTGCGATTTCCGCGCCGCCAAGTCGTCCACCGACAATCACTTTGATGCCTTTTGCATTGGCACGCATCGACTTCTGTACAGCCTGCTTCATGGCTCGACGGAACGAAACACGCTTCTCTAGCTGCTCCGCGATGCCACGACCAACCAGATACGCATCCAATTCTGGCTGACGAATCTCGTTGATGTCGAGGCGGACGCGCTTCTTGGTCTTGCTTTCCAGCGACGCCCTCAACTTCTCAACCTTTTCGCCGCTTTTACCGATAACAATACCGGGTTTTGCGGTGTGTATCTTCACCAGTACCTGATTTGCAGCGGTACGCTCAATCTCAATACGCGAGACGGCGGCATTGAATAGTTCCTTATTGATCAGATCACGAATTAAAAAGTCCTCAGCTAGAACGTCCTTATAGTCGCGCTCTGCGTACCAGCGCGACTGCCAACCTTTCACGACGCCGAGCCGGAACCCCGTTGGGTTTACTTTATGTCCCAAAAGTGTTCTCCTTCCTAACGACGAGCGGTGCGGTCAGCCGGATCGTCTGAAACAATCACAGTGACATGGCAGAAGCGACGCAGAATGCGAGCCGCTCGTCCATGAGATCGTGGTTTCACACGTTTAATCCGAAATGAGTCATCCGCCATAATATTGAGAATATAGAGTCTATCTGGATTGAGATTATAGTTATTCTCCGCATTTGCTGCTGCTGATGCGACGACCTTGCTTACAGGAGTCGCGCCTGCTTGTGGCATGAATTGAAGAATAGCCAGAGCCTCATTTACCCGAAGCCCTTTCACCGCGTTAGTGACCAGACGCATCTTGCGCGGCGGAATGCCAATATCTTTTGCAATAGCCCTGACTTGCATTTTCTACCTCTAGGTGGGCGTGATAGTTTTTATATGCATTTAGAAACAAGGCATTCGCCTTTACTCTTCGAGCCATCTAAATGTAATGTAGTATCAGGCCCCTACAATGGGTATGATAATTCAGACCCCTACCGTACAGATGTCGTTTTCTCGTTTTTGCCACCCGCATGACCGCGGAAGTGGCGAGTAGGTGAGAACTCACCTAATTTGTGACCGACCATATTCTCACTGACATACACAGGAACGTGAATCTTGCCGTTGTGTACACCGATGGTCATACCAACCATCTCTGGGAAGATCATTGAGGCACGAGACCAAGTCTTGATAAGACGACGGTCGCCGCTACGTCTCATGCTCAGAATTTTCTTTCTAAGCGAAGGATGAATATATGGTCCTTTTTTTCTCGAACGTGACATTACTTCCTCCTGCCTGCATTGCGTCGTCGGACAATGAAGCGGTCAGTTCTCTTGTTATTACGCGTCTTATAACCAAGCGCGGGCTTGCCCCAGGGTGTCTGTGGCTGCCCACCGATAGGAGCACGCCCCTCACCACCACCATGTGGGTGATCGTTTGGGTTCATAGCCGAGCCACGAACCGTTGGGCGACGGCCCATATGTCGTGAACGTCCCGCTTTACCAATGCTTTGGTTCTCATGATCGACGTTGCCAACCTGTCCAATCGTTGCCATACAGAGAATGTTGACGTTGCGTTGCTCGCCAGATGGTAAGCGGATAAGCGCATAGTCGCCTTCCTTCGCCATCAACTGTGCCCCAACGCCTGCGCTACGCACCATCTGACCGCCACGTCCCTTTTCCAACTCGATGTTGTGAATGGTGGTGCCAGTCGGAATGTTCTTCAATGGCAAAGCATTGCCAACGCGAATGTCCGCGTCTGGACCGGCCTGCACGCGATCCCCAACCTTCAAGCCGACAGGAGCCAAGATATAGCGTTTTTCTCCATCCACATAATGCAGAAGGGCGATACGTGAAGTACGATTGGGATCGTACTCGATAGCCGCAACGCGTGCGGGTACATCCAACTTGTTGCGCTTAAAGTCGATAATGCGATAGGCACGCTTCGCACCACCACCACGATGACGCGTGGTGATCTTGCCTTGATTGTTGCGGCCACCATGTTTATTCAATTTGACGGTCAGAGATTTCTCTGGCTTTGTCTTTGTGATCTCCTCGAATGTCGAAACAGACATGCCACGACGCCCAGGAGACGTTGGTCGATACTGTCTAATTGGCATAGCTCAATTCCTTACCTTACGCCTTCAATGCGTCGATTGTCTGCCCCTCACGAAGCGTCACAATCGCCTTTTTCCACTCACGTGGCTCAACGGGCCGAGGAGCGGAGCCTTTTCGTCGAATCATCTTTGCCTTGCCGGGCATGCGAATCATATTGACTGAGACAACGTTCACCTTGAAGATGGTCTCAACAGCGCGACGCACATCAATTTTGTTCGCCTTCAATGCTACCTTGAAGGTATATTTATTCTGCTCCTGTAGCCGCACCGTTTTTTCGGTTACGATACCTTGACGCAGAATTTCTGTAATCTCCACGATCTTCTCCTCTATGCTTCGCTATCGGTCGATGGCGCGGCTGGTGTCTCTCCATCCTCGTTAGGAGATGGGACAATCGGCAACGTCTCGCCCACAGCAGGTGCGATCAATGGCTCTACCGTCAATGACTCGTCGCTCGTTGTGGCGGGAGTATTGCTCGTAGCGACATCCGCTCCGTCGAAGATTCTTTTTGTAGCATCATCAGCACTCAAACCTTCACCGAAGACGAGTTCGAGCCAGCGAACTGTTTTCACTGGCATGATGACATAATCATGCTTCAGTAACTCGATGACATTGATTGAAGCGACATGCTGCACCTTCGCAAGCGGAATGTTGCGCGTTGACAGCACAATGTTTTCATCACGCTGTGGCAACATCATTAGAACGCGTTTACCTGAAGTGGGTAACTGCGCAAGGAGCTTTATCATGCCTTTTGTACTTGGCGTTTCCAAGCCAAGTTCGTTCACCACAATCAAGCTCTCGTTTGCCACTTTGTCTGACAAGGCTGAGCGGATCGCTAGGCGACGCATCTTCTTAGGCACATCATGATGATAGCGATGAGGTCGTGGACCCCAGACAACACCACCATGACGGAACTGAGGAGCGCGGCTACTGCCCTGACGGGCATTACCAGTTCCCTTTTGCTTGTAGGGTTTTTTACCGCCACCCGATACTTCGCTACGAGTCTTGGTCGAAGCATTACCTTGGCGACGGTTCACCAGTTGTGCAGTGACAACCTGATGCAAGACCGGCACATTGGGGGTAACTCCGAACACTCGCTCGCTGAGTTCGAGGTCTTCTACGGCTTCACCAGCCATGTTATATACTTTAGT
>CAXUHG010000085.1:0-24169 GCA_964250805.1 uncultured Ktedonobacteraceae bacterium | reverse complement strand
ACTCCATCGCGGTGCAATTTTTCCAGGTCCGAGCGAATGGTCTCCCAGAAGAGACGCATGAGACCATCTACCTCAGCGCGTGGTCGCCCCCAGTTCTCGGTTGAAAAGGCATACACGCTAAGCATCTCAATATTCTCATCGGCAGCACACTCCACTACACGACGCAACGCCGTTACGCCAGCCTTGTGTCCTGCAAGGCGGGGTAGGTGACGTTTTGTCGCCCATCGTCCATTGCCATCCATGATGATGGCAAGGTGGCGCACTGACTGAATGGGTTGCTCTGTTGCGACAGGTTGTGACTGCGACGCAACGTTCTCCTTTCGCGAGGAAAAGAGATTGTTTATCTTAGTCAAGCGTTAGACCTCCATAAGCTCCTGTTCCTTACTTTTTCCGACCTTATCCATCTCGTCGATGAAGCGGTCGGTGAGCTTTTGTAGCCGGTCAGAGCTACGTTTTAGCTCATCTTCAGAAACTTCTTTCTTTTTTTCACGGTCACGTAATTTATCCTGAACATCACGACGAACGTTGCGAACCGCGACCTTATGCTCGTCCAGCTTCTTGTGAAGCACCTTCGCCATGTCGCGTCTGCGTTCCTCGCTCATCGGCGGAATGTTCAGACGAATGACCTGTCCATCGTTGTTCGGATTGATGCCCAGGTCGGATTTCTGAATTGCCTTCTCGATATCAGGTAGTATCTTGCGGTCCCAAGGCTGAATCACTACCTGCCGCGCATCGGGAACCGATATCGATGCAACTTGATTGACAGGAGTCGGAGTACCGTAATACTCGACCTGTATGCGGTCAACGAGCGATGCGTTGGCACGACCAGTACGGATAGCCGCGAGGTCCTGTTTCAAAGCGTCGATAGCTTTCTGCATACGTCGCTCTGCATCGCTAAATAAATCATCTGTTGCCATAGTTCAAAACTCCCTTTTTCTATAAGCATACGACTCTTACGTAATGCCCTAAAAACGGGACGTGATAACACAGGTGGTGTTTATTATCTCTTCTCTAACACCACTAGACGGTCTCTTTCACGTCTGAAACGAGTGTACCACACTTTTCGCCGCGCATGATTGACTCTAATGCGCCATCCTGATGCAAGTCGAAGACGATTATCGGCATATGATTGTCTTTGCACAGGGAGAGTGCGGTACTATCCATGACACGCAGCCCCATGTTCAGAGCTTGCATGTAGCTTATTTCTTCAAATTTTTTGGCGTTCGGATTGCGCTTCGGATCGTCGTCGTAAATGCCATCTACATTCGTAGCTTTGAGCAATATTTGCGCGTTCAATTCGACGGAGCGCAGAGCAGCAGCCGTATCGGTTGTGAAAAACGGGTTGCCGCTACCAGCCGCTAAAATGACGATACGATTCTTTTCCAGGTGTCGAAGCGCACGCCGACGAATAAAAGGTTCCGCGACGGGTGGCATCTCAATCGCGGTCTGCACGCGCGTCGCAATACCCAGCTTCTCCAACGCATCCTGCATCACCAGCGAATTCATGACGGTGGCAAGCATGCCAACATAATCAGCGGTAGAGCGATCAATGCCGGTGGCGGCAGCATCGGCACCACGCCACATGTTGCCACCACCAATCACCATCGCCACCTCAACCCCCAGGTCGTAGACGCGCTTGACCTCAGCGGCGATACGCCGCACGGTTTCCGCGTCTATACCATAATCATGAGGACCGAGTGCCTCGCCGCTTAGCTTGAGTAGAATGCGCTTATACGTCGCAGCCATGCTACTCGCCCAGTTTGAAGCGGCTAAAGCGGCGTAACACAATGTTCTCGCCTGTCTCAGCGATAGCTTTACGCACGAGATCACCAACTACAACCGACTCGTCCTTAACCCAGGGCTGCATCATCAACACATCGGAACCAAGTTCCTTCCTGAGCTTACCAGTGAGAAACTCCTCACGGCGAGCCTCTGGTACACGCGCCGCTGCCGGGTCTTCCAGAATTTTCTTACGAGCATCTTCCACGATATCAGTGGGCACATCCTCGTAGTTAATATATTTGGGAGCGACACCCGCGATTTGGAGCGCAAGTTCACTGGCAAGTGTGCGGAAGCCTTCGCTACGAGCTACAAAGTCGGTGCTACAATTCAGTTCGAGCAAGACGCCGACACTATGATTGTGATGCACATAGGAGAACACGCCACCCTCTTTGGTCTCACGACCAGAAGTGACCATCTTCTCGGCCTTTTTATCTCTACGTGCCTCAAGGTACTTAACCGCCTCAGCACGTGTGTTCGATTGCGTTAAAGCGTTTTTGCAGTCCGCAAATGTTGCGCCTGTCTCTTCGCGTAGGCTTTTGACATCCGCCGCTGTGTATTCCATGATCTGAAATCTCCTCAATTCTTGTTGTATCATACTCAGAGTTATAAAGCAGTACAACGGCTACCGTCCATTGCTGGTGGTCTCCGAGTGCTTGACAAATGTACTAATTGGTTTATCCGCTTTCCATGACAGGTTTTCGTAGGGACCGATTTATCGCGTCCGTAGTGCGATTTATCGCGCGAGATTATGGCGGAGACCGCCTGCATACAGAGTTCATCAAGATTTCGCTCAATGAATTGAGCAACGGACGCGATAAATCGGTCCCTACGTTCGCGGAATCGAGATTCCGCGAACGTAGGTAATATTTACACTAAGAGGCGGGAGGTCGGAGGCATACGCCCCGTAACCTCCCGCCAGACAAAGATATATCTTAAAGAGCCTCTTTAGTCACCAATTCTGGTTCCGTTGCAGGGGTCTCCGATGTAGTTGTGACAATGGGTTCGTTGTCTGGAGCAGGAGTTGCTTCCGCCACAACTTCCGTTGGCGTGCTACTTTCGGCGGGTGTTGCTGTACCGGTAACAACAGCTGTTTCTACTTGCTCTGTCGCATTATTTATTGGCGTTGCTTCATGCGTGACCTCTTGTACCTCGAATGCAGGAGCAGCAATTGCATCAACTGAGACTGGCTCCTCGCCTTCCTTCTCGCTGACCTCTGTATCCTTGTTACGTGCATCGAGTTCGCGGCGTCCCTCGACGGCAGCGTCGGCAATCTTGGCACACAGCAGACGTACCGCGCGGATGGCATCGTCGTTGGCGGGAATGGGATAATCCATCTCGTCGGGGTCACTATTCGTATCTGCCAGCGCAACGATAGGAATTTCGAGGCGGCGTGCCTCCATAACGGCGGTGCGCTCCTTGCGCGTGTCAATGATGAACAGCGCGGTAGGTAGGCGGCGCATATCCTTGATACCACCGAGAATACGTTCCAAACGGTTCATATCGTCGGTCAGACGCTGCACTTCTTTTTTGGGCAAACGCTCGAACTCGCCACGGTCACGGCGTGTCTCAAGCTCACGCAGATAGCGAATGCGCGATTGAATGGTCTGAAAGTTGGTCAGCATACCACCAAGCCAACGCTGATTGACGTAGTACATACCACAACGTTTGGCCTCTTCCGCTACGGCCTCTTGAGCCTGCTTCTTAGTACCAACGAAGAGAATAGTGCCACCCTCGGCGGCGGTTTGCTCGACGAATTTGTACGCGTCGTTGAGGCGTGTTACCGTCTGCTGAAGGTCAATAATATGGATACCATTGCGATCCATAAAGATGAATGGAGCCATTTTGGGGTTCCAGCGACGGGTCTGGTGTCCGAAATGAACACCGGCCTCCAAAAGTTGTTTCATTGAAATGACGTTTGCCAAAGACGGATCCTCCCTTGAATCCTCCGCTCCCCTTTAGAATAAGCGTCAGGGTCCGCCAGGGCTATACTGTTTTCCGATGGCAATAGATACATCGCCGAGGACCCCAGGGTTGGCGCGTGAGAGAGAGCGTGTGTACTTAATGTTGTGAGTAGCAGCATATAGCTACGGAAGACATCTCCCGCTAAGTCGCAAGTATAGCATAGAGTGGGCAAAGACGCAACAAGTTTTTATCGAAGTCTTCTAAATATAAAAACAACTGGAATGCACAAGCTATTCCGCTACATGCTGTAACCCATTCTAAAAGCGTTTTCTATTTCCACTCCCGCTCTGTTTGCCACACGCCAGTAAATGCTACAGCAGCATTTCTAGTAGTAAGCCCTAGTCTTACTGGCTCAGGAACCAATGGCAGAATAGCAACCTCTGGTCCATCAAGTGCTATCATTAAGCTGTCTTTCCGTTGTTCTACGCGCAACGTATGCCATTTCTCAGGATTGAAGCTGACGGGAAGACTACACAACACCTTGTTTTCGGAAGCAAAGTTTTCTGCGACAAGTTGCCAGTACGTTTGGTTTTGAACAAACCAGATAAAAAACTTCTCCCGCCCTCTTACCACAAGGCCAAAGGCCGACTGATTTCCGTGTTGTAATTGCATTGTTGCACCGAACTCGTACAGTCTATACGGTGATCCTTTTAGCACAACATATGAATCATAAGCAGTACTCGTTTGCACCAACGCTCCTTCCTGCACATGCCAATCCATCAAGGATGTATGTTCTTGTGGGTCCTCGCTATCACTGTTCCAGCCCAGCAGAGCAGGAGTGTAGCGGTCATGCAAGAACTCGTCACGAAAATGATTGGTCAGACTAATACCACTGAAGGCCGCACTACACCGATGAGTATACAAGGCAAAGGATTGAGGCACATGGAGTACCACAAACTCTCCTACCTGTACTTCATCGAAGCGTACGGTGAGTACCGAACCAGAAAGCGTGAGAACGAGTTGGTGCCACGCTTGAAGTATAACGTTTTGTGGAAGAGGTAGTGTTTGCAATACTTCACCGTTATCCGCATCAGACCAAAGTACTTGTGCGTTGGTCGTGATGGTAAGCTGCATAGCCTTATCGAAGCCATCGCGAAGCAAGACGCCATAGGAGCCATTGCCTACAATATAGCGCAGGTTCACTTCAAGCAGCCAGTTCAGGCTCAATTGGTCCTGATGCAACAATACCGCATCAACGTTTTTGTCATCTTCCTGTATCACCTCACCAGAGAAAATATGCCAATTTCCTCCTTGTGGTTGCCACGAGGAACTCAATTCAGTTTGCTCAAAAAGTTCATGCACGCGTGGCATCGCAGGAACTAGTTGCGGAGTATGAGTTGGTGCTGGCGTCCATAGATCGTTGCCATGCCAGAAGAGGCGATCAAGGCAGGCTACCCGCACCGTCATATCTTGCTGTATTGCATGATAGGCAATATACTGGTCGGCGTTATTTGGACCGCGTACAAGTGAATTATGCCCAGGGCTAATAAAATGGTTCTGATCTCCCTGCATCAAGACAGTCTGCTGTGCAGTACCTTGCCAATCGTGCCATGAAGTGTCATGCATACGTCCAGGACCCATTGGAGTATCTGAGGTTGCATAACTTACTGCATAATTATCTCGGTAGTAGCAACCGCCTGAAAACATCTCATAGTAGCGACCACGATGTTTTGTAACAGTTGGCCCTTCGACCGTATACCAATCAATACCTCCCTTTGACTGACGCTGTGCTTCATACAGTTGCCATGCCTGGCTAGGTGGGGTGACGCGAGTTAGATTCCCTTGTAGCGTAAAGGGATTACTCAGGCGATCAACTGCATTACCACTACCAACGAGACCATCAGAAGATGCGAGATACTCAATAGTCATATAGAGATACTCCTGACCATCCTGATCGCGAAACACATGAGGGTCTATTGCCCACGGAGTTTGGGAATGAGTTAGATCATGACCGCTGTCGATAAACGGTCCCTCTGGTCGGTCGGCTACCGCTACTCGAATGCTGCTCACAAACTCTTCTGTATGCACTGCATAATAGAGGAAAAATCGTCCATTATATACTGTCACTTCTGGTGCCCAATACCAGTAATATGACGTATCAAGAGCAGGCATAGCACGGCTCACCTCATGCCAGGAAAGCATATCAGTACTTGTCAGAATGGGAAATACCAATGAACCTTCCATCGGATTCCCCTCTACCTCCGTCGCATATGCATAGTAGCGACCACGAACCTTGAGTACAAACGGATCAGGAAAGTTATGCGGCCAGAATGGATTAGTTAGTTTCTTTGTGGTCATTCTTCTCTCCTGATGAAATAATAGGCTGGTAGGGGCTATAATTCATTGCGCCCTTAACCTACAAGAGGGCGTAATGAATTATAGCCCCTACAGATGTTTTATGGCATCGGTTGAGGAGCAATTGTAGGTCCATGTACATGCGGCTTATCATTGATCCAGTCAACGCGGTCAAGCCACATATAACGACTATCACCCTGCGTGCCGTCAGCCCCCACATTCCACGCATGATAGACCATCCAGGTTTGGCTACCAACTTGTATGAGTGTTTGGCCTCCTGGACCAATTACCAATGGTTGTTTTGTTTGGCTTGCCAGTATAGGATTCTCTGGTGATTGCTCACATGGTCCTACGGCTGTCTCACAAGTAGCATAACCAACGGCATAATTGACACCGGAGTAATCATTGCCAGAGAAAAAGAGATAGTATTTGCCGTTGTGTACAAACATATCAGGTGCTTCAACGACTTTGTCTTCCCAACTCTTGTCGTTAGACATGAGACGCGTGGGTTGACCGACTACATGTAACCCATCCGAGGATAATCGCTGCACGGAGATGTAAGTCGTTAGTCCGCAACAATTGCCATCGTTTTTGAAGTAGAGATACAGCTTGCCATTATCAAGCAGCGGACTAGGGTCGATTGTCCCTCCCTCGTCAGCCTGACAAACTAAGGGGGAATTACTCGAATCTTTAAACTTCCCTTCGGGCTTGTCGCTAATCGCCACACCAACACATTGTTTGTTGGACTGCATATCCCGCGCGGTATAGTACATGGCGTATTTGTCGCCGAGTTGTATAACCGCAGGTGCCCAGACATATGAGCCGCCAAGCTGCGCCCATGCTGGGAGTGCCGGCATAGCATCATTCAGCAGGTCCCAATGAACCATATCGTTTGAACGTGCTACTTGCACATTTTTGCCATTTGCATTTGTGGCGTAAGCATAATATGTATTGCCCACCTTGATTATGCTAGGATCGGGAAAATCGCTTTGTAGTACGGGATTTTTGAATGTATTGGCAGAAACAGTAGTTATATGTCCACCTCCTGTAGATGCAGGCGATGATTGGTTTTGCTGACCACATCCACCTATAACAAGTAACAGTAGTACGCAAAACATAGTTTCAGCAAACATAAGGGGAGCTAGTCTGCACGAATACGACTGTACATTCCTTCTAGGGTGTTGTCGATGCCACATGTTTAACATCACCCCTTCAATCCTGTGTTTGCCACGCTTCGCACAATAAAGCGTTGTAGTACAATGTAGATAATAAGCACTGGTATTGCTACAATCACCGCGCCAGCCATAGTCGGTCCGTAGAGCGTGGTATAAGAACTTTGTAGCGTACTCAATCCTGGAGGAAGAGTTTGCGTGTTTGGGTCTTGCAGAATCAGCAGAGGCCACAAGAAGTCGTTCCAACTCGCCAAAAAAGTGATGACCGCTAGTGTTGCTAGAGCAGATTTTGACAAAGGCAAGGCAATTCTGGAAAATGTTTGGAACGTATTGGCTCCATCTATTCGTGCAGCCTCCTCCAATTCCTTGGGAAGTGCTTGAAAGAATTGACTCATGAAGAAGACACCAAAGACGCCCGCTAGATAGGGGAGTATGACACCGGCATAGGTGTTGAGCAGACCAAGATTATAAATCGTCAGGAAGTTTGGAATCAGAAACATCAGCCCAGGCATGAATAGCGTAGCCAGCATAATGCCATAAATCACTTTTCGCCCTGGAAATTCCAGGCGAGCATAGGCATACGCTGCCAAGGTATCAAGCCCTAGCGTCAGTATCGTCGTAGTGATTGCAACGCCAAGGCTGTTGATAAACCAGCGCACTATTGGCGTATCTGAACTGTTAAACAGGCTAGTGTAGTTGTTCCAGGTAAACCGCTTAGGAATCCAGTAAATTTGTGCCAAAAACCATTGGGACTTGGGTTTGAACGAAGTCGAAAGCATCCACAGCATCGGCACTATAATCAGCAATGCAATGAACACAAGAAGAGCATAGGTTGCAATGTGCTGTAGAAGCTTTCTACCTTTTCTACGCGTCTCTGCTTGTTTGACGACATGAGTACGTCCCTGGGTATGAGTCTTGACAGTGGTTGCCATGTTTTTCTCCATTCTATGTATTCCGAACTCTCACCAATGAGCATGCTACAGAAGCAGGTGTTCGAGAATACAACCATTCGTCAATCGCGGTTTCTGAAGAGCCTGAAGTTTGCGTATGAGATGAGAATCATAATCGTGGCGACAACGAAGGACATAGCAGCAGCACTTCCTACAAAATGACGCTGGAAGCCTTGTATGTAGATTTCTAACATAACAGGTCTGGTAGCACCACCACCTTGTGGTAGAGAAGGACCGCCCCCGGTCATAATATAAGGCTGCCCGAACAGATTAAAAGAGGCAATGATTGAAATGATGACAATGAAAAGTAGTACTGGCCTGAGCAGAGGCAAGGTAATGCTCCAGAACGATTCCCAGCCGTTCGCTCCATCTACCGCAGCAGCCTCATACAGCTCATCTGAGATATTTTGTAGTGCCGCCAGCAAGATAATCATGTTGAAGCCCATTGTCCACCATATCGTAGCAACAACAATCGCCACCCATGCCCACGGTAGTGTCGAGAGCCATTCTGGTGCGTCTATATTGAGAGCCGCTAGATAGTAGCTAATGAGACCTCCCTCGCTTTGAAAGATCCACCACCAGAGCAGACCTACCACAGAGACCGACAACACCCAAGGCGCAAAGTAAATAGCGCGGAACACGTTGATGCCTGGAAGTTTGTTATTCAGCAATAGGGCTAATCCAAGCGGAATGATCACAAGCAAAGGAACGCTGTAAATCACAAATTGTACTGTATTTCCTAGAGATCCCCAGAACTCTTGAAACTCGACAGCATTTTGATTGAAGAGGTTTGCGTAGTTTTGCAAGCCTATAAATGCACTACTTGCTGCCTGCGTGTAGTCGTAGCTGAATAAGCTGATGTAGAGGCCATTGAAGAACGGATACCCTACAAAAAGCGCGAAAAAGATGAGGTGCGGCAAGATGAACAGGTAGGGCGTCAAGCGAAACTTGCGTGACCTTTTCCTACTCGAAGTGCTTACAGTTGCCGCTTGGCCTTGGACCATTGCTTCCATTTGAAGTGCCTTTCTACAAAGTCAGTGCAGTCAAGATAAGTGGTGTAACGGGGATAGAACAGAGGTAGAATCCCCGCTTTATGACAAACAATCCTTACATCGACGCATAGGGGCACAATGATAGTGTCCCTATGTTTGACTACGAATTTGTAGGTGTGGTCCCATACTTCTGTTTGTTCTGAGACAAAATCTGGTCCGCTCGGCTTGCGGCACTATTCAACGTCTTCTGAATATCGTTGCTTGTACCAGCCATGATTGCACCAACGGCATCACCCAGGGGCGCAAACGCATCTGCGATACCTGGCACAGAAGGTGGGAAGATGGGAGTCTCGACGGCTGTTACTAGTGCGCCTTGTGGCTTGAGGGACGCAACAGTAGAACTGCTACGTGCTTTGTTGTATGCAGGAAGATTACCAGCCTGAGACCACTTATCCGAATTGTCAACCAAGTATTTGATGAAAGTAGCGGCAGCAGGTTCTATACACTTGTTAAGGGCTTTTTTATGCGCTGGTAAGGCTAAAGAAGGCATACCTGCCCAGGTTGCTGCCTGAGTGCCAATTTGTGGGATAGCCGCAGCCTGCCCATTGAAGTCAACACTATCACCTGTAACATTTGTAGCTTGCCAGATGCCATTCCAGATCATGCCTACTGTACCAGCCTTGAAGGAGTTCACATCGGCGTCCACCGGAAGTTTAGGTTTAGAATACCTTGCTTGAGCATCCTTCATCCATTGCAATGCTTGTACACCTGCTGCACTATTCCATGTCGCCTGAGTCGCATCAGCATTGAACTCACTTCCTCCAAATTGATGCAATAACTGCTGGAAAATCTGTTGCACTGGGAAGCCAGCGGTAATCTGAAAGCCGCGGTTGCCCCCCGCAGTCATAGCTGCGGCGGCTCTGGCGAATTCGTCAGCGTTCGTAGGAGGTCCACTAAGTCCAGCTTTCTTCAAAAGATCGGCATTGTAGTACATAGTCAGAGGAGCTATGCTGAGTGGGACACCATACTGATGACCAGCAAAATTATCCGTTTTCCAGGCTACGGCAGGAAAATCGTTACTAGTGTATCCAAGTTGCGTTGAGATAGCATCCATAGGTTGGATGACATGACGAAATGCCTGAGTTGCCACCTGATCTTCGTTGACGATTGCCACATCCGGTAGCGTATCGGACGCTGCTGCTGTATCAAGCTTTGTAGCGTAACTAGCCAAGGGAACAATGGTCATTGTTACCTGAATGTTGCCCTGATGAGAAGAATTAAATGATTTGACCAATTGCGTCATCACAGGGCCATCTGGTCCACTAAATCCATTCCAATAAGTTACTTGAACATCTGAGCAACCATTAGCAGAGCTGCTCCCCGCACTTCCTGTACCACCACATGCAGCAAGTAAAGTACCTAGAACGATACTCATAAGCATACCAATGCTCATAACTCGTTTCGACTTGTACAGCATATCCTGTCCCTTCTTTGATGATAAAGTCTTCAATATCTCTTCGTCGAGTTTGAAGTTGGATGTAGCTACCACACCGGATAATTAGCACACTACGAGGACGTAACTTGACCAAAGCTAACTCTGCTGAATACACAAAAGGAGGCACGCTTGAGCGAGAAAGATAACAGGAAGCCTCGAGGAATGGGAAAGATCCTTCATGATATACCTCTGTTTGCGTCAACGTTGATGATTACCGCAGGATCGCCATCAAGCTTAATTTCTTCATTACAACGTTGTATACAACGTTGTAAATATTATATAACATATCCATCTCTTGTTTGTCAATAGATTGAAAATTTTATACTCAGCAGTATTTGACAATCGTCGAATACGTATGATAGAGTCACTGCGTAGAACAGTGTAAAACTTTTATCGAGAAGGATAGAAAGACACGTGGTAGCAACACTAAAAGATGTAGCTTTACGCGCTGGGGTGTCAATCAAAACTGTTTCCAACGTCGTCCACGGCTATGAGCATGTGACAGAGGAGATGCGTGAACGCGTGCGTGAAGCATTGGAAGAGTTACAGTATCAGCCAAATTTACCAGCACGCTACCTACGCAAAAGTCGGGTAGGAGTACTTGCGTTAGCTATTCCTGACTTTAGCAATTCATATTTTTCCGATATCGGTAGTGCAGTGATGAAAACCGCATCTACTCGCTCCTACAAGGTTCTCGTTGATCACACCGATGGCGATCACGCAAAGGAATTGCTTGTAGTGAATGGTCTGCGTCTGCACCTTATTGATGGCATCATCTTTAGCCCGATCTCGTTAGAACTCGAAGACCTTCAATCTCAGAAAATAGAAGTCCCACTGGTGCTTATTGGCGAACGATTTCTGGATGCACCATATGATCACATCGCAATTGACAACATATCTGCTGCTCATGCTGCTACACAGCATCTATTACGTCTTGGACGAAGGCGTATTGCAGCTATTGGCGCGTATCCAGTTCTTTCCGGTGAGACTGGAAGAATGCGCTTACAGGGTTATATACAAGCATTAGCTGAAGCGAATCAGCCATTTGATTCACGGTTGGTTGTACAGACAGAGTTTTACCACCGTATAGACGGCTTTCAGGCAATGCAGCAACTCCTAACGTTAGAGCAGCCGCCAGACGCCGTTTTCTGTTTCAATGATCTCATGGCCTTAGGTGCAATGCGTGCGCTACACGAAGCGAATTATCGTATTCCAGAAGATATAGCAGTAGTCGGTTTTGACGATATTGAAGATGGACGCTATGCTACACCATCCTTGACAACTATTGCACCTGATAAAGAGAAAATCGGTGCGTTAGCGGTCTCATTACTCATTGAACGAATCGAAGGTACACGTGTTAGTGAGGCTCAACACGTCGAAGTCCCTTTTCACCTTATTATTCGCGAGAGTACTATCGGTCGAAGTGCTGGCAAATAGAGCGAAGGCGACAGAGAATAGTATTCGCTTTACTCTCTACAGAAGAGTACTCATCAACCTCTTTCAAGATTACGCAAAAAGGTATTGTACTCTGATTTTTTGTGCCTACTTTCGCTCTAGTTACAAATCGGGTATACTCTCTTTGTCAAAAAAGAGGCAATGAGGATGTGGGAGGAAGAAAACGATATGCAAAGAAGGATACGATACCATCGCGTGCGCCTGATTGCCTACGATGCCCTTCTGCTTCAACATGCATGCTTACCAACGCAAGTCCCCAGTCCTAGCCCTACGCCTCTTGCCCCGATAGTACCAGTAGTCCCTCTTGCCCGTTCGCTATTGAAGCCATCTCGACAACGCGTGCTACGCAAGACTCGCCTCGTCTACGAACGTAGCAAAATAGCCGACGCATAGCCTCTTTTTTCAAAGATAAAATGGCTTCACGTCGGCATTATGAAGCATAATAACGCTGTTCGCTTCTTGCATAGGGGAGTATAAGTGTAGTATATACATACTTATTACTAACCAATCTTGTTTTTAGGGGTAGTAGACGTAGAAAGGGATACATCATGGTAAGTATTATGATAGTTGACGACCACACGCTCATGCGCCGCGTGGTACGCGAGGTAATCGAAAAAGAAGACGATATGGAAGTTGTGGCTGAGGCTCGCAACGGGATAGAGGCACAGGAACAAGCGGCGAGAGTCAGGCCAGAGGTCATTCTGATGGACCTCGATATGCCCGATTGCGATGGCTTCGAGGGCACCGAGCGTGTGCTAGCAAGTTCACCTGAGTCACATGTTGTCATCTTCACAGCTTCACATCAGGAACGACACCTCTTCCAAGCATTGCAACGAGGCGCAATGGGCTATCTTACTAAGGACATTGAACCGGAGGCACTTGTGCAGGCTATTCGTTCCGCGGCTCGCAACGAGCTATGTCTTCCGGGTTCGTTCGCAACGCAAGTCGTCGCACACCTACGCACAATGGGCAAGGAGTCGGAATCGCGGATGTGGAACGAACTGCTCGCACCCGATGAGCAATGCGAGGAGGAGTACAAAGCACATGCACACACAAGTGCTGTCGCATACCGTATTCCGCGCCGCCCCTCAAATCGTCGCGTTCAAGCATCGTCGAAAACGATGTCGCCTACTGTTCTCGAACAGGCTCCAACAACGCGACCACTCACGGACCGCGAACAGGAAATCCTCGACCTGATGCGTAAGGGGCAGAAAAACCGCGAGATCGCCGGTGAGCTATCCATCGCTGAATCAACGGTACACAAACATGTGCAAAACATCTTCGAGAAGTTGCATGCACGCAACCGTACTGAAGCAATTTATCTCACTAGCGCGAGTAATTAAGTATCATAGCAAGACAGGAAATGGGGATAGTTGCGCTGCAACTAAAACCATTTACAGTCTTTATATGATACAATAAACACCTATTATTGTCTCATGCAGAAACATAATGGATTGTCAGCGTGTCCGAAAAACACTTTCAGCAGCAAAGCAAAACGAGCGAGAAGAGCATCCTACTTGCACAAAATAACGTTTTCAGTCAGCTCGACTCAGCCGAAATATATTCGATAGAACAGGTCACAACAATAACTCCCTATGCTGCTGGACGCATCCTTTATCGTCCTGGGGAAAAGAGTACAGCACTCTTTTTGCTGATATCTGGCGTCATTTCCCTCTATCACCTCTCAACCGATGGACGTAAACTCATTATCGCAACTCCCAGAGCTAATACGTGTTTTGGTGAAGTTGCGCTCTTCGGCAATGGGACACAGAGCAGTTTCGCCGAAGTTATCAGAGAGGCGCGTGTTGGAGTCATCAGCAAAACCGATATCGAGCAACTTGCTGCACAGAAACCGTCTATTGCAATCGCATTATTAAGAAGTGTCGCGCAGCATTTCGCGCAAGTTGAGCAACAACTCGTGGACGTGACATTCAAGAGCGTCAACGCACAGGTAGCAACACTTCTGTTACAATTAGCACAGGAGACACAGCTTGTTGATGGCCTCAGCCACGAGGAACTAGCGGAGCATCTTGGTGTGTACCGTGAGACGGTCAGCGTCGCCTTACGAGATATGAAGGACGCTGGCGTCATTGAGTTGGGACGCAAACATATCACAATTTGTAACAAAACCTTGCTGCAAGACATTGCAGGGGTATAGCATAGATAGCACAATTTTTTCGCAATTGGGAAGTAAAGCATTACTCATGACTACACAAACACAAACCAGAATTATTCAAGCGAAGAACGTGAAGAAAATATATCGCAACGGGCATCTACGCGTCGAGGCTCTGGCGGGCATCAATCTGGATATCGCCCCCGGCGAGATGGTTGCGATTATGGGACAGAGCGGCTGTGGCAAGACAACGTTGCTCAACTGCCTATCAGGACTGGATAACATCGACGAAGGCGACATCTTCATTCGCGGCGACAACCTACGCGACCTGAGCGACAACGAGCGCACCTCATATCGTGCGCGGCATATGGGCTTCGTATTCCAGGATTTCAACCTGCTCCCTGTACTTACAGCAGTCGAAAACGTCGAACTACCCATGCTAGTCTCAAAGACACCAAGCCGTAAAGCCCGTAAACGCGCTCTCGAAGTGCTTGATCTCGTCGGTCTCTCTGCACGCGCCGGACATCGACCAGCCGAGCTTTCTGGTGGTCAGCGACAGCGCGTCACCATCGCCAGAGCCTTGACCAACAATCCCGCGATTGTTTGGGCCGACGAGCCAACTGGCAACCTCGATAGTGAGACCGCTCTGGAAATTATGGACCTACTGACCACATTGAACAAAGAGAATGGGCAGACCTTCGTCATCGTCACACACGCCCTTGAGGTTGGCAACCGCGCGGACAGAATCATCACCATGCGCGACGGCAGAATTGTGGAGTAATTGGGAAGAGTAGTCACGTGAGACCCATTTCTTGAGCAGTCTTTTTATGTTCGGGTTCGGGCAACCCTTTCAAGTCTCGCTTGCCCAAAAACATACGGTCTCCCACAAACAAATTGCGTCTCTTGAATGCTGCCGGTGTAGTTGCCAATAAATTTGCGCGTCTAGTCCATTCTCTATCATAGAACCAGGGCTTCGGCAGAATGTAACACTCTTTTCTTGTCCATGTAGGGCAAGGGACGTTATCTTGTTCACAAAGCCATTCCACCGTAGCAGCGCAAAAAGCCGCCCAATGTTGTAGTTTGGGGGTAGGAGCGAGAGCAATAGGTGTTTCCACTAGTTCAGGTCTATGATCAGTTGAGAAATACCACCAGTCATTGAGGAAGTTGCCAAGCGTCACCCAGAAGTGTTCTCCACTGCAAATCTTCTCAAAGGTCTCTGCCATTGTGTGCCACCTATAAGCCATGAGTTTTACGCTCCTTCCTACTCAATTAAGCTTTAAACAAGTACGCGACTTGCCTCAATGCTTCTCCACTTATATCTTCGCGAGCAACGTATTTTGTGACAAGAGTCAGAACATCTTGTCGGGTGACAAGATTTAGCTTTGCAGCTAGTGCTTTGATATCTTCGAGGTCTTTTTGACGACCAGCTATAATCTTGGTAGCAAATAGGTAGTCTAGTGAGACGATGTAAACATCTAAACCTGGAAAGCTCTTCCATAAATTCTTATCAGGTTGTTTTTTGAAGTTATATGTAAATCCCGCCGCAGCACTATTTAACCAGCCATCGGGGAGATTTTCTTGAGCCGCAATTATTGCTGATGCCTTGATAAGTGCAGTAAAATCAGATACGAAAAAAGCATCTATATCATAAGTGCTTTCTCGATTTCCAATTTCGATGAGCATAGCCGCACCGCCAAGTAACACAAGCTCTAATTTCTTTCCGCTCTTATTCAGTTCCTGCCCAACCATCTGCAAATACTTTGTGATGTCATCCTTATTCATTACACCTGCACTCTACGTTTTGTTCTTGATAACTTTAACGCCTGTTTCAAACTGCATTTCATTTCTGATGTTAATAATTTGTTAGGAACATATTCTTTCAGGTAAGGCAAAGCTTCTCGCATTGTTAAGAGGTGCAGTATCTCAACCAATTTCTGAATATTCTCAGTATCCTGAGCATCAATGGCAGTTGCAACTTGCATAGCTAATAGATGAGAAGGTGATGCTAGATAAATGCGTAAATTTGGATACTCTAGCCAGCCCTTATCTGCTACGCCTGTATCGGTATCAAAAATTCCTTTTATTGCAGTATCCATCCAATCTTCCGACAAGCCTTCGCCCATTGCAATAGTATGTGCGGTAGAGCGAAGTGTTGCACCATGTCCTCCAAAGTATGCATTTATATTTTCAAATTCAATCGTATTGGAAAAATAAGCATCAATATCTGGTATCTCTGGTTTTTTGATATCAAGCAATACTATAATGCCAAAGCTAACCAAAATTTCGCCCGTCACTCCCTTTTTTTGTAGCTCTTGCCCCAACAAGCGTAGGTATTTCTCGGCATTTTCTCGTGTCATTTTTCACCTTGTGTAAAGACTTGTTATATCAGTATGCTATACTCAGCTACAATCGTTTATTAGCATCTCAGCATCATTGCCTATTTTTATGATACCCATTTTTATACGTTTATGCCACTGAGCAAATATATTCTTGTACAGAAAGAAGAAAATAGCATGAACACAGTGACACGTTGGCGAAAAATTCTGTTAGTCTCTCTCATCACACTCTCGCTATTACTGAACGTAAGTATTGGCCTTGTGATTTCATTCATATGGCGTATGATTGTCGGCTTCAATAAAATGAGCGATCTACTTAAAAATGGTACACCAACAACTGCGACGGTCGTTCGTGTCGAAGAAAGTGTGGCGCGTTCAATTAGCATAGGTACACCTAAGCGGACAACAACCAAAACAATCTATCGTCTCGTCGCTAGCTGGCAACATCCACAAACGGGTAAGATGTATACTTTGAAGGCACCAATCTCTCATCCCGAAAGATTCCCTGTAGGAAGTTCGGTAGATTTTTTCGTCAACTACGATGATCCGCGTATCCATCGTTTAGCAGATATGATGGGTGCTTTCAAGCCCATAGATAGCGACTCGCCATCTTCGCAAGATGCAACGAAATAATAGAGGTAGGGACCGATTTATCGCGTCCGCAAGCGCAGTTTACTGCGCGAGTCCTATGAGAAAACCGTTTTGAACATTCTCCTAAGACTCGCGTGATAAACCACGCTTGCGGACGCGATAAATCGGTCCCTACTCATCAATCCTTACGCCAGCGTGTGTGCCTCAGAGCCGAGCATCTGGTGCGCGACCTCTTTGATGTGCGCCGATGAGATGCCGTGGAGTTCTTTGAGCAGCGTCACCGCTCCATGCTCGACAAATGTGTCGGGTAGGCCGATGACTCTGACATTGACGTTCTGCACCTCGTGCCGCTCTAAGAGTTCGAGGACTGCACTGCCAAAGCCACCTGCGACAAGATGGTCTTCGATGGTGATCAAATGACCTGTACTTCTCGCAAGACGGAGAATCATCTCTTCGTCAAGCGGCTTCGCCCAGCGTGCGTTGACGACGGCGGCACGTATTCCTTCATTCGCCAGTTCGCGTGCGGCAATCTCGGCCTCTGAGACGGTTGTTCCATAGGCAAGAATAGCACAATCTGTGCGGTCCGCCTCTTCCAATGTGGCGGGACTAAGTAGCTCGGCTTTACCAACTTCTAGCATATGTAGCTCGTTCGTAAGCGGTGTACCTACCCCCTTGCCGCGTGGATAGCGTATACTTACGGGACCATCTGTGTAGATGGCGGTGAAGAGCATATGACGTAGTTCTTCCTCGTCTTTCGGTGCCATGACCTTCATATTTGGAATGGCGCGCATAAAGCCGATATCGAAGACGCCGTGCTGGGTTGGTCCATCTTCGCCGACAATACCGGCACGGTCCATTGCGAACACAACGTGCAGATTTTGTACACAGATGTCATGAATCACTTGGTCGTAGGCACGCTGCATAAAGGTCGAGTAAATGGCGACGACAGGCGTAATGCCTTCAACAGCCATACCACCCGCGAATGTTACGGCGTGTTGCTCAGCGATACCGACATCAAAGTAGCGTTCGGGGAAGCGTTGGCGTAGCTTCTTGAGGCTTGTTCCCTCTGCCATTGCCGCCGTGATACCAACAATACTTTTGTCCTTCTCGGCGATAGTGACCAGCGTATTCGCAAACACATCCTGATACGCTGGCGGATCGTTGGGATTCTTCTTGATCTCGCCCGTCTCAAAATCGAATGCACCAGTCCCATGCCACTTGGTTGAATCATCTTCGGCGACATCCCAACCTTTGCCTTTCTTTGTGATAACCTGCACCATTACCGGACCTTCGATCTTCTTGACGTTCTCGAAGACATCCAACATCTGCTCCATATCGTGTCCATCGAAGGGGCCAAAGAATTTGAAGCCTAATTCCTCGAAGACGGCCCCCGTCTTGCTCGGCAACACAACATGCTTCATGCCTGTCTCCATACGACCAGCCGTCTCGCGTGCCAGATCACCAACCACAGGCAGTTTCTCTATCGACCCCTTCGCCATATCGCGTAAACGGCGATAGCTGGGCGCGGTCTGCATCTGGCGTGCTTTCAGTAGATAAGAGTGCAAGGCACCCACATTATCTGAAATGGATTTATCGTTATCGTTGATGATAACAATAAGATTTTTCTTCAAGCTACCAGCATTATTGATCGCCTCAAGTGCCATACCACCCGTTAAGGCACCATCACCAATAATGGCAACAACTTTGAAATCTTTGCCCTGCAGGTCGCGTGCCGCTGCGATACCGAGGGCTGCAGAGATAGACGTACTGGCATGGCTCGCACCAAATGCATCGTACTCGCTCTCATCACGCCGCAGGTAGCCAGAGAGACCACCGAATTGACGGATGGTCTTGAATTGTTCACGCCTGCCCGTGAGCAATTTATGCACATATGCTTGATGACCAATATCCCAGACTAGTTGATCTTCGGGTGTATTAAAGGCGTAGTGCAAAGCCATTGTTAGCTCAACTACTCCAAGATTAGGGGCGAGGTGTCCACCCTTCACCGACACTTTTTCGATGATCTCGCGTCGAATCTCTGCTGCTAACTGCTCCATTTGCGGAATCGTCAGTTCTCGTAACTGCTCCGGTCCATCAATGCTATCGAGAATCCTCGTCAAAGGTTTCCTCCCATACTGAATTCTGGTGTCCCCAGCACCCTTTGCACAATCGCAACACGAGACACGGTAGACGCCAATTCATAGTCCTCTCTCTTACAGATGCTAAAGAGCAAGAGAAAGGGTGTACTTTGTTCTGTTTGCTAGTATTATAGAGGTGTTTGCCCAACCTAGCAAACACCCGCCCATAGAAAATTCATGCACTTGGGGGCTTGACATAGCTTCAAATAGCCTGTAGAGCCAAGCGATAAGAAAAAATTGTCCCTTGACAGGAGCATTGTTTCTTTCTATCATAACGTGCAGGATACAATGTTTTTCCTATGTCTCAAAACGATACTGACCCTTTAGGAGTTACAAAGCGCAAAAAGGCATAGGACATACAGAAAAAGGAAGGTAGGAGGCATCCCTCGCATAGGGAAGAATGTAGCCAAGCACAAATGCAATGCTACATCAACTGCCAAACAACTTATGACAAGAAAAGACAGCGAAAAAGAATCAGAACGTCCCCATTACTACTCACAGTTCTGGCTGGACATTGCCGCAGGACGCCGCACCATTGGCGGCCCCAAACCCGAAGACGAGGGAGAACTGCTCGACGACGCACCAGAACCAATCTCGCTCCGTCGGCCTCTTCGCAATGAGCCAGACGAAGACCTGGATGAGGACGAGCCAACAACTCTGCGTCGCACAACCGCTACCCGTACAGTCGCACCTGTGGTGAGTCCTGACGAAGAGGATGTAGAGGAAGAGCCAGAGGAAGAACCCCTTGTCACAGACGAGGGCGAGGACTTCAGTCAAGATGAGGACATCGCGGACGCCGACATTCCAGATATGGACCTAGCGGCGGACGAGGACGTGGAAGACGCGGATGAAGACGCGGATGAAGACGCGGATGAGGAACTCTTCGAGGAGGAAGACGAAGATGAGGAGGAGGAAGGCTGGGTCGCGGGTCGTGGACGCAAAAAGCCAAGTCCCAAACGCCCAACCAAGCAACCACCCGTAAAGCGGCCCAAACGCGACACTCGACGCAGTTTTTAGGTATTCTTCTTAGAAAGAGTAGAAATGTGGCAATGCCACATTTCTACTCTTTCTGTGTACTATGACACCTCACGGATAGATACCGCGAATCTGCGTTGCCTCAGCGACACGCGCAATCGCCAGCATGTTCGCAGCTAGGCGCATATCGCAATGGTATGAATCGGCCTTCTCCGCGACGGACGCAAAGGCACGATTCATAATCATTTCGAGCTTTTGCGTGATCTCATCAACGCCCCAGAAAAAGCTTTGCAGGTCCTGCACCCACTCAAAGTAGCTCACGGTAACGCCGCCAGCATTGGCAAGGATATCAGGCACAACGACACAATTGCGCTCGAACAGAATACGATCAGCTTCTGGCGTAGTTGGACCATTGGCGGCCTCTGCAACGATACGTGCCTGCACGCGTTCGGCATTGGCAGCCGTGATCACGCCTTCGGTAGCGGCTGGTATGAGAATATCGCAGGGGACCTCCAACACGTCTTGCACATGCATTTGCTGTGCCTGCGCGAAGCCCATCACGCTCCCACGCTCCTGCTTGTGGCGCAAGACAGCAGCAGGATCAAGACCGGACTCGTTGTAGATGCCACCACGCGTATCACTGACGGCGACAATTTTACAACCCTCGTTATGAAAGAGGCGTGCGGCAACTGATCCAGCGTTGCCGAAACCCTGAATACTGACACGTGCTCCTTTGAGCGGCATACCAATGCGTTTGGCAGCTTGACGCGTTACGAACAATACTCCTGTCGCAGTAGCATCGTTACGTCCTTCACTGCCACCAATCGAGAGCGGTTTGCCTGTGACAACGGCGGGAACAGAGAAACCCGCATGCATTGAGAAGGTATCCATCATCCAAGCCATAATCTGTGGGTTAGTGTTGACATCGGGGGCGGGAATATCGCTGTGGGGGCCAATGATAATCGAGATTTCGGTTGCGTAGCGGCGTGTCATACGTTCGAGTTCTGCAGGTGTCATCTCTTTAGGATCGCATATGACACCACCTTTCGCGCCTCCGTAGGGAATACCAACAACCGCACATTTCCACGTCATCCACATTGCTAATGCTCGGACTTCATCAAGGGTTACATCGGGACTATAGCGAATGCCACCCTTCGCAGGACCTCGATTCATATTATGCTGGACACGATAGCCTGTAAAGGTCTTAATACGTCCGTTATCGAGACGGACAGGAAAATGTACTGCGAGTTCTCGTTTCGGCTGACGAAGAATCTCACGCATATCTTCCGAGAGATCGAGCTTTTCAGCCGCAAGTTCAAACTGCTGAACCGCCATACGATAGGGGTTCAAAGCAACAGACGACACGTCGTTGTGCATAGGTCTGCCTTTCATATCCAATTCCAGAAAACACTAAAGAGGAAAACACAACCATTGTATTTCCCTCTTTAGTATACCATGTTGCTCAATCATTAAGCTTGGTCGAGCTTTTCGCGCAGGAGCGTCTGCACCATATCGGCCTTTGCCTGACCACGCGTCTGCTTCATCACCTGACCCACCAACGATTGTAACGCATTCGTTTTCCCGCTGCGATAATCAGTCGCCGCCTTCACGTTGTTCGCAATCACCTCTTCGACAATGCGCTCAAGCGTACCAGTATCGCTAATCGGCGGCTTGATGCCTTTACGCGTCACAATGGCTTCAGGCATTTCACCTGTGGCAAAGGCTTCGTCCAGCACCTCTTTACCTTGCTTACCCGTGATGCGCTCTTTATCGAGCAGGTCAAGCAAATTCGCCAGAGCCTTCGGTGTCACACGGCAATCCTGTATCGCAAGCGAGTTGACTTTGAGCAAGCGTACCAGATCGCTCAAGAGCCAGTTACTAGCTGCTTTAGCACGCGCCTTGATGTCCTTGACCTTCGAGACCGCTAGTACCTGTTCGAGATAGTCGCCAAGTGCCTTATCCTCTGTCAAAACGTTTGCATCTTGCTCCGAGAGGCCAAGAGTTGTCATATAGCGAGTACGACGTGCATCAGGCAGTTCTGGCAAGGAGGCGCGTATTTCCTCTACCTGTCCACTACTAATTAGCAGCGGAGGCAGGTCTGGCTCTGGGAAGTAGCGATAGTCGTGCGCCTGCTCTTTGCTACGTTGCGAGACGGTGACACCTCTATTTTCGACCCAGCCGCGCGTCTCCTGTACAATCGTGCCGCCAGAACGCAGTAGCTCGACCTGACGTTTGTATTCGTACTCGATAGCACGTTCGACAGCGCGAAAACTGTTCATGTTCTTAATCTCAGTCTTGACGCCCAAATTCTGCTCACCGCGTGGACGAATTGAGACGTTGGCGTCACAACGTAGGCTCCCCTCCTCCAAACGACCAGAAGAAACGCCGAGATAGACCAGAATTTCGCGCAACTTTTGCATGTAGAGCCGCGCCTCTTCCGCGCTACGCATATCAGGCTCGCTTACAATCTCCATCAGTGGTGTACCAGCACGGTTTACGTCGATCAGACTATAGCCGCTATGATGATTGAGACGCGCGGTATCTTCTTCCAGGTGAACACGCGTGATACCAATGCGTCGCGTCTGCCCCTGCACTTCGACGGTAAGATAACCCTGCTGGCTCAGCGGAACATCGTACTGTGAAATTTGGTAGCCCTTCATCAAGTCAGGGTAGGGGTAATTTTTGCGGTCGAACTTCGAGTATTCTGGAATAGCGCAGTGGAGTGCCAGAGCGGTCATGATCGTATAGCGCACAGCCTCTTCGTTGATGACAGGCATCACACCCGGCATACCCATACAAACGGAGCACACATGCGTATTAGGAGCTGCATTCGCATAGCCTGTACTGCACGTACAGAACATCTTGCTCTTCGTCAATAGTTGTGAATGAACCTCAAGTCCAATCACTAATTCAAAGTCGGTATCTACAGGAGTTTGAGTTGTCGTCGTCATGCCTACCTCACCTCGGAGATTTCGTCTGTATTTCGCTTTCAGTGTAGCGGTTTTTCGCGCTTTCGTCAATGGGAAAAAACACGATTGATACCCGAATTTTTCTAGCTCTACGGTTATTTTAGAGTAAGTCAGTACAAACAACGGTAGAGAAGCAGAACACATACGCAATTGGCATTATTGACAAAGTGGGGTATACTTGCCCTAACAAAGGAACACCTAATAACCTCGCTACCGGACCAATCACCAGGAACGCAGGCAGTGGCACCGATGTGCGTTGTATACACGTTGCATTTGAATGGGCAGGAGAGAAAACAGCATGTCCCTGATAAACATGGCGAAACGCGAAATAAATTGTAAGATTGTTTACTACGGCATTGGTTTGTGTGGTAAAACCACCAACCTGCACTATATACACCGAGCAGTCAATCCGCAGGATGTCGGCGATATGGTCTCCATCGACACAGAAACCGAGCGCACTCTGTACTTTGACCTCCTTCCCCTCGAACTCGGCAAAGTTCACGGTTTCCAAATTCGCTTCCAACTCTACACCGTCCCCGGTCAAATTCTCTATCAGCAGACGCGTATTTCGGTTCTCAAAGGTGCTGACTGTGTGATTTTTGTGGCGGACTCACAGGCGAGCAAGTTGCAGGAGAATATCGAGTGCTGGAACGAACTACAAGAGCAATTGCGCCGTATGAACAGAGACATTGCCGATTTCCCGCTCGTGATGCAGTGGAACAAGCGCGACCTGCCCGATGTCCTGCCTGCCTCCGTTTTAGAAAAATATCTTAATCCCCATCGCGTACCAAGCTTCGATGGCGTCGCAGTCAACGGCATCGGCGTGATTGAGTCGTTGCGCGTTGGCATCAATTCGACGTTACAACGCCTAGAACGCATCTAAATTCTTGAAAGAAGAGTGATACAGCAGAGACATTTCCCGCGTGCGGGAAATGTCTCTGCTG
>CAXUHG010000084.1:22310-24533 GCA_964250805.1 uncultured Ktedonobacteraceae bacterium | reverse complement strand
GGCGAAGTTCCACACATCGGGTGTACCGATACCAGAGGCGGGATCATAGCCAGTTGTTGCCGAATAGTACAGGTTGTTGCCACTAGTAATGTCGTGGTAAGCAGTGTAGGTCTGCGTGGTGTTGAACAGGGTGTAAAGGGTTGCATGTGGGTCGCCGAGCGTGGCCTTGCCCTGTCCAGTAAGGTACTGGTTCACGTCGTCCGCGATACCGGCCCATAATGGAGCAGCCGCGCTAGTGCCACCAACGGAGAGGAAACCACCGCTACAACCAGCCGCCGAAACGGTGCAGTAGATGGAATAGCCTGTCGCTGGATCAGCGTCGGCAGAGACATCAGGTACTTCACGCGCCGTGCCTGAGGTGCCTGGGCCCGTTTGATAAGAAGGCTTGCTGAACTGGGTGCTGAAACCACCACCGCCGCCAGAACCTTCGGGGCTGCGGCTCGTGTCGCTTGGATCACCCCAGACCGACTCACTGCCATATGTGCTACCGCTACCAAGCTGAAGATTGGTACCACCAACACCCACGACGTAGGGATCGCTTGCAGGCGAGTCAACGGCAAGGTTGGTATCGTTACAATCATAGGCACCGGAGTCGCCAGCAGCCGCGAAGAGCGCCTGACCCTGTGCAGAACCCTGTTTGAAGATGGCGTCGAGTGAGGTAAGCTCTGAGCTACCTGAAGCGGACTCACACTCGCCCCAGCTTGTGCTTGAAACCTTCACAATGTTGTCGGTGACGATACGGTTGTAGGTATCATCAACGCCCTGTGAAGAATTGGGACCGATATAGATTTTCTGTGACGCATTAGGAGCAATTGCCGAGACGACCTCCATATCGAGTTCGACCTCGATAGCACCCGCTCCTGGCGTAGTGCTCGCACCATCGACCACCACATTCGAGTACTTCGCGCTACCTAGGTTATAATTGCTGAGGTAGGCATTGATGTCGGATGGATTGTAGCTGTCTAGCTCGAAGAGACCTACGCTACCTGAGCCGCTATCACCATTGCTGATCAATGGATTGATATCATAGGCGGTACGTAGGTCGGTTGGTGTATAACCACTACTAGCCTGTGCTTTTGACGTGTGCAGGTTATACAGAGGATGATACTGTGCAGCGTTGCTAAGTCCGTTGATGGCTGTAATCACGCCAGCAATGGAGGCAGGAACTGAAGGCTCATTGGTTGGTGCATACACTGTGCGCTTGCCAAGAGCATAATCAGAGAGCGAGACGCTGAATGCCTTGCTCACAGTCGCGGCGGAGCCAGATGCATCGATGAGCAAACGGTTCGACGCGACGGAGCCGACGCTTAGCCCCTGACTGTGCAGGTAGGCTACAACTGCGTCTACCGATGCCTGTGTAGGTCCAAACTCGGCAGTAAACTGTTGCGGCGTGAGATACTGGTGATACAGAGCTGAATGTGGATCGTTTTGCGCTGCAAGCAGAGCATTGAGCGCATTTTGATTACGTAAATTAAGCGCAATAGACAATTGTAAGTTTTGATTGCTCGCCGTCGCATGAAGAGCGGTGTGATTCTTCAACGCGGGAACAAGATGCCCTGTGAGAACAGAGCGACCGCTCGGAATCGATGCGGCAGATGCGGAGCCGTGTGTGACCAACGCAGTCGCACATAGTGCTACCGCGATACAGGCAAGAGCCGCAATACGAAGGGGCAAATGCCAGAATGTTGTATGTTTCACTTTCACCTCTACAGTGTGTTGGGATCGAACACAAAAACAAGATGTTTCTTGCGGAAACTAATTTTCCGCGCTGCATGGGATAAAACATGACGGAATGTTTAACATCCTAAGGGAAGGAAACAGCTAATCCTTGTTTAGCTGTTTTATGCATAACCTCCTTTCCATCTCATAACAGGAGAACACGTCTACAAATAACGTAACAAAGGAAGACGCGATAAGTAGGTAATGATTCGTCAAGTTGTCCCCCAACCGTTTTTCATTACTACCTATGCTATGGAACAAGTATAAGATACTACTCTTCCATCATCCTTTCATGCAGCGTTCATTCTAATATAGATTTTAGAAGATTTTTTTAAGCACAAATACAAAAAGGTGTGTAATTCATCATAAGACATCACAGAGAAGACAAGGATTTTCTTCTCTAAGAGCAATATGAAGCAACACAGTTGAGTTAAAAAAAAACCCACTGCGGAGTTTGGCCTGGGGGGTTTTGTTATGAAACGTTTTGGTGAGCAAAAAAGTATT
>CAXUHG010000084.1:0-22300 GCA_964250805.1 uncultured Ktedonobacteraceae bacterium | reverse complement strand
ACGTATTTTCTTATATAAGACCAATATCAACAAACACTTTTGTTTACAAAAAACCCCTGGCGCTAGTTCGCGCTGGGTTTATTTTGAACTCAACTGTGTTGGAGACAAGAAGCTATAGATTTTGACTCTCGTCTGTTGCTAACGGTAACACGACTGAAAAGGTTGTACCTGCACCCTCTTCGCTACGCACAGTGATATCGCCACCATGCCTTTTGACGATTTCACACGCGATATATAAGCCCATACCTAAACCCTGAATAGATGTACGGTTCTCATCATCGACGCGATAAAAACGGTCGAAAATCTTCTCCTGATGCTCTTTAGCAATACCAAGTCCATAGTCTCGTACATGCATATGTACGCTGTCTTCCATCTCCTCAACGAAGACCTCTACTTTATCCGCCTGAGGCGAATATTTAATGGCGTTGCTGAGCAAGTTCATAAAGACCTGCATTAGTCTGTCACTATCACCGATAATGCTTCTCTGTGTCGTTCCCTGAAGCGAGATTGTATGTGTTGCACTCGTCTGTTGCGCGGTTTCTACAGCCTCTTGCAAAAGTATTTGTATGGCAACTGGCTCTTGAACATAATAGAGTCTGCCCGCCTGCATCTTCGATACATCTAAAAGATCATTGGTGAGGCGTGTCAACTTGTTGACGTTCGTCTCGATTTTCGACAAAGACGCCGCATGCTCCGTCAAACCCTGCTTCTCAAGTTTCCGTTTCAGCAGTTGTGTCAGAGCTTTGACGGTGGTAATGGGCGTCTTTAGCTCGTGACTTGCGATACTGATGAACTCATCCTTGCGTTGTTCCAGTGCCCTCTGCTCGGTAACGTCGATAATCGTTACAACACCTGCGATAATAGTATTGCGATGATCACGAATAGGTGCTGCATTCAAGCGTATAATAATGCGTTTACCGTCACCGCGTAGGTATTCGTAATCTTCTTCCCTGACAACTTCACCATGAGCAATCGCGCGCGCCAGAGGCCATTCCTCGCTTTTGACTTGTTCACTACTATCCAGATGAAACCCCACCCATGCGCCATAATCATCTACAGAGGATGAGGGCAACATAGTATGCCCAAGGATATCTTCTACCTGTTTGTTGCCCATAAGAATTTTACCGCTGGGCGCCTCAGCTATGACCACACCTCCGGGCATCTGATTGAAGACTTCTTGTAGACGCGCCTGTTCCGACTTTAATTGGAGACGCAATCTCTGTTGCTCCTCTTCCGCTCGCTTCTGATCGTCAATATCGGTAGCCGTACCAAACCATTTTTCGATTATGCCATCGTCGTCTTTGAGGCCCTGTGCCCGGTTCAAAAACCAGCGATACTCGCCTGTTTTCCCATTGCGAATACGGCATTCGATAGTAAATTGATGACCCGTTTGCTGTGAACTACGCCACGCCGCCATCAAGGGTTCATAGTCGTCGGGATGGAGTAAGTGTGTCCAACCCGTGCTTCTTATCTGTTCAAGCGTTGTATGAGTATAATCATACCAACGTTGATTAAAATATTCGTAATAGCCGTTTGTACGTATAATCCACACTAATTGTGGAATATTCTCGGCGAGTGTCCGAAAATCATCAGAAATATGTGCTTGTTCTGGTTTATTATCATATATAGACAATATATTTTCCCCATAATTAAAGCTATTAGAGAACGATAGCGTAAGACCCTACTTCTCACAAGCAAGTATACCATAAAACGCTCAGTTTGGAAGAAGTCGCATTTTTTCTTGATACATTTCTGTATACCGCTCAAGAAATCTCTCAACAGACGCTCAACGTTCAGTTTTCGGGTTATAAATGGGTACATTGCCGACACCAATAACAATGCCATTCGTGTCATCGACCTGCGAACGGGAAACGTCTCGACTATGATACAATGAAGAAAAATGTATGGGTCTGAATTATCATGTCCCCGAATTACAGCACAACGATGTGCTATCAAGGAGCAAACACATGGCAAAAGTATTTGAACAAACAAGCACGCACGCGCCTTTTATAAACCAGCCCTTTTTTGATTTCGCGCAAGAGGAGCATGGACGCGCCCAGACCTCGGCACTGGCACAGGTCAAGAGCGAGCTAGGACAGACGTATCCGCTAATTATTGGTGGCAAGAAGATTTCAACAACACAGACCTTCGCCTCGTTGAATCCAGCACAGCCCGATCAGGTTGTGGGCCATTTCGGACGCGCAACCGTCGAGCAGACACAGGAGGCAATTCAGGCCGCCGCCGATACCTTCGAGACCTGGAAACGTGTGCCAGCGCAGGAGCGCGCCGATTATTTGTTTCGAGCGGCAGAACTCATGCGCCAACGTCGCTATTACCTTAATGCGTGGATGATCTACGAAGTGGGCAAGAGTTGGGCAGAGGCCGATGGCGACACGGCAGAGGCCATCGACTTCTTAGAGTTTTACGCACGCGAGATGCTGCGCCTCGCGGAAGAGCAGCCAGTGACGAAGATTGCGAGCGAGGACAACGAACTGGTATATATTCCGCTCGGCGTCTGTGCCGTCATTCCACCCTGGAACTTTCCGTGTGCGATTATGGCAGGTATGACCAGTGCCGCCTTTGTGTCGGGCAACACGGTTGTTCTCAAGCCAGCCAGCACCGCGCCAGCCATCGCCTACCAGTTTGTACGCATTCTTGAAGAGGTCGGGCTGCCAGCAGGTGTCGTCAACTTTCTCACAGGATCAGGCGGCGTAATCGGCGATACGCTCGTCGAGAGTCCAAAAGTGCGCTTCGTCGCCTTTACAGGCTCGCGCGAGGTTGGACTGCACATCAACAAAATGGCGGCCACCCATCAGCAAGGGCAGAAGTGGATCAAGCGCACAATTCTCGAAATGGGCGGCAAAGATGCCGTTGTCGTTGATGAGACTGCCGACCTCGAAGCAGCCGCGACTGGTATTGTCGCCTCGGCCTTCGGTTTCCAGGGACAGAAATGTTCGGCGGGTTCGCGTGCCATCGTGGTCGAGTCGGTGTACGATGAGGTGTTACAAAAAGTTATCGAGAAGACCAAGAAGTTGACGCTGGGTGATGTGACACAACAGGGTACGTATATGGGGCCAGTGGTCGATGAGAACGCTATGAAGAAAATTCTCGATTATATCGAGGTGGGCAAGCACGAAGGACGACTCGTTCAGGGCGGCGGACATTCCGGCCCTGGCTACTTTATCGAGCCAACCATTATCGCCGACGTTGCTCCACAGGCGCGTATCGCACAGGAAGAGATTTTTGGTCCCGTACTGGCCTTCATCAAAGCCAAGAATTTCGACGATGCCCTCAACATCGCTAATGGCACAGAGTTTGGGCTAACCGGTTCGCTCTACTCACACGATACCGAACGTATCGAACGTGCGAAGGAAGAGTTTCATGTTGGCAACCTATACTTCAATCGCAAGTCAACTGGTGCCCTCGTTGGTGTACATCCCTTCGGCGGCTTCAATATGTCTGGTACAGACTCGAAGGCGGGTGGACGTGACTATCTGCTCCTGTTCACACAGGCGAAGGCCATCTCCGCAACAAAATAAGAAAAATATGAAAAATGCAGAGGATGTGTTCGCATGCGAACACATCCTCTGCATTTTTCATGTGGGCTACTGATATAGAATCTCGCATGCAATGCCAGGGACGACAACTGTTCCCGCTGCCTGTCCCAGTGACGTTTCACCGACATGCCCCTGTGTACCAACGACGGTCCAACTGCCAGCAGGCAGCGTAACAACGGCGTTCGCCTTTGTCGGATTGTAAATCACGACAATCGTTTGCCACGAGTCACCGTTGGCATGGTCCGTAAGCTGAAACGCCACGGTATTTTCTGGACTATTCAGGAATGAGAGATGCTTACGTACAGCTTCAGCCGTCGTCATGCGAAACGCGGGATGATTGTTGCGTAGAGAAATGAGTCCTGCATAGTAGTTGAACACGTCTAGGTGCTGCGATTTACGCTCCCACTCGAACTGATTTACAGCATCACCCGCATTATAGCTATTATCATTGCCACCTTTGGTACGCAAGAACTCATCTCCACCCTGAATGAAAGGTAATCCTTGCGAAGTAAGCACTATAGACAACACAAGCTCATCCATCAGGATGCGGTCATATTCAGGATCGCCGCCATTGCTGAGCGCGAGCTTGTCCCACAATGTATAGTTGTCGTGGCTCGTGGCATAGTTGACGGTCTCGCAAGGGTTTGCGGTGAAAGTATCGATGCTCCCCCTAACGCCGACTTTGATAGCATCAATCTGCCCACCTGCGCCTGTTGGGAAACCCTGATTGTGAGCATCGAACATGCTGCCGACCAGTGCATTACGCATGTCATCGTTAAAGGCACCGAAGCCGAGATTTTTCTGCTGCCCCTTCGTGACAAGTTGGCTACTGGGAAGTGCTGAGCCGCCGCCTGTCCACGGCTCTCCATAGAGCAACACATGCGGATTGAGGGCGTGCAGGTCTTGCGCGGCTTGTTTCATCGTCTCGACGCCGAGCAGAGCCATCAGGTCGAAGCGGAAACCATCGATATGATACTCCTGTACCCAGTATTTCAGGGAGTCGAGCACAAACTTCTGCACCATTGGTCGCTCAGTTGCCAACTCGTTGCCGACGCCAGAGCCATTCGTATAATTGCCAGCATAATCGGTGCGGTAGTAGTATTGCGGCACAATTTTGTTGAAGTCCGAGTCTAGCGTAGCGTAGGTATGATTATAGACAACATCCATAATCACACCAATGTTCGCTCTGTGCAGACTCTGTACCAATTGCTTGAACTCGGTTATGCGGGCGGTGCCGTGAGGCGTCGTAGCGTAAGCTCCCTCTGGCACATTGTAGTTACGCGGGTCATAGCCCCAGTTGTATTGATCGGGCGCATTCTCATCGACGCTGGCGAACTCCTCGATAGGCAACACCTGGACATGAGTGATACCCAACTGCACAAGGCTATCCACACCTGTTGTCACGTCGTTTGGACTCTTCGTATCGCGCTCAGTGAAGGCCAGATAACGTCCCTTATTCATCATGCCTGAGTCCTGGTGTATCGAGAAGTCGCGTACATGCAATTCGTAGACCACTGCATCTGTTGGGTTCGCTAGCATCCTGTAGGTATCGCTGCTCCAATCATGAGGATGAGTAGCGTCGAGATGAATAATTCTGCCACGTACTCCGTTGACCGCGATTGCCTTGACGTAGGGGTCAACAGCCGTTTGCGTTCCACCATGAATAGTGAGGAGATACACGTAGTACCAGTTTTCGAGATTGTCCGCGACCTGTGCGTACCACGTCCCCTGTTCGCTGCGCCGCATCGCCTCCTGGCGCGTCAAGCTGCCAAGCTCACTATCATAGAGCAACACCTGTACATCGGATGCAGTAGGTGCCCACAGGCGAAACGAGGTATGCTCTGGCGTGTATATGTTGCCCAGATCATCGCCCTCATAGATATATGCGGAAGTATTCAAGACTCCACGCGGCAGAACGCTATTCTGTCCATGTTCGTTGAGTGCAATCACAAGCGCATCAGCGACATTGGGAGTCTCGGCAAGTGTTACAGCGACGAGATCGGTCAACACGCCATCTGTCGAGGGAGGCATTGCAATCAGGGGCGTATTGATGGAATCATATGTTTCACGTTGCTTCGTAATAAGATCATACGGGACATAGGAAAACGTTACTCTCGCACCCCCCTGTGGCACAATCAGTTCCGCATTAAGAGCGGGTAGGGCATTATCGAACGTGCCATCGAACGCGACTTTATAACTATAGGTGCCAGCAGGTAGCGATCCTGTAAACTGATACAGGTTAGCGTTCACTCTGGTCATTTGCGTATCTGTATCGGTCGGATTCCAGTCGCTCTTCGCGCCCAGCAGATGTTGCAGATCGCCTGTAAGCACCACCTGCTTAGGAGACACAATATCTACATTCGTCACTGAAAGCGGCGTGCCAGTTGTCTGATTCGTTACAACAACATCACTAGCGGCAAAAGGGAGTGTTAGTGTGTTGGAGAGTTTTACAACAATTGTTCTTTCGTCCTCTAAATACGCGTTGACAACATGTGACTTTGTAGCAATCTCGGCTACATCTAACGAGGCGGAAACGGTAGAGTCACCATCCACAAGCCATACCTCCTCTATGTTCTTTTGTCCTACATAGGAATTGATTATATATATTCTATAAGACGAAGCAGAAAGCTATTCTGTAGCAATGGTAGCCCCAACTATCGTAGAATGGATATATCCTTTGGCAGACAAGCATCACCATTAACACCGCGTTTTTCGTAGGGACCAGATTTATCGCGTCCGATGGCGCAATTTATTGCGCGAAATCCTTGTCAACACTGGTCACACTCGTATAAGAATTGATTTCGCGTGATAAATCTGGTCCCTACGAAATATGATTATAATAAGGAGTCATTCCGTGACTACTGTCACTCCATTGAACGCCAACACATGGCAAATCTCGCTACCATTTTTAGGAGAAGAGGGTATTATCGGTTCGTATTTGCTTGCGGGAAGGAACGAGTTAGCCATTATCGACCCAGGGCCGGGGAGTATGATTGAGCCACTACTCGACGCAATTCGACAGGCTGGTTTCGCGCCAGAGGATGTGACGCATCTGCTCGCAACACATGTGCATCTCGATCATGCGGGTTCAGTTGGTTCTCTCGTCAAACGTATGCCCAACGCTACTATTTATGCTCACAGCAAAGGTACACCGCACCTGCTCGACACGACAAAGGTTGTCGCTAGCGCAACTCGCATCTACGGCGAACGCATGCAAGAATTGTGGGGCACCATCGAGTCGGCTCCGTCTAACCGCGTGCGAACGATGGAAGATGGCGACGTACTCGATGTCGCAGGACGTAGCCTTGAGGTCTCCTATACCCCTGGTCACGCAATACACCATGTCGTCTTCTTCGATAGGCACTCTGGCGCATTGTTCGCGGGCGATACAGCAGGCGTGCGCCTACAAAGCGTGGACTATGTGCGACCACCAACGCCCCCACCCGACCTTGACCTCGAAGCATGGTTTGAGAGCATCGACACGCTCAAGAAATTGCAACCCGATGTACTCTATCTAGGGCACTTCGGCGCGACACGCAACGCCGCCGCCCATCTCGAACGCTTGCGCGACCAACTCATCCTGTGGGGAAATTACGTATTAGGAGCTATGCGCGAGGGCAAGAGTGAGCAGGAGATACTAGATATCCTCATCGCGCAAACGGAGCCAGAACTAAAACGCGTCACCGACGATTCCGACGCACCTACACGCTACGAGATCGCCACCAACTACGCGATGACGGTACAAGGCTATACGCGCTACTGGCAAAAGAAACATCCTGAACGCTTATAACGCATGTCGAATAAGAACGATTGAATGCGTTTGCCTTGCAAGGCAAACGCATTCAATCGTTCTTATTCGTCGAAAATTTCATCTTCGCGTGCGCGTTCCTCTCTACGCTCAGCCTCGCGCTGCTCTTGCTCTTCATAGGGAAGAAGTTCTTCGGGCGAAGATGGATTGATCACACCAATTAAGACCCTAAGAATACCGGCTAATATGATAAGGAAGCCAAAACCTATGGCAATTCCCTCACCGGAATATGCACCTGTTCTCAAGGACAGTCCAAAGCCTATCAAGGCGAGGCCGATCAGTATAATCACCAACCCGCTCCAGGTATACTTATTCCACTTTATACGCTCCGCCGTCTGTAGTCGTCTCATGCGTCGCGCCAAGCCAACTCTTTGCTTTGCCAACACAAGGCTCCTTCTCTGCTAGAAAGCAGATGTTTTTTGCTACAATTATATGCCATCGTCGCCCATACAACAATCTTCTGGTTTTGCTCTTCTTTGATAGCTCACCATTCCAATCCAGAAAAAGAGAATGTGCCGAGGCACATTCTCTTTTTCTGGATTGGAATGATTTACTCTTGACAAATTTAGTATGGCACCTTATAATAAGCATGTGAACTATAAGGGGGCTAACAAGATGGAAATACAAGCAGAAAGTTTGGAAAAATTGTCAAAGAGCGAGATGATGAGAAAACGCGCTCAACAATATATCGGTGTCGATGTTGACACAGTAGAGGCATATTGGCTACTGCTCAGTGTAGCAAGAGAGATGATTTCAAAAATCCATAATCGGCTTGAGCGTTTCGGTTTGTCTGATGGCAAACTCGTTATTCTCATCCTTTTACGCTATGCCCCGAATCATAGTTTGACACCTTCAGAGCTAGCTGAGCGTTGCGAAGTGACGCGCGGCACCATCACCGGCCTACTTGATGGCCTTGAACGCGCAGGACTTGTCGAGCGCAAAAGCTATCCAGAAGACCGTAGAATGCTCACGATTCAACTCACTCAGCAAGGGCTAGACTTCATCGACGAAATCATGCCACACCATTTCCGACGCTTCGGTGAGATGATTAAAAGAGCTGACTTGAGTAGCGATGAAATACAGCAATTTACAGCAATACTCAAGAAAATTCAGCAAGGCATTCCTGCTCTTTGCGAAGAGTAGAGAATGTTAGCGTCCAGGCATGATATATCTATGTATCGTGCCAATAAGGAGAACACCCAAATGCAAGTTCCCGCACAGGCGGCGCAACGAAGTGGTGGGTTGTCGTATAAATGGATTGTCGCGATTGTCGTCGTTTTCGGCCTCTTCATGAGTATCCTGGATACGACGATTGTCAACATTGCCATTCCGCGTCTACAAACCGCCTTCGGTGCAAGTTTGAATAATGTGCAGTGGGTCATTACTGGTTATACACTGGCACAAGGTGTAGCGATACCGCTCACTGGCTACTTCTCCAATCGTTTCGGCCTCAAGCGATTTTACATTATCGCGTTGTCGGCCTTTACGATTGGCTCGTTACTCTGCGGATTGGCATGGAGCCTTCCTGTACTCATTCTTTTCCGCATATTGCAGGGCTTTGGTGGCTCATTTCTGCTGCCAATGACCATCACGTTGCTGTACCGCGAGTTTCCGCCACAGGAGCGTGGTATTGCGACAGGTTTTCTGGGTATACCGATCTTACTGGCACCTGCTCTCGGCCCTTCGCTGGGTGGCTACATCGTGACCTTCGGCAGTTGGCAGTTGATTTTCTTTATCAATGTCCCTATTGGCATTATCGCCGTTATTCTCAGTGTTCTCTTGTTACGTGAATTTCGACCAGAGGGACGTGAGCGTTTCGACTTCGGCGGCTTTGCGTTCGTCGCGCTTGGTCTCGCATCGTTCCTTTACGCGCTCTCGGACGTGAGTACTGATGGATGGGGATCGACAAAGGTATTAAGCTTTTTGATTGGTGGCATACTGGCTCTGATAATCTTCGTAATAATCGAACTCGCGATCATTCGACGTGAAGGACAACCACTGCTGGACCTACGCGTGTTCGGCACGATGTCGTTTACCTCAGCCAACCTTGCCAACATCTGTATTACCTTTGCCCTGTTCGGCGGCCTATTCGTCATTCCTGTCTACCTGCAAAACCTACGTGGTCTCAGTGCATTCGCAACAGGTTTGATTTTGATACCACAGGCACTGGGGTCGATGGTGAGTTCTCTGGTAGGTGGACGCCTCGTAGACCGTCTTGGAGTACGAGCAGTCGTAATACCAGGGCTACTCATCGCGGCCTTTTCCTTCTGGGAACTCTCGTTTCTCTCGCTATATACACCGTATGGCTGGTTCCAGGTACTGCTGGTATTGCGAGGTCTGGGCATTGGTCTGGTCGCACAACCGTTGATTGTTGCGGCACTCGCGGAAATACCACCACGCCAACTTTCACAGGCATCCGCGATTAACTCTGTTGTACGTTCGGTTGCTAGCTCGCTCGCAGTGGCAACTCTGGCAACAATTGTGCAAACGCAAGCGAAGGTTCACTACAGCCATCTCGCCGAGCAGGTGACTGCCGCCTCACCACTTGGTCGCCTGTTGGTAGGACTACAAGCCTTGTTTGTCTCGCGCGGCACCAGTATTGTAGATGCCAAAAATGGTGCGCTACAAGTTGTCGCTCAGTACGTACAACTGCAGGGGTATGCATTAGCAATTCAAGATGCATTCCGGCTCTCGGTAGGCATTATCCTGGTGGCGATTATCGCGGTCTTCTTCATTCGGCGTTCACGCCGCTCGACACAGCAACAAGCTTCACAGCCTGTGCAGGAAGAGACGACGACCGATGAGGGTAGCGCGTCACGCGATGAGGCTATGCTTGCTGTATAATAAAACTATCGCCTCGTGGGGTTGAAAAGAAGTCAAGTAAGACATGATAGAAATTTCATCATGCCAATCAAAGAGTCTATTATTCGTAAACAACATACAATATTATGATTTTTCTCTTGAAAGGGGAACATTCTCATGCGTCGCTTAATTCTTGTACCAGTTCTCATCGTCGTCGCGTTGCTTGCAATTCTCGGTGGTATTGGCTACTACTTTTACAACAGCTACATGTACTACTCAACCGATGATGCCCAGGTCAACGGGCAGATTGTAAACATCAGTGCTCTGGCTCCTGGTCAGCTTACCACGCTCAGCGTTAAACAAGGCGATAAGGTCACAGAGGGACAAACCATCGGCACCGTGACGGTCACAGGCGCGAATGGTCAGAGCAGCACTCAGGACATCAACAGCCCAATCGCGGGCACAATTGTCCAGGTTCCCGCTGTGCAGGGTCAAGGTGTCGCCGCTGGCTTGACAGTCGCGCAGGTAACAGACCTCAGCAATCTGAACGTTATCGCGTATGTCGATGAGAACACCATCAACAACGTCTCGAACGGTCAGCAGGTCGATGTAAAGGTTGATGCCTTCAACACAACCTACAGTGGTCACGTTCAGCAAATTGTGCAGGCAACCGCTGGTTCGTTCTCGCTCTTGCCAACACAGGATAACGCTAGTGGCAACTTCACAAAGGTTGGACAGCGCGTTCCCGTGATTGTGAATATCAACGGCAATGGCGGCAACGATCTCGTCCCCGGTATGAGTGCTACGGTTACTATCCACCTACACTAGACCGGCTCAGGGTTCAAGGTAACATGATGCCCTTCCCAAGCAGCAGTAAAGTATGGGAAGGGCATTATCTTGTACATCCAGGAATTCTACAGGCATACATCGAGAGAAGGGAGCAACATGGATACACTTATTATCGGTGGATTGCTCGTCGTTGGTATCGTGGCAATCGTCGCGCTCTTTTTCGTTTTGCGAGGTGACGACACGCCAACAACACCTGCAACAGCGCAGGATGTTTCGCAACCGACAAGCGAATCGCCGAATCCAAACACACCTATTTCGGTACAGCAACCACCCATCAATACAAGGGGTGCTACAACCGAAGCAAGAACAGTACCAAGTATAGGAACAGATGCTTCTCCTGAGGAGGAGCCGCTCAAAGTACGCTTGAACGGTCAGTTTCACGAACTTGCGCACGGCCTACGCACACTACAACAACAAGCAACCGACATGGAGCAACGCCTAGGCTCGCTCAACCAGATGATTGACAATATTGAGAACGATTCAACGGAAGAGCGGTAAATATTCTAAAAAGAGAGGGTAGCTTATAAGCTACCCTCTTTTTAGTGCAAAAAACACTTCTATATCTCTACTCAGTCTCTCTTGTGACAAAAACACAATTATATTGAAACATGATGAAAAAATATGTTACTATAAAAGAGGTTAAAACGTATTATAATTAAGTACTCACTTTTCGCCAAAAAAGAGGGTATTCCCATCCTGCGACGTAGTGTTATTCCCTAGGTGTTTTGTATCATTTTCACAAACGAAGGAGTTTCACGATGAAAAAAGGAATCATCCGTCTATTTGGGCTGATGATGTTTGCCATGTTGATGCTAGCACTGGTACCTACAGCAACCTTTGCCGCATCACACACATCTTCTGTTTCTTCCACGAAGAACACGCCTCACTTTTTCTTGAAATCCGGTAAGCACATTACCGATATCCACGCTGCCTCGAGCAACCTTATCTACAACGGTGGCTCTGTCATGGGCGGAACTGCAAATGTATATGCCATTTTCTGGGAGCCAACGGGTAATGTCGCAAGTGGCTATAACTCGCTCATTACACGTTACTTCAACGACATTGGCGGTAGTTCGCTGTACCATATCGCAAATCAATACAACGACAACGGCGGCAATCGCCCCAGTAGTAGTCAGTTGGCAGCGACATGGACAGATACTGGTGCCTACCCCGAATCGCCTCTGCTTGATTCTGATATTCAGAATGAAGTGTCACACGCACAAAGCGTGAATGGCTGGAGTTCGAGCATAGACAACGTTTTCTTCGTCTTCACCGAAAGAAATGCAGACCTCTGCTTCGACTCGTCGCAGTCAGAGTGTGCCTCTAATGCGTTCTGTGCTTATCACGACAGCTTCGGCAACGGCACCCTCTATGCGGCGATGCCCTATGCCGCCAGTTTCAGTTGTAATCCAGGTGGCAAACTGCCCAACAACAACGATGCCGACCTCACCATTAACGTGACCTCTCACGAGCAGATGGAGGCCGCCACCGATCCCGAACCAAGCAGTGGCTGGGTTGACTCAAGCGGTCAGGAAATTGGCGACAAGTGTGCCTGGACCTTTGGTACCCGCAGCAGTAACGGTGCCGATGTTACCTTTAACGGGCATCCCTACCTCCTGCAGCGCGAATGGAGCAATGCAAAACGTGGGTGTTCACTCACTTAAAGCCGATGAGTAGCACTAACGCTGCTCGCTAATTCCTGTCGCAGGGTGAGTAAACAGGAGGCATTCCGAACGTTCGGAATGCCTCCTGTTTACTGCTTCATCAAAACCTTTCTTCCCTACCTAATCTTCTCTTCGTTGAAGATTTCTTAACCAGCTATTGGCTTTTTTTCCTATAAAAATAGTGCCTCCTGCATGTCATCTCCTAACTATATGTTATAGTTATTTATAGGGTGCATCGTATCATAGCGTTTCTTAGAGTGTATCCGTTATTGCGGTGCAGTTCGTATTAACTACATAAGTACCAACTTTTAGCCAAAAAGAGGTACTTCCATCCTGCGACGTAGTGTTGTCCTCAAGATTTTGTGTAATTTCACGAAAACGAAGGAGTTTCACGATGAAAAAAAGAATCGTCCGTCTCTTTGGACTGATGATGTTTGCAACACTAATGCTGGCACTGGTCCCCACAGCCACTTTCGCCGCATCACAATCGTCTTCTGCTCACCACAAGAAGAACACACCCCACTTCTTCTACAAAAAAGGGGTAAAGAGACATGATGTACAGGCTGCCGCATCGAACAATCTCGTCTACAACGGCGGTGCCGTTATGGGCGGGACTGCAAATGTGTACGCCATTTTCTGGGAGCCAACGGGTAACGTCTCTGCTAACTACAATTCGCTCATCACACGTTATTTCAACGATGTTGGTGGCAGTTCTCTCTATCATATAGCAGATCAGTACACAGATAGCTCTGGCGATTACCCCAGCAATAGCCAACTGGCAGGAACCTGGACAGATACCGGTGCCTATCCCGAATCGCCTCTGCTTGATTCTGACATTCAGAATGAGGTGACGAACGCGCAAAATGCGAACGGTTGGAGTTCAGGCGTAGACAACGTCTTCTTCGTCTTCACTGAAAGTGGTCAAGACCTTTGTTTTGACTCGTCGCAATCAGAGTGTGCCTCTAACGCATTCTGCGCCTATCATGATAGTTTCAGCAATACAATTTACGCAGCGATGCCCTATGCTGCAAGCTTCAATTGTAATCCAGGCGGGAACCTCCCGAACAACGATGACGCCGACCTCACCATTAACGTGACCTCTCACGAGCAAATGGAGGCTGCAACCGATCCCTATCCAAGCAGTGGCTGGGTTGACGCAGGTGGTCAGGAAATTGGCGACAAGTGCGCCTGGACCTTTGGCCCTCGCGGTGGCGATGGCTCCGATGTCAACTTCAACGGCGATCCCTACCTGCTGCAGCGCGAATGGAGCAATGCAATCGGTGGGTGTGCTATTAGTGGCTAGAGCGAACACCGCTCTGCTTACTCTTTAATGTATGTCGCAGGTCTCACAAAAAGCCAGAAGGCGTTCCGAACATTCGGAACGCCTTCTGGCTCCTTCTATGATACAAGCCTACACGATGAAATAGCTCAGTGAATAAGGCTCATCAAATCGTTGACAGAGTGAAGAATAATACAAATACACAACGATTTTGACCACCTTAGCACGAAGAAGATTTTGCTGATAGAGGGGACGCCTGTATCACGTCCTTGTCGGCGGTTGATCGCTCCCAGGACGTGATACATCGGTCCCTACAGGCGTTTGTTGCACTATGGAAGAGTTATGAGTTGCTCTTGTAAAGCTCTAGCAACCGCCTCAGCGCGATTATTCACACCGAGCTTCTCAAAGATGATAGTGGCGTAAAACTTGATGGTGCGTTCCGCAAGGTGTATCTCGCTGGCAATGGCCTTGTTGGAAAAGCCGCGTGCAATATAGGTAAGGATATCACGCTCTCGCTGAGTAAGTAGCTCCTTCGCTGCTTCCTGTTTTTTCTCGTCGCGTAACAATCGTTCCATTGAGCGAAGCAAACGCTCTGTGATAGCAGGTTCGAGCAGAGAGCCACCGTCCGCGACAATCCGCACTGCGTGTAGCACCTCAGATAAGCCAGCCTCTTTCAAGAGATAGCCTTTCGCACCTGCACGAACAGCCTCAAGAATACGCTCGTCGCTGCCATAGGCAGTCAAAATTAGCACACGTGGCGTGGGAGTCAATTTCCGAGTTTGTTCAAGTACTCCTACACCGTTCATGTCGGGCATCTCTAAATCGAGTAGCACCACGTCAGGTTGCGTCCGTTCTATCAATGCTACCGCTTCGACTCCCGTTCCAGCTTCGCCAACGATACGCATATCGAGCTGGGTACTCAGCATACTGCTCAAGCCCTCTCTCACAATAGCGTGATCGTCCACCAGCACAACACGAATAGGGTTCATATGCTATAGCTCCTTACTGGAAGTGGCTCTGTCTCGCTAACGTTCTGCAATGGCACCATTGCCACTACCTGCGTCCCCGCTCCACGAGTGCTGAGAATATCCAGTGTCCCGTGTAGCAAGTGTAGCCGTTCGCGCATTCCCACAATACCGAATCCGGTAGCAGGGAGACCGCAAGGGTCTCCCCTACATATCGTGTAGGAGGGGGACATGTAGGGGAGACCCATGCGGTCTCCCTGCTCAAAACCAAAGCCCACGCCGTTATCGGTAATCGTCAGACACAGCATCTCGGCCTCAACGCTCAATTCGACCTCGACCGCGCTGGCGTGTCCATGTTGTCGAGCATTATGCAGTGCCTCTTGTGCGATGCGGTAGAGCGTGAGCGCAGTTGCAGACGAAAGGGCGGCTTCGTCGATAGGTTGCCCTACGCGAAACGTCGCGCCTTGTTGTTCTGTTGTTTGTGAGGCTCTCCACGATGCCGTTAGCGTGGAGAGTGCCTCTATGAGCGATTGGCCCTGCAATACGTCTGTGCGTAACTCAAGAATGGAGGTACGCGCCTCGTGCAAATGCGTTCCTGCTAATGAGCGTGCGTACTCTATATGCTCTCGTGCGGATGTAGGAGCGGTATCTAACAAGACTTGTCCAGTCTCAAGGTGCATCTTGATGGCAGCGAGTCCCTGTGCGAGTGTGTCGTGTATCTCACGGGCAACGCGGGTGCGTTCGCGCATCGTCGCCAGTTCTTCGGCGTGAATGGTATAGGTTCGCAACTGCTCCTGCGCCTGTGTTAATTGAGCAACAAGTTCTTCGTTCTGCATGCGAGCCGTGCGCTCCTGCACGCCTAAGCCTGTAAACGTCTGCACAAAGGCAAGGCCAATCAGTAAAAGTGCTAATTGTAGTGGCGTCCATACCGACAACGACTCATTCGCAACGCCGTTCATAATCAGCGTATCCAGCAGAACCATGAGCAGCAGAGCAGCAATCACAAACCAACTTCCCACACGTCCAAAGGCGGTACGTGCCTGAATTGCCATACAAAAAATGACGCTATAACCCAGGAGACGCAGCAGAGAAGAGGCAAAGGAACCAACAATCAGAGTCAGCACAAAAATAGACAGCAAATAGGTATACGTAAAACGCCAGTGCGACCACAAAATGCGTCGAGGCCGTATCAATGTCCACAGCATATAGACAAGATAAAGCGCGGCAACAATAATCTCTAGCCAGGGATTATCTGTTGGCGTACTCTGCACTCCTAGATGCCCCGACAAACCGTCTGTAACTGTCTGTGTGCTTAACATCACAAGCAGCAAGACACCGAGCAGTACGAAGGCGGATTTGAGCAATATACGCGATATAAGGCCAAATTGTGGAGACATAGAGTTTCCCTTTTTCTATACTTTATAAATTTCTACACTTCATATTTTATATCACTTACTCACAAGTCCTACCATGTCACCACAAATATATCCCTTGCGTTAGATATATGTACAAGACAAAATCTCTGTATAAGACAAACAAGCGGCTTTGGGGATATACTATAACATACTTATAAACATGAGTACATATATTTTTAGAGAGGTGGCGATGAACTATAAAGTAATCCAACTCTCCTTTCAGCAGGAGGAAGAGGGACAACAAGTTTCTATCACACCAAAATCTGTACCGTTCGTAAAATGGGTAGGGGGAAAACGAAAACTTATAGACATTATTATTTCTGCAGCCCCACCAACCTTCGAGCGTTATCTCGAGCCATTTCTTGGTGGAGGAGCTGTTGCTCTAGCTATTGGTTATCATTCAATGTTGCTCAACGACGCCAATGAAGACCTAATGAACGTGTATTTTATGGTGCGTGATGATCTCCAAACATTGCTCACACTTCTCGATGAACATCAAAGCAAACATTCGGAAATGTATTTCTATGAAGTACGAGCGCAGAAGACTTCTTCATTAAGCAAGCAAGAGCAAGCTGCACGCTTTATCTACTTAAATAAAACCTGTTTCAATGGTCTCTATCGAGTCAATCAAAAGGGCGATTTTAATACTCCCTTTGGAAGATATACAAATCCAATTCTCTACGATCTCAGTCAAATTCGCAAAGCGTCTGCAATACTTCGCTCGTCAGAACTTTATAATGACGACTACCATACATTCCTTACACATCATGCGCGTCCAGGAGACTTTATATACCTTGACCCTCCATATGTGCCGGTGAGTATGTACTCAGACTTCAAACGATATACAAAAGAGCAATTTCGTGAGCGAGATCAATACAAATTAGCTCAAACTTATGATGAACTTATAGCGTTAGGAGCATATCCTGTTTTAAGCAACTCATATTCAGAGCTTACATTAAATCTTTACTCAAAGCATAGTATTCAAGTTGTTTATGCAGGGCGTAATATCAATAGCAAAGGAACGGGAAGAAAAGCTATTCCCGAAATTTTAGTAAAACCGAGGCAATAAAATGGTACTCGCTTCACGCCTTGTAACGAATAATGAACTTGTAGGTACCCAACTTACCAAATTCCCAAGTTCACGCTATATGGGAAGTAAACATGCTATTCTTCCATTTCTATACAAGACATTAAGTGAACTTGATTTTACAACAGTACTTGATGCTTGTAGTGGTAGCAGTTCAGTAAGTTATCTACTCAAAACAATGGGAAAATCTGTCACGAGTAACGATGCACTACGCTTTTGTTTTCATACGGCACAAGCATGTGTTGCGAATAGCTCAGAACATCTTACAGAAGATGAAGTTGAGGCATTATTGCTGCCTCAACCTTTATCAGAAGATTTCATTACTCGTACCTTTGGTAATTTGTATTTTACAGATGCAGAAAACCTATTGTTAGATAACCTCGTGGCGAATATTCAACAAATGCCTTCCATGAACAAACGCTCACTCGCATTTGCAGCTATTGTTCGTGCGTGTCTACGAAGACGACCACGTGGAATTTTCACGTATACAGGACTTCGCTACGACGATGGGAGGCGAGATCTGAAAATTTCACTGGAACAGCATTTCCGTGACGCTGTAACTATTTTTAATGAAGCGGTATTTGATAACGGTCAGCAGAATATAGCATATAATACTGACTTATTTTTACTACCACACAATATACATTATGATCTGGTCTATATTGATCCACCATATGTATCTCCTCACAGCGATAATGATTATTCTCGCCGCTACCACTTTGTCGAAGGCTTGACCCGTTATTGGCAAGATGTAGAAATCCTTGAAAATACAAAAACAAAGAAATTTCGACGCTTAACTAGTCTTTTCGACACAAAGAAAACGATATACGAGGCATTTCACAAACTTTTCACACAATTCCAAAACTCAATTATTGTGGTATCATATTCTTCTAACGGCATTCCTACAAAAGAGGAACTTTTCGCAATGCTCTTGCACTACAAGCGCAATGTGACAGTGTATGAGTGTGATCATCGCTACTCGTTCGGTACACATCATCACAAAGTAGATGATAATCAGAACGAAGTGAAGGAGTATCTCTTTGTAGGTTTATAGAGATTGGACGAACAGCACAATGCGCGTTTGGAATATTGGTAACACGACTGCGCGTAATCCTCTGCGACTTCGTGATGCACTAAAATTATTCATAACTAGAATGAGTGATCGTCCTTTCAGAAAACCAGAACAAATTGAGTTTCAGGTAGCAATGATAGAAGCAGGGCTAGTAAAGTCTGAACGTGTTACGGGTGATGACGGAGGACGAAAATTTGCGGGCGCGTTCAAACAACTTGGCTTTGTTACAGATTGGGGTAGAGGTAAAGAATGGAGTGTTACTGAAGTTGGGAGGCTACTCATTGATCATCCAGAAATCGAAGAAACGATTTTCCTCCGTCAATTACTGAAATATCAAATAGCATCTCCTTTAGAGAAAGTCGGCACCCAAGATTTTCACCTTCGTCCTTTCCGCCTCTTACTACGCTTTCTAAAAGATGCTCGTGATATAGGTCTTGTTGGCCTTACACTTGCTGAAATTGGGCTTTATGTCATTACAGTTCTCAATGAAAATGATGCTTCTTTCCAAACAGCTTTTTCCAATATCCAAAGATTTCGTGAGGAATATAATTATTATAATGGAAAAGTTGCAAAAACCGCGTTTGCAAAAGGTGCGTTAAGAGATGCAACTAAAAAACTGAATTTAGAGCAGAACACCCTGGAGGATTATGCTGATAGTAGTAGTCGTTATGCATTGATGACAGGTCTATTAACAATTCGCGGTAACAAACTTGCTATTTCGGAAGCCCGTTTACCTTTCGTAGAAACCCTTCTCACCGATAATTCGATGCTTCTCGCCGATAGCGATTATCTACAGAATTTTTATGCTCCTGAGCTACCTCTTCTGCCAACAGATGACTTGGCATTTGTAAAAAGCGAAACTATCACATTGAAAAAACAACTTGTCGAGCTTGCGACGAGTTTAGGAGAAACTATAGAGCTTCCAATAGCCCCTATATGGGAAACGTTATCAGACTTACAAGCTTATGAAATTCGGCTAAGAGAAAAAATTAAGCAGGTACGAGAAATTCAATTCTACTATACACAACATTCACTACCAGCACTAGATGAAATAGAGCAGCTTTTAGAGGATATTCAAGCTAATACGCTCATTGGTAAGCAAGTGTATGCACCTGCCTTTTTCGAGTGGGCAATTTGGCGTCTTTTCCTTGCAATAAATAGTCTCATTGGACCCATCAACAATACACATGGTTTCAAAGTAGACGAGGATATTAACCCTGTCCATCATGCTCAAGGTGGAATGGCAGATCTTACCTTTACCTATGAGACGTTTAAACTCGTTTGTGAAGTGACGTTAGCAAATGGGAGTCGGCAGTTTGCAATGGAAGGTGAACCAGTCACCCGTCATGTTTTCAAGGTAATACGAGAGAGCATGCAGAAACCCGTTTATGGTCTTTTCATTGCTAACAAGCTTGATCCAAACACTGTCGATGCTTTTCACAATGCACAGTATTGGAGGGATTTTAAGAAGGCCGTCTCAACACCTATAGTTGCGTTAGAAACTAAACACATGATTGCATTAGTACAATGTATGAAGACAAAAGAGATAACGGCAAGTGATATACAGCAGTTACTTGATACTCTGCTTGCTATTCAGAGGATGCACACAAATGGTCCATCTTGGTACGAAGCATATATAAAAGTCTTTGAGCAATGGCTTTTACAATGAAGCCTTTTTCATACGCATTTTCACTGCACTAAGCGTTGGAATCCCCTCTACGCCCTCATGCTCTATCGAGAACGAGGCGACACAATTGGCAAAGTCTACTGCTTGCTCAGGGTCGTTATGTCGATACAGCTCAACCAGGAACGCAGCGGCGAATACATCTCCGGCTCCAGTTGGGTCTACCTCTTGCACTTTATACGCTGGAAAATGTTGTGTAGTTCCGTGCCGAAACAGAGTTGCGCCGTGTCTCCCATCGGTGGCAACGAGCAGAGGAACCTGCATGCTCCAACCATGTAGGATAGCATCAGCCTCCTCGCGATTGCCATTGGCGAAGGGGAGCAAGTCGTCATGGCTCAGGATAAGTACGTCAAGTAGGGGCAATATCTGTTCCGCCGTTTGCCAAGGTGTAGGCCAGACTCGCCTCTCGGCGTCCCAGCGTCGTAACCAGCCTTGCGGAGTCGCGGCGATAATTGCACCAGAGCGACGGGGAAATGCGGCGACAACATCGGGCGAAATTTCTTGCGCTAGAGGACCGAGCAAAACAATTGGCGTATTCCGCCATGTGGAAGGGATATCGTCAATGATGATAGGGTCGGCTTTCGCACGTAGATATTGTGTACGGAAGCCTTGTGTGTACTGGTTGATAAATGTTGTTGTTTCGTCGGAAGGATGTGCTGAGATGGCGATACCAGAGAGTGTATTCGACAAATCCTGAATGATATTGGACGAGGCGCGAGTGACAATACCCGTCGCTAATCCTAAACGATAGGCGGTGAGGGCAGCAAATGTTACGGTGCCACCAAGCGTACACAAGCCATCAGGATGAAGATCGCATGTGACATGTCCCAATGTAAGAAATTGTACAGGAGAAGTCGGTGTCAACAACATGTACTCCTCCTGGCATCATGTAATGGTATTTCGTAGGGACCAGATGTATCGCGTCCGTCGTGCGATTTATCGCGCGAGATCATGTCTGAGATGGTCTGTAGAGTGGTTTCACAACGATCTCGCTCAATAAATTGAGCCTCGGACGCGATACATCTGGTCCCTACGAATTCTTATGTTAGCGTCCAGAACGTTTCAGCAAATTGATATTATCTTAGCGTCCAGAACGTTTCAATGAGATGACGACGCGTCGCTCTTCGCCTTCGCCGATACTCTCGGTGCTGATGTCCTTACTATCCGCCAAGGCTATGTGGACGATTCGTCGTTCGTTGGGGGGCATTGCCTCAAGTGCGATTGCGCGTCGGTAGTTGCGTACCTGCTGCGCCACACGTAGAGCCAGCGAACGGAGATTATCTTCGCGGCGTTCGCGGTAATTTTCGGCGTCGATGGTGATACGCATACGGTGTTTCGTGCGATGCCCAACGATCAGGCTCACAAGCAATTGCAACGAGGCCAGCGTCTCACCTCTACGCCCAATCAGCAGTCCGAGATTTTCGTTGATGCCGTGAATATTCAGAGCGAGCGGATTGACTGAGCGTACCTGTACCGTTGCGTGAATGTTCATGTAGCGTAAAATATGTTGTAGCACATCAACGGTAATCTCTACATCTTCGCGTGAAGGAGTCTCGACCTCTTGCATCTCGCCCTGTGCTACGCTGATGTCGTCCTGTTCAGAAATAACGGTTGTCAAGGGTTCTGACGATGCGATAAAGGGAACCTCCTCTTCAAACTCGCCCTCTTCATCTTCATCTTCATCCTCATCGAATTCTTCGTCGTCCTCGTCGTCCTCAAACTCCTCGTCGTCGCCCTCTTCAAGCTCTTCATCATAGAGTTCTTCGTCGGACTCTACGACATCGGGGACGTCGGGACCGAGAAGCGCATCCGCCATTTCGGGTGTAATCACTGCGCTACTCGTAGTGACACGTACAGGAAGCGTAGTAACGCGAACGCGTGCCTCTTTGCTACCGAGACCGAAGGTCCCTCGGCTTGGCTCCTGTAGCACGACGATCTCCACATCCTCGCGGCGTTTCCCCAGGCGCGTCAATGCCTGTTGCACGGCCTCATCGACACTTTTGCCACTAGCCTCTATGCTTTCCACGACTTTCATGCCTCCCTTTATCTCTCTTCATTTGAGCAACTTAGTGAATCATTGGGACCAGGGCGCCCGCAAGGGGAACGCCCCTCCCATAC
>CAXUHG010000083.1:6308-25007 GCA_964250805.1 uncultured Ktedonobacteraceae bacterium | reverse complement strand
GCCAGTGATGTTCATGCGTTCGTAGGGGCGTTCGTTGAGCAGGGTTTTTGTGCAGCGGGCGGTCTGCACTTGCCACAGTTTGAGAGTACCGTCGTCGCTGCTACTCACGAGAAATTCACCTGTGGGATCAAAGGAGACCGAGCGGACGCGATGAGTGTGACCTTGAAGTACCGCTAGACACTTCCCCGATAGAGCATTCCAGAGGCGAATTGTCTGGTCATCGCTACTGCTGGCTAGCAGAGTGCCATCGGAGTTATAGGCAACGGAGCGAACTCTTCCGCTATGTCCTTGAAGAATAGAGAGGCTCTCGCCTGTGGAACTATTCCAGATACGGATTGTTTCATCCTCGCTCCCACTTATGAGTCTCTGTTCATGGGGATGAAAGGCGAGAGAGCGAATGCGGCCCGTATGACCTTCGAGGATGAGCAGACTCTCGTCTTTTCCAGGCTGCCAGATACGAATCGTCTGGTCATCTCCACAGGAGGCAAGCAAGGAGCTATCAGGGCTAAACACGACGGCTCGCACCCAACTGGTGTGACCAGTGAAGATTTGTATGCATCGGCCTGTCCTTGTTTCCCATAGCCTGGCGGTGCGGTCTTCGCTGCAACTGGCAAGCATGCTTCCATCTCTGCTAAATGCGACTGCGCTAACCCAGTCTGTATGTCCGCGCAATGTTCTTATTTGTTGGCCTGTAGCAGTGTTCCATAGGTAGACGGTTTGGTCTTCGCCTCCGCTGGCGAGCAAGGAGCCGTCGGAAGAGGATGCAATGGCGTGGACGCTATGTCCTGCTTTGCGGATTGTTCTCTTACATACTGCCTTTGCCACGTCCCATATGCGTATGCCCTGATCCTCTCCAATGCTCACGAGCATTTGTCCGTTGCCGACAAACGAAACCGAACGGATACGATTGGTGTATCCTTGGAGTATCTTCAAGCATTGACCGCTGGCTGTCTCCCATAAACGAAGCGTTTGATCATCTCCACCACTGGCGAGAAGGGGTGCATGTGGGCTGTAGGCAACGGAGCGCACGCCATGCGTATGCCCTTGCAACGTGTGTATGCGTTCTCCTGTGGCAACGTCCCAGATGCAAATCGTTGAATCTTCGCTGCCACTCGCAATGTGTTGCCCATTCCCATGAAACGCAACCGACCAGACACGATTTGTATGTCCGCGCAACGTTCTGATTGCTACGCGCTGCTGAATGTCCCAGAGGACAACCGTTACGTCATCGCTTCCACTTACCAGAAGTCGATTATCAGGGCTAAAGGCGAGGGAGCGAATAGAATTAGTGTGACCGAGAAGTGGAGTAAGAACGGTACGAGAAGCAACGTCCCATAGACGAATTGTGCGATCCGTGCTGCCTGTTGCCAGCATATTCCCATCATGGCTGAAGGCAACCGACCAGACACGATCTGTGTGCCCTTGCAACGTAGAGAGGCGGCTACCTGTACTGACCTCCCACAATATCACCTGCTTATCGTCACTTCCACTTGCCAAGATATTCCCATCAGGATGAAAGGCGAGAGAGCGTACTCGGTTTGTGTGACCTCCGAGTATCTGGATGCACTCGCCTGTAAGCATGTTCCACAGGCGAATCGTCTGGTCGTCGCTACTACTTGCTAGTGTCTTCATATCAGGGCTGAATGCGACCGACCACACACCGTCAGTATGTCCTGCGCACGAGAAAAGAGGCGTTCCACTAGCTACATCGTACACCCATATTTCTCCCGTCGCTATGCCTATTGCTAGCATATTATCATCGGGGCTAAACGCGACAGAGAGGACGCTGCCGAACGTATTTGTGAAAACCGATGAGACAAAAGAAGTGTAGGCAAAATTGGTGTCTGCAAGATTCGCATGTTGAAGATATGCTTGTTGGATGAGCAAATGCGAAAAGTCGAAAACACGAAGATCATACTGTACATGTACGAGGAGATTAAGTATATTTCCTGCTGTATAGTCTCTTTGCAGAATATGTCTTCCTCGTTGAGCCGTCAATGTGTTGCGTAGTTGTTGCTCAAATGCCTCTGTCGTTAGCATTGTCACTATGTTTTGAGCTATCGGAGCGAGAATAAGCCGAATTTGATATGCTCGGACATACTCTTTTGCCTGTGCTTTAATAAAGGCATAGTTTTTCCAGACCGTGCTTATGTCTGTAGAAAATTCTCTGGTTGCCTCCTGTACAAGCCGTGCTGTCAGATATTCCATAATCACGGGTTGTAGCGTAAAGGAGTTCGCGGCTCGCGTTTCTATGAGCGAACGGCGGCGTAGTGATGCCAACGTTTCCAGTAGAGTCGCTCCCGATTGCTGTAACTCCTTCCGTAGTTCCTCTAAGGAAAGTGCTTCACGCTCAATTGCTAACCAGTAGAGAATGTCCTGCTCTTGCCGGGAGAGACGCTGAAAGTGTTGCGCAAGCAAATCGGTGATATCGCCGAAAACACTCTCTTTTGCGGACAGAAAAGGAGAAATATTCCCGCCGAAGACTTCCTGTATAGATTCCGCGACCAATTGTAAGGCCAGAGGATTGCCAGAATACAATTGTATCAGGTCGTGCCATTCTTGCTCGTTGCCAACTAGCCCTTTTTCGTGCAGAAGAGCCTGTCCTTCTTGGGCGTCTACTCCTGAAAGTGAAAGTGTGCGCACAAGAGATTGCTTGCCCTCTAGTTGAGCAACCTCTCGCGGTTTTTCTCGACTGGTGAGCAAGACGCAACTTCTATGTTGCGTCTCACCGATGCGCTGTAGCAAGCGTCCATAGTCTTCATACCCTGTCTGATAGTGCCCCGCGTACTGTCCAGCCTGTAAAAGCGACTCGAAATTATCCAGGATAAGCAAGCAACGATGGTGCTGTAAATGTTGTATGAGCAGCGTCAGTAAGTCCTCAATTGTGCTTGACAAGAGAGGATGTTGTTGGCGTGAGAGAAATTGAAGTGTACTCTTGAGAAACTGTTCCAGAGGTGGAGCATTGTGCAACGAGTGCCAGAAAATAGCGTCGAAGTTGTCCTGAGTTTGCTCCGTCACTGCTGCTGCAAGCGTCGTCTTGCCAACACCTCCCATGCCGAGAATAGTCACAATGCGACACTGCTGTAGCCACGCCTCCAATTGAGAACGCTCGCGCTCGCGTCCGTGGAGGAGAATTGTGTGTGGTGCCTCACCCCAATCTACACGCGGTACTTGCTCAGAGGACGCTCTATATGTAGTACCATCTGCAGACGTTCTTGTATGGTTCTCCCTGAGAGTAGGCTCATTTTTTAATACCTCGGAGGAAGGACTCTGTTCAAGCAATCCCATATCTTGCGCGTTCTTGCCAAAAATCTCATAAAGTCTCTGCTGGTAGTAAGGGCGCGGAAGGCTTGAGCCGCTCTCCCAACGTCCTACCGTCTTGACATCGCTCCCGACTTTCTGCGCGACATCTGCTTGCGACCAGCCACGTAACTCTCGTTCATAGCGTAGCTGTACATGAAAAGGCAGTGAGTTCTCCATAACACCTCAGGTATCTCTTACGGATGTTTGTCGGACATTTGCAAATGGGACATGAGTGTCTGATGAATGGTTGTTCTCTACGGTTCTTCTGTCTCTGCATATCAAGTACTCTCAAAGTAGCAACATACACGAGAATGCAAGATAGAACTCTAGCTACGCAATGAACATATCTTGCCTTCCAGTGTAGCAGCATACATACAGTAGTGCAAGTGAAGTTTGTTACGAAGCAGCGTCACTACGATACGTGTAACAGCAGCACAGGCAGTATATGGTAGTGACAGGGCTTGTCCCTGCCATGCCAACTAAGCGTGAAGAGAGGAAACGTCCATGCAGTGCATTATGGAAGCATATGAAGCAAAAGAATCGGTTATGAAGCTCAATTGGGATGAACTCTATACATTTCTTCGTAGTCGCGTCCCGCGTATCATCTATGCCCTGCACTTCTCCTTCTGGCGTGGGCAAGAAGAGGACATTGTAGAGGACGTGATACAGGAGACGATGAGGCGTGTACTGGAACGTGTGCAGATGGTGGAGCGTGGCGAGGCCGAGCCAATTCGCTCATTGGAGCATATCAGTGTCGTGATTGCGAGCAACTACTGCCGAGATATGATGCGCAAGGAGCGTCGCCTTATCCGTCGAGATAGCAATGAATATACCGTTGAAAACAGTAAGGGTGGATATGCCGATGGGCTGGATATAGCAACGGAAAAAGTGTATCAACGTGAGATTTTTGCTCTCTTTGCCCGCGAGATTAGCAAATTCCCACAGAAACAACGCCTAGCTTTGCTCTCTGATCTAGCAAACCGCATGTTTTTCGACGAGCAGCCTACACCCCTCCAGGAAGCGTTCCTAGCAGTGGGTATTCGTTTAGATGACTATAAAAGGTCATTCCTGGCGGATAGTGAAGAGAGGAAAAGGAGTGCCGCTCTGCTAGCACACGCTTACAGAAGAGTTGCGACGATCAATAGGAGCTTGCACTTGCTTGAGGTTTCGTGAGTATACGAACCAGTAATACGCGCCTTGACACCATGTCTTGTTCTCCTCTGCTATTACGGGTTTCATGAGATAAAATATTGCTCTTTAGGACCGCTCGTTTTTTTATTCGCCAGAGATGGCTGTTAAGCAACAGCCATCTTTGTACTCCTACAAACAGTTCAAGCGAACTCGTCATATTTGGACGATGTAAAGGTGTATCAGTAGTTCCCGAATCTAATTTGTATCGAATTGTCGATATTCACGACAACCCCGACTTCATTCGATTGATTTCTTCCCGTTTGATAGATGCCGGGCCACGTTGCTGTTGCAGCATTGGTTCCACAACCAGAGATACTCCATGCAGGTGGGTCATTCAAGTACCAACTTGCCCCGTTGTCGTCGCTAACCGAAATCTGGTTCGTGCAGCCTGAAGATACCAGAATGCGACCACTCGACAGCACAGTGACATATGGTCCTGATGACTGATTGGGGATAGTTGCTCCAAGATCATTCGACCAGGATGTCCCATCACTTGAAATCTTGTAATGGATATTGCAATTATCCGTACCACACACCTCGAAGACGAGGATGTAGTTTCCATTTGCCATGCGTGCAAATCCTGGCATGCCAGGACGAGCGCTTCCTGCTTCAGCGGCTGCGTAAATCTCGTCGCCCCAAGTTGCCCCACCGTCACAGGAGACTCGTTCCGAAACAATTTGGCTGTATGACGGGTTGTCGTCGGCATGTTTTTCATTCGCATAGAAGCCTGCGATACACCCATTGGGAAGTACATACAAAAATGGTTCCCACAATCCACGATCATAGCGCCCGTTTGAATTGGGATTGGTATCCAATTGGCTCAGGAAGCTCCACGTGTAGCCACCATCGGTACTCTTGAGAATTGGGAGACCAAACCAGTTAAGATCTGTTCGGTGATTGCGTGTTGCCATGAGGATATCACCATTCGACAATTGCACCATTTGCGATTGGTCCTGGCTATGGTCCCCATCGTTTGTGGGTGAAGGAATGGATGCAATCTCTGTGTATGCCGGGTTTGCAGGATTGCTTCTCGCAACTTTGATGACAGGAAGTCCATTTGATGGATACTCGGTATACGTGACGAGGTTATCTCCCTGTTGATCCCAGGGAAGCATACGGCCCCATGCGGGTCCATTCCCACTGCTTACAGTACTGGTAGTAAACCAACTGATAGGACCAGCAGCATAGGCTGTTGGCGCAAAGACAAGCACACTTAAAACCAAAGCAACTAGCACAACTGCGACTCGTCTCCATTGTAAAATGAATACCTTCATTGAGTATTTCCTCCGAGTCCTACCTACTCTTTTTGTTTTCCTCGCGCTACAAGGTTGTCACCGCTTCTTGGTTCTTCATTACGGTACATGTTTTCTCTGAAAGGTCTTTTTCCGAGAACGCATTTCTCCTCTCTTTATCACTAGAAGTACATGAAGCTTCTCTATGAAAGCTCATCAGCGAAGGGAACGTATCTGAATGTCGGCCTCATTCAGATGAGATACAACGATACGGTATGAATCGTTGGGGAGAAGATCAAGCATATTATCGCTCCAACGCACATTATCTCCTGCTTCGAGCCAGACGCCTTTGGCGGGACGCTGGGTGCAAACTTCGAGCATTGTCGGGCTAACACGCCGTATGGTGATTTGAGGATCAGGCAACGACAGATATTTGAATGGCTCCGACCATAGTGTTGTACGCGACACAATTTCTCCCTGGTGCAAGAGGTGTACGCCAAGAATTTCTTTCTCCTCGTCGCGAAAAGGAACACTTTCCAGTTCCGTTACCTGATTGGAAGGCAAAGTAGCATAGTGTTTTCTCTCATCAATGAGAACACCATCCAGAGTCCACCGCCTTACCACAATTTCAATCTCGACACTTGCATTTGTACTGTTCACAGCCCATAGCGCGGCATTTTCCGGTCCTTGCCGGGCAATGCCAACCACAAGCGGAGCTAATTCTCGGCGTACTCCATAATAGGCGGGTTTAGGACGAAGTTCGTAGTCAACCAATGCCCAACTTGTCACAGGCCAGCAATCGTTCAGTTGCCATACTAATGCACCAGAAACAACATAACGACCTGGACCTCCCCACTGTCTACGCCAACCTCGTATGCCCGAAGCTACCGCCTCTGCTTGCATAAGCTGTGTTGCATAGATATATCCTTCCAGATCGGCAGGTATCCGTACCGTATCTGTCAAATAGACATTTAGACGACGTGGCCCATAGCTTGCTTTGTTGTGATAATCCAATGTGTAGCTCTGCGGGTATTGTTCTTCTGGAGAGGCGAAAGACTTAATGGTTGCTAGCGCGGGAAATGCCTGCATGCCAAACTCGCTCACAAAACGTCCACCAAACTTTGAATAGTCATGATAGTTTGCCATAGTGCCGTGCCACACTCCCCACATATGCTGATTTCCTTGTGTGGGATCATTTGCATCCCTTCCCCCATAAGGACTTCCAGGCCAGTAGGGACGTGTACCATCTAATCTCTTACAAACTTCAGGCAGCAACTGCTCATAGATGATGCGTGCTGGAAACTGTGCAGGCGGACTATCTTTCTCGAATGTTTCACCATCTGTTTCTAGTGGACCTGCAAGCAAATAATCTTCATTATTGCCACACCAAAGAGCAATACACGGATGATGACGCAAACGCCGCACTGCCGCTTCCGCCTCCGCACGTACACTTTCCTGAAACCATGTGTAAGCTGGATAACTCCCGCAGGCGAACATGAAATCTTGCCAGACAAGGAGACCGAGTTCATCACAGGTGTCGTAGAATACATCTTCTTCATAAATACCACCACCCCACACACGTATCATCGTCATGTTCGCGTCAGCCGCAAGACGCAGCCATGCCTGATACCGCTCGGATGAAATGCGAGGTGTGAACGAGTCAGCAGGAATCCAGTTCGCACCTCCACAAAAGATGGGCTTATTATTAATCTCAAAGAAAAAACTAGTACCGGGTTCGGTTAGAAGCCGCTCTTGCGTCAACTGCAAACGACGCAATCCCACCCGTAGCTCACATTGATCCAACGTTTCTTTCCCAAAGTACAGCGTCACTCGTATGCGATACAAAGGTTGACTCCCATGACCGCGCGGCCACCAGAGCTGAGGATCAAGAAGTTCAAAGAGATGTTGCACCTCGTGTCCCGTTACAGGCAGTACCTCTTCATGAACAACCTCCCCTGTTGGGCTGTGTACAGCAACATGGAAAGAGAGAGCTGAAAAAGGCGCTTCTTTGCTCATGTCGAGTCGTAGATATATAGGCAGAGTTGCCTTCTGCAAATCAGAAGTGACTTCTGTCATACATGAAAGCTCTGCTATCTTTACATCATATGCTTCCAGAGAGACAGCTCTCCACAGCCCAGCGGTGAGTAACGTAGGACCCCAATCCCATCCGTAATGATATTGTGCTTTCCGAACGTAGACTCTACTTGCATCTCCATCTCCCATAATAGCTCGTACACCGTATGTAGCCTCGCGCTCCTTCCCGCACCGCATCGCTGATTCAAAGAGAATATGGAGTTGATTTTCTCCTGAGGAGAGCAAGGAAGCAATCGGCACCTGTCCTGGCACAAACATATTATCGCTCTCAAGAACTTGGATACCGTTGAGCCAAACGGTTGCAAAGGTATCTAGCCCCTCACAGCAGAGATTAATGTATGCGGCCTCCGTAAGCTCTTGTGGCACAGTGAACGTACAGCGATAGAGCCAGTCTTGTTCCCCAACCCACTGTACCTTCCCTTCGTTCTTGCCGATAAATGGGTCTGGAATACATCCTGCAGCAAGCAAATCTTGTTGCACCGTTCCCGGAACACTTGCAGACAACCACCCTTCCACGGTAGCAAAATCGTCAGCAAGAGGATTTTCAAACACGCGTGCTTTCAGTTGCCAATTCTTCAAGAAATGAACGTGGTGTTCAAACAAGAGTCTTCATCACTTTCTTTCTATTTGACTTCTACGATAGCAACAAGAAAAAGGGGATAGAGCAGCGGGCACCACTCTACCCACTCGTCCGCTCACCTGACCGTATTACGAAAGGGAATGAGTAATGCCAGAACGTTGGATTGCTGTTGTGAGTTGCTGCTGCAAATCACTGAGTCCTGCATTTGCATTCTTCTTTCCTGTAAACACAGGCGCGAGCACATTTGCAATGATGTTGTCATACTGTCCATATCCAATTGCTAGGTGGTTGATAGACTCTTGACCATGTGCAAATGAACCTTGAGCAACCTCTGTCAATTGCTCTGTAGAGAGGGACGGCATAAATTTGTGTACACTTTCCGCCCATGCAGAAGTAAGTTGTTGCCAGGGTGGAAGGGAACCAGAGGCAGCAATGTACCCTTTCTCACCTTTTGTTGGGTCCGACAACCATTGCAGGAACGTCCACGCCTCTTGCGGATGCTTTGATGCCTTTGCCATCATCCAGGGGTCAGTAAAGATAACATCTTTATTCGTTTGAAAACGTGGCAATGGAGCAACTGCAAAATTGAACTTGGCGGGTTGATACGAGCTAAAGCCCCATTCACCGGTCATCGACATGCCTTCTTTCCCGCTCAAAAAGCCAGTTCCAATAGCACTTACTTCTGAGGGATTAGGGGCGATATGATACTTGTATACGAGATCTTGCTGCCATTGCACAGCCTGTTCGACACCAGCATTCTGTGCCTGTGCATGATCGATAAGACCTGTCGTGTATGAACTTTGTGGGAAAATATCATCATTAAACAGGAGTGCGTTCGCATCTTCAGGCCAAAGGTCGTCACTAAAGCCAAACTGTCGAGAACTTGCTGATTGACTGTGTACAGTTATCGCTTGTGCGTCGTGTAAGACGGTATTCCAGGTCCAAGATGGGTCGTCCCAGTTTGTTGGTGGGAGTTTGAGACCAGCTTTTTTGAAGAGGTCAACGTTGTAAAAAAGATAACTTCCTCCTGTCGAGAAAGGAATACCATAGATCTTTCCATTCACGGTGTACTGCTTGAGAAGTGCAGGCGTCATACCATCAAAGGAAAAGTGGCTAGAGTTGACATAAGGCGTCAGGTCTGCTGCAAGCCCTCTATAGACAAAATCTGCCCAGCTATTTCCACCCCAGTGTGTAAAGACATCAGCAGGATTACCGCCTGCATTCATCGTCACGAGTTTTTGATCATAACTTGTGTTTGGTACTGTCACCCGCTGCACATGAATGTTTGGGTGGGCTGCCTCAAAGTCCTTGACAACCGAGACTTCCCAGTCAGCTAACGGTCCAGTTGTTGTTCGTACCAACCATGTAATCGTCGTGGTACTTCCACTACTCGAACCACCTAAGCCTCCACAGGAAACAACGAAGGATAGAACAAGAGTAAGCATCATGACCATCACGAGAGATTTTGTGAGAGACGTTCTCATATCTCACTCCTTTTTGCATCTTTGCGCGTACTATACTTTCACACTACAAGGCTACTATTTCGCGTGTTCCTACTTGTCAAGAGAATAAGATGCCTGCTGCTATTGTGTGTTCTCACCCCCTTTCAAACTCTTGGTTCCGCTCACTAAAATGCTTTGTACAAGATAGCGTTGGAAGAAGAAAAATATCAGGATACAGGGCAAAACCGCAACCAGAGATGCCGCCATGAGAAAATTCCACAGCGTTTGCCCATAAGCTGCGGTATATTGGGCTAGCCCTAAACTGATGGGATACAGGTCTGTGTCGTTCAAATACACCAGTGGGCCAATGAGATCGTTCCAGTGGAACATAAATGAGAAGATGGCTACGGCAGCCAACGCAGGACGCGCGAGAGGAAGAATAATTCTCCACCAGATCACAAGATGATTCGCGCCATCCAGCCTTGCGGCATCCACGAGTTCTCTGGGAATTGAGCGAAAGGCTTGCCGTAGCAAAAAGATGAGAAATGGGCTACCAAAATACGTAGGCACAATCAGTGGCAAATACGTGTTGATCCAGCCCAAGTTTTTGAAAAGGATAAACTGTGGTATCAGTTGCACTTCACCTGGCACCATCATCGTCGCTAGCACAAGCAGAAAGAGTAACTCACGGTATCGAAAGCGTAGAAACGCGAAGCCGTATGCAACAAATGCTGATGAGAATACATCACCGATAAGCGTAAAAAAAACGATGATGCATGTATTCCATAGGAATTGGAAAAATGGAACGGCTGTCAGGGCGGTTACAAAGTTAGACCACACCGCTGGATTTGGAATGATAGATGGTGGAAAACTCGAAACATCACTGAGTGATTTCAGAGCCGTTGACAACATCCATGCCGCAGGTGCTATAAATAGTACCGCGAATGCACAAAGAAGAATGTACGTGCTACCGTTCGATAACCATCTTTTTCTAGCTAGCACTCTCTGTCCCCTGCGTGCTAGCATTGGTGTTACCTCTTGCTCGTTTATACTCCGTTCTCGTACTGCCATGAATACCCTCCTTGCTATTGCGTTTCGTAATGCACAACTCTTCTACTGGCTTGTAACAGCAACACGGTCAGTACCAGAATGATAAGAAAGAGAATCCATGCCTGACCTGACGCATAGCCAAACTTGAAATACTGGAAAGCGTTGTTGAAAAGGTATAAAACATAGAACTCAGATGCAAAGTTTGGGCCGCCTTGCGTAATCACATATGCAGGAGTAAAAACTTGAAGAGACGCAATCATCCCCGTTATCAGATTAAAGAGTATAGCTGGACTGATAAGCGGAAGCGTGATAGAAAGGAACTTGCTCCAGCCATTTGCTCCATCCAATGATGCTGCCTCATACTGTTCTGGGGGGATGGACTGTAGAGCCGCAAGGAATACAATCATTGGTCCACCAAGTGACCATATAGACATGAGTGCAAACGAAGGAACAGCAGTGCGCTCATCTTGAAACCACAATATTCCATGTACATGAAAAATACCCAGGACATAGTTCGCGAGTCCGAAATCAGGGTTGAGTATCCATTGCCAGAGAAGGGCAACCGCGACACCAGAAATGACTGTTGGCATATAGAAAATAGTCCTGAATATCCCACTGCCAGCGACACGCCTATTCAACAATATCGCTAGTCCCATTGCCGCAAGCAGCGAGCAGGGCAACGAGATAAGTGTGTAGTACGCTGAAACGCTGAGTGACTTGAGAAAAAGCGGGTCCGTAAACAGGTCCGTGTAGTTACGCAGACCAATAAATGATGGTACATTGGTTGCTGTGTAATCAGTGAAACTGAGGAAAAGTGAAACAAGAATAGGTCCTCCCGTGAAAACGAGAAAGCCTATGACCCAGGGTGCAATAAACAACCAGAAAACACGCTCCTCACGAGCGGCAAGTGAACCGATTGAGCGACGTTTACGATGTGAAAAAACATCCTTTGGGATATCTACATGTTCCACATTCTGCTCCTTCCTTCTTTTGGGATCAACTAGCGTCGTGTATTTGCCCTTTTCTGATGAGCATGGGAAGGGTGTGTTTCAAACGAAGCGGCCTGCTCATCGGTGAACGGGTCAACATGTTACCCCTCTTTGAACTCATGTGTGGCCCTTCTACCAACAAGTACAAGAACTCCAGCAAAACGTGAGTGAGGGTAGGAAATATGTTTACGAGAAAATAATAACCAAATTTTGAGTAAATGTCAATACTTTTCTGAGAAAATTTCTCAGAAAAGAGAAAACTCAGAAAAGACACGGCAGAAAAATTAGAAGGTGTATTCATAGGCATGAAGTACGAAAGGGAACCTAATATCTCACTTATTGAGAGAGTGACTATTGACATTCTCATGGAAATGTGGTATTTCTTCGAGTAAATAATATTTTTTCTCAGAAAATTTCAGATTTTTTATGAAGAATGGGAGTGATGAAAGGTCGTGGTACGTTCAGTAACAGTGAAAGACGTGGCGGAAAGAGCTGACGTTTCGATTGCAACAGTTTCACGAGTACTTAATAATCAGGGGAACATCAACGAAGAGATGCGTCTGCGCGTGATCAAAGTTGCATCAGAGCTTGGATACAATAAGTCCGTGAGCCAGAACGCTCCTGTTCGTAGTAACGAGCATGTACTCAAAGAGATACATTTTCTCTTTAATGCTGGAAACTCGATTGAGAAAACAAAGCTCGATCCATTTTGGGCACCAATTCTTCATGGGGCAGAGAGTGAAGCACGCAAATTAAACAGTAAGATGCTCTATCATGGGATAGGTCAGCATTACCTTCCTTCTGAGCTTCTTACAAAATTGCAAGAAACATCTACAAGCGGTATTCTTCTCGTCGGACCAGCGCGACTTGAAAATGTACAAGCCTTATTCGCTACGACACGACCAATGGTGCTCGTAGATAATTTTGTTTCTTTTGAAGGGTTACGGATAAATGCAGTCCTTTCCGATAGTTTTGAGGGAACGAGAGAAGCTGTTAAATACTTAATTCGTGAAGGTCATCAGCATATTGCCTTTGTAGGCGGCTATACACCACTGAGTCCGAAACCATATAAAGTCTACACCTTTGAACGGAGAAAAGATGGCTATCTTTCAGCCCTTCGTGAAGCTGGTCTGACCATTCACGAAGCTCTTATTGAGACCTGTGACGTCGATGATCCAGAAGATGTTCTTGCTGCCTGCCAACGTCTCCTTGCCACTCAACTTCCTATAAGTGCTATTTTCTGCGCGAATGATCCAACCGCAAGTTGGGTCATGAAGGCACTACAAGCACTTGGACGAAGAATTCCTGAAGATGTATCCGTCGTCGGCTTTGACGATGCTGATCTTGCAGAACACTTAACGCCAGCCTTGACCACGATGCGAGTCAATAGAGAGGCGATGGGATCAATGGCGGTCAAAAGCCTGTTAGCTCGTGCTACTGATCCTCAAGCGATATGTACGACAACTCTTCTCGGAGTTGAGTTGATCAGACGTAGTTCTGTGAGTTTTCATACAATATAACGCAACGAGAGAAAGTTACAACAAAAATAGGGGCACTACGTTTCCTGTAAGGGCATGTATAAGCTAGGAATACCAAGCTAACCATTTTTGCCTATTGAGGTTCTAAAATACTCGACAAGTGCGTCCAACAAAATTCCTGCTCCAAATCGCCATACGTCCGTCGTCGGTAGTCCTGTTTCGTCTTCGACCTGCTTGATGGCATCTCTGGCTTGCTCATCGCTGAGGCCCTGTGTTACCAGTGAGATGCCGACGACCTTGCTTGATGAGTCGGGGCGTACCCAATTGATGGCGTCCTCGTTCATTTTTATTATCTGTCGCAACGGTGGGAAGGGGCAGTTGTCGTAGCCTTCGATGTGCGTTGTGCCAGCTTTGTGACTGAAAATCATGGCGTCGGGCAGAGAGCCGTGAATCAAGCCGAGCGTGACGGGCGAGTAGCCGGGGTGGTTGAGGGCACCCTGTCCCTCAACAAACACCCAGTCGTGTTGCGCAGCGAAACGTAGCACCATCTCTTCAACCAGTCCCGCCGTGAAATCAACGATGATGCGATCTACAGGGAGGCCGTTCCCCGATATCATGATACCTGTTTGTCCCGTTGCGACAAAGGCACTATCGAGTCCGCGTTGCTTGGCTGCCGAATTGAGTTCGAGAGCAGTGGACATTTTGCCTGTCGCGCAGTCGGAGCCGACCATAAGCACGGTGTGGCTGCCAGCGCGATGTGGTGTGAAGCGAGAGACGCGTTGTTGCTTTGGTGGGCGACGCACATCCCAGATGGTCACGCCGTGCTTTTCCGCAGCAGCCTGTAACTCTGGGTCTTCCGAGAGAAAGAAATGGAGGCCGCTGACGAGATTCAAACCGGACGCCAGTGCGGTGAGCAGTTGCCAACGCCACGCCTCCGGCAAGGCACCACCCTGTGGAGCGATGCCAATCAGCAGTGTGTCGGGTTGGTAGGTCAGGGCTTCACGAATGTCGTACACAATAGGAATGTTCTCGCCGAAGGATGTATGCAATGCTTGCGCCACGGTCTGTCCGACCTTAGTGCTATCAATGACGGCGACTACCGGGTCTTGTCCGTAGCGGATAACGCCCGTCGCGGTTTTGCCATAGTGCCACTCGAACATGCCTTCCGCTAGTATTGCAATGCGCCGCATAGAAATTTGCTCCTTTATTATGTTGAGAAAACTGTTTGTTAGACATTATGATATCACGTAATATAAAGATATAATGGGCTATAATTGTACGATTGAACAAAATTATGGGGATACGTCCCTGGTAGGGACCGATGTATCGCGTCCTGTGGGCAATCAACCGCCGACAAGGACGCGATACATCGGTCCCTACCAGGGACGTTGAAAGGCAAATATACGTTATGCAAAACGAACAAATATCTCCCATTCTCTTAGAAATTGTGGCGGAAGACGAGGAGAATGTTGACCTTTTTGAGATGAGTGCGGCGAGCCGTGCTATTGTGAACGAGGTGAAGCACGACGGCTATAGCATTGAGCCACAGTACACAGGACAGCGCGGTGGGCTGGATTTAATATTTGAGGTATTGCCTTATCTGCAAACAATGTGGGCCGATATTTATGCTCAACGCGAGACTATTAGCATTGTTGCAGACCTGAGTGCCGTTTTCGCGGCGGTAAGTCCTATCGCAATGTCGGTGTTCAAGGCACGCGAAAAACAAGCCGCCGTATCGCCAGTACAGCCCGTCAAGCTGACTATTATGATTGATGGCGCACCAATCACGATTGAGGTTGCTAATCTGCAAGATGCTGAGAGTGCGCTTGAACTTGCCAAGCGTTTTCACTCGGTACATCCTGCTGTGAAGCCGACGCCAAAGAGTCAGGTCAAGATACAGGCGAAGGTGCCTAAAAAGCAAAAGCGTGGGCATTGGTAGCAGAAGAGATAGGCTATTTCGTTTTTGCTTGAACCAATTGTACTATCTCGTTCGTGTACAGTAAGGAAACACAAAAGTCATTTTAGAAAACACAAAGGAGTACACGATAATGGCGATCAATCCGATACAGGTAGAGAAATTTTTGAAGGGTGTAGATTATCCTGCGAGCAAGGATGATCTGGTGAAGCAGGCCGAGCAGAATGGTGCCGACCAGGAGATACGCTCGACATTGCAGCAACTTAAAGAGAACAAGTTCGGCTCGCCTGCTGAGGTAAGTAAGGCGATTGGTGAGTTGAATCACCAGAAATAAGGTCAACAGAAATAAAGATGTACCTGAGTGCCAACAACAGTTGGCACTCAGGCACATCTTTATTTTTATATTTAGAGGTTACACCTGCATTACATATAAATATATCGCTTGTGTGTACCTATTATACTAAAACTAAGGGGTGGGGTATGCTACTCTCTTATGTCTAGGTTATCTTCGCATCCCTAATATCGTTGTCCGTATAGTTTTCTCGGAAAAATTTGTAGAGGTGAATAAGTTGAAGAGGTATGTTCCTTTTAAGGGATCATCAAATGCAACACGAACACGAACCATCGCTGGTCTCAGTTTCGGGTTGCTCATGCTACTAGGATGTAGCATGTTCCTGTATAGTCTAACAGTCAAGCATTCAGGCGCACACGCGGCACCCGCTCCTACGACTTCGGTCAGCAAGACGTGGTATTTGGCAGATGGGCGCGTTGGTGGCGGCTTTCGTGAGTACATCACGATAGAGGATCCCGATCCTAGCGTTGATTGTAATGCAACCATTACGTATATGCCTGAGGGCGATATCACCAATATGCAGGCAAAGAGACATATGGTGGCACGTAAGCCACTAGCTGTCAAGACAGTCGTGATTCCTCATGCCAGTCGTTATACAGCATCGGTCAACCAGGATATGGGCGTGGCAGATACTCAGCAACCCGGCACAATGGTCTCAGCGATGGTCACGGTTCCTGCGTCAGCGAGTTGTGCAGGTGTCGTAGTCGAGCGCCCCATGTATTTCAACTACAACGGCGTCGTAAGCGGTAGTGATGTACTTGGCACAACTACGCTCGGACAGAGTTTCTATCTTGCTGATGTGCCAACACAGTCAGGTAGTGCTTCCTCTATGACCTCGTACATGACGGTCTTGAATCCTTCCAGTATTGTTCCTGCAACTGTGACGGTTACATATTATGCAAACAGTGCTACTGCTGGTAATCCTGGCACTATCGTTTCAACGCAAACGGTCTATGTAGCTCCAGGGGCGCGTGGCACAATCTATCCTGGTGTTCTGCCTTCTGCACATGTTGCCGCAAGTATCACTGCAAATACGCCTGTGGCAGTTGAGCGTTCAACATACATGTCTAACATGGTAGAAGGTAACGCTGGTACCGTCTCAAGTTCAGCCTCAGTTGTGGCGGCACAAACATTGTCGAATCACTGGCTCTTCGCCGAAGGCTACACGGGCGGTCAGTATCAGGAAAATCTGGTTCTCTCTAACTTGAGCGAGGCAACTATCTCTGCTATGATTACGTTGGAGTACCAGAATGGGACCAATCAGGTCGTTACTGTGTCGGTGCCAGCGTTCTCGCAGCAGATTGAGAATGTCAACGCCCTCTATACGAGTCCTACTGGAACGTGTAATGGTCCCAGTGGTACCGCTATTACCTGTACTCCGACTAATGAAGTCTCGGCAGACGTTACAGTACCGCCGGTAGGCTCTGTAACTCCACCCCCAAGTTTGGTTGTCGAGCGTGAGATGTTCTTCCACTATACACATACGTTGCCAAACACAAGTATCAACGTGACTACAACTGGCGGTACTGATGTTATGGGTGCATTGTCGGCAGCAACCAACGTTGCCAACTTCGCAGAGGGCTACACCAACGCGGGCTACAACACTTGGATTACGCTGCAAAATCCAACGGCAACATCTGAAATGCTTGCGGTAACAATCGTGAACGAGTACGGGCGTTCCTACACGGATAACGTTACGGTCACTGCAAAGAGTCGGCAAACCGTCGATATCACAGCTTTGACGAGACAAAACCTTGTGCATGCGGGTGACGACGTTCGTGGCTATCAGGTATCAACATCGGTACAGGCAACGACGGCAGGGAGTACTTTTGTTGCCGAGCGTCCCATGTACTTCAACACCAGCGAAGGTAATCAGGGTGGTTCGGACGTTGTGGGATTCACAGGCATCAGTTCAACTCTGCCTGTCGGCACCATCACAAACTTCCTGACACCTACTGGGAGCAGTGCTCCCAGTAGCATTGCATCAGATGCAAGGGGTAATCTCTGGTTCACCGAGAATGCTGCAAACAAGATCGGTATGATCACTCCGAGTGGCGTCATCACTGAGTATGCAATTCCTACACCTAACAGTGCGCCTACTGGCATCACAAAAGGACCAGACGGCAACATGTGGTTTTTAGAATCAGCAACCACCGCAAACAAGATTGCGAGCATCACGCCTTCGGGCACGATCACGGAGTATAATAACACTGGCATCTCAGCTAACGCTGGGCTTGCACAAATTGTAACAGGACCGGATGGCAACCTTTGGTTCACGGAGTCAAACACGCGCAAAATCGGTGAGTTTGTGCTTAACAGTACAAGCTCCACGCCTGCTGGCACGATCACAGAATACTCTACTGGAATCACGTCTGGTGGTGCGCCTACTGGCATCACAGCGGGACCCACAGGTTCAAATACTGTCTGGTTTACTGAGGCTGGTGCAGCTAAAGTTGGAAGTATCACAACTGCTGCTAGCGGCAGTGTTGCTGTTGGTACGATCACAGAGCATGCTACTTTAAGTCTAACCTCTACTGGTATCGCGCTTGGAGCAGACGGCAATCTCTGGTATACAGAGCAGAGCACTGGCATGGTTGGAGATATTGTGCCAAGTGGTGCCTTCACTGCCACAGATTTTGCTATCACTGGTGCTAGTAGAGGCACGACTACGCTTGGTATTAAGGCTGGACCAGGTAATACTCTTTTGTTCACTGAGCAAGGTACGGGCAAAATCGGGCAAATCACGACAGGTACCACTCCTACTGCAATAGATATTGCTGTCCCTGGTGCCAGTACTACCACTATTACTGATATCGCACTTGGAGCAGATGGCAACGTCTGGTTCACCGAGACGGATGCAAACTCGATTGGACGTATGATTATGGGCTAAGGTCCGCTTGGTCTATTAACAAGCTCCATGATTGGTGCATTTGCTAACTAGCACGAGACGCGCACATTGCTTCGCTCGTGCGCGGACGCGATAAATCGGGTCCCTACGAAATCCGAAGGATTTGGCGGATGCACCAATGATACAGGAACGCCGAACGCGACAGAGGCTCAGCATCTGTCGCGT
>CAXUHG010000083.1:5546-6298 GCA_964250805.1 uncultured Ktedonobacteraceae bacterium | reverse complement strand
CGCGTGGCGCCCCCCACCCCGCTAGGCCACACCAACCCCGCCCCCCCCGCCCAGGGCGTCCCTGGTTGGGGGGGGGGGGGCGTTCCTGAGTTATGGAAACTTTTTGTAGCAAAGGGCTAGACGCTTTGCATCATCCGTGCTATCATAGCAGCAATTATGAGGTTTACGAAGAAGGGAGTGAATTTTTCATGCATTTCGACCTCTATCACTGGCTATTTGATACGCCATATGATGCAGGCACAAACGCGGGGCTTACAGGCTCGGAGCCATTTCACTACTACATACCCTGGCTTATCTTTTGTTGTGCTGGTCTGCTGATAACCTTCTACTACTCGGTTGAGGGTCGCAAACGTTTTGTAAAGAGTAGGGCGATACTCAAGTATATGCTAGACAGGTATCTCGGCTGGTTTGCGGTGATCTGCTTCGTCGGTCTCCCTCTGATCTTCGCGCGTGCCTATCTCGATCAGTACTTTTTCGCGTGGCGTTTCTGGCGTGTTCTCTGGGTGATTGCCCTGCTCGTATGGGCCGTGTTGTGGATCGTCTATCTTGTCCGCAAGTATCCAGAGGAGCGTGCCAACTTCCAGGCATATCAAAGTCGTCAACAGTATATTCCCAAAGGTAATCGACGTAAGACTAAGGCGTTGTCTCGCTAAGTTAAGAAATGTAAAAAAGTGCTGGGGGTTAACACAAAAAAAATTTTTTTTTTATAAAAACCACAATTTTTTTTATGTGTGGGTTTTTTTTGTGTGTGG
>CAXUHG010000083.1:1806-5536 GCA_964250805.1 uncultured Ktedonobacteraceae bacterium | reverse complement strand
GGTTTTTCCTCAAAAACTTTGTTTTTTCTCCTTCTCCAGCACTTTTTTATGATGGAGGCTTTATGGATGCTGTGGCTGGCATTATCCTCGCGGGTGGTCGTAGCACTCGTATGGGAAGAAATAAGGCATTGTTGCCTCTGCCTTCTAATGCTGCTGTGACGTTCGTCGAGCATCTTGCTACTTTGTTGCGCAAGCAATGCGGCGAGGTTTTGCTCGTTGTTCAAGATACGCAGCAAGCCTCTTTATATAAGGATACAGGTCTCTTCATTGTAATGGATGAAACTCCAAATTCTGGACCACTTATGGGTTTGTATTCGGGGCTACGAGCGATACAGGCTACGCATGCTCTTGTTGTAGCGGTGGATATGCCATTTGTGCTACCTGAAATGATCGCGTTTCTGCTCTCTCAACCACTTGACGAGCGTCTGCTTGTGCCTGTGGTTGACAACGTGCCACAGGTGCTTTGTAGCATATACCCATGCTCTCTGCTGTCATTGCTAGAGGAACGCTTACATGCGGGACGCCGCGATCCACGCAGCCTGCTGGAGATTGCACCCGTGCGTTTTCTCGACGAGGCGCAACTACGAACGATTGATCCACAATTGCGCTCGTTTAGAAATGTGAACACATTGGAGGACTACAAGTCATTTTTATGAAAAACTGGAATACTTCACCGATCTTACTTCGGCGGTTTTCGTAGGGACCAGATTTATCGCGTCCGTGCGCTCAATTTATTGAGCGAGATCATGGCGAATCCTGTCTATAAGCTAGTTCGCGGATGATCTCGCGTGATAAATCACGCCCTCGGACGCGATAAATCTGGTCCCTACGAAATACCATCATATGAATGTTGGTAGGCTCCTACATTTTGTTATTCTCCACTATCCGAAAGCATTTTTCGCCAGCGTCGCTGCGCCATATGCCTTAAATCTTCGTCGAAGCCGCGTAGGGAGAGCCATGCGTGCGTCTCGCCTGTAACCACCACGTCAACCTCGCGTAGTTGTGCGATGGTTGTGGCGCCGCTCAATTGCATAGCGACTCGCAATTCGGCAATCACTGTTTCGAGCAGTTCGCAGACACTATCGTAGCTCTCGCTCGCGGCTTTGAGGAAGGGATAGCCCATACCGACGAGTGTGGCACCAAGCGCGAGGGCACGCGCTACATCCAGTCCGCTGCGTACTCCACCTGTTGAGATGAGTGGTAGTTTCGCCTCGCTAGCTTCAACAAGTGCGATGGGCGTGGGGATGCCCCAGTCGCGGTAGAGCAAACCGATATTTTGAGTGCGCTCATCTCCGCGCGATTGCGAACGCGCCGCCTCCATTGCTGACATACTGCTCCCACCCGCTCCACCAACATCTATTGCGGAGACGCCACAGGAGCGCAACAATAATGCCTGTTCGCGGCTCACTCCCGCGCCAGTCTCTTTCGCGATCACCGGTATACGTACCTGTTGCGTCACCCGTCTGAGTGCCGCTGCCGCGCCGACAGCCCGACGGTCGCCCTCTGGCTGCGCGGCCTCTTGCAAGCTATTCATATGAATGGCTAAGGCGTTCGCGTCAATCATGTCGATGGCACGCTGTACCTGTTCGAGCGTGAAGGCGGCATGGCGTGCCTGTGGAATCAGTTGTGGGGCACCAATGTTGGCGATAAGAAACGCATTTGGGGCTGTTTCGCGTGTAACGGCGTAGCTAGAAGCTACATCAGGATTTCCTATTGCAGCTCGTTGACTGCCGACGCCGAGGGCAAGGCCATATGTTTCCGCTGCATGTGCCAGATTACGATTGATCGTGGTGACATCGGCATGACCACCTGTAAGCGAAGAGATGAACAGGGGATAGCGTAAATTGCGCCCTAGAAACGATACTGACGTATCGATTCCATCCAGGTCCACCTCTGGCAGAGCTTGATGCACAAATTGTACATCGTTCCAGTTAGCCTTTTGTGGTGCCGAAACATCCTGTGCCAGTGCCACGCTGACGTGTTCTATTTTACGCTGTTGTACTTCGTCCGTCATGAAGAATTGCAGTCCTTTCTCTGTGTAGGCGTCTACCTTGAATGCCTACAAGATAGACAAGAGGTAAACCAAAAATGAAGGCAGATTGATAAAGTGCGATGAAATTGCTGTGAAATCCCATTGAGAGATAGAAAAAAAGTACTGTTCCCGATAATATGAGCATGGCTGAGGTAAATGCATCGAAGCCCCGCAAGACAACAACCCAGAGTAACCACAGCAGGTACCAGGGCCAGAACCAGCCCGCGACCAACATCAAATAGGCAAAAACCGCGACATGACACGCTTTCAATAGCACATCGAAATCCGTTTGTATAGTGTTTGAATTGTTGAGGGGATTCGTGTACTTTTTCGTGAATGAGGCGGAGCGTACCTGTCCGAAAGCGTTGCTATAAATCAGTACAAAAACAAAGGTTGCAGAGCCGCGCAATGCCACATCAGCAGAAGATATGGGATTCCAATAAGGTGGAAAACGCAATACATAGGCAAGCAAGCGGAAGAAGGCATGCGTCGGTCCGACCAGTGTACCCACTGGCGAATGCACAAAATGTTGCATATCTATGGCGGAGGTAAGCGCGAAAAATGTTGAGCCACCACGCCAGAAGGGAAGCCAGATTACCAGAGCGGGAAATAGCACGAGTAGTACACGCCAGCAAAAACTCGCTATGGCACGCGGAATAAGGCGTTCCGCGCGTACATCAAACCAGAGAAAGAGCGGCACGAATAGTGCCACTATTAAGTTCATACTCAACGCAAAGCCGAACAGGAGAAAGGCGGTCATGCGAAACCAGAAGCCCTCGCGTGCGACATACAGACGTAGCGCGAGAAACAACAGAACCAACAACACTCCTTCACTATGCCCACTACTAGCCAGTTCGAGAAGAATCAGTGGATTCCATGCGTAGAGAAGTGTGCCAAGAACGCGGCGTTCAGGCGCGATGCGCGACAGAATGCCCCATACTAAAACAATGTTGAGGAGATGAGACAGGACCGCCAGGCTTTTGAAAAGCAGTAGCGTAAGAACTTGATTATTTCCACCAATACTCACGAGTACCGAAGAAATATAGTACCAGAGAGGACCGTAGAGGTTGGGAGCGTTGCGACCGGCGATGACCCAGCGTAAATAAGGATCGGTGGCAAACTGCGCGGGTGCAGTGTTAAACGGGTCGGCATGATAGAGGGCAAATATACGCCCCGAAAAAATATAGGTAAAGACATCATCCGAGAAGAGCATTGGTTGCAAAAACAGCGTCACGCTGAATAAAAATGTCCCGCCGAGTAGGAGTAAGAGCCAGCGTTGTTGTGTCCGTTCTGTCTCTGATAGTAGCGTGACACGACGAATGCTATAGGCATACACGCCTAACAAGCCCAAGAACGTCAGGCCGAGCAGCGTTGGTGAGAGCCACAGACGCGCATGCGATGATGGATAGAATGCGAGTAGCAGGTGAAATGGGAGAAGCGTCCAGCCCCATGCATGCGAGAGCGGCGAATCGCTCAAGCGTAACTCTGGTAGTGGTGAGAGTGCGAGAATAAGCAGATAAAAAAGTTCAAATAGCGCAAGTAGAGGAACAAATACTGGAAAACGTCCTTGACGCTTTTTTGCTAGCGGTGTGCTTATATCAGGTTGTATCTGCTCAGAAATTTTCAAGTGTTTTCCTGTCCATTTGTGAGATAAGATTTGGAATTTTGTGCAATGACGCGAGCGTCATTGCACAAAAT
>CAXUHG010000083.1:318-1796 GCA_964250805.1 uncultured Ktedonobacteraceae bacterium | reverse complement strand
TTTTTTTTTTTTTTTCACTTCTCCCCCCTCTACAACCAAAAAAAAAATAAAATTTTTACCCCACAACCCTATTCTTTTGAAGGATGTGTCAATGTATTTGAGATAGTAATCATTGTTGGTAAGTTCACGTAATTCGGTGGGAGAAAGATACACGGAGACCTGTGGGTCATTGCTCAATGCTTCGAGTAGTGCGGGACCTTGAACCGCGCCTTTACTTGCCATCGCCCATACCTGCTTCGCGTTTCTCTGTACCATCTTATATGCCTCTTGCCGCCCAACGCCTTTGTCGATCAATGCCAGCAGAATGCGTTGTGAGTAGACGAGGCCGCCTGTCATATTCAGGTTTGTCTGCATACGTTCGGCGTCAACTTGCAGTCCCTGCATGACGTTCGTAAAGATTGTGAGCATGTAGTGCAAAAGGATGGATGCGTCAGGAATAATGATGCGTTCGGCGGAAGAGTGACTGATATCGCGCTCATGCCAGAGGGCGACATCCTCCATCGCGGTTACGCTGTAGCCACGTAGCACGCGTGCTAGTCCACAGATGCGCTCGCAGAGTTCTGGGTTGCGTTTATGTGGCATCGCGGACGACCCTTGTTGACCGGAGCCGAATGGCTCGAACGCCTCGCTCAACTCAGTGCGTTGCAAATGGCGAATCTCTTGTGCCATCTTTTCCAGCGAACTGCCGATAAGGGCAAGCGTCGTCATGAAGTAGGCGTGGCGGTCACGTTGCACGATTTGATTCGAGATGGGTGCAACGCCCAGACCCATTTGCTCACAGACGAACTCTTCGATTTGTGGTGGTACGGTGGCATGAGTACCAACAGCACCAGAAATCTTGCCGACTGTTACCTGTTCGAGAGCCGCCGCTAAGCGTTGCTGCTGCCTCCGCAGTTCATCGACCCAGAGGGCGAGCTTGAGGCCAAAGGTCATTGGTTCCGCGTGTATACCATGAGTGCGACCAGCCATCAGCGTATATTTGTACTGCTCAGCGTCCTGTGCCACAACCTCAACAAGCGATGCGAGTGTGGTCGTGAGTAGTTGACCAGCCGCCTTAATTTGAGCAGCTAAGCCGGTATCCAGCACATCCGAGGAGGTGAGGCCGAGGTGAATGAAACGTCCCTCCGGTCCGAGTTGTTCTTGAATGGAGCGCAGAAACGAGATGATATCGTGGTGCGTCTCCTGCTCAATCTCTTGCATGCGCTGTGCGTTATAGCTAGCCTGGCGTATCTTCTCAATGGCCTCTTGCGGAATAACACCTTCGCGTGCCCAACCTTCGCAGACGAGCAGTTCGACCTGTAACCATTTGTCAGTCTTATAAGTGGATGACCAGAGAGCAGCCATCTCTGGTAAAGAATAGCGTTCAATCATGATAGTGTTGGAGTTCCTTAGATATCTATAGTACATCATCAATCTTCGTGTGTTGCGGGGCCCCGAACGCCGGGGGGACACCCAGGCGGGTGTATATTTAAAAAAAA
>CAXUHG010000083.1:0-200 GCA_964250805.1 uncultured Ktedonobacteraceae bacterium | reverse complement strand
GATTGATGATGTACTAACATTAAGTTATTTTAGAAAAGTGTCTCATCGTAGTGTATCACAATCGGGTATTCCTAGGGCATAAAATCGCGCATGTGTGTGTTATCATAGGTGTATGCGAACAATGGCGCGAAGGTATACTCCTCGACACACATTCCACGATTGGAATACACACTTGACGTTGCGATACATTACATGTACAA
>CAXUHG010000082.1:0-25293 GCA_964250805.1 uncultured Ktedonobacteraceae bacterium | reverse complement strand
GATCGCCACCGCCGCCGAACTGCTAGCGGTGTTGTTCCCTTTAGAGGAGCAGGATGAAACGGATGAAGTATAGAAGAAAGTAAATGATGCAACCGCTAACTCACAAGAGAGACATAGTAGTCCAGCAATATTGATTCGACGCTTTTCTTCGTAGGGACCAGATTTATCGCGTCCGAGTGCGTGATTTATCACGCGAGTTCATATCTGAGGCTGCTTGTAGAGAGGATTCACGATGATCTCGCTCAATAAATTGAGCGCACGGACGCGATAAATCTGGTCCCTACGAAATAATATCACATGAAGATTGACAAACTACAGGGGTCCGATTTATCGCACCCACGGACGAGCGAAGCAATGTCCGTTCCATAGTGTATTTAACTTTTTTAGAAACTTGGTATAGAACAGAAAAGATGCCTTAGTCATGCAAACCTTTTCTAAGTTTGTAGTTGAGTGTAAGTTTGTAAGTGTATTTCCCAGGAGCAATTGATGTATGGCTGCCTCGACAAAACACAAACATCGTATTTTTATTAGTCACAGTCATCATGATAATGTATTTTGTGTAAGACTTGTAGACGATTTGCGACGTGCGCTTGGTAGTGATGATGCGGTGTGGTACGACTCGAAAGGTGGAAGGCGAAATTCAAATGCTGGGCTTCGTCCTGGAGATCATTGGCGCAAAGTTATAGATCAACAATTATTAAGGCGTAATGTTTTTATTCTGATCTATTCGTACACTGCAAAAAAATCTGGATGGGTTGAGTACGAAGTAGATGAAGCAATAAATAGAGCAGTTAAGCGAAAAATGAAAATTATAACTATCACAAGAGACAGTTGTCCTCTTCCACGAAATCTTACTCGCTATCAATGTATCACCAGCCATACAGCAGAGGAATACAATACTGCCTTTGATAGTGTCTTACAGGGGCTTGGGCTGGAGAAAGAACCAGAAGACCCTAAAGAAGCTCTAGTCCAACAGTGGATCAATAAGATGCAATGGTCATTCAATGATAAGGATTGGAAAAACGTTCTGGAACAATCCAAACTGTTCATCGAAAAGTTTCCAGAAGTGCCCTCGTTCCAGGTATACCGAATGAGAGGTATTGCTTTACTCGAATTAGACAATTTTGCAGAAGTACCAAAGTTCATAAACAAAGCAATAGCACGTACACAAGATGATGGACAACACATTAAGCTGCTAGATGAAGTTGTTCCATTACTTATGGCAAAGAATCAGTGGGAGGGCGTTAAAGCTTACAGCGATTATGTCTTAGAAATTATACCTACAGATAGTAAATGGCGTGAGAGGCAGAAGTTGGCCTACACGAAGTTAGGTCCCATGAAAAAGCAAACTATGGCCTCGACAGCAACAATCAATATTCCTGATGCTGTTACGCAGGTGTTGAATGCAAGACTAGATGCAACGGGAACAATACCTCTATTTACTTCTCAGGCGCAAGCAACTGCATCGACTACTGCTAATCTTAGTGGTGGATCGACAATACCGCTCTACTCAACTCAACGGACAAATACCACAATATCTCTCGACGATTTTTCACAACAACATTTACCCCAAAGTCAAATGAGGCAAATGTTTCACAATAAGCTGTCACTTGCATGTCTACTGCTTGATTGTATTGTACTTCCTGTTATTTTTGCTTCTCTTGTTCATCGAATATTTGCCGTAAACATAATAACTATTGCTGTCCTGTGTATTGATGCATTGATAATGTTCGTCTTGTATCTGTATGGATGGTTTATAAAGCAGGATTGGCATGCGCTTACACTTCCTATACTTTTTGGATTACTATGGAGTATAAACTGTGGGTGTTTTTTTTATATCTTTTTATATCAATCAAATATTTTCACTCAAACGCTAGATAACTTGACCTATATTGCCTTTGCAGTAGGTGTAACTGTTTTACTTCTCGCATTATATTGCCATCTTGAACTGTTTCGGAGAAAGAAGTAGTTGCTTTCTCCGAAACAGTTCAAGATGGCAAGCCGAGTACTAAAAAGTAGTGTTTAACCTTACTTAGTCCCCCCGACTGCTTGCAACAACTCACCAAAAGCCACATTAAACGGTTTGGGTGGCAGGAACGATACTATTTGCAGTGTCTCCAAATCAGGAGGTACTTTACACGGCTTATAAACAACGGGAATAATGTGCTTACCTGTTGCCGCATCGTTTTTTTGCTTCCACGCCATCGTGATCTCGTCCTTAACCCACTTAGAGGCTACAGCATCAGGAGAAAGCACCACGAGAAAGATATTGCGTGATGTCAGTTCTTGAACAGCCTTGCTCCACCACGCATCACCACCGTTGATACCTTCCACATCGTACCAGACACTGGCGACATCATTGTCCAGTGCGGAATACAGGTTCTGCGCAAGCTGTTTACAGAACTCATTATCTTTATGGCTATGACTAAGAAAGATACGCGGCGTACCGACAAGAGAAAAATCTGGTGGAACTAATGGTGGTTCCGTCGCTTGTGGTTCATGCTGTTCGGGCGTAACATATTGATTAGCCTGAGCGTTTTTCCCTACAGCCGTATTTCCAAAGGAAGCAGTGCCGCCTGTAACTTGAATGCCATTATTTGTATCGCCCATTATATTCTCCAATTAACTTTGAGGATTAGGTTGAGCTTGTGCCTGTACAACACCACTGATGGGAGTAGCGTTGAACGGTACAGACGTTGCGTTCGCCTTTTCTCCGACAGCAAGATTGCCAGCGGTGAAGGTTCCACCAGCTACAATGACGCCATTATTAAGAATTGTACTCTCACGCGCTTTCAGGTCTGTTGTGTCGATATTCCTGGCATCCAGAAAGTGTACGATGGTATCTAACAATTGTCGCTCGATGATTTTCACATACATCTCTTTGTCAAGCCGTTGAAAGTAGAGCAGATAATAGGGCGAACTCGCTATTTCACGAAGGCTAGTGCTTGTGCCGTAATCGAATGCTGGATTTTCGCTAATGCTTTTATTCGTATTTGCGCGTCTGCTAGCGAGAATTTGCTCGTGAAAGATATACTTTCCTATGTCCACAATTGAATGGAGCCAGAGTAGAGGAGTGGACAAGAAGGTACGTCTGGCAAACTTGAAAAATTTGGAGGCCGTTAGCGTTGGCTCTATCGTATCGATCTCATGATATCTTTCTTTGACGGGTGGCAATAATTCGTAATCAGCCTCCACGAACAAATTTTTGCCTGCAAGCCTGAGACGTACAAAGATAGAAAGAAGCATTTCTCCATCCCACGACGTGACGCGAATACATTTGTAGTAGCGAATATGCTCCAGTGGTTGGTCCTCAAACATCTTCACAAATGCAGGGTCTACCCAGGAATAGGGACGTGAAAATCGATCAGGAAGAAAATTTACGTCGTCTTTGATACTCTGTCCATTGACATACAACTTGTCCTCAAGACTCACATTTCCTAAACCTAGCTGTGCGATTGCGTTTGTGATATCTGCATACAACTCGCTTACTCTAAACGGTCTGACCGATCCACCTTGTGTACTTAGCAGACCCTCTTTTCTCTTCGAGATATCAATAGCAAAAGACCAGCCGCTAATATTGTCGCCAGAACCAGCAAACGGCGAATAGCCACTATATACCACAACATTACTACTTTGTGCTTGAAAAGCCTTGCTGATATTGTTCACCACTTTGGGGTCAAGCGACCAACTATTACTATCTGGCCTGAATCTTCCCTTTGCCAATTGTGCTGCACTGGCTCCATGACTACTAATTTGCTCTATAACGATGATTAACCATGCTACTAGAAAGCACAGTATCAAAAGCGGAAAAATTAACGAAAGCAATAACAGCAAGTATATCTGTGCGAAAACACGCCTTGTTGAACGAACGAGAAATCCTACGATGAGAAACGGAAGTACACATACTAACAACAATACACTAGTTACTGCACGCAATAGCGCGAAGAGATCAATATATTGCAATAATTGACCCAATAGGTCGTTTCCTGTAGGAACAGAAGAGAGAAGAGAGGTGCGAAACGACGAAAAAAGCGCGGGAACTATAAAATCAGAAAGTAAGAGTAATATAAGCACAAAAAATAACGCGAGATTCCGATAGAAAACGCGTTGCCGCGCCGCATAGCACCATTTAGCCACCGCGAAAATGTCAACGCCATACGACTCTCCAACCGCTCTATGTTCTTCCTCAAACACGTTCTTCATCGCATACTCACGGAAGTCCTCGTCGAGATGGGCGGCGGCACACAGGTAGCGTGTCGTCTCCAAAGCACTCGAAGCAAGATTTTGTGAGAGTGTTGCTGAACTTTGCGGGGGTAGAGCAGGTGTTTGTGGAGGTGTTGCAAAGGCTTGTTGAGGAGCAGAAAGTTGTTGTGTAGGTACGGGTACAGGTACAGAAGGAGGAGTCGCCGAACGTAGTATCCTTTGAGGAGCGGTAAATTGTCTCAATGGGACAGGAATACTCTTTGGCGTTGCTCCATTTTGCGTACTTGAGGTATTCCAGCGAAATGTGATACCTTGACCAAGAGAAACGTCAATATCATCAGAGAGTACTGCACCAGGAACAATATTGCCATTAATCGTCACGATACATTGTGCGTTATAAGGGCGAATAACAAATTGTCCTTGCTCTTTATAAATACGAGCGTGAAAGGGTTGAATAGAGGAATGATTTATCACAATATCATTCCCATCTGCACTACCAAGACTTATATCTTGCTTACTAATTGGGAAGGTTTGACCAAGCAGTGGTCCATTAAGAAATTGCAGTGATGCAAACGTCTGCGAAAAGGAAGAATTTGTCATGTACGTATTCTCCTAGAAAGTGCTATTAGATTTCTCACCTCTGCTTTATAATACACATCTAAATTTATAAATGTAAAAAATAAGTACATTACTACACAAAAGTACTAGTCCTCCTCCGCGTCGTATAATCATTTTAGAACAAACCGAACTTCACGATATACAAGAATGGACACACATACATGGAACATCGTTACGCGTTGATTGTTGGCGTGGATGACTACAGCGACACAGAGCATTTTGTGCATTTGCCCTTTGCACAAGCCGATGCACGCGCTCTGTATGAACTGCTGATCGACCCGGAGCGCGGCGGATGGCGAGCGGAGGACGTTGTGTACCTTGAGGGCGCGGCAGCCAATCGTGACGAGCTAGAGAGCCAGTTGCGCGACCTCTTTCTCGTTCGCGCACAGGCCGACGACCTCGTACTTTTCTATTTCGCGGGTCATGCCTTTCTTGACCCTGCTACCCAGGACGGCTACCTCGCCCTGCATACAACTTATGCTGAACGGCCCGTTACTGGACTACATGTGCCAACGTTTGTCGATCACTATCTGTATGACTCGAAGGCGAGCAACATTCTGACATTGCTCGACATCTCGCATGCGGGCGTCAACTGGCGACAGCGACGCGATCAAGAGGACGCTTATCCTCTTTTCGGGCAATCTCTGCTCGACCTGCCGCGAACTTCTGGACGCGTTATCCTGACCTCGCATCGTCTCGCTGAGGTTTCGCAGGAGCAGATGGAGCAGGGCTATGGTGTGTTCATGTCACACCTGCTCGATGGCTTGGAGGGGAAGGCCGCCAATCCTCGCACTGGTCGCATTACGCTTGGTACACTCTACGACTATCTCGACGAGCAACTGCAAGAGGACGAGGTGCAATATCCGCAGAAGTTTGGCTATGAGCATGGAGCGATGACCCTGATCGAGTGGGCGGAATGGCGTACCGCCTCTGCTCCTCAACCGTTGGCGAAGGGACGTAGCGTCTCCGCCGTCGATGTGATTCCTCTGCATATTCTGACGGGTCATCGCGGTCACGTCGATGATGTTGTCTTCTCGCCCGATGGCTTGCTCGTTGCCTCTTGCGGCGAGGATATGACCGTGCGCCTATGGTCAACCGAGGCTGGCACCCTGTTGCATACGCTTACGGGACACGAAGGAGCCGTGATGGGTGTCGATATCGCGCCCGATGGTAAGACTATTGCCTCCTGCTCCGAGGACAAGACGATACGTCTGTGGGATAGCACAACGGGTCAGATGCGCCAGGTTGTGCAGGGACATCAGAGCGCGGTCTGGACGGTAGCCTTCTCGCTCGACAATCAGCACCTCGCCTCCTGCTCTAATGACGAGACGGTGCGTCTGTGGGACCCGACAACCGGCACAGAACAAATGACGTTGATGGGGCATCATAACGTAGTTGTAGGCGTTGATTTCTCCTATGACAGCCGTTTGCTGGCCTCCTGCTCCTTCGACAAAAGCATCTGCATCTGGGATGTGCAAACGCAGACATTACAAAAACGTTTGCGCTACAGCGATATCGTCTACGGCGTCGCGTGGTCGCCGCAGGGCAACCTTCTCGCCTCGTGTTCCGCCGATGGAAGCATCTGCCTATGGGACCCGACAACGGGCCAGATTGTACAGACGCTCACAGGCCACGATGGAGCCGTCTGGACAGTCGATTTCTCCGCCGACGGTCGTCTGCTCGTCTCTGGCTCGGAGGATGGTTCGCTCAAACTGTGGGATGTCTCGCAAGGACGCGAATTACAGACAATCAACCATCGCATCGAGGTCTACGGCGTCGTCTTTGGTGCCAATGGCCTCCTCGCCAACAGTGCCGAAGACGGTGCCGTCCGCATCTGGCGCACAGAAGTAGTATAAAAAAACAATGTTGGAATGAATGTGTTGCAGGGCAACACATTCATTCCAACATTGTTTTATTTTTCTTATCCCCCAAATGTCCTTATTTTGATGCGTAATTATAATGAATTACTCTTGTTTGTGATAAACTTCCGTTTAGATGGAGAATGTAGGGGTCCGATTTATCGCACCCTCGGATTTTAGGTGTATCATAAAAATGACAGAGCAGCAAGACATCAATTCTCAACAAGCAAATAGCGATTCTGAGCGACAAAGTGATATTGTGACAATTGTCCTGACCGCGGACAATCATCTTGGCTATGACGCGACTGGACAAAATAAGCGTGAAGAGCGTCAGCAGCGTTTACGCGATACGCTGCAACAGGCCGTTACCTTTGCGGTAGGACACAAGGTCGATCTCTTTATTCAAGCGGGCGACCTCTTCGATACGATTACACCGACCGAGCGGGATCGCAGCTTCGTCGCCTCACGTCTCGCACAACTGAAACAGGCGGGGGTGCGTACAATCGCTCTCGGCGGAATCCGTGATACACCGATAGAGACACAACGGGTAGCAAGTCAGCAAGCAACTGCACCACAGATGAGTTACGCCCAGTTAGGCGCATTACAATACTTGCCCCCGCTTCATAAGCAAGATGAAAAGGTTGAGCCGCTACTACTGAACGCGCACGGCGTCAAGGTCGGCATATGTGGCCTCGGCACCGCCATTGATCAGGAAGGCGATCCCCTGGCTCGTTTGCGTGTGCAGATTGATATCGAGAGCGCGGCTATTCCTCTGCTCGTCCTGCATGCTCCTATAGAAGGACTCGGCGATAGCTCTTCGCCTCTGGAATCTCGTACACAGGTGAGCCGTGCCAGCATCGAGCAACAACACACCTTTCGCTACATACTCGCGGGCTATCATCATGCGTTTAGCCATATAAAGATAGGGCAGACCGATGTGATTGTCGCAGGTGCTACTTCCGACATTCCGAACTCGCTTAGTCCTCATGCCGCCGAATCCAATGCTGGCTTCGTTTTTATGGGACTTGCGGCAGGTGGTGTACGTTGGTGCAACCATATTGAAGTTGATGCACTCCAAACGAAACATGTTAGCATTGCCACAACGGAACTTTGGTCCGATACTTCGGATAAGACACCGACCGAACGTATTCTTGAGCGGCTGAGACCTCTATGTGATGCCGAGACGACCATTCAACTACGTCTTGAAGGCGACTTGACACGTAGACAGTACCATCAATTGGACCTGAACACTCTGCGACGCTATGGCGAAGAACACTGCTTCTCGCTTCTCATTGAGGATAGCGGCGTCTCACTCGTTCCAGAACAAGATGCGCCCTTTGCCGAGAACACCGAGAAACGCTTCTCACTTCGTGAAGAGCTAATCGCGGTCGCCGCTGAATGGATTGCCGATACCAGCGATGGACAAGAGCAAAATGCCTTACGCATAACACAGGAAGAACTGCTTTTAGCATTAGATGATAGTAGAGGCAAACGGTAATCCCTCTTGAGTGAGGGAGAGCGAACGGAGTATTTTACCCATGATAACCCTAAAACATTTGACGGTTGAACGCTTTAGATTGTTGCGCCACATGGACCTGCACTTTCCGCCACGTGGAAGTATCCTTATTCAAGGTCCGAACGAAGCGGGAAAATCAGCCTTGCTTGAGGGTATCTATTTCGCGCTCTACGGTGAGCCACTCCAATTCGACTCCGAGAAACGTTCGCTTGATGAACTCATCTCCTATGGAGCCAGTGAAGCTGTAGTGACGCTCACTCTAAGCATGAATACCACCGATCTAACCATCACCCGTACTCTTGAGCGTGGCAAGGGGCAGCGTGGAACTCTGACGATACATCATCCAGGCTCTTCCTCTGATGAGACTCTGACGCGACTAGGAGTCGTCAACGAACGGATTATTGCCGAACTTGGGCGCATGGATGGCAATGCGCTACGTAACTCCTATTTGGTAGAGCAGAAGGGGCTTGACCGCCTCGAACATTTGCGCGGCGTAGAGCGCGAGACAACAGTACGCAAACTGCTCGGACTCGAACGCTTGAACCATATCGGTGAGCAGTTCAAGCTTACACCCTCTGATGAACGGCAGATGGAAGATAGCAAGCAACGTCTACGCCTCGCCGAGATTCAAGAGCGCATTCCTGCCCAAAGCCAACAGCTAGAGACGCTTGAGGTCGCTCTGGATGTCGTCTCGGTCGCTGAAGACCTCGTCTTCATTTCGCAGCAAGAGGCGGACATTGCAGAACAGGAAGTCTCGCTCGAAACTATTTCTACATCCAGAGCGGAACTCAAGAGCAAGCAGAGCCGCATTCAGCAACTCAAGCGAGCTGAGATGACGCTGAGCCAGATTATCAGTTCCTACGACGAAATGACACAAGCGCGTTTTGAAATGCCTCTACTCGAACGCCAGATTGCCGAATTGGAGCGGCGCGAACAAGAGGAATTGCCTGCTTTGGAGAAACGCGTCGCCGATCTCGTTGAGTTGACGAAATCCTTTGGCACGTTGCAACGCATGTCCAACGACCTGCTGACCTCCGTTGACTCTATTAAAGAACTGGAACAAGACCTCAAGCGACAAGGCGAGGTTGAGGACGATCTAAAAGGCATAGATGTTGAGGTCGAGCATGCTCGTAGACATATGGCGCAGGCGCAACAGGCTCTCGATGAGCAGATTGAACGTCAGCGTGTAGGGCGCCCCACGCTTGAGGGACGCCTTGCCAATCTAAAACTACTTGCTGCACGTCTCGGAGAACTCCGACGCCTCGAAGAGCAATACGCGCAACATCTCACCAACAAACAAAGGGTCAATGATAGCGAGCCGCAACTCAAAAAGTTGCAGCATGACTTACAGGATACTGAGCAAGAGTTGACGCTCGTCGAGACTGAGGCGAAGCAGGTACAACAACAGGCCGAGACGTTAGAGCGACGTGGGCGTCAGCTGAGTGTGCGTCGCCAGCTAGAAGAATGGCAACGCTTAAAGGGACTTTCACAGGGCTTGAGCGATGCCGAGCAGCATGTTCGAGCCGCCTACGATTCACAGGCTCAACTTACTGAGGCCGCTGCACAAGCACGCCGCAACAGTACAAAGTTTATGGGTATCGTTGTTGCATGCGTTGTTCTGTTCGTGCTTGCAGTAGGCGGTGCGATTGTAGAATTTGCACAGCATGCCCCCATCATAGGCACTATTCTCGGTATATTGGCACTACTTCTGGCCGCTGGTGCTGGCTTCTCTTTCCAGAACTACACTAAGGCACGTGCCGAGGAGCAGAGCATCGACAGCCAGGTACAGGAGGCCATTAGTAGAGTTCGTATGATGGTGGCTGCACGCGAGGCCGCAAGCCGCATGGGTGGCAATAACGAAGCACTCGATCAGGTCGAGCGCGAATTGCGTACACTCACCGGCACTACTCCTCGGTCGATTGAAGAGGCTCAGGCACTGTTACAACAAACACAGGTCCCACAGGGCGAGAGCATCGCAACGCTACAAGAACAGATCAAAGAGAAGCGCAACGAGGCAAATGCGGCACAAAATCAGGTCAATGTGACGATGGAGGCTGTTGCCAATCTCCGTAAGCAATATATGCAGCTCGAAGAGCAGCGCAGTAATATCGCAAGTATCGAAGAGCAGTTGCGCGAAGACCAGATGGCACTTGGACGCATGCACCAGGAAATCACGCTCCTGGCAGGGCAGGAAAATCTGCCACAGCCAAGCGTGAACGAACGCTTGAAGACCGGTTCGACCTTCGATGCCTACGCCGCTGTACCCCTGACTCCTGTGTTGTGGAATGACGAAGAGAGCGAGAGCGGTATCCCTGGTCTTGATGCTCTAGTCGAGAATACCATCAAGGCGACCGAACATGAAATAGCTTCACTCGACGGTAAGACCGACCTGATAACAGAGCTTACAAATCAGGTGAAAATTCATCAAAACGCTCTCGATGTCATGCTGACGCGCAGAAGCATTGTCGAGGAGCGCAACGCACGCTATCAGACAAGCAGTCCCATGCAGCAGATCGAACGCGCCCGCGAACAGCAACACGACCTTCGTAGCGCGTTACAATCGCTGCAAGAGTCACTTCGCCAGCGCGTCAAGCCGCTCGGCATCGCCTTCGGACAGACGGCGATTGCCAATGCGGAGGTTGCGGCACGTAAAGACATGGAGCAACTCAACACCGTTTTGGGCGACAAATTCTCCTTGCAAGATCAGCATGCAACCTATGCTGCTTTGCTCAAAGAGCGTCAGGAGTCACTGGCTGAACACTATAAGCAACTTGCGAAATTCAGCAATTCGCTGGGTAGCTGGATTGTGCCATCCAATCCATTCGCCGATGTCCTCGTGACTCTGCGCACTCGTTGCCAGAAAGAATTGGAAGAGGCGAACGAGAGCGCGATTGCGCTAGAGCTTGAGCGACTCACGGCCCAGGAGGGTGCGTCAAACGCCAAGATTGCTCTTTGTCAGCAGGAGATCGAGGACGCGCAGGAGCGTATCGCAGCTATGCTCATCAAACGCAACCGCCCATCTACACAGCAATATACCTTTACGCATGTGATCGCGGTCTGGCCCCTCGTCGGTGATTACACTCCACAGGACCGCGAACACCTGGAGCAGGAACGCGAGCAGACAGAGCGTGATCTGGAAAGCCTGGAACAACAGGAATTGACCCTTAGTACAAACCTGCAGACGGGCGGTGTGAAGCTTGATCTTGCACTTGCTCGCACGCGTATGGCACAACAAGACCGCTCCTATCAAGTCAAGTCGCGTAGTGGTCTGCTCATCAAAGCCGTGCAGAATCGCCTCATGAGCAAGATTGTGCCCCGCACTGAGTACTATATGCAGCATATCCTGCCTCTATTAACCAGTGGTCGCTATCATGATGTGCGTGTGTCAACTTATGCGGAGGAGGACACGATAAGTGGTGGTCCACTGCAACTCAAAGTGTGGGACTCTGGTGCGGGCGAATACGTCAATAAATCAGCACTATCTGGTGGTGTCTCCGATCAATTATCGCTTGCTCTACGTCTGGCCTTCGCGGTCGCCACGCTTCCTCAAGAACAAGAGATGGCTTTTGGCTTCCTCTGCCTCGACGAGCCGCTCAGTTCGTTCGACCGAGGGCGCACACAGGCACTGATGGACGTACTCAGAGATAACATGCTCAAGCAACATTTTGAGCAAATCCTGCTCATTTCACATAGCAGTGCCTTCGATCCAGCCCTCTTCCACTACCACGTCTACATGGAGAACGGCACAGTTGTCGAGAGCAACCTGCCCGTTGTGGAAGTTCCGACAACAAGCTCCAACGAAGAACCGCCCATAGAGGATACGCAGGACATGACGGTGCGTGTGTCCGCTATAATGCCTACAAAGGTCGCGGCGGAGTAATTTCGCCAAAAACATGAACAAACACAGGAAGACGCACGCGTCTTCCTGTGTTCGTTCATAAGAAATTCGTAGGGACCAGATTTATCGCGTCCGTTGGCTCAATTCATTGAGCGAGATTCTTGTCAATCAATAGTGCTACAACAGAAATTCGTAGGGACCAGATTTATCGCGTCCGTTGGCTCAATTCATTGAGCGAGATTCTTGTCAATCAAGTATAAAAGCTATATTAGCATGATCTCGCGTGATAAATCACACGACGGACGCGATACATCTGGTCCCTACGAATTTCTGTTGGTTGACGCCTCCCTCTATCGGTGCTAAAATATATCCTAGTGAATAAGTCGGAATAATATAGCCACGCATCGTTCAGGTTGGAATGCGTTCTGGCTGAGAGAGGAGCGACCATGATGTTACGAGTTTCTACAAAAGGCGAATATGGAGTGCGTATCATGGTTGATCTGGCACGGCACTATGGAAGTCGTCCCCGCTCGCTTACCGATATCTCACAGGCTGAACTGTTGCCACTGGCCTACTTAGAGCAACTGGTGAAAATGTTGCGTGAGGCCCAGCCAGCATTGGTTGTCAGTACACGTGGGGCGCACGGCGGCTACAAGCTTAGTCGCGCACCAGAGAACATCACGATGGGCGAAATTGTGCGCGTCCTCGAAGGACCTATCGCGCCGATGATCTGCGCCACCGAGGGTGAGATGTCGCAAGTCTGCAATTTTCTCGACTCGTGCAAAACAAAGGTGCTGTGGGCAAGAGTTCGTGATGCAGTCGCGCAAACGCTCGACACGATGACGCTGGCTGAACTGATGGTTGATACCTCCGAGCAACAAGACCCGGCACGCTTCATCGCGCTTTCAGATATCCATGTCAGCCCTGCTACAAAGGGCTTCTACATAGCAGATGAGCCAGAGGTTCGCTCTGTCTCCTAAGCAAATTTTTTCGGAAGGATTATCTCGCAAAACAGCGTTCATGCTGTTTTGCGCTGTTTAAGAAAAGGTGTTTTTGGAATGGGATCAGAACTTGTAATTAAAAATCTTCATGCAAATATCGAGGGCAAGCCAATTCTGCGCGGTGTCAACCTGACCATCCGTCAGGGTGAGGTGCATGCGCTAATGGGACCAAATGGCTCTGGCAAAAGTACGCTGGCGAACGTCATCATGGGCAACCCCAAATACGAAGTAACCGATGGCGAGGTGTGGTTCAAGGGTGAGAACATTCTTGAGTATTCTCCCGACCGCCGCGCACGTATGCGTCTCTTCCTAGCATTTCAATATCCAATGTCAATCCCCGGCGTTAGCGTCGCCAACTTCTTGCGTCGTTCATTAGAGGCGGTACGCGAAGGCAACAAGCCACTCGAAGAGGGCGAGAACCCTACTGGCAAGACCAGCAAACGCAAGAGCGTTCCCCCCGGTGAATTCCGCAAGTTGCTACAGGCCAAGATGAAACTACTCAAGGTTGACAACAGCTTCATCAACCGCTCAATCAATGATGGTTTCTCCGGTGGTGAGAAGAAACGTGCTGAAATCTTACAAATGGCACTGCTTGAGCCAGAAATCGCCTTGATGGACGAGACCGACTCTGGTCTTGACATCGACGCCCTCAAGATCGTCTCCGAGAGCGTCAACGCCCTCACAGGACCAAATCTTGGCGTCCTGCTCATCACGCACTATCAGCGCATGCTGAACTACATCACACCCGATTACGTACACGTCATGTTCAATGGTCGTGTCATCAAGTCCGGCGGCAAAGAGCTTGCGTTAGAGCTTGAGGAGAAGGGCTACGAGTGGCTGCGCCCAACAGACGAAGAGGTAAGTGAGAGTTCCAAAGAGGTGACAGCCGATGCTTAACACACTCGATCCTGGCTTCTCCCGCGCGGCAGTTGAAGAACTGTCACGCGGCAAATACGAGCCAGAATGGATGTTACGGAAGCGTCTGCAAGCCTGGGACACTTACGAAAAGATGCCAGCACCGCTCGGACGACGTGGCGACCTAGGTACGTTGCGAGCCTTCTCAAACTTCCAGTTTCAGCAATTGACCTCCTACAGTCCCGCACAGGCAGGTGATACGTTGCCAACCTCGTTCGAGCAAGCGCGTCAAGAAGGTCTGGTTGATGAGCGTTCTGGCACGATTATCCAGCACAACTCCTCAGTCGTGCGCGTCGAACTGAACGAGGACTTGAAGCAGCAGGGCGTGATTTTGACAGATCTCGAAACCGCCGTGCGCGAGCATTCCGATCTAGTGCAGCAACACTTCATGACCGATTGCATACCCGTTGACAGCAACAAGTACACAGCACTGCATGCGGCCTTCTGGAGCGGTGGTATCTTCCTCTACGTTCCCAAAGGCGTCGAGATATCGGCTCCCATTCTCTCACAGGTCTGGCTTGATGCGCCCGATGCCGCCTTCTTCTCGCATACGCTGATTGTCGCGGACGAGATGAGCAGTGTGCGCTTCGTCACCGAGTACAGTTCGGGCGTTGAGGCCGGACGTGAAACGTTGCTCGATGATGTCGTCGAAGTCTATGCCAAGAATGCTGCCAGCGTCGAGTTCAGCAACCTGCAAGAACTGGGACAAAACATCTGGAACATCACCAACAAAAATGCGGTCTTCGCCAAAGATGCCAGCGTGACCTTTGTTATGGCAGAGCTAGGCAGTAAGGTCAACATCACCAACATTGGTGCGGGACTCAAGGGTAGTGGTAGCGCAGGTGAGCTTGTCGGTGTCTTCTTCACCGACCACGACCAGCGTTTCGCCATCAGTTCACTTTCCAATCACGATGCCGTCTCAACCAATGCAGAGACGTTGGTGAAAGGTGTGCTTACCGATACGTCGCGTGTCGAGTTCGACGGTATGATTCGTATTCAGCCAAAGGCACAGCAAACGGCCTCGTTCTTGTCTGCTCATGCCCTTTTGTTGAGCAAGAAGTCGCGTGCGGAACTCATCCCTGGCCTGGAAATCGCCGCCAACGAGGTGAGTGCCAGTCATGGGGCCACCAGCGGACAGATCGACGAAGAGCAACTCTTCTACCTTATGGTGCGCGGCATTGCGCGTCCAGAGGCCGAGCGTATCATCGTGCAGGGCTTCTTCGAGCCAGTGCTACAGCGCATTCCACTGGAGAACATGCGTGCGCGTCTCCGTCGCGGCATCGTGCGTCGCATGAGCGGCGAGTACGAGAGCGAGGCCGACACATGGGTCGATGCACAGGAGCGTTGGGAGATCGAGGGCGTCGATGAACACGCCATCAGCCTCGACAAAAAGTCCGATAGCGACGAAGAGATACAGTTGACCGAATATTAAAATATCTGCTGCAAGACAAACCTCCTGCAGGAGGTTTGTCTTGCAGCAGATATTTAATCTAAAGGTAAAACGCATGTTGACATCAGAGCATAGCACAATCGAAGAGAAGGATGCCCACTTGTGGGCCGATATTCGGAGCGACTTTCCCATCCTGTCACGACAGGTACATGGCAAACCTCTTGTCTATCTCGACAGTACCGCGAGTTCTCAGAAGCCGAACGCCGTAATTGATGCGATGAGCGACTACTACCAGAGGTACAATGCGAATGTGCATCGCGGCGTCTATGAGATCAGTGAAGACGCGACTGCCGCAATGGAGAAGGCTCGCGTCAAAGTGGCGCGTTTCCTCAATGCTCGGCAGAGCAAACAAGTTATCTTCACGCGCAACACAACCGAGAGCATCAACCTCGTTGCCTATAGCTGGGGCAATGCTAATATCTCCGCTGGCGACCTCATTGTTCTGACGGAGATGGAGCATCATAGTAATCTTGTGCCTTGGCAACTCCTGGCACAACGTACAGGGGCGCGTCTTGAGTTTATTCCTGTAACAGACGATGGTCTTCTACGCTTGGATGTCTACGAACAATTATTGGAACAGAAGCCAAAAATCGTGGCCTTTACGCACATGTCGAATGTGCTTGGTACCATCAATCCAGCGCAACAGATGATCGCCCAGGCGCATATGGCTGGTGCGATTGTGCTGCTCGATGCGGCGCAGAGCGTACCACATCTGCCCGTTGACGTGCAGGCACTCGATGTCGATTTTCTCTGCTTTAGCGCACACAAGATGCTTGGTCCAACCGGTATTGGTGTTCTCTACGGCAAACGCGATCTGCTCGAAGCCATGCCGCCTTTTATGGGTGGTGGAGACATGATTCGTACCGTCGATCTACGTGAGTCCACATGGGACGATCTGCCCTGGAAATTCGAGGCCGGCACACCCGCAATCGCCGAAGCAATCGGACTTGGTGCTGCAGTCGATTATCTCAATGCAATCGGTATGGAAAATGTTTTGCAGCACGAACGCGAGATAACCAAGTATGCTATAGAGCAGCTACAAACGGTGCCAGAATTGAAACTCTATGGTCCCGATGCTAGTCAACGTGGTGGAGTGACAGCGTTTACGCTTGGCGACATTCACCCGCACGACCTCGCTTCAATTCTCGACCAGGAGGTTGGCGTCGCCATTCGCGCAGGTCATCACTGCGCCCAGCCGTTGCACAAACGCTACGACCTGTCCGCAACCGCTCGCGCCAGCTTCTATGTCTACACCAGCAAAGCCGATATTGACATGCTCTTGCAAGGTCTGCACAAAGCAAAACAAATTTTTAGTTTCTAAAAGAAAGAAGATTGTGTTATTCGTCGCTGCATGCAGCGACGAATAACACAATCTTCTTTCTAAAAAATATCATAGGGGAGGTTTTCGCTATGTCGATGGACTACCGCGAATACATTCTGGAACACTATCGCAACCCGCGCAACTATGGCAAGCTGGAACACCCCGACGTACATGCCGAGGACTCGAATCCGTTGTGTGGCGATCAACTTGGTATGGACCTGCTCGTCGAGGGCGACCTTGTGAAAGAGGTACGCTTTCAGGGGCGCGGCTGTGCTATCAGTCAAGCATCTGCCTCCATGCTCTCGGAGATGATCGAGGGCAAATCGGTGGAAGAGGTTCGCGCACTCGGCAAAGACGATGTGCTGGATGCTCTTGGTGTGCCGATCAGTCCGGCCCGTACCAAGTGTGCGTTTCTCTCGCTACGAGTACTACATCGTGGCCTTGCAATGGCTGGACTGGAAAAAGCTGAGGACGCTTCCGAAGCGGACGACTAAGAACATAAGGAGTTATGAATAGATGCGTCTCAAGGGAAAAGCCGCGATTATCACAGGTGTCAGTGGCGCGGGACAGGCTGGTTTTGCGCTTGCCGAAGCATTCGCACGCGAAGGGGCCGATATCGCCATCAGTTCACGCACAAAGAGCCGTGTAGATCAACGTGCTAACGAACTCCGCTCAAAGGTACAAGATGCGATGGTGTTACCCATCGCCGCCGACCTTACCACAGAAGAGGGTGCCAAACTGCTAATCGAGGAGACGCTTGGAGCCTATGAGCGTATCGACATCCTCGTCAATCTCGCGGGTGGCCTCACTAAGTATGGAGCATCCAGCGAATTGAGCCTCGCCGACTGGGAGTATGAACTGAACAATAACCTGCGCTCCGTCTTTCTCTGTATTCGCGCTGTGTGGCCTACCATGAGCAGTCAGGGCAGTGGCAAAATCATCAATTTCAGTCGTGCAGGAGGCGTCGAGGCATCAAGTGCGAACATGGCAGCATACAATAGTGCCAAAGCAGGCGTTGACGCCCTCACCTACACCTTCGCCAAAGAGGGGGCACATGCAGGTATTTATGTCAACGGTATCGGTCCTGGACTATTACTAACAGACTCTAATATCGAGTCGATGAAGCCATCCGAAGAGGAGAAGCGCACAAAATGGGTGAGTCTCGATAAAATTGTCGAAACCGCAATTTTCCTGGCTTCGTCCGCCAGCGACGGCATTAACGGTGTGCTTATTCCCGTAACGCATCCGTAACATAAGGCAGAGAGACCGCAAGGGTCTCCCCTACACGTAAAGATGCAGTGTCAAAATGTAGGGGAGACCCTTGCGGTCTCTCTGCCCAACCTAAAATTCATTTACACATAGTAGAGGAAATTATGTCCAGTTTTTTCAAGGTAGCGGAGGTCAGCGAGGTAGAAGAGGGTGAACTTGTGCCCGTTGAGGCAGATGGCGAACCCATCTGCCTCGTAAAAGTCGAAGGCGTCATCTACGCCTTTACCGACAACTGCACACACATCAGCGGCCCCCTCAATGAAGGCGAACTGACTGGCTACGTCCTCGAATGCCCCTGGCATCTCGCCCAGTTCGATGTACGCACCGGCAAAGTCCTTCGCGGTCCCGCCCGTCAGGAATTGTACACCTACACCGTAAAGGTCGAGAATGACGCAATTTATGTGGATTTGCCGGATGAGGAGTGATAATAGAAATCCTGATAGCGTAGCGTAGTCATTACTTTCCTTAAATGCTGATGTCTTCAATTGTAGCAAGTATACTTTCTGCTGAGACCCGACCCAGTTCTTTTGGCTCCATTTTGTGCATCCCACCGCCATATACTCTACCCTCACTAATAAGTATATCCACTGGGATAGCATTAAGTGTTTTTCCTATTTTGTTAATCATTTGGAGATTTTCTCGTAACAATATTTGTAAGTTTGGTTTAGGATAGAGCATATGATACGCGTTTGTTGCTATTGCTTTAGAGTGGTTTACAATGAAACGAAATGGTCTATTGCTTTTGCTATCTTGATGTCCTATATATGAACAGAGAAAGAGTGCAGGTTGCCGAGTTTCTTGCATATACCAGAGTGGGCGATGGCTACATAGATATCTCTGGTCTACTCCTTTTGCTATCCCTTTTTGGAGATATTCCCATAACTGGGGGTATGTATTTTGTATTTCGTCTTCTTTTAGAGAACAATTTAGTAAGTATAAATGCTGTGTCAGAAGTGGATTACCAGTTTCATCAGCCCGTACTTCGTCGGTTTTTAAATAGCGTGAAGGTGGCAATATAGGTACTAAAAATCTTTCAGGAATTTGATACTTCGCTATGCTTTCTTCGTCGAGAACAAAAAAGTCGTTAGCTCCCGTAGCTAAACCGCGTTTGATAATAAATAAATCAGCTAATGTAGAACCTTTGTGTAAACTCAAAAATTCTTTATCTTGCCTATCCTTAACTACATTTGGAACACCTTTAGATATTTTAGATTGGTTATATTGACTATCCTCTCCTTTCCTTCTACAGCAAAATCTTTTTTATCTTTTATTAGTAAATTACTTGTTGCTAGAGGAAGCATCGTCCATTTATTTGTGTTTGTCAGGATATCTCTTGAAACGATATAGGACGTAGCGGGCTTATTAAGAGTTCCTCCGTAGGAAAAATCAACTTCTCGTGTCGTATCATCTCTTTTATTGATAAAACAGACTATGGCAGAGGATACCAAAGCATCATCGAATTGTAAATCGTTTGGGTCAAAGCGGTGAATGCGTAGTAGAGTAACTTTATTTAACAAATATTCTTTGATTTGCTTCCCATAATTTACATCCATAAATTCGCCAGGAATGAGCCATACTGCTAGCGCATTTTCTGCCATCCAACTGTGAGCGGTGGTGAGAAAATGACAATAAAGCCCTGCTCGTGTAGTAAGTTTTATACCTGTCCTCTGCTTTCCCAAGTCTTGTAAACGCTGCTTTTCGGCTTTTTGTAAATGATGATGTCTAACATAGGGCGGATTACAAACTATGAGATTGTACTTGGTTTCTTCTGTTTTTGTTCTCTCTTCCTTTCTCCGTTTGTTCGTGTTTGTGAAATCTCCTGCCGATTTTGCTTCGATCAACAAGGGAAAATCTCCTGGTTTTGAGTCTTTTGGCATGATAACAGTGTCGATAGGAATATTTACTTTTCGACCGTCTTCAAGTTCAACTGGTATGTTGAGCCGAAATGAGAAGGTTCCAGGCTGCATATCTGTGAATTTTAATCCTCGCCATATACTCTCTCAAAACTAAGTTTTTGTTAATGATACTGTAACATGATTGGTCACTAACATCAACAATTTGTTCTAGTTTCGCTTACTCGGTCTGCAAGGAGTGACTATTGACGTTTGTTCTACCTTTCTCTACAATAGCGTAAATAGTAACAGGTAGGAAGGTTTGTAGCAATGGAAGGTAGGTCTCATCTCCTCGTCGGGTTGACGGCGGGAATTGTGCTTGATAGCTTTGTTCATTTGACGGGCGACCCGCTGACGGCGGCGAAGACGGTGCCGCTTGTACTACTCGTGAAGAAGGCTGTCTATTATTTCTCGGTGGGCTTCGGCTCTCTGTTGCCCGATATCGACAATGCGCGTAGCACTTTTGGTCATAAGTTGGGTTGGGTGAGCAAGGAGATTCAGCGTTTCGCAGGTCATCGCACCCTCTTTCATAGCCTGCTAGGACTCGTATTAGGTTCGCTGCTAGCTCTTGGCCTCGAACAACTCGTATTTTTTCTTCTGAGCCAGCGTGGACTAGCACTACCCGCGCAAATTGTACGCGGCTCACATCTCGTCTTTTATGGCGTCCTTTTCGGGTGTATAATGCATATTGCAGCCGACGCACTGACACTTGGCGGTGTGCCTCTGCTGTGGCCTAATAGAAAGCGTTTTGGCTTTCCGCCTGATCCAGCTTTTCGCTTTCGCACGGGGTCATGGCCTGAGTTTGTGATTGTCTGGTCGTTCATGCTGCTGGTCGGCATTGGCATCTGGCAAGCAGTTCTCGTGGTGTGAACAAAGAATATATGCATAGTATCGACATACGCAATAAAGAGACGCAACAGCGTATCGCGCTTCTCGTGACATTTCTGCTCATCTTGGGATATACGCTATGGATGAGCTATGAGAGTGTGCTACGCTATGATACATTCAAGGCAACGGCGTTTGACCTTGGCAACATGGATCAAGTGTTGTGGAACACGCTGCATGGTCGCTTCTTTCAGTTCACCAATCAAGGCAGCGATTTCTACGGTCCACCAACGCGGCTTGCAATACATGTCGAGCCGATCATTTTGCCCTTGTCGTTGCTGTATCTCTTGCACGGCGGTCCTCGTTTGCTGTTGGTTTTCCAGACGTTGATGATTGCATCCGGTGGGTGGCCTATTTATGTGCTTGCACGCAAGTATATTCCTCCATGTCCGTTTATTGCGCCCATGCTGGTGCTGGCATATTACCTTATGCCATCCCTGCTGAGCATCAACCTCTTCGATTTTCACCCACTCAGCCTTGCGACACCGTTTCTCCTCTATGCCGTGCTTGCGCTTGAATATAAACGCTATGGTTGGTTCCTGCTCGCCTGTGTGCTGGCAGGAGCTTGTAAAGAGGATGTGCCGCTAGCCGTTGCTATACTTGGCGGGCTAGTAATCTGGCAATACAAACTACCACGTCTGGGTGCAATTCTTATCGTTGGCGGCGTGGTGTGGAGCATGATTGCGTTTCTGGTGGTCATTCCGCATTTTTACCCTGGGGCCGTGCATAGCAACTACTGGTATCGCTATGAGTCGCTGGGTAGCTCGCCAGGAGTAGCGATTGTCAATATTTTGTTGCATCCTTGGTTGCTCTTCGCAACTTTTCTTACGCTGGATCGCTTCTACTACATGGCGAGCCTACTCCGTAGCACAGGCTTTTTCTCACTACTAGCACCGGAATGGCTCCTACCAGCGATACCAGCCCTTGCAATCAATCTCTTTAGCGATTATCCACTCTACTATAGCGGCGTGTATCACTACAATGCAGTGATTATTCCATTCGTGATGGTCTCGACTATTCATGGTTTACGGCGCTTTTCGCTATTGTGGAATGCATGGCGAAGTGAAAACGCAAGTGACTTTGCCTCTGTGTCTGTCACAACAAAAGAGACGCGGCTTGCTCGGTGGTTTGCGCGTGAATTACCCCTATTGCGTCAACGGATTGCGTTTGTGCAAACGGTGAAAAAATGGAGATATTCTGCGTATACATTTATGCAGAATGCAATGCAACCTGTACTTGCGCGACCTGTATTCGCTCATGCATTGACACGCGTGCAGCCAACAAGCATGGTGCAGTTTTACCTGGCGCAAAGGAGTAGCGTACATGACCATGCTGCTCCACTTGCAAAGCAGGTGTCACTAGTGTATATGCAATGGCTGACAAATGCCTGGATTATACTGATGCTAGCGTTGAACCTTGCTATTATGGCACCACAACTGAATGTTTTCTGGGCTGATCATACTCCTGGTGTACGTGAGCAACACATTAACCAGTTGTTAGCGATGATCCCGCCAAATGCGTCGGTGTCGGCTGGCGAAAACCTGAATCCGCATTTGAGCGAGCGTCTCTACATTACAGTTTTCCCATCGATTACCTATTCGACATCGAAAAACACCAATAACACAGTGCAGTACATCATTGTAGATGTACAGAATGTGATACCCGAAGAGCGTGTGGGAGTCTCCAACACGCTGAACCAACTTGTAAATTCTGGACAATTTAGGCCATTGGCGGAAGCGGAGGGCGTGAAACTTTTGGTGCGTCGCAATTAGGTGTAGGGGTCTAATTCATTACACCCTGAAACTTTTAGTGCGTCGTAATACGTAGCAAAGTGTAAGGAATACATGTTATAATTCGACCATTAACGATATTTGCTGAGTCTCTCACGCACGCCTTTAATGGCTAGTTGTATGAAGGAACGCAGGATGCCTAATAGTTCATTTCCCGATGACCCGACCAGTGTGCAGCCGAGGCAGATGGAAGATCTCCAGCCCAAGCCCACACCGCAACCATCTCCGCTTCCACCTATAGCGGAAACAATACCAGAGGAAGAGGCAGCGGTACGCCAGGAAGAGGCGCGTACTGTGCGTTATGCCATTGGGAAGCTCAACGACTTTATCCAATGGTTTATAACCGTGTTAGAGGTATTACTGGCACTTAGGTTCCTGCTCAAGCTGATTGGTGCGGATCCAAACAATCTGTTTGCCGGTTTTCTCTATGCACTGACTACCATTGTGTTGGTGCCGTTCGACTCTATCGTTCACGCACCGCCACGTTTCGAGTGGTCAACGTTGATCGCTATGGCAATCTACTGGCTCCTCTTCTGGGCTGTACGTCGCTTTTTGAGCATTCTTATCAGCAGTCCCGAAGAACTCCCCAGTTAAAATTGGAGAAATAATGAGCAAGTGGAAGGCCATTGACCTTTCACTTGCTCATTATTTCTCCAATTTTAACTGATTCTTAACCCCTTTTACACCCAATTAACCCTTCATGTGTGGTACATTCCTCTTGTACTTCTCTTATGGCCTTTAGATATCTCCCCTATTTTTCAGATGAGAAAGGAAGAAACTCTATGCAACGACATGTACGCGTTGTTCGTCTTGTCGTCCCTCTGTTGCTCGTTCTAGTCGCTCTCTTCGCGGCGACTTTCGGCAGTACAACGATGGGGCGCAGCTATGCCGCAACGATTGGGACAACCACTTCCTCCGCCTTCGATGCAGCATCCAAAGAAACAGGTGTGCCCACGTCTCTTTTGAAGGCTATCTGCTACATGGAGGGTCGCTTGAGCAATCATGGTGGCACACCGAGCATTGATGGTGGCTACAGTTGTATGCATCTTGTGCAGGGTAGTAGCTATCCTGTAAATGCACAGGATAATTCACCTGCACTTGCACGTCATCATGTTATTTCAGCACCGATTAGCCGCGTCGATACGCTCGATAAAGCCGCTCAGGAGTTGGGTGTTAGCCCACAATCGCTCAAGACAGATATGGCAACAAGCATTCGCGGTGGGGCTGTCATTCTCCGTGACGATGCGCTCTCTCTGTCGAAGGCTCACACACTGCCAACATCGCTTGCTGGTTGGTACGGAGCGGTCGCGTTATATAGTAACGCAACGACACGCTCAACCGCTTTGCTCTACGCGGATGCGCTCTACAAAATTCTCAACACCGGTTTCAGCGCAACAAGTGATACTCACGAGACGGTAACGCTAGCTCCACAGGCTGTAACCGCTGATGTTAGTACAGCCGCGAGCGTGAAGGGGGCCACGAACCTTCCTACTGGATGTAGCAACGATGGCAAGACAGACTATCCGGGTGCCATCGACTGCATTCTCGACCCTAACGTCTACGACTGTAATATCGTGCCAAGCACTCTCTGTAACTATGAAGATGCTAACCGTCCCACCGATTATCCTGTCCAGTTCGTAGTCATTCATGATATCGAGGGTACTGCACAAGAGGCACTCAACACGTTCCAGGACCCAAATAATCATGTGAGCATTCACTATATTGTGGATACCGACGGTACAGTGTATCAAGTGGTGCATGACAAAGATATCGCCTATCACGCGGGTAACTACTGGTATAACCAACATGCGGTCGGCATCGAACACGCTGGCTTCGATGCAACGGGCTTTCAGTGGTACAACGCCACTCAGTACCTTGCTTCGGCAAAGCTCACCGCGTACCTGCTCCAGAAGTTCAATATTCCGTTGAGTCGTTCGTTTGTCTTAGGGCACGAAGACGTGCCATCACCATTCCTCGCGGTTGCACCCAATCACGTCGATCCGGGTCCATACTGGCTGTGGGACTACTACTTCTCGCTCATTCACAAGCAGGGTATACCATTTCCAGCAACGAGCAAAGACAAACAGGTTTTTACGTTGCAACCTGCAACCGACAAGCGTCCCTACAATAAGAATGGGACAGAGACACCTGCAAACTTCAATTTTTTCTACCTGTATAATGGACCAAGTACGGCATCTGGCCTTATTCCAACAGCGGATGGCACTGATGTCACCGATGTTCGAGATAATGTCGGACCGGATGTGAGTTACTACTACATTGCGAAAGTCAAAGACCCGGCTGGTACGGGTGACACGATGTACGAAATCTGGTACGGAGAAGAGGACTCTACGTATTTCGCAACCGCGAAGTTAGCATGGTTAGCCGTGCCACCGAATACAGCCGCAAGGGGTCAAGGGACAGCAGTCACATTGCTTGCTAATGGCACTGGTAATGCAGAGGTATATGGCAGACCTACGACCGACGAGAAATATCATATCGGTGACGCGTCCGCGAACTCGCTGTTCGTCTCGGCCTACACCGTTATCGAGTATCAGACCACCAATCAGTGGTACGAAATCGACTTCAATCATCGGCAGGCGTGGGTACCAGCCTCCGAAGTGACGGTTGTAAATTCGTAGGGGTAGTATTCTCGCGTACATATGTGGTAGTGGGGGGGGGGGGGGGGGGGGGCCCCGCGGGGGGCGGCCCCCCCCCCCCCCCCCCCCCCACGGCGCC
>CAXUHG010000081.1:14798-25519 GCA_964250805.1 uncultured Ktedonobacteraceae bacterium | reverse complement strand
AGGGGCTATAATTCATTACGCCCTGCGAACGATACACGATGTGGACGAGGTTTGAAGAATATCTCCAATAGCCAGGGCAACGATCAATGTGGGCGAGGTCTGAAAAACGTCCTTAGCGATATTGCGTTACACGCTTAAATCCCAGGTTGCATCCGGTGCCGTCGTGTCGTATGGATTGTTGGCGAAGGTGAGGTGGAACGTGTTGATGTTTGTCGGCACCTCGTACACGATGACACCTTTCGCGGGTTGACCTGCATCGACCTTACCGTCAATGATAGAGCCAGCGTCGGGATAGATGGTCACGTCGTATTTCGTGCCATCGTCGCCTCGAAGCGTGAATTGCACGATGCTACTCACCGCTTGCGCTTCGGCACTCAGGTTCTTCATGCTCAGGTCAATCACTAAATATTTCATTCCGGCTTTTGGAGTCGTATAACTGCTGCCAGCACTTGTTTTAACGCTGTTCACCATCACGGTCCAATCGGTGCCGACCTGTACTAGATCACCAATTTTGTGATTTTTCGACTGTGTTGAGCCTGCCGTTGGCGTGACTCCACTGTTCGTAGTGCCAGTCTTAGTGGTAGTTGTAGGGGTTGTAGCAGTTTTGCCGATGTATGAGGCTGCTGCTACCCCTGCCGCAATACAGGCAACGAGTAGGACTGCGACGATCACGCCGATAGCAATTAGTGGGCCGCGTCCACGCTTCTTAGGTGGCTGCGGCGTTTGTGGAAACCCTTGTGGCCCCTGTGGAAACCCTTGAGGTGGTCCATCATAGCGTTGTGGTGGATACTGCTGTGGCGGATATTGTCCTGGTTGCTGCTGCGAAAACTGTTGTGGTGGATATTGTCCCGATGGTTGTGGTGGGTATTGTTGTGGTGGGTATTGTTGCGGTGGGTATTGTCCCGATGGTTGCTGTTGTGGGTATTGCTGCGGTGGATATTGTTGTGGTGGGTATTGACCCGATGGTTGCTGTGGTGGATATTGTTGTGGCGGATACTGCCTTGATGATTGTTGTGGTGGGTACTGTGGTGAGTTGTCTGGCGGTTGATTATTCATTGCTGCCTCTTTTCACTAATAAATAAATATAAATCTATATTGTAGTGACGATAGAATAAACTGCAAGTAACGTATGATTATTGTGGAATCTTCATCAATCGAGAGTACAGGGAGACCCGCGGTTTCCCTGTTATTGTATCCCTCTCATCACCTCGTCAAACCAGCCTGTACCGAATTTCCACGAACCGTAAAGAATAAGGGCAGCCTCGCCTGTAGGTGAAATATTGCCGTGATTGCTGAGAATGCTCTCTTTGAGACTTGCGGCGGTGACATGTAGCACACGTAATGCTTGAACTTCATTATCCTCTGCTTTACGCTTCGATACAGTTGCGAGCGGAATTTTCAAACGCGTCACAAAGCACAGTTCTGGATGTGGCAGCAACGTATCGTAGGCCAGACCAAGACAATACTGTTCGCGGATGTCGTCGGTCTGGATTCCCGTCTCTTCGCGCATCTCGCGGTTCATAGCGAAGAATGGATCGGGCGCGTGTCCTTTGTTGTCGATATCGCGCTCCATGAAGCCGCCCATGACGTGAAAACGCCCATTGTGTCCATCGGTTCCCTGTCGTTGCTCTAACAAAATGAAGCCATCGAGCGTCTCGATAACCGAACACACGGCGAGGGCATTACTTACACCCCTACGCGTCAACTGCTGGATGAATGCAGGAGTACGCGTCGCAACGTACTCTTTATAACTCGTATCGCCAAGCACAATGTGTAACGTCGAGTCGGCAAGTTGCTCTACATCCACCATGCGAAACAACTTACCGTCGAAAAGCTGGAAGTGCTGTTGCTGTGACTGCGCCAGTTTCTCCTGCCAGATGCGCTCCATTTCGCTCTGCAATTCGTCGGGCATCTCTATATGAAGGGCAGGATTATAGTGAATGACAATCTGGTCGGGCGCGAAACATCCCCGAACGAGAAACTCGAACTCTAGCATGCACTTATTCCCATTCGATAGTCGCGGGCGGTTTAGAGGTGATGTCGTAGACGACACGATTGACTCCTGGCACCTCGTTGACGATGCGGTTGGCGATACGTCCTAGCAGGTCGGGCGAGAGACGCGCCCAATCCGCCGTCATGAAGTCGCCCGTCGTCACAGCGCGTACTGCGACAACATTGGTATAGGTACGGTAATCGCCCATGACGCCGACGCTCTGTAGGGGCGTCAGGACGGCGAAGGCTTGTCCCAAATCGCGGTAGATACCTGCTCGTCGAATCTCGTCGATGACGATTTCATCTGCCGCCCGTAGTGTTGCTAGCTTTGTTTCGTCAACGGCACCGATGACGCGGATCGCTAGGCCGGGACCGGGGAAGGGGTGACGCCATACCCACTCGTCAGGAAGGCCAAGCTGTTGCCCGATCTCGCGTACCTCGTCTTTGAAGAGGACGCGCAACGGCTCGACCAACTTCAGCGACATCTCTTCGGGCAAGCCACCGACATTGTGATGCGTCTTGATACGTGTCGCGGTAGAGGCAGTGTCGTGACTGGTGCTTTCGATGACATCTGGGTAGAGGGTACCCTGTGCTAAGAACGAAATTGGGCCGCGTTGCTCTTCCAGACGCTCGGCCTCTGACTCGAAGACGCGAATAAACTCTTCGCCAATGATACGCCGCTTCTGCTCAGGGTCAATAACATCGGCGAGGCGTGCGAGGAAGCGTTCTCGTGCATCGACGACGACCAGAGGAATATGCATATGTGTCGCAAAGGTATCTATCACCTGCTCTCTCTCGCCAGAACGTAGCAGACCAGTATCGACGAAGACACACGTTAGCTGTTCGCTAATCGCATGATGTACCAGCAGTGCCGCAACCGCCGAGTCTACACCGCCCGAAAGTCCACAAATGACGCGTTCTTTACCAACCTGAGTACGTATTTGCTCGACGGCCTCTTCGATAACCATGTTCGGCGTCCATGTACCATCACACTCACAGATGCGATACAGGAAGTTGCGAATAATATCCTTGCCCTGTGGCGTGTGTGTGACCTCTGGATGAAACTGTAGCCCAACCATGCCACGCTCATTAGCAATGGCGGCAACTGGATTGCCCTCGGTGGAGGCAAGCACGCGGAATCCCTGCGGCAGCACATCAACGCTATCGCCATGACTCATCCATACAGGAAGACGTAACACCTCTTCCTGTGACGCAAGATGTTCGGTCTGTGCAGGTGAGGCGGTAATACCCTCAAAGATGCGAAATGCCGCATCGTGTTCCGCGTGGGACAGCACTTCAATAGTGGCGGGACCGTATTCACGCTGCTCGTGAGCGAGTTCGACATGCCCCTCAAGCTGTGTCGCCATAAGTTGCATGCCGTAGCAAATACCCAGTACGGGAATGCCACTTGCGAGGATAGCGGGGTCACAGACAGGTGCCCCTTCGTCGTAGACGCTGGCGGGACCGCCCGAAAGAATAAAGCCCTTGATGTCAAGGTGGAACTGTTGTTGTAGCGATGCCAGCGTCGTATTTGCTGGCAACAGTTCACTATAGACGGAACACTCGCGCACACGCCGGGTAATCAGCCGACTGTATTGCGAACCAAAATCGAGAACAATGATCGCCTGTCGGCGTTCCTGGGGATGCATGAGCGTCCTTTCTTCTGTTCCATCTTGTCAATATTTGTGCATTATCCGAGACCTGCGGTCTCGGATAATGCACAAATATTGACATTTTTATTATCCGCGCGGACCGCCCGCGACGTAGATAATTTGTCCACTAACGAACCCAGCCTCTTCGGAGGCGAGGAAGGTAATCACGTTGGCGACATCGCGCGGTTGCCCGACGCGCCCAACGGGAATCATTTTCGCGCCCGCCTCAATCTGTGCCTGTGGGTCAAGTCCCATTCTACGAGCGGTGGCACGCGTCATCTCCGTGTCGATAAAGCCGGGGGCGACGGCGTTGGCGGTGATACCAAAACGACCAAGTTCAATTGAGAGCGTGCGCGTCAAGCCCTGTAGACCAGCCTTCGCCGTCGAGTAGTTCGACTGCCCACGATTGCCCAATGCGGAAGTCGAGGAGAGCGAGACGATGCGACCATAGTTCTGCTTCACCATCTGAGCCTGTGCCGCACGGCTACATAGGAACGCACCCTTGAGATGCACGTTCATCACCGTATCCCAATCGTCGTCGGTCATCTTAAATAAGAGATTGTCGCGCAAGACACCTGCGTTATTGACAAGAATGTCGAGGCGTCCAAAATAGCTCACCGTCTGATCTATCGCGGCCTGCACCAAAGCAGCATCGGCGACATTACAGGGAACTACAAGCCCCTCAGAGCCGACACGCTCTAGCTCCGTCGCCACCTGCTTACACCCCTCCTCGTCGATATCGGCGAGGGCGACGCGTGCCCCCTCTTCCGCCATGCGTAGGGCGGTCGCGGCTCCAATGCCACGCCCAGCACCCGTCACAAACGCTACTCGTCCATCGAGTCGTCCCATAATTCATCGCTCTCCTTCAACGTTGATTTTGTATCCAAATTTCCCTTAGTATATCACACCTCTTGACAAGCCCCTTTCAAAACTCTAAAATATAAACATAAATTTATGAAATAAAAGTTTATGGAAAATAGTTATCATAGGTGACGAGGAGAGCGTTTTCATTATGGACGATTGGCGCGAACTCAAGCTCATGACGAAGGCACTGGCGGATGTGGCACGTCTCACCATCGTCTATCATCTGGCTCGCCAGGAGGAAACGACAGTAACTGCCCTCACCGACCTGCTGCACTTGAGTCAACCGCTTGTCTCCTGGCATCTCCGCAAGATGCGCCGTGCTGGACTCATCTCTATGCGTCGTTCTGGTCGGCAAGTGTACTGCTCTCTCAACCGCCAGAAATATCAACTGTGCCTGCAACGCCTGAACACATTGGTTGACCCAACGCTACACATGGAGGCACCGCCTGTCGGCGAAGAACTTCTCGAAGCCGACTTGAGCGTAGAAGAGTGAGGAAGCCAGAAAACAGTATTTTAACATTTCATTACATTCATTTAAGTCTGATTCTTAACCCACCTATGGTACGCTAAGAGTACAGGCATATATCCCTGGACCTTATCCATCAATCAATAACAATGCAAGAAGGAGACGCATGAACACGAGCGCAGAAATGACTAGAGCCACCGAGAAGGGAATTGCGGGAACCGCGATGTTGAAAAAGTCACGTCAGATGACATCTCAGCAAGCGTATGTAGCAGGGAAATTGGGCAAAGCAGATTTGCACATGCATAGTACGTATAGTGATGGTATTGGTACAATTGAGCAAATTCTTGACTACGTTCAGCACAAGACCGACCTGGATGTCATCGCGCTGACCGACCACGATGTTATCGAAGGGTCGAAGAGAATGCGCGACCTCTGGCAAAAAGGCGATTATCGCTTCGACTTCATCGTTGGAGAAGAGGTTAGTACAAAAGAAGGTCATTTGCTTGGCCTTTTCATCGAGAAGTTGGTGCCGCAAGGTTTGAGCATGGAGCGCAGCATCGACCTCATTCACGAGCAGGGTGGTCTTGCCGTTATCGCGCACCCGTTGCATCCCCTCTTCAGACATAGCTGCTCACGCGAGGTCATGGACCGCATTCACAACAATAAAGATGTCTGGTTCGATGGCGTCGAGACGTGGAACGCTAGCTTCTGTGGCATCTATGCCAATCAGCAAGCCATGCGAGCCAACCGCGAAGTGTACTTGTTACCAGAGTTGGGTAACAGCGATGCCCACACCTTGAACGGTATCGGACGCGGGCGCACATGGTTCGAGGGCAAGAACGCACAGGATGTACGCGCCAGCATCGAAGCGGGTCTGAGTGCCCCTGGTGGTCGCCTCTGGGATGTGCAGGACTACCTGCACTGGGCGCGGTTCCGTGTTAGCAAAGAAGGGCGCGAGATGAGCCGCCGCCGCGCCGAGGCTGCCCTCTCTCTGGCGTAAATATGTTTCCTAATACAAATAGATGGTCATGGCTGTGTTCCTGCCGCAAACAACCAAGACCATATATTTTTTTTATTTTTTATTAAATGAGTTAGATTTTCTACGGAATGAAAATTTGAGTCGAAGATAGCGTGTATATTACAATAGTATCAGAAATTATTCGTGTGTTTATAATAAGAGCGAGATAAGAACTTGCTCAGAGAGCATCAACTACCATGACACCTATCTTTACCACACTCAAAAAGCCCTCATACCTTTTACTTACATCTGCTTTAACCATTATATTCTGGCTTCTCTATACCTTCTTTGATCTCCGTCAAGGCGGAGTGCATCTCACCATTTTTTCAACACATGTCATGTCATTCCAATACTTCTTGGAGCGATTTGGGCTAGCTTATGTCGTTAGCCGCATTGTGCTGGATATCTTGATTTCGTTCCTCTCTGCTCTCACGATTGCGCTGGTGATTGACAACTATCGCAATGGGAATAAACTGGTTGTAGGTTCTACCTGCTCTACTGGCGCGACAGTCATCCTTGGCTTTGCAACATTTGGTTGCCCATCGTGTGTTTTACCAATTGCGGGTACATTCGGTGCCGTACTTACCTCGGAAACACTTCCCTTGTTTGGCTTCGAGTTCAAAATCCTCTCGCTACTCATTTGTATTGGAACGCTGTTTTGGCTCTTGCATCGACTGAAACGCTCATCTGCAATGCTCGTTAATGTAGGAGCCTGATTAAATATTGACAGAATAATCGTTAGGCGTAGGGGTCTAATTCATTACACCCTCGTCCCCGTTGACCATGTACACAGAAATTGAAGGCCGTGTTCAATGGTTGTGAACGGAATCGACGGGGACGAGGGTGTAATGAATTAGACCCTTACGCCTGTCATGAGTGCGATACATCGAACCCCTACGCTCCCCTTGTGACTTAGCGGATGCACCAATTATGCGACTTCCGAAAAGAAACTAGTGTTCTTTATGCAAAGTATGGTACAATAGAGATATGTTTAGCAGACGTATCCAGCAGTGGGGGCGTCATCTGGTTACACAACTTATTCGACCGATGGCTCGCTTTGGTATAACCCCGAACATGTTGACCGCAATAGGATTCGTGCTGAGTGTAGGAACTGCACTTGTTATTGCTCAAGGGTTCCTATTCGTAGGTGGCTTGCTGGTACTGCTAGCTGGTGTTTTTGACATGTTCGATGGGGCGATGGCTCGTGTGCAACATACCGCCACTCCCTTTGGAGCTTTTTTCGACTCGACGCTAGACCGTTACTCGGAAAGTATTATCCTGTTCGGGTTGCTCTGGTATACATTGCAGCGGCCCGCAAACTTCCGAGATTTCTTGTGGCCTACGTCGCATGAGCAAACATGGATGATCTCGTTCATCTACATAGCAATTATCGGCTCCTTGATGGTCAGCTATACGAAAGCTCGTGCCGAGGGGTTGGGGATCGAGTGCAAAATTGGCTTACTCGCCCGTCCCGAACGTGTCGTTCTTCTGGCTATTGGTCTTTTATCCGGTGCCAGTGTCTGGATACTGGCTGCACTTGCGGTCTTCTCAAATGTGACTGCTATACAGCGCATCCTCGTTGTGTGGCGAGCTACACAGAAGGCGCAATCCTTGCATGGAATGCAATCCGAACATGGTCTGCCTGTTGGTACGCAAGCAAATGACCCTCAGCATGATGTGCGTGCCGATGCGCGTTCAAGACCTTTTGTATTAGAGGCGGAAGACTAACCCGTCTCTCCTGTACACATCCGTGTTCCGCCGTTCAGTGGCGTGTACAGTTTTATGGTGAAAATAACGGCGTAGATAAGTAAAGACAAGATCGGACCAACATACAAGTAGAGCGCAGTGTAAGACGACTGCCCAAAAGAAGAGAGGGGCAGACTACAGCTAAGAAGTTTTCTGCCCGTTGACAACGCGGATCGGTACAAGAGAGAAAGGCATGTCTGAAATAGATGTGCTGTGAAATGTTATACATACTTGTGTATCATTTCGACAACGTTTATCCACCGAAAACCCGTTGCGTGCCTTGAAAAATCAAGTATCTCTACGCTGTCCTGCCATATCAGGATGGACGGCTACATGATGCTTAGCCCTGCATATCTTCATTATTAGAAGACGTACATACAATGCGCTCCGGTCCATCATGACTGAGACTGGAGATCTTAGTGACAACAGAACATACACAGTCTGAACACAACGATACGGAGAACGTTAGCAACAATAACGAAACCGTTGTGGAGCAGCAACATACCCCTGAAACAGCAGAGTCGAACTCAGCACTAGTAGCCGAAGGTACGCCGGAGCAAGTAACCGCTGATACATCTTCAACTCCTGATGAGGAGCAGAGGGCATCTTCTCCCGCACAATTCTCTGCTACTGATACATCCGTTCCCGAAAGTGCTAATGAAAATGTGCCTGCTACTACAAGCGATTTCCCTTCTGTAACCGAGGAAACATCCGTTGCTGAAACTGCACAGGTAACTACAACAGGAAACGCACAACAGGAAACAACTCCTCAAGAAGGCGAAGCGGCAGTGCAAGGCATTGAAGAGCAAAACGAAGGTGTCGCAACAGCCTCTGTTCAAGCGGAACAAATAGCTTCGGATGAAGTCGATGCCGTTGCCGCTCCCGTTTTTGAAGAGGAGAGCGCGGAGGTCATTGCCGAAGTTGCACCAGTGGTGGAGGTGAAAGAGGAATATCATCCTTTCACATCCTTCATTGAAGAGTACCGTCAGGCACAGGCGCAAGCCGAGGCAGATTTGAATGCCACGTTGCAAGAGTCACAGGCATTCGCCGAGTTTGCGCAACCAGAGGGTGACACTCCCATTGTTGATGAACCTGTCAGCGTACAAGACATCCTTCCACCAGTAGATTTCGGTGAAGGATCGGCCTTTGTTCCCAATAGCGATAGTGTTACAACGGTGAATGTAGCCGATATAACCGCACAATCGCCTGCAGAAGCTGTGACCAGCGAGGAAAATCAACGTGTGGAGGCCACAGCTACAGAGGTGAATAAGGAAGATGCTGCAACGACCGCGACCCCTCCATCAGAGCGTCCCGTGTCACCGTTGCTTCGTCCCGCACAGCGACGTTTTCAGCGTCATGGTACAACACGGCACCGCGAAGAGACCGCTGCGCCTCCTACAACCGAGACAACGGAAGCGACAGCAACTCCCAATGATACACCGCTTGAGCAAGCAACCGAGACGGCGAAACCACAACGTCGCTATCGCTTTGATCGACGCCCCGCTGCACAAGCAGCACCCGTAATCACACCGACTCAAACACCTACACCCGCGAGCAACAATGGTACGACCTTGACACCGCCGCCTGCCGCTCAACCAACACCGACGTTTGCCCGTACCGAAGAGGCGCAGACGACAAAACCTGAGCCTGTTTCTTCTAGCATTGCACCTGTAAAAAGTGTGACCGCAATTCCAGAACCACTCATTGTCGAGAAGGCAAGCACAGAGGCCAGTACCGCTACAGCACCCGTAGAGCATGGGCGGCGTAAGCAGAACAATCATCGTGAAAAAGAGCAGACGGTAACGCCTCCTGTTACCGCGCCTGAGTCGGTATCAGATATAGCCGCGACTCTGGTCGAGGAAAGCAAGGCCACACCAGAAGACGTTGCGCCAGAGGACATGCCACCGTTGGAGTACGCAGAACTGCAAAAAGCTAATTCGCGCCGCCGTCGCCGTCATCGCACAAACGGCAATGGTACTCCAACTGTTAAAGAGGACATTGCAAGCAATGGAGTGCATGCAGCAGACGTTCAGGCGGCGCCAACGCTAGCACCACCAATAACAGCAGTGACGCCGACAAACTCTAATGCACCATCTCCGGCATCGTCAGCAAATCCATATACCATTGTTTCCGGTTATACCGTCGGGCAGATGAATCAGGGGAACGAGGCTAGTGGACCATTTATGGGACCAGAGCCTTCACCCGCGCGTGGTAGCGTCAATACAACACGCGATGGGCGTACTGTTCGTGTAGAATCGCAACCCTTGCGAACTCCGTATCAAGCACCCGGTTCGGCTTCGGGAACACAGGGCATCTCTCCGGCTTCAATGAACCATTTCGCGAACGTTGTGTCGCAGGCTATTCAGACACAGGCTGACCGTATGGTTGCGGAACTACGGCGTGGCAATCAAGCACCAACCAATGTCTCGGTCTCGTTACCACCGTTCCCATCAACGGAACGCGTTGGCGTGTTTGTAGATGTGGCAAACCTGCTCTACTCGGCACGCACGCAGCGTATCGCCATCGACTTCGGCAAGTTGCTCGACTTCTTGCGCGGCAATCGTCGCTTGGTTCGCGCACACGCCTACTGCCCAACTAGCCCACAGGCGGGAGATGAGCAGATGTTCTTGACAGCGGTCAAGGGACTTGGTTATCGTATCACAACCAAGAACTACAAGACCTTCGCCAGTGGCGCGAAAAAAGCCGATCTTGACCTCGACCTATGTATGGATGTGGTGCGTCTCGTTGATGGTGCCGCAGTCGATTGTATCGTATTGGTCAGTGGTGATAGTGACTTCATGCCAATGCTCGACTACTGCTCCGATCACGGCGTGCGCGTCGAGGTGGCCGCCTTCGACGAGGCCATGTCACAAACGTTGCGCCAGAGTTGCGACCTGTTTGTCAACCTATCCATGCTCGAAGAGATTCGCGCATAAGTAATCGTCTTACAGCACAAAAGCAGACGGGCGGCGTACATGTACGC
>CAXUHG010000081.1:0-14788 GCA_964250805.1 uncultured Ktedonobacteraceae bacterium | reverse complement strand
TCTCCACAAATATCTCCACTCAACCCCCCACACCCGCGGCGGGGGGCGTCCCCTCCCCCCCCCCCGTCTGCTTTTGTGCTGTGAGATTCTTCCCTCTTTTAGCGTATTCTCAATAGAATGGTATTTTCCTTCCCCCTGTTTGGGGGAAAGCTATGCCTAAAACATGCATCAGCATCGTAGAGGAATAATTGCGCCCGCTATTTTCGAGTGTGCCTCTACGGTGCCTTTCTATGATAGAATGATGCATATTTGCCCATACCCGTCTGCTCTCTTTTGAATAAGAGAAGAAAGGATGTCTTCCATGCGTAGTCTTGCGAAAGTTATGTCCCTCCTCACCCTTCTTTCGCTGCTCCTCGTCGCCTGTGGCAGCAGTGGTAGTGGTGGAGGTGGAACCACTGGTGGAGGCGGCACCTCGACGCCAAAATCGAACCTGAAAGTGGTTCTCGTCACAGATATTGGAGGTTTGAACGATAACGGCTTTAACCATCTTGCATACGTTGGTTACAAAAAGGCCGAGTCGCAGTATGGATTCAAAGAAAAGATTATTCAAACCGTCTCACAGAACGATTATTTGACGAACTTGACGCAAGCAGCGCAGGTTGGCGACCTTGTAATAGCTGTTGGTTTCTTAATGCAACAACCGCTCGATAGCGTTGCGAAACAGTATCCCAATAAGAAGTTCGGCATCATTGATGGTTGCGCCACTGATGCGAAGGGCAACTGTGATACTTTGCCGAATGTCGCGCCACTCTTCTTTAAGGAGCAAGAGGCAGGTTGTCTCGTTGGTGCTATCGCAGGGCAGATGGAGTTGGACGGGAAAGCTAAAATCTCGAAGCTGCTCGGCTCCAATACCATTGCTGCAGTCGGTGGACTCGACATTCCCCCCGTCGATCACTATATCGCGGGCTACAAGTACTGTGCTCAGAAGGTCGATCCCAAGGTAAAAGTGCTGGTCAACTTCTCGCAGAGCTTTACTGATACCGCCAAATGTAAGGACATTGCCAATAGCCGTATCGACAACGACAAGGCAGATATCATCTTCCAGGTTGCCGGTGGCTGTGGCGTGGGTTCGCTCGATGCCGCCAACTCGAAAGGCGTCTATGGTATCGGTGTCGATGCCGACCAGGGATATCTCTATTCAAGCGTCGTCACGAGTGCGCTCAAGCGCGTCGATACCGCTGTCTACGACACCATCAATACAACCGAGAGTGGTAGCTTCTCCAACAATCCGCCTTCATTCGACCTCACGCACGATGGCGTTGGCTATGCCCCACTTATCAGTAGTCTGCCTAGTGATGTAAAGGCGAAGGCCGACGATTTCGCCAATCAGATCAAGTCTGGCTCAATCACCCCACCCGACAAAATCTCATAGAATAGGCAGAGACAGAACAAACACTCGCCCGTGCAATCGCGATTGCACGGGCGAGTGTTTGTTCTGTCTCTGCCTATTGCTTCGATTGATTTGCTATGCGGCGTAGGAATTGAGAACCCAGAGTGCTATTTGCTCATTGTCTGCCGTTGCGATCTGCTTTGCAAGCTGGCTAAGCATATCTATATTTTGTATAGTAGCAACACGTTGGCGAGCTGTCTCCTCAAGCGTAGGAAAGCGCACACTCACAATTTCTGTCACGATTTTTTGTGCCCCCTTTGTCTCCCCTCTAGCTTCACCTTTGGCAACCTTTGCCTTAATTTCAGGGTCGTTGTCAAACAAGCTATTGTAAGCGGTAAGGTCGTCTTCTACCATTCTTTTCTCCTGTTCTGTTAAAAGTGTTGTACGGTTAAGTATCACTCTAAAACGCGCTATATGGTCAATAAGATCATCTCTAACGTAGTGTTGCTCCATCTCTCCGATAGCTTGTAGCAAGAGTGGAACGCTAATGTTTTTCATTGCAGGGAGCAACGCGTAGAGCGAAAAGATGCGCTCTTTGATAATCTGTTGTGCATCCTGCTCCCATACGGGAAACACTTTGTAGTGAAAGCGTAATATTTCATCATCGCCGCTTCGCTCGATGAACGGCGGCTCCGGTAGTTTTGTTTTGAATGGATACAATACTATCGAGATAACAGGCAGGCCATGCTTCGTAAGCAGACCCACATGGTAGGTTAGTAAGCGTTTCGGCATATCATCGTCTGATGTTGTTTGTAGTTCCAGACTGAGAATATGCAGCTTGCCTTTGTACAATACATTGTACACCAAATCGGCGCGTAGTGTAGACCTGTCGATCTCGACATTTTCTTCTCCGATAAGCTTCACACTTTGAAGAAGATAGGGTAATATTTCGGGTGCTTCGTCTCCTAAAAGCGATTTGAGGGCACGATCATAGGGTTGCGATTCTTGTTGTGACAAAAATGTGGGCGTCCTTTCCATATTGATGAGTCTGATTGTAGCACAGCTCTTCTGTAAAAACAACGAAGGCTTGATTGCCGCCGCAAAGTGGAGCAAGAGACCCTGTGGTCTCCCGCTTTAGAGAAGCGGAAACTTGACGAATTGTTACCTGTCCTATATAGTAGACTAGGAATAATGTACTCTCCGGTACACATCCCAGAAAATATCAGCATTTATGGACGTATTGTATTCTTTTTGAGCCTTTCACAGAACCTATGCGTTTTTTTACCACTGGAGGTAGGCCGACGTGTCAAATCCTATCGTCGTAGCCCTCATCATTGCTATACCAATCGGCGCACTTTTAGCCATCCTCATCGGGTATTATATTGGATGGACACGCAATAAAGTACGTTTCGAGGAGCGTCTACGTGTTGAGAAAGAGGCTAGCGAACGTCAACTTTTAGAATTACAATTACAACAACGTGAGGCATTGCGCGAAGCCAGAGATGAAAGCGCAAGTTTTCGCACCTCTATTGAACATGAGAATGCCGAGCGACGCTCTGAACTGCAGCGACAGGAGCACCGTATTCAGCAAAAGGAGGAAAACCTCGAACGCAAGATAGACGCCCTTGAGCAGCGTGAACGTAAGTTACAGATAAAAGACCGCGCCCTTGACCAGACGCGTGAAGAACTTGAGGGAATCAAACGCGAGCAAATCATGACGCTTGAGCGCATCGCGCAACTTACTGAAGAGCAGGCTGAGGAGTTACTTTTGAGCCGCGTGGAGAATCAGGTGCGAAGCGAGGCGGCTCATCGTACCCGTGTTATCGAGGAGCAGGTGCGCGACGAGGCTGATGCTCGCGCCCGCGAAATCATTACGCTCGCGATTCAACGATGTGCCTCTGATCAAGTTTCGGAGTCGGTTGTCTCGGTGGTGCAACTGCCGAACGATGAGATGAAGGGACGCATTATCGGGCGCGAGGGACGCAATATTCGCGCCCTCGAAGCAGCCACAGGCGTCGATTTGATTATCGACGATACACCGGAGGCCGTTGTCCTCTCTGGCTTCGATCCGGTACGACGTGAGGTCGCACGCATCGCACTGACAAAGCTTATTCTCGACGGGCGTATCCATCCGGCACGTATCGAAGATGTCGTCGCCAAAGCGCGGCAAGAGGTCGATATGGTTATCCGCGAGGAGGGGGAGCGGGCCGCCCTCGACGCCAATGTGCCGGGGCTACAACCCGAACTGCTCAAAATTCTCGGACGGCTTCACTTCCGCACTAGCTACGGACAAAACGTGCTGGCGCACTCGGTTGAAGTGTCAATACTCGCCGCGACCATTGCCTACGAACTGGGAGCCGATGTCAACGTGTGTAAAACCGCTGCGCTCCTTCATGACATGGGCAAGGCCATCGACCAGGAGGTTGAGGGACCACACGCCATCATTGGTGGTGAAGTTGCACGTCGCTTCGGCAAATCGCCTAAGGTTATTCATGCGATGGTAGCGCACCATGCCACAGAAGCCGAGCCACAGACGATTGAGGCGGCGATTGTGCAGGCGGCTGATGCTATCTCTGCAGCACGTCCGGGTGCGAGGCGCGAAACGATTGACCTCTATATCAAACGCTTAGAGGCCCTGGAAAATATTGCTAATTCGTTTCCGGGCGTTGAAAAATCGTTCGCAATTCAGGCAGGTCGCGAGGTCCGCATTATCGTTCGACCCGAAGAGATCGACGAATTTGCCGCACAACGCCTCTCTAGCGAGATCGCACACAAGATCGAAGAGAGCCTTGATTATCCAGGACAGATCAAGGTGCAGGTGGTGCGCGAAACACGTTCCGTCGATTACGCAAGATAAGGAAATACAAAATGTGTTAGCGAATGGAGGCAAGGGACTTGCCTTCATTCGCTAACACATTTTGTATTTTTGAAGAAAGAGATGAGGAATATATGCCAAATTATGTTGACTTACATACGCATTCAACCGCCTCGGACGGTCTTTTTTCTCCAACGGAGCTTATGCAGCATGCGAAAGAGGTAGGTTTGCGTGTAATCGCCTTGACCGATCATGACACGACGGGTGGCATCGAGGAGGCAAAGCACACGGCACAAACGCTAGATATCGACTTCATTCCTGGTGTCGAGATCAACACCGATATTGAGGGCGGCGAGGTGCATGTGCTGGGTTACTTCATTGAGTACCAGCGACCAGAGTTCCAGGCAACATTGAAGGTACTGCGCGATGCACGCGAACGGCGCGGCGAACGCATGGTTGAGTTATTGAACGAAGAGGGCATATCCATCAAATGGGAGCGTGTGCGCGAAATCGCTCAAGGTTCTGTTGGGCGTCCACATGTCGCTGAGGCATTGATGGAGGCAGGCTATGTGCAGAGCGTGAGCGAGGCGTTCGAGAAGTACATCGGCAACGGTAAGCAAGCTTATGTGCCGCGTTACAAACTCACGCCAGAGGACGCGGCACGCCTCATTGTGAGTGCGAACGGCCTTCCCGTTATCGCGCATCCACTCACTGTTCCTGGCCTTGCCATGTTGCATGAAATCCTACCCGCCCTTAAAGTGGCTGGCCTCGTTGGTATAGAAACCTATTACGGGTACTACTCACATGAAGACGAGCAAGTGCTACTTGCCATCACTCACCAGTACAACCTCATTGCCACTGGTGGTACCGATTATCATGGTCCAAACATGCATCCCACACCGCTGGGAGGACGCTATGTTCCCTACACGGCGGTTGAGCAGTTAAAGGCTCTCGCCGCCGCAAAACGTGACACAACACCACCGCCATTTGAACTACCAGCACCCGTAACAGAAAAATAAAAGACGTAAAAGCACAGCATCGGGAGCGGAAACGCCCCCGATGCTGTGCTTTTACGTCCTCCTCAACACCTCTCGGCGGCCTGCATCACGCCATTTGTTCGTCTCGCCCTGTCCATCTGCAACGGGTTGGCGACGTTGCTGCTCCTCTGCAACATGACTTTGCATTAGCAGGCTCGCGGCTATCGCAGCGATTTGCTCTGGTGTTGCCTCTGTATCCGGCGTAGCTTCCTGCACAACGGCATCTTTTTTACGCGGGTCCCATTCCTCAGCAATAAAATCGGTTGAGAGATTAGCGGAGATGTAGCGCGGTTGATCTACAAGCCAGCGTGCGAAGGGAATCGTCGTGCGGACTCCGACAATTTTGTATTCGTCGAGGGCGCGGCGCAGACGTGCGATTGCCTGCTCACGATTGCTACCCCAAACGATAAGCTTAGACAACAACGGGTCGTAGAAGAGTGGCACCTGCAAGCCTGCATAGAGGCCGCTATCGACGCGTACTCCTGGTCCCGATGGCTCTTGTAGTGCTTGCACCGTTCCCGTCGCGGGCAGAAAGCGATTGAAGGGGTCTTCCGCCGAAACGCGACACTCGATAGCCGCACCACGCAAAGAAATTTGCTCCTGTGTAAAGGAGAGTGGCAAACCTGCGGCGACGCGAAACTGCTCCTGCACAAGATCAATGCCAGTCACCCACTCAGTCACGGGATGTTCGACCTGAATGCGTGCGTTGACCTCCAGAAAATAAAAGTTGCCATCTGGCCCGAGCAAGTACTCGGCGGTGCCAGCATTGACGTAGTTAATCGAGCGAATCAGGTTGAGAGTGGCACTGGTCATGCGTTCGCGTAACTCCGGGCTGACAACGGGTGAAGGTGATTCTTCGATCAACTTCTGGTGACGGCGTTGAATACTACATTCGCGCTCACCGAGATGTACGACGTTGCCATGCGTATCCGCGATAAACTGCACCTCGATATGGCGTGCTGGTGCCACCGCCTTCTCGACATACACGCTACTGTCGCCAAAAGCACTTTTAGCCTCGCTACGAGCGGTACGCAATGAGGAAACGAGGTCTTTAGGATCGCGTACAAAGCGAATACCTTTACCACCACCGCCAGCCGCCGCCTTGAGCAAAATGGGATAGCCAAGTTGTTCGGCAATCTGTGCCGCGCTTGCGTCATCTTCAACGTCGGTCATTGCCCCCGGCACAATCGGAACATCGGCAGCCTTGGCAGTACGACGAGCTGCCGTCTTCTCACCCATCGCAACCATTGCATCAGACGACGGACCGACAAAGATCAAGCCAGCCTCGTGACACGCCTTCGCAAATTCTGGGTTCTCTGAGAGAAAGCCATAGCCCGGATGTACTGCCTGTGCGCCTGACCTTTTTGCCACATCGAGTAGTACCGGAATGTTGAGATAGCTTTGAGATGCAACCGATGGACCAATATGATACGCCTCATCCGCCATTCGCACATGCAGAGCGTCGCGGTCTACATCGCTATAGACAGCTACACTCGTCAAACCCAGTTCACGACAAGCGCGAATTACTCGTAGCGCGATCTCACCACGATTCGCAATCAGTACTTTCTGAAAAGGCCATGAATCTATTGAAACAGGCATAAAGGCAACCTCGACTTCATGAAGTATGTTTTCCCTAAGTATAGCATGTTCTTTTGACAAGCGGGGATGCAAGGGGTTGCACCCCTTGATTAGGATCTGGGGCTGTACTCCATTTTTCTCTCCCCATATTGCCGCCATAAGGCGGCGAGTCGCCCGATTTATCGAATCGAATAAACGGACACATTTCCAAAACGTAGGATGATTTCATCATTATAAAAAAACCCTGGTTAAGAAATCTTAACCACGCATTTTCTATTTTGGTACTTTATCATAGCAAAAAAAAACATTGTGCGGAGGGCAAATTTTCATAAGGTAGTATCTGAGTAGATCATTCGCGCAGACACATCAAAGTATTTCAATATGTATTTTTGCATAGAAACATAGCTATGCAAATGAGGTCGTCAAATATTTTAAGCACAGACGACAGCATAAAAGTGCGTATACACCAGAAAGAAGGAACAGGCATATGTTCAAGTCACGAAGCTTACCCATGAGCAGCAGAGGGAGAGGCAGACGCATGTCCCCCCTCATGATGATTGGGATAAGTGTACCAGTAGTACTAGTACTTATTGCGACAGCACTGGTTGTTGTGCCAAAAGTAATCGCATCGCATGCGGCTGCAGCGGCGGTCAATCCAAATTGTTCGTTACGTGTACCACGTAACCCGTTCTCAGCAAAAGGCTTGGCGACACCTTATCAGTTGTTCGCCACCGATGCAGCACAGGGACCGTGTAACGAGGCAAATGCGGGTCAATCTGCGTTTGTACAGGCCGTTATCTTCGATCCAGCAACCAACACGCTGTCCGCCTACGAACCATTGGTTATCGACCAGGGAACACAGCCCGCTGTAGCCCCCGTCGTACCAACAATTCCCAGAGGCGCAATTGTTCAACTCTCGTATGGCTTCAACGGCACGCTCCTACATCTTACTGGTGATACAAGGGGCGGGAATTGTGTCAATGGTCTCGGTGGTTCAGACTTTGGACAGTTCGCCTACTGTAACTCTCCACGCTTTTATCGCGCGGTGAACGCCGCTATTCAGGCACAGAAAATCACGGTTCCACCGCTTGGTACCGACAATAATGGAAAAGCCTGCCCCTCTACGCGCAACTTTGCGATTGTCGATATGGATCAGAGCGACAACGTACAAACACAATATCTTGCCAATGCCAACGGTCAGACTGCTCAACTCACAGCCGCGAATATGGGGAAATTGCAGAATGCGAAAACGCTTGGCAATCCGAGCGATAACGCCCTGGTTTCACGCATCCTTGATCCTGTGCTTGGCTGTAAGGCATGGCAGGTTCCTGATCTAGTGAATCCAGGTATGATGACGCCAACGATGGCAACGGACGAGTTGCAGGCTGCCGCGTTCCAGCAAGCTCCAGTTGCATTAGTGCCTTCGGCTGACGAAATGGTGCTAATCAACAATCAGCCCAACTTGGCAAAAGTCACTGCATACCGTCTTGGTGTCGATCAAACTCCCGCGACGGCAGCGAACGCCAATACCACCACATATTGCAAAAACTTAACGACTATTGCATTGCCACAACTACAGGGAAATATGGCATTGTTCCAGGGTCAGGCTTCTCCTGACGGTGGCGTGACTGCGAACTCGCTGTTTACCTTCCTGGCAAACCGCCTCAACGCGACATTGGGAGCTGGTGGCTTGAACTGTGTTGGACTGCTCAACATCCAAAATCCAGTCACATTGACAACCGATGGGAATGGAGTGGTGACGGCGGCAACGCTGGCGACGGCAGGTGCTGGCAACGGCAACGGTAATGGTGGCACTACAGCCGCGACAACGCTCTCCGTCAACGGGGCTGCTGCTCAATTTGCTAACGGACAAGCTCAGGTGACGATCAACAAGCTACCTGCTACCGCGACACTCAATGGTGCAGCTGTTACCATCACCGATGGAGCGGCAAACAATAATGGTGCCAACGGCAATGGAAATGCTAATGGAGCGGGTGCGGCAACAACACCTACACTCACCGTGAATGGAACGGCAGTGCAGTTTACCAATGGACAGGCTCAGGTGACGATCAACAAGCTACCTGCTACCGCGACACTCAATGGCACCAGCATTACTGTCATCGATGGGGCTACTAATAATGGTGGCAATGGGAATGGGGGTAACGGCGGCAATGGTGGTGGCACGACCACAAACCCAACCACCTGCACACTCAACGGTACCGCTGTTCCTAACTGCACAGTCACGATCAACGGGCAGACCTGCACCATCACGAATAACGCTACTACCAATCAGGTGAGCATCACCTGCCCTGCTGCAGGTGGCGGACAACAAGGCGGTGGAGCGCAAGCTACACCAACGCCACAGGCTGGTGGAACACAAGCCACGCCAACGACTCCGGCTGGTGGAACACAGGCAACACCTACTCCACAGGGTCAATAGCGTCTAGTATCTAATGTACGTAGGAAATCGCCCTGTCTTATCAGGGCGATTTCACGTTAATCTCAGGAGCATATTAGACATGTCTATGAAGCATCCCTTTCCCGTCGTTTAAGAGGAGTAAAATACATGAATGTATTTTCTAAACTTAGTATCCGTCACACCAAGTACGCGCTACTTTGGTACATTATGATAGCTGCAAGCCTCATAGTAGCCTTGTTGAGCATCACTTTCTGGTACACAACTCCAAAGGCACATGCAACTGGTGGTGCTGGAGGCAGTCATCTGGATAGTAGTTCATTCTATCCGCGTGTCATTCGTATCAGTCATAGCTTAAATGCAAATGTTCCCAATGGAACGTTAGTAGCTACTGGTGCGAACAAAATCTATCGTAGTGATAACAATGGTGTTTCATGGTCTCAGATTAGTACAGCAGGAGCCGACTGTTGCGACGTATTATGGGAGGTACCTCAAAATCTCAGCTCGCTCACGGCAGGCACCTTATTGTATGCAGGTGCTCCCAACAATGGAAATACCTATACTTTGACTATCTGGGCAAGCACCGATGATGGATACAATTGGAAACAATTGAGTACTGGTCATTCTGGTCCCGATGGCATCTGGGAACCAGAGTTTGCCATCGATAGTAGCAATAATTTGGTCGTCTATTATTCAGATGAGAGTCATAAAGACCAGAAATACAATCAACTTCTTGCACATCAGGTCTCTACAGATGGTGGTCTTACCTGGGGTAACGAAGTCTATGATGTGGCAAACCCTGATACCGTTAGTCGTCCTGGAATGGCAAATGTGCGTAAGCTTTCCAATGGTAGCTACATTATGAGCTATGAGGAGTGCGGGGACGATAACTGCAAAGTACACCTCAAAACATCGCCCGATGGCGACAACTGGAGTGCAAGCAGTTCAGTTGCCACAACCGCCAGTGGGCAGTACTTTACGAATACGCCGACACTGACAATTTTACCAAATGGCACAATTTTATTGTTTGGGATGCGTGCCTGGAATAGTGATGGGTCGCGTGCCGATGGAAGCCAAGACCTCCTCTTTGTCAATTCCAATAATGGCAATGGAACATGGACAACGACATCTGCTCCTCTCCATATTCAAGGTACAGGTGACTGGTGTGTCAACTACAGTTCGTCGTTTCTACCCTCGGTAGATGGTAAATCACTCCTTGAGCTTGCAAGTGATTGGAATGGCAGTACTTGCGATATGTATTATTCAACGGCAAGTCCTTCTAGTTCCTCCTCAAGTGCGATTGGAGCACCTGGGGGTAAATGTGTGGATGTTGCAGGCTCGAACTCGACAAGCGGTACTCCTGTGCAACTGTGGGACTGCAATGGGACAAGTGCTCAGTCTTGGACCGTAGCGTCTAATGGCACACTACAAGCCTTAGGTAAGTGTTTAGACATTGTTGGTGATGGCACCGCCGATGCAACGAAAGTACAACTGTGGGACTGCAACGGCGTTGGCGGTCAACAATGGGTACCACAATCAAACGGCTCCCTGCTCAATCCACAATCAGGTCGTTGTTTGGACGATCCTGCAGGCAATACCGCTAATGGAACGCAACTGCAAATTTGGGATTGCAACAACTTATGGCCTCAAGTCTATCAGCTACCGTAACAAAAGGGATACTCTACAAGGTCAATAGCATAATGAGTGTTTAATACACTAGGAGAATCGCCCTAGCTTATCAGGGCAATTCTCCTTCCATCGTAGGCATCGTAGGAGAAAACAACGTGTTCAAACAACGTAAGTTTCTTATTGTATCGCTCGCAGTACTTGGCACCTTGCTAGCGGTTGCAATTTTCATCAGCCCTGCTATAACACATGCAGGTGGTATTGCTGGCATTGGTTTTAGCATTGTACGTCAGAACAATGCTAATAATGGTAACAATAGTAACAACAAGAACACCTATCGCGCTACAGCTACTATCACAGGACTCAACAGCGTTTCGGTGGTAGCTAGCACGATGTTCGTTGTCGATGCAAATGGTAAAACCATCACAACCGATGCCAACCCCTACGGTGTTGCCATTGTGCCAAACGCTGCCGCCAAGCTGACTGGAGGCTTAAAACCTGGAGACCTCGTTGTAACTAACTTCGGCGCGAACCAGACTGGCAAAACCATCGTTAGTGTTCCTAACAGACAAGGGCCAGCACATTTGCTGAACACGACAATGGACAAAGGCACCAATGGTCCCGCCGATCTTGCCTTCAATACCTTGACTGGTTCCAGTTGGGTTGCCAATACAAGCGGCAACAACATCCAGGCTTTCAACAGTAACGGCAAAGTAATCGTAACTCTCACCAACCCACTATTTAACATGCCCTGGGGACAGGCTTTCAACGGGGGAGTACGTAACCCTAATGATGGGGCGGTCGCTTCATTCTTCTCAACCAATGCCGCCAATGCCACCATTGACCGCATCGACCTTGTTCCAACAAGCACTGGTGCTTTTGCCTTCAAAGTATTCCAGATTGGTCAACTTGCACATATGGGCAAGCAGACGTTTGTTGCCTTAACATGGGTACCATTCTTGCGCGTTGGGAACGACAGCTACAAGGATGTATTGCTTGCAACCGATACGGTCAACAATCGTATCGCCGCCTATCCCAACAGCTCCACGCGTCACACCGTCAACACACGCTCAACTAACCAAGGCGAGACGGTCTTCAAAGGGATGCCACTACAAGGTCCTGTTGGTATTACTGTCAGTCCGACAACAGGCGATCTTATCGTAGCGAACTCACAGAAGAACGATATTGTCGAATTGAATGTCAGAACACATCAGGTTGTGGGCGATGTCTTAGTAGACAACGTGCCAGTCGATGCTCAATCTGGCAACGGCTCCGCGCTATTTGGAGTGGCGGCGGGTGTAGACAAAGAGGGAAATCTTCAAGTCTACTTCACCGACGACAACACCAACACGGTCAATGTGTTGCATAGGTCGTAGGAGCCTAATTTATTCCAATACTATTGTTCAAACAATAAAGAACAGTGCATCGAAAAAAACAACGCTCGCCCCTTTGGGGCGAGCGTTGTTTTTTTCGATGCACTGTTCTTTATTGTCTCTGTTGCCAAAATGGTACTATATCGAGATAGAGTCTGTCTTGCTATATGAGGAGGAACTATGTCTGTTTCCAATCTTGAAAATTTGAAGTCTGAGATAGATGAGCGCGTACCCGACCTAGTGGCGATGCGCCGCGACCTGCACGAGCATCCCGAACTAGCGTTTGAAGAGATACGCACCTCTGGCATCGTGGCGCAACGTCTACGCTCGCTCGGTTTAGAGGTGCAAACGGGAATAGCGAAAACGGGCGTTGTTGGTCTTTTGCGCGGCGAAGCAAGCGGCGAGAATGCAAAAACGATAGCGATACGCGCCGATATGGATGCGTTGCCCATTTACGAAATGAACGACATCGACTATCGTTCACAGGTCGATGGCAAAATGCATGCCTGTGGACACGACGGACACACCTCGATTCTGCTCACCGTCGCCGATATTCTCAGCAAACGCCGCACGGAACTGACGGGCAACATCAAATTTCTCTTCCAACCAGCCGAAGAGCAGATTGGCGGAGCCGAGCCAATGGTTGCAGAAGGTGCCCTGCGCGGTGTTGATGGTATCATCGGTCTGCACCTCATCAGCAATCATCCACTTGGTATGGTTGGTGTACGAGCCGGTACCGTCTTCGCCAGCGCGGACAGATTTGTATTGACCGTACATGGCAAAGGTGGACACGCCGCCATGCCAGAGGGTGCAGTTGATCCCATCGTCATTTCCGCCAACATTATCAACACGCTGCAAACGCTGATTAGCCGTGAAACGTCGCCGTTCAGCCCCTCCGTTATTACCATCGGCACCATCAACGCCGGAACCGCCTTCAACATCATTCCCGAAACCGCCGTGATGCAGGGGACGATGCGTGCCTACAGCGTCGAGCATCGTGAGAAACTATTGCGGCGCATTACTGAGGTTGCAACAGGTGTGGCGATTGCGATGGGTGGCAGTTGTGAGATTGAGCGGTTCGATGGCTGTCCGCCTTGTGTCAATGATCCAGCGATGACGAAACTGGTCTACAACGCTGCCGTCGCCACCGTTGGCAAAGAGCATGTCGATACAAGCGAGAATGTGCTAACGGCTGGTAGCGACGACATGGGCGTCTTCCTCAACGCCGTTCCCGGCTGCTACTTCATCGTCGGCTCTGGCACCCCGTCGAAGGAGACCACTTACCCACACCATCATCCGCGCTTCAACGTCGATGAAGACGCGCTACCCACTGCGGTCGAGGTCTTGACACGAGCCGCGTTAGATTTTATTGAACCATCGTAGGGATCGATTTATCGCGTCCAAATCCCCTAAGAGCGAGAGGCTCGGAGTGTGCCTCTCGCCCCAGCATGCACGAACACAAGCAGCGTCGTGACTTGAGGCCATGACCGCCGTTCAAAAACAACCATCATGGGTGTGAGTGGTAAACAGAAGGAACAAACGGAGGCTCTGAGAGAGTATAGCGATTTCAGAGACGCTAGCCGTTCCATTCTATGCATTTTCTCGTTTGGGAGTGTGCTTACTCGTAATATAACTTATGGGTGTTAAGGTGGGGTTATTTGAGGGTTAAAGTTTTGGGGAGTTTTGTTATGGGGGAGTATTGAATGTTGTTTCGGGGCAATAAAAAACGGCCTTTATTTGAAGATATTTTCGTAGGGACCAGATTTATCGCGTCAATTATGCGATTTATCACGCGAGATCATGACGGGGATGTTTTGGAAACGTAGTTCGCAAGAATCTCGCTCAATGAATTGAGCGCACGGACGCGATAAATCTGGTCCCTACGAAAGGGTCGAATTAACATTGGTAGACTACTACTGCAAAAGATGGTATATTGTGAATGCAACATGGTCTGAAGTAGGATAAGTTGGAAATAATCATGAATCATATAGATATGTGAGTAGGTGTTTCTCTATGCTCTCACCAATAGAAATCTTCTGCTGCTACGCTCACAAAGACCGTTCTCTGTTACAAGAACTACTCAACCATCTCACACCGTTAGAACAGCAAGAGCTAATCCAGATATGGAGCGATCACGATATCAATGCAGGCGTTGGATGGGAACGGGAAATCGAGAAACATCTGGAAGCATCACAAATCGTTCTCCTACTCGTCAGTTCCGACTTTCTGGCCTCCAAATATATCTACAGCAAAGAGATGAAGCGTGCAATGGAGCGTCACGAGCAAAACGAGGCGCGTGTTATCCCCATTCTGCTACGCCATGTCAATTGGGAAGATGCTCCGTTCGCAAAACTACAAATTCTGCCCACAGGTGCCAAACCCGTTAGCAGTTGGTCAGATAAAGACGAAGCCTTCACCGATATCACTAAACAAATTAGTACTGTCGTTAAAGAGTTGCGCCTTGCTCCAAAGCCAGATGATGTACAGGAAATGTTGAACGACAATACTAATTTGTCGGATGGAACTGCAGGAGTTATCAATGATGTTCCCACTGTTCGACGTATACAAAGAATGCTCCCGAATCCATCAAATACCGTCCAACCTTCTCAGTCT
>CAXUHG010000080.1:20335-25773 GCA_964250805.1 uncultured Ktedonobacteraceae bacterium | reverse complement strand
GTCATTTACCATTTTTTTTTAAAAAAAAATATCGGGCTGTCCAAAACGGTGGAACAGCCTCTTCTTTTTTGTCACACTATATTTCTATTTTACCGTTGAGCATGAGCAACTTGAGAAATTCAAGACGCCGCACAATCTCAACGCGATCACTACCGCCATTTTGATACCATTGTCGCAGCCAGAGCAAGGAAACGATCTCATCGGAGGTAAAGCCATGCTGCATCAATACACTAGTTTCTGTTGCCGTATCTACGATAACGTCTGTCGTCAATTCAAGAGGTCGTGTATTCATTATTCTGTCCTTCCGCCTACCCTTACGGTAGACGTTCCACCACTGCCTGCACCCATCGTTCCGCTTTTACGTTTCCATTTCGCCTGCTGTCCCTCTTATATCAAGACGTTCGGCTTAGTCTATTTTCAAATATCAAAAATGTGTACTCTCTGCATGCCTGATATCTTCCTCGACCTATCTACTTATTCCCTACATGCACAGTGTAAGCGGAACTGGTTGCAAATACTATGTTCTATGCGACAGTTTAGATGTGAAATATGTCACTAACGAAACCCTCATTGGGTTACACATATAAACTATCTAACGCTATATACGTTCAATTTCGGTCAGTAGTTCCACTTCTTTCAACCAATTTTGCCGAAAATTATGTATAATCTGTACAATGCGAAAAACTCTCATCAAATTTTAAGCAAATATATCGCTACAAAAAATATTGGAGTGCGGCACCGCACTCCAATATTTTTTGTAGCGATATATTAACTGCGCACGACGATATTTACCAGACGGCCTGGGATGTAGATCACCTTCTGCACGGTTGAGTCACCGATGAATGATGCGACCCGTTCGTTGGTCAAAGCGATCTTACGTGCCTCGTCCTCGCTGATGGTAGCAGGGACTTCGATACGTTCGCGTACCTTGCCGTTGACCTGTATAACCAGTGTAAACACGTTGTCCTGTGTCTTCGCCTCATCATACTCAGGCCAATCAGACGTATGGATGCTGTTCGTGTGACCTGTGATGTGCCACAGTTCCTCCGTGATATGCGGAGCCATTGGTGCCAGCAGTTGCATCATCGTCTCCAGCATCTTGCGATACACAGCACTATGTGCCACTGGCTCGTTCTGCTGCTTAATCAGCGTGTTGTTGCATTCCATCAATGCTGCCAGTGCTGTGTTGAAGCGGAAGTGACTGATGTCCTCCGTAACGCGCTTGATGGTTTTGTGGCGCAGTTGCTCGATGGCTCTGCTCTCGGCGGTCTCTTGCGTATCGACGTTGCCCTCAACCCAACCTTCCGAGACGACATTCCAGAAGCGGTTCAGGAAACGCCACACACCTTCCAGGTTCTCAGCTCTAAACACACCACCTGCATCGAACGGCCCAATGAACATCATGTAGCAACGCACCGTATCGATGCTATATTTTTCTACATACATGTCAGGTGCTTCGACGTTGCCACGCGACTTCGACATCTTTTGTCCATCCGATCCCAGGATCATGCCTTGATGATACAGACGCGTGAACGGCTCGTCAAAGTTCAGGTGCCCCATGTCGCGCAGTGCTTTGACAAAGAAGCGCGAGTACAGCAGATGCAGAATAGCATGCTCGATACCGCCCGTGTACTGATCGACGGGCATCCAGCGTTTCATTGCCTCAGCACTCCATGCCTGCTCACTGTTTTTGGGATCCGTGTAGCGCAGGTAGTACCACGATGAGTCGATAAACGTGTCCAGCGTATCTACCTCGCGTGTTGCGGGACCGCCACAGGTGGGGCAGGTTGTGTTCAGGAAATCTTCCTCATAGCGCAGCGGCGATTCGCCCGTTGACTTGAACTGCACATGCTCTGGCAGATGCACGGGCAGTTGCTCCACTGGCACTGGCACTGTACCATCCTTTGGACAGTAAATGATTGGAATCGGCGAACCCCAGTAGCGTTGCCGACTGATCAACCAATCGCGCAGACGATATGTCACCGTAGACTTGCCGATGCCCTGCTCCTCGATATACTGTGTGACGCGCTGAATGGCCTCAGTATCAGGTGTACCGTCGAATTGACCAGAGTTGACCAGCACACCCAGGTTTTCGTGCGCCTCAGTCCAGGTCGCGGGATCGCTTGGCTCTTCATCCTCGGCACGAATCACCTCACGAATCTCGATGCCGAACTTACGTGCAAACTCGAAGTCGCGCTGATCGTGTGCAGGTACGCCCATGATCGCGCCGACGCCATAGCCCATCAGTACATAATCGGCGATCCAGACTGGAATTCTCTCGTTGTTCAATGGATTGGTGACATAGCCACCCGTAAAAACACCTGTCTTTTCCTTCTCGGTACTCATACGCTCGATCTCGGTCATGTGTTGTGCATGTTCCACGTAAGCGTCAACGACGCCTTTCTGCTCTGGCGTCGTGATTCTCTCGACCCACGGATGTTCGGGTGCCAGCACAAAGAAGGTTGCACCAAAGATGGTATCGGGTCGCGTGGTAAAGACAGGAATCGTCTCTTGCCTACCATCTATCTCGGCGATGAAACGTATCTCTGCCCCTTCGCTACGTCCGATCCAGTTCTGTTGCATCGTCATGGTCTTTTCAGGCCACTCGATATCCTTGAAGTGCAGCAGTTCCTCGGCATACTGCGAGATTTTCAGCAGCCACTGGTCGATCTCCTTGCGAATAACAACCGTACCACAGCGTTCGCAGGTGCCATTTGCCAGTACCTGCTCGTTTGCCAGCGTGGTATTGCAGTGAGGGCACCAGTTCGCGGGTGCCTTGGTGCGATAGGCCAAACCGTGTTTGTAGAATTCCAGGAACAGCCATTGCGTCCATTTATAGTAATCGGGCATGCAACTCACGATTTCGCGAGGCCAATCCCAACGTGCCCCCATTACGCGCAGTTGCTTGCGCATGTTGTCGATGTTGCTCAGCGTCCAATCGCGTGCCTGGACACCGCGTTTGATGGCGGCGTTCTCGGCTGGCAGACCAAAGGCGTCGAAGCCGATAGGCTGCGTCACATTGTAGCCGCGCATCGCTATATAGCGACCGAAGGCATCCGCAGATGAATAGTGGTACCAATGTCCCATGTGCAGGTCGCCGGAGGGGTAGGGTAACATCGCCAGGTTGTAAAACTTGGGCTTGGGCGAGTCGTCGGGCGCGTAATAAATCTGCTCGGCCTCCCATTGCGCCTGCCACTTGCCCTCAATCTCTTTCGGGCTGTATCGAGTACGTGTAATCATAACAATTCTCTCCTCGCTCTGTTGCTGTCTTTGAATAGAATGAATATACAAGGGACAACAGGAAATAACCGCAACAGATAGACACAATGTTCCAACAAAAAAGCCTCTCGTCCGCATAGGGACGAAAGGCTATTCCGTGGTTCCACCCTGATTCATACCGTACACATCAGGATAGGCTTGGTGGACCTGAGGGGGCTCGAACCCCTGACCTCATCCATGCCATGGATGCGCTCTCCCAGCTGCGCTACAGGCCCATAGAAAAAGGGTAAATCCTGTTTTGTGCGTGGTATGCTCTCATTATACGCTGTAACGGGCGTCCCGACATATGCTAGTTTGTCTGGATTGTGGCATTTCGCCGCCATCCCCGACGCCTTCACACATGAAGCTCACAGGCGAGTTCGGTATCGTACTCTACACATGTAGCCTTGCACCTAACGGCTACTCTCTGCTGTTATATAGGAACGAAGCCTACTACTCCTGCTCGTCGCGCTATGTTTTGTAGAAATTACTATAACATATCTCTTTGCGATTTGCAAGGCACTTTAGATGCGATACAAACGCGTATAAGACATGGGTGGAGATGAGGAGGATCGAACTCCTGACCTCGGCAGTGCGATTGCCGCGCTCTCCCAGCTGAGCTACACCCCCAGGAACAGAACTATGATAGCATAGTATGGTAGTATTGTAAAGAGTTTGTTGGCTAATTTTTCGGGCTGTTTAAGAGTCGCATGTGGTGGGGACAAGGGCACCCGCAAGGGGATGCCCCTCCCATACACGAATGAGGTTACGATGTCCCGTCGTATGGGAGGGGCATCCCCTTGCGGGTGCCCTGGAAACAATCTTTTATGAACTTTAGAAGGGAAGAGGAGACGTTATGCAACTGGAAGACTACTTCAACTTTCTAGCCGATGACGATATCCGGCTCAAGGGTACACGCGTCGGCATCGAAACCATTCTATACGACTACATTCACAAAGAACTGTCTCCTGAGACCATTGCGAACACCTATACCTCGTTATAGCCTCCACATTTCTATTTGCTAACTTCCTAAATCCCCTATTCAACAGCTAGGAAATTTCTGCAATGTGTCGTAACAGTCGGTATGGTGCTATACTTACTACAGGGAAGTACCTAACGAAAAATAACGATGAAGAGGTAAACGTATGGCAATGAAGTTTGGTATAATTCTTCCGCAGGGCTGGGTAATGGACCTTGCATCCATCAAAGACCCGGTTGAAGCCTATGAGACGATGACAACGGTGGCAAAGACCGCCGACGAATTAGGCTATGAGTCCGGGTGGCTCGTCGATCACTTTCATACTATTCCTGAGCCGTCGCAAGAGGTGACGTTCGAGTGCTGGACCAGCACAGCGGCTCTTGCACGCGATACGAAGCGGCTACGCATCGGGCAGATGGTGACATGTAACGGCTATCGCAATCCCGCGTTGCTGGCGAAGATGGCGAGTACCGTTGATGTACTGAGTCATGGGCGCCTCAACTTCGGCATTGGCGCGGGTTGGTACGAACACGAGTACCGTGCCTATGGCTATGAATATCCCGATGCCCCTGAACGCTTGCGCTACCTACGTGAGGCTGTACAGGTCATTCTCGCAATGTGGACACAGGATGAGGCAGTATTTGAAGGCAAATATTATCAAGTGCGCGGCGCGATCAACTCGCCCAAAGGCGTGCAGAAGCCACACATCCCCATGCTGATTGGTGGTGGTGGCGAAAAAGTGACGCTCAAACTAGTCGCGCAATACGGCGATGCTTGTAATGTCAACGGTGATATCGAGACTCTCAAGCATAAGTTCGATGTGATTCAGCAGCATTGCGAATCTGTTGGGCGCAACTACGACGATATCCACCGTACCACATCCACTGTCTGTGCCATTGGAGATACAGAGGAGGAGGCTCTTGCAACTATTCCTGCTGTGGTCAGGAGTCGTTTTGGTGAGCGCATAAGTGGTGCCCTCATCGGCAATCCAGATACTATCCGTCAGCGGCTCGCAGAGTATGAGGCGGCTGGCGTGCAGGAACTCCTATTAACTTTCCCCGACGTGACCACATTGAACTCCGTGAAACGCTTCGCCAAGGAGTTTATTGGATAAAAGAAAAGAGGGGGCTAAAAAACAAAAAAACCGGTTGTTGGGTTTTTTGGGCGCGTTTTTTTTTGAGAATATAACCATGTAAAAAAT
>CAXUHG010000080.1:1258-20325 GCA_964250805.1 uncultured Ktedonobacteraceae bacterium | reverse complement strand
CACGTCACCACATTTAACTCCTTTAAACGCTTCGCAAAGGTTTTTATTGGATAAAACAAACTAGGACCATCAACAGAAAAAACAGCGTTTCTGCTGTTGATGCCCCTCTTTTCTTTTGCAGATTATCCCCTTGACAGATATCTTTGAGAACAATATAATTAGGTTAGCTAATAAATTAGTTACCAACCTATCTAAAAAGGCAAAGATTGAAGATGAATATAGCTTCCAGTGCGACGGAGCAGAAGTTGTTACAAGCTCTGGCACAATTCAGGCGAGCTAAGTGGCACGATCAGACAATCGGTGGCTGCAAACCGAGCGAGATTCGCGCATTGTTCTGTATTAAGAACGGGACCACATCCGACACTCCCATGAAGGTTTCAGAAATTAGCAAACAACTACATGTGACCTCGCCGACAATTACACAATTGCTCAAGGGTCTCGAAGCCAACAACCTCGTCGAGCGACATAGCGATCCAGCGGACCGACGGACCATCGGGATATCGTTGACGGAGAAGGGCAACTCCGTTGCTCAGAAAGCCTCGGATAGTTTTTCTGAGTTGCTACATGGCGTGATTGAGTATCTTGGCGAAGAACAAAGCGAGCAGCTTGCTGACTTGATGCTCAAGGTCTCTTCCTACTTTGAGGAGCAGTCTACAAAAAACGCACAAAATGATTATTGGAATGGAGAATATAAAGCATGATACGCCTGTTTCGGTTATTAAAACCCTACCGTGTCACGCTCGCAGTTGTGATTGTGCTTGCCTTCGCGCAAGCCTTTGCCAACCTCTATCTGCCCACTCTGATGGCAGATATTGTCGATACGGGCATTGTGAAGGGTGACACAAACTATATTCTGCGCGTGGGCGGCGTAATGCTACTGATTACGGTCGCGGGCATGCTCTGCGCCATTGCGGGTAGTTACTTCGGCGCGAGAGTTGCGACTGGCTTCGGACGCCTGATTCGCGGCAGGCTGTTTTCACGCGTTGAACAGTTCTCGCTGCACGAGTTCGATACCGTTAGCACGGCATCATTGATTACAAGAACAACCAATGATACAACGCAGGTGCAACAGGTGCTTGTCATCATCTTGAACATGATGATCAGTGCCCCACTGATGGCGATTGGCGGTATTATCCTGGCAGTCAATCAGGATGCTGGCCTATCATGGATTCTCGTTGTCATTATTCCAATCCTGCTTGTAAGCATCCTGCTGATTATGGGTCGCGCGATACCGCTCTTCCGCGTCATTCAGTCGAAGCTGGACAAGCTCAACCTCATACTAGACGAAGGATTAGCGGGTGTGCGCGTCATTCGTGCGTTCGACCGCAACAACTACGAGTTGCAACGCTTTGACGGTGCCAATCAGGACCTGACGGACGTTTCGATTCGCGTCAACCGCATCGTCGCGATTATGATGCCGTTGATGTTCTTTATCCTGAACATGTCGAGCATTGCCATTGTGTGGTTTGGTGCTGGACGCATCAACGCTGGACAGATGCAGGTGGGTGCGTTGATTGCGTTCCTGCAATATGCGATGCAGATTTTGTTCGCACTGCTTATGCTCTCAATGATGTTCATTATGCTACCCCGTGCCGCCGCCTCTGCCGACCGCATCAACCAGGTGCTGGATATCGAGCCTGAAATCAAGGACGCCGCAACGGTGCAGGATACTGATAGCGAGCGGGGCTACATCGAATTTCAAGATGTCACCTTTAGCTATCCCGGTGCTGAGGAGCCAGCCATTTCCAACGTTTCGTTCCAGGCACGCCCTGGCGAAGTGACCGCGATTATCGGCGGCACAGGTTCGGGCAAATCGACGCTGGTCAGTCTGATACCACGCTTCTACGACATCGACTCAGGGCGCATTCTGGTGGATGGTGTGGACATTAGCAAGATGTCGCAGCAACATCTACGCGCGAAAATTGGTTTTGTACCGCAAAAGGCGGTTCTCTTCTCTGGCACCATCGCGGAAAACATTCGTTACGGCAAAGAAGACGCTACCGACGCGGAGGTACAGCACGCGGCGGATACCGCGCAGGCCAGCGAGTTTATCGCGGACATGGCTGATGGTCTGGACTCCGTAATTGCTCAGGGCGGCAACAACGTTTCGGGTGGGCAGAAGCAACGCCTCTCGATTGCACGCGCCCTTGTGAGAAAACCAGAACTATATGTGTTCGATGATAGTTTCTCGGCCCTTGACTTCAAAACCGACGCCCAGTTACGCGCAGCCCTCAGACGGGAGACGCTTGACGCCACTGTGTTGATTGTGGCGCAGCGTGTGAGTACGGTGATGGACGCGGACCAGATTATTGTATTAGACGAGGGACGCATTGTTGGCATCGGTACGCACCGCAACTTGATGCAGAGTAGTGAGGTCTATCGTGAAATCGTCACCTCACAGTTGTCATTGCAGGAGGTAGCATGAGTCAAGAGCGTATAGGACAGCGACCACCGCAGCAACAGGGTGGCTTTATGGGTCGTGGCCCTGGCATGGGTAGTATGGGTATGCCGGTACAGAAAGCGAAAAACTTTCGTGGAACCCTCAAGCGGCTTTTGGGCTACTTCGTCCCATATAAGTTTCGCTTGCTCATTGTATTAATTGCCGCTATTCTCGGCACCACGTTCAATATCGTTGGCCCAAAAATTCTGGGCATGGCAACGACAAAGCTCTTCGAGGGCGTCGTCGCAAAGTTCCGTCATATCCCCGGCGCGACGATTGATTTCAAATATATCGGGCAGATTCTGCTCATCCTGGGCATTCTCTACGTCATTAGTGCCGTGTTTATGTACGTCCAGCAGTACGTTATGTCCGGTGTAGCACAGCGCATGGTGTACGCGCTACGTAAACAGGTCGATGAGAAGCTGGCACGTCTGCCTCTGAAGTTTTTCGATGGACAGACGCATGGCGAGATTCTTAGTCGCGCCGTCAACGATTTGGATAATATCAGCACCACGTTACAACAGAGCTTGACGCAATTGATCACATCGTTCGTCACGCTGGTAGGCGTGATTGTGTTAATGGTCTCCATCAATCTTCTGCTGTCTGTAGTTGTCTTGATTACGTTGCCTTTGAGCATTCTGGTCACGACATGGGTGGCGAAACGCTCGCAGAAGTACTTTGCACAGCAGCAAAAAGTGCTGGGCAGCCTCAACGGTCATGTCGAAGAGATGTATACCGGACACAAGATCGTCAAAGCCTTCGGTCACGAGGAACGTTCGATCAGCCAGTTCGATACATTGAACGACAAGTACTATGAGCAGGCGTGGCGAGCGCAGTTCGTCTCTGGCACAATCATGCCTTTGATGCGCTTCATTGGCAATATCGGCTATGTCTTCGTCGCCGTTGTCGGCGGTATCATGGTCACAAATGGAGCTATTGCCATTGGCGATGTGCAGGCGTTCATTCAGTACGCACAGCAATTCACCATGCCAATCACGCAGTTGGCAAATATCGCCAACGTGATTCAATTGACGATTGCCTCAGCCGAGCGCGTCTTTGAACTGCTTGACGAGACGGAAGAACAACCAGAAGAGGCCAATGCAACGATTATTGAGTCGCCACAGGGTGCGGTTGCCTTCGAGCATGTGACATTCCGCTACAAAGAGGATGTGCCACTGATCGAGGATATGAACATTAACGTCAAGCCAGGGCAGACCATCGCTATCGTTGGTCCAACGGGTGCAGGCAAAACCACCTTTGTCAACCTGTTGATGCGCTTCTACGAACTCAATGGCGGTAAAATCCTGGTGGATGGAATGGATATTACGCAGTTGCGACGTGGCAAACTGCGCCGCACCTTTGGTATGGTGTTGCAGGACACATGGCTCTTCAACGGCACGATACGTGAGAACATCGCCTATGGGCGCGAGGGGGCTACGGAAGAAGAGGTGGTGCAGGCCGCTAAAGCTGCCTACGCCGATCACTTCATTCGCACACTACCAGAGGGCTACGATACCGTGCTCAATCAGGATGCGACCAACATTTCGCAGGGTCAGAAGCAGTTGCTCACCATTGCACGTGCAATCCTGGCGAATCCTGAGATTCTCATTCTGGACGAGGCGACCAGTAGTGTCGATACCCGCACCGAGATGTCCATTCAAAAGGCAATGGGCGAACTGATGCAGGGACGTACCAACTTCGTCATCGCGCACCGTCTCTCAACCATCCGTGACGCAGACCTGATTCTGGTCATGAATCACGGCACCATCGTTGAGCAGGGGACGCACGAGGAACTGCTGGCAAGAAACGGCTTCTACGCCGATCTCTACAACAGCCAGTTCACGGGTCGCACCTTAGCGGCAGAAGCAGTATAGAAGGTATAAGCAAAAGAGAGGAGTGTAGGCCGAATACGGCTTACACTCCTCTCTTTTGCTTATACACTATTTCTTACTTCTAAGAACACCCTCATCCCCAAAAAAACAACCATATCTCAACCGAATTGCAACTCCTCTTGCTTGCTTTGTGATACAGCGTTCCCTATACTCGACACAGACAGAGCATGTGGCTTTGCCTGTCTTGATAAGGAGCTATCCTTGCTCCATAGAAGAAAGGTGAAAATGATGACTTCTCGTTCGTTGCGGATGTTTCTTGTCTGCATCCTCGTCGTCTGTGCTTGCTTCCTGCTGGTGCCGATATCAGCAGGTGCAGCATCTCCTCATTCCTCTCCTGCTATTTCATCTGTAACCCTACATCAGGACCCGGCTCGTATTCGAGCATATTGGACTGTTGCACGAATGCAATCAGCTCATTCTGCTGATACTCTGGTTGTACGTACACAACCAATCCGTCCCGCCTACAAGGATGGTGATGGAACTGGTATTGGTGCTCCAACATTGCCTACTTATCGGCATCATCTCGCGGCACCCGATTCGAGTCCGGTCTCCCAGAATTCTTATGGCGGTTTTCCGTACTCCACCGTTGGCAAAGTCTTCTTTACCGATTCGCGCACCAATACCAACTATGTGTGTTCCGGTTCAGCAGTAACCAGTGCCAACAAGAGCGTCGTAGACACAGCAGGGCATTGCATTATCCAGGGTGGTTCAGGAAATAACTGGTATACCAATTGGCAGTTCTGTCCTCAGTACTACAATGGCTCCTCTCCCTATGGCTGCTGGTCTGCACGACAACTCTACTCAACAAACGCCTGGGCTACAAGCGGTTCTCTTCAAGATGACTTTGGGGATGCGGTTGTGAGCAACAACTCGTATGGTGCCCTTGTAAGTGTTGTGGGTGGTGCAGGTTATACCTATGGAGTTGCTACATCACAAACCTTTACCGCTTTGGGCTACCCTCAAGCGGCTCCCTTCAACGGAAGCAGTATCTACCAATGTGGGCCAACTAAACCAAGCACCGTCACGGGCTATGGCAACGGAACTGTGCTAGCTATTCCCTGCGATATGACGGGAGGGGCAAGCGGTGGTCCTTGGTTTATTAGTGTTAATGGATCATTTGGCTATATTAATGGTCACAATGACTTCAAGTATAACAACGATTCAGGACATATGTATTCTCCGTACTATACTAGTGAGTGGTTCCAGACATTTAATTCAGCTCAGAACTCCTGAGACCTTCTTTAAAAAGGTCAGTAAGCAACTAGCCCGTGTTCCCTCAGCGAGTCCTGGCATGGAACTTCATGGGTTGAGGGAACTTTTTTGCACAGTTAAGAGTCAAGAAAGAGAGGAGAATGCGCTCATTGCTTGCTGGTTGAATAGTGAATGATAGCATGAAAGGAGTTCTTAGTGCGTGTAGTAACAAGAGGTATAGTTTTTTGTCTGATGGCGTTGCTTCTGCTCACAGCAGGATGTGGTCAACAACAGCAAGTTGCCACTGGCTCTCCAGCCAATCCCTGTCAACAATCGTCTTCGATTGTCGGACATATTTTGCGAATAGCTCCAAGCTCTTCTGGCAGCACAAGGGGAAGCATCGTACTCGATAGCTCAAAAGAACTGCATGCAGCCTTCGCACAAGCTGTCGTTACGCTAACAGAAAAAACACAGGTGTATATACAGCAACAACAGGAATGTGAAGAGATTTCTCTGGCGAAATTGACGCAGGGACAGCACATAAAGGTGCATTCGACCGGAGTCGTTGCACAAAGTGAGCCACCGCAGATTGAGGCCACACAGATTGTGATTCTTTCATCATGATGAGAAATACGTAAATTTTCAGCTTCGATTGAAAAATGGGAGTTAGAAGCGACTCCCATTTTCGGCAAGCCAGCGTTTGCGCTCAATGTAATCGGGCATAGCACGTTCGACGCGCTGCCAGAATGCCGCGCTATGATTGTGTTCATGTAGGTGAACGAGTTCATGAACAACGATATAATCGATAATTGGTGCGGGTAAGAGGATAACGCGCCAGTGAAAATACAGCACCTCGCTTCGTCCACATGACCCCCAGCGATAGCCAAGAGCCTGTACTTTGATGGCTTGTGGGTGGGCGTCCACTCTATGTGTATATGCATCAATGCGCTTCTGAAGCCACGAATAGCCGTGTTGGATGTACCACTGCGTAAAATGAGCCTCGCCTTGTTCGACTGCATCGGAGCGGAGCAGGAAACGACCTTTGTGCAAGTCGAGAGGTGGAGGAAGAACGTCATTGCCGACAACTTGCACAATACGCAGGCGATAGCTGCGCCCAAGATAATAAAATCCTTCTCCATCGACAAAGGTTTTCGTAATCGGTGGCCTGAACAGCATCTCTTTACGCGCCAGTTTCGCGGCAATCCAACCATATTTTTCGCGTGTCGCCTGCTCTATCATTAGGCGTGGGCAATCGCTGGGTGCCGATACAACCAGTTCACCATTTCTACCAATCGTGATGCCGATAGTGTGGCGACGCTCGCTACGTCGTAATTCAAATGTCAGGTCTTCGACGATGATACTCTCGCTCATGAGGTACGCAAACGGGATGTGAGGACATGTGCCAGTTGCACCAGACGGTCGGCTACCGCCTCACCTCGACTTCGTGGCTCGATCAGTCTTTTCCCCGCCTTTTCTAACATCTGATAGATTTCGCGTCTCAATGCCCCCTGACTCTCTCCATTGAGCCAGAAATCGTCATAGCCGGTGATGGCCTCGCGTATTCTCTGCACAAGCTGTTTCGTGAAGTCGGCAAGTTGTAGCATCTCATCCATCGTGAGCGTGCGACCGCTCCCGTCTTCGTTTACGGGAATGGCGAAGCGGCGGCTACCACGCCGAACCTCTTGTTCGAGAATACCCAGGAAAGGGCGTTCTGTGCGTGCATCCAGCCCTCCGATGTGATCAAAGGGGCGTGGGGCTTTGGCGGTCTTGATGAATTCTTCGAGGGCATCGGCACGCTGTTGCCAGTTGTTCCGCAGCGTGTCGAGTATCTCTTGCAATCGTGTACTAAGTTGATCGTAGTAGGCCGGGTCTTCCTGCTTAAAGGTATATTCGATGTAAGAGCGTGCCGCATGTTCCATGTCGAGGGCGTTGGTCTGGTCGGACTGGTGCCGCCGCAGCTTTTGCTCAAAATGCTCATCCAGAATAGAGATCGGTTCGACCAGTTGCTGCACTTGAAGCGCGTCGATATGCTCGTCGATTAAGCGACGCACCTTGTTGCCAACGCTATGCAGGTTGAGTTGTTCATCACGATAGGTGGCGGAAGCTGCTCTGTTGATGAGGCCAAGCTGCTGAGCGTCGGCTATGTAGCTCAAAGCCTGTGGACGCGGCAGAATGATATCCATACTCTGCATGAATTTTTTTAGCTTGACCTCGAAGTCTGCACGTATCTTCACGTCTTGCAACAGATTGACGCAACGTTCCAGGTCGGAAATGTCGCAGTTGTGTGCCTGGAAGAGTGCGAGCAGACGGCGATGGCGGTCCGCAAGTAAGGGCAGTTCGTCCTGAATGCTGACAAGTGCCCCCTGCACATCATGCTCGCTATAGGCACTCAGTGCCTCTTTAAGATTGGCGGCGATACCGAAGTAGTCCACGACCAAGCCATTCGTCTTGTTGACGGCAACGCGGTTGACACGCGCAATAGCCTGTAACAGTTCGTGGTCTTTAATGCTGCGGTCAAGGTAGAGAACCTGTACCTCTGGCGCATCGAAGCCCGTGATGAGCATGCTACGTACACACAAAAAGGCGAGTTTATGCTGCTGTAGCGGCTGCTTAAAGTTCTCGATGTGGTGTTCGATGGCTTGCTCATCAGTCCACTCATTCCAACGTATGCGTTCGTCGTTGTCGTAGTCAGAGTTGCTATGCGAGATGACCGCCGCGAATTGTAACTCCTTCAATGTGGCACGGAGCGGATACGCAGCGACGAGCCTCCGTAGTTCGTCATTCGGTGCCAATAGCTGAAGTTGCTCCTGGGATAGCTCGCGTTGCTCCTGTGGTAGTTGTTCCAGGCGTGTATAGAGAGCATCTCTTGCGGCCTCTAACGCGTTACGATAGCGTACAGCGGCGAGGCGACTGACGGCTACCACCATTGCTTTGAAGCCATTGGGCAGAATGTTAGCCGCATAGTGCAACATCATATCGTTGGCCTTGACGCGAATCAAATTCTCGGCCTCAAGGACTTCACGGTAGGTTTCGTATTTTTCGCGTAGCGACTCACGCAGCCGTTGTGACAGGGGTTGTACAACCTGCCCGTACTTTTCGTCGAGCAGCTCCTGCTCGGTCAACTCGATAAAGACCTCGCGCCCCTCGTAGAAAATAGGGAGAGTGGCTCCATCCTGTTCAGACTGTTGAATAGTGTAGATGTCGATATAGTCGCCAAAGATTTCGTGCGTTTTTTTCTTTTTGCCGCGAATAATTGGCGTACCTGTAAAGGCGATATGCACGCTGTTGGGCAAGGCTCGCTTCAGGTTGGCGTGCAATTTGCGAGCCTGTGAGCGATGCGCCTCATCCACGATGACCAGCACGTTTCTTTGCGGGTTGATCTCCTGTATCCCCTCATCTGGTATATCGTCCTGCTCATCGGCCTCGTCGTCGCTAGCGTCGTAGCTGTCCTCACTGCCAACGCTCTGATAGCCCTGATTACCGCGTGCCTGATATTTTTGAATCATGGCGAACACAAGCTTGCCACCCTCTGGACGCAACGTTGTTTGCAGGTCCGCGACTCTGTTGGCGGTCTCAATCGGCTCCTCTGCGTTATGTAGCGTACTGCGCAATTGCCGTTGCAGGTCGGTACGATCCGTCACAAAGACTACCTTGAAGTCGATGAGGCCAGGAGTGGCACGCATTTTACGTACCAGGAAGACCATTGTATAGCTTTTGCCGGAGCCTTGCGTGTGCCAGATGATGCCGCCACGCGAATTCTCTTCGTCCTGCTCAGGCTGTATCTGCCCTGTGAGGCGATCAATCGCTTTACGCACGGCACGGAACTGATGGTAACGAGCGATGCGTTTGACCATTTTGCTGTCAGACGACACGAAGAGCGTGAAGTTATAGAGTAGGTCGAGCAGATTCGCAGGTGCCAGCATACCGCAGACAAGCGTTTGTTGGCTACTGGGATGCTCGCTATGAACATCGACTGCAAGCTGCTCCGGCTTAATAGGATAGGGGTCTTTCCATTCTTGAAAGTGTTCATAGGACGAGCCGAGCGTGGCGGCACGCGCCTGAAAGAAACAGGTCGAGATCAGCAGGGCGTTGCAATAAAACAGGTCGGGCACCGCCTCATTCTCACCCTCTTTCCCCGCCTGTTGACCTGTGTAGCGTAGCAGTTGCGCGATGCCCTCCTCGACCGGATTGGTCAGGTTGGGACTCTTGCACTCGACGACGACGAGCGGAATGCCATTCACAAATAGCACGATGTCGGGCACAACGTAGCGCGTGCCCGCACGATCAACGCGAAACTGGTTGATGGCGAGGAACGTATTTCGTTCAGGATGCTCGAAATCAATATAGCGAATGGTTTGCTGCCTGCCCTGATGTAGCTCTTGCGTGCCCGTAACTCGCGTACCATCAAGCAGTAATTTCGTGGCTTCGTTGTTCGTCTCTAGCAGACCTCTGCCATATGACGAGGTAAAGACGTGGCGCAAATCCGCTATCGCCTTGTTGATGCGCGGCTCGTCCAGCCATATCTCGCCCGTCTCCTCATCGCCAGCGCGATTGATGCGCGGCAAAGCTTCGCGCAGATGTTGGTCGATCAACACCTCGCGGAAGTTCTTGCGTAGTGTCACCTCTGGCGCACCGATCTCGCCTATCAGACAGTTCCAGCCCAGCCCATCTAGTTGCTGCAAAAAAGGTAATTCGACCAGCGTAGCCTCCGGCTTGTATCTATCGTGTTCCCGCTTCTCCCAGAAGCGTCGTGCAATCCTGTCGCGGCGAATTTTGGATTTCAACGAGGTATTCTGATGCCGATACTTAAAGGTAGGACGAGCAGCTTCATATGTGAACTGTTCAAGCCGCAAATCGTCAACATGTAATTCTGGAGCTACCCCTTCTCTGAGGGGCAAAAAGTCATCATTTGACTCTGAATCTAAATGTCTTCGAGAGAAAGTAGTAAATCTTAGCTCTCGCTCCTCAGAATGAACAGCGTTCTCGGTACTTTCAAAACGCTTATCTACCTCGGCATTTGTGCGTTCAGGGTGGGCGAATTGCGACTCTTTGAGGTTGCTGAGATACTGGACCGTCTCCTCGCCAAGCTGCGTCAGGACGTAGTTCTCGTCGTCGCGTTGTACAAAGCCTTGCACGGTCAAGCGTTCAAGGGCAGCATCTAGCTCACGCGGATCGAACTGATAGTGGTGCAGGAAGTCGGCCTTACTGGTGCAGAAGAGCGTCTTGACGCCCCACAGCACAAACATCAGGCGGCGACTCGCCAGCACCTCCGCACGTTGCCAGCCGTATATATCGCTTTCCGGGCTATTCATCCTCACCCTCCGCTGGAACTATATTCGTAACTACGACGCATCTTCACCCAATTGCGCGTCTTTGTCAAGACGTTACAGGCACGAATATCTACTTCCGTATAACGTTCGACGATGCGGTAGCCATATTCTAACTCATCGACCAGCCCTTTGCTACTATAGCCCTCGCGCATGTTCTCAGGAAAGAAGAGCAGCATCTTGGGCAGCAGTTCTTTGTGACTACAGAAATCATGCATTTCGCCGAGTACGCCGCGAGCGTCGGCCTCAACCAGCATGATGATAAGATCGACGCTGCGAGCCTGCGCCAGTTCAAAGGCTTTGAGCGAGACATCGGGTGGACGCTGCGTAAACTCCTCGCTCATCCAACAATGGTGCTTGTCACTCTCACGCAACACCTTGCAGATAACTCGGCGCTTCTCTGCTACCGCGCTTTCGGAACGTACTCCTGGTCCCCAGACCAGAATCTTGAACTGAATGTGCTCGTGCATCTCCTCCAAGAGTAGCATAAAACTTTTTTCAAACTCTACCTTAGCGACCTCCGCCTCCGTCGTAACGGGCGGGAGTTCTTCCTCAAACAATGACAACTGCGTCGGCATAGAATGCAACATCTCCTATTTCACGCATGCCTATTTTTTACGTAGCAGTTGTCATTATACACTCAAATTGTTGTGCGTCAATATTGAGGGTGTAATGAATTAGACTCTACCGAATTGTTGGCGGCGCACCATGTTCCTAGAATCGAACCATCTGGTAGGGGTCTAATTCATTACACCCCTAATTCATTACACCCTGTGAGCGATAGACCCCGTTTGCAGGAATTGAACCCCATTCCCGCTCTCTCCAATATTCCCAAATGCCATAGTAGGTTGTATGATATGTGCGTATCCTCCATACAAGTGCGTCGCCAACAGGGTGTAATGAATTAGACCCCTACCGAATTACGATTGGGGTATTGCCCCAATCCATGCACACGCCTCTTTATGCAGCTCCTGACACAATAGTTGCATCTCTAACGAGATGAGCAGAGCTTTTTGTGCATCGTGCTGCTCAATGGCGCGTTGGAAGCGTGCGAAGCATTGGAGCGCATGACTCTGTAGCGTCATCCAATGTGCCCATGTAAAACTCACGAAGGGGGCATCATAGTCCATCTCCTCGCTGACACTACACAGGCCCCACATATCCTTGAGGGGTACGCTCTTATCATTCTTCGTCCTCTCGCCCGCATGCGTTCCATTTTGGAATACCGTATCGTCGCTCACAATAACGCTCCTCTGCTATGCTACGTAAATATACGTGGGGACCGATGTATTGCGTCCTCGTCCCCATTAAATTTGTTTTCCATCATCATCCCGTCCCTCAATTCCTGTTTACATGGTCGATGGGGACAAGGCGTAATGAATTATAGCCCCTACAATTGCTCAATATAGAGAACGTTGCAGGAATTGAAGACGCGTAGGGGCCATAATTCATTACGCCCTCGCCCCCATCGATTCCGTTTCCCATCATTGAATCCGTCCCTCAACCCCCTACCCACAACCGCCACACCTTCCGATACGGAGAGTATAACATATTCATCTAAGTAATTGCAAATAGTTTCTAAGACAAGAGATTTTTGTAATTACTTACTAAAATGTAGTTTGTAACGTATGAATGAGAAGGAACTTCCAAAGATTCCAGAATACTTTTCTGTAAAAGAAGCTGCGGATTTGCTTCGTACAAGCGAAAAAATGATTCACTACTACGTGGAGCATGATCAGCTTAAAGCGTATCGGGCAGCTAATCTCGTTTTGATTCCTAAAAATGAGATTGAAAATTTCAAACGCAAGGCACCTGGAAGAAAACGTACAACAATTCCTGTATGGCGTATATCAAGAGACGCAAATGTTCTCCTTCTTACGCGTATAGAGGTACACATCCTCCCAGGCAAACAGGACGAGTTGTTGCGAAGGTTCGAGCGTATTCGCAGGAGTGGGCAGCACGATTTTCCTGGCACGGTGGCACGTTACATTCTTGGGCGCGAGCATGAGCCGGAGGTGTTGGAGATACTGCTCATCTGGAAGCAGGGCATTCTGCCAGCCGAGGAGGAGCGCGAACAAGCTCTTGCCGCCTTCCGTACTACGCTTGCCGATGTTCTCGATTGGAAGAGCGCACGCTACAGCCACGACAAGGTGTATATGCACACATGATTGTGTAGCGTGTCTCCTTATCCTTCCAACATCAAAGCATACCGATAGGGGGTTGGGCATGGGTGCGTGCCCTCCATACGAGTGCGCCGCCAACAGGGTGTAATGAATTAGACCCCTACCGAATTGGGGGTCGTAGAGAATCTTTGTGCCAGATGGAGGGATTGTTGAGGATATATCTACGGATTCTATCCAGTTGTTGTTGATTGCGGATAATGTGGTCGTAGTATTCGCGTTGCCATGCAAATTCGGGAGTTGCGCTTTTATGGATGCGGCAACTTACTACCGCCTTGAACGTTCGTATTATCTCATGCAAATTTTGTGAACGGGTTGGGTCTATTCTAGGCGCACGTAAGGGACCTGTTGTCCGCGATGTGATACTGGCAGGCTCCTCATGAGGAGGAGGTGGAATGCGTTGAGTCCGAACGAGAATACCGTGAACATGATTAGGCATAATTACATTATAGTCCAATTCAATGCCTGGGAATCGCCTTGGAAGATTATTCCACTCATATTGTGCTATCTTCCCCTGCTCACTTAAACACATCTGACTATCAACAATTTCACCAAATCGTTCAATACGGTCTTTGACACAGATGGTGACAAAATAAATTCCCAATTGGCTGTAATCGTAATTCTCCAATCGTAGAGAACGGCGATGATGTATTTCTGGATTGTATCGCCCCATGTATTTCCCTCCAACAAGATATTATCAATTTATATGTAGGAATGTGTTCAAAACCCTCTTGCATGGTCAATGGCGAACAGGGTGTAATGAATTTGGGTGTAATGAATTAGACCCCTACCATATGCATCATATCATCAATTTTTGATTACCACAACATCGGTAGGGGTCTAATTCATTACACCCTGTTCCTCACCCACCTTGTCAACAGGAATTGAACCATCTCTCCACCCCCTGTGGCATTTGTTGTATAGTGAAAGGGGTTGAACGATATGTGCGCGTCCTCCATATAGGTGCGTCGCCAAGAGGGGATGAGGTGATGTGTGCGTGTCCTCCATACAAATGCGGTGCCAGCAGGATGTAATGAATTAGACCCCTACCGAATTGTCGGCAACGCACCGTGTGATCAGAATCACACCATCTGGTAGGGGTCTAATTCATTACACCCTGTTGGCGGCGACGAAGCCAAAGGGGGGTGAACAATCTCTCCAAATCCTATGACGTGTTGCGTCGCCAGCAGAGTGTAATGAATTGAGGGTTGGTCATAATTCCTTTGGCTCAGCAAGCCAACCCCTGCTCAGGACAGTGGTTGAGCTTAGCTCAACAACAGTCTATGACCTCATCGGGTGAATCAGGGTCGCGCTTGCCATCAGCATTCAGCGATTTATGACCAACCCTCAATGAATTAGACTCCTACCGTACCAACCCCTCCTACCCGCACCCGCCCCGTCAACAGATCGTGCATCAACCCACGCTTCACCTGCCTCAACTTCGTAAGCTCCTCCTCTTCGCTCACAATACGCGCATCATGGGAGTTGAGGATTGCTGCAATTTGATTTTGTTCCCCTTCTTTGGGAAGCAATACGGGTAGGCTGATGAAGGTTTTTAGATCGACACTTTCGACTGTTGTACCTGCCTTTACTGCTAACCTAAGCACCTTTTCACCTAGCCATTGAAAAACAAAAAAGGCAAATTTAGAATAGACTCCCTTGTTAGGAGATAATACTTTGATATCTTGGTTGACTGTAAAGGGCTTTGAGACGGTAGCGACAGGAAATGTGTGACGTAATATTCCACTTCTGAACACCAAAATAATATCGCTTGGATTGAATACCGTTAATTTGTGTCTATCTAAAGCTTTTTGCGTTATCTTATCCTCGCTATTGCTTATTTCATCTCCCCGAATGTCCTTTGGTGATATCCATAGAATATTTCCGTCTAGCCAATTATCTTCGATAGCTTTGGTAGGAGTCGAGCCGCCACGTAGCATTCCTAAGTTTCCAACATTGCTAACCTCCCACTCCCTCGGTATCCTCCCCAACGCCGAATCCTTGAACTGCTCAGGGTGTGCCACAGGGTCGCGCACATCGCCATGTTCGTCGATGCCGCGTGTGAGCAGGTCGTGCAGCAGACCCGCCTTGACGAGCTTGAGCTTGGCAAGAAGCCGCTCCGTCTCCTGTATCTGCTCGTCTATGGTGTCGAGAATGGAGGCAATGCGCTGTTGCTCTTTGTTATTAGGCAAATGAATCACCAGATGTTGCATTTTATTTTTGTTAAGTGTTTGTCCTTTAATTGCTTGCTCTGCAACAACTCGTTGAGCAATACTAGGTAAGATATGATAGAGCCACGGAGACCAAACTTCTTCTGAACGAGGAGTAAACGCAGCTATTGCTTCATTCGTATAGAGATCAATTCCCGCAATACCCATATTACCAATAGTTAGCTTGAAGCTCATGAGAGGTGTTCCCTTTTTTACAAGCTTCACATTGCTATGAGCTACTCCAAAATCTGTTATATGTTCCTTTGTTTCTGTAACCCATTTAGGTCCGAGGTCAGATATTGCTACCCAAATATGACCATCCCCATCAGTTGCCCAATATTGCAATTGATTACGAGAAGGAGTGCCACCGATTTGGATATCACATACTTTACCAAGTGTTTTTTTTTGCCAATCTTGTGCGATAGCATCAAGCATACCCCAACTCCTTCAAGTATCCTTTGAGTTGGGCGGCGGCGGAGTCGCGTTTGCTCTCGATTGTTTGCAGGGTAGTGCTGTACTTGTCCCACCAGATTTCGAGGGCGGCGAGAACTTGCTGGCGGTGCGCGATGATGTAGCGCGTGAGTTGCGCGGCGATGTCGTCTCTCGTGATCGCTAGCACGTATTGCTCGCATTGTGCTGGGGTAAGGCTTTGCTGTTGCTCATCGAGGCGTTGTAGCAGGGTGTTGAGCAGGTTTTGCAGGTCTTTACGCGCCTCGCTCAGTTTGTCTTTGATGTCGCGGTAAGGTTGGAGCGCGGCTTCGAGGGCGACGACTTCATGCTCGGTTGCTACGTCGTCGTCGAACAGGGGCTGCGCCGTCGCACTGGCTTTGTTGCCGTTGGCTGCCCCCTTGCGCTTACGTCCGCTTCGCGCCTGTTTGAGTTGCGCGAGGCGTCGCTCTAGTTCGCGTGCATAGTTTGTCTTGCGCTCTTCGCTGGTCTCGTCTTCGCTCTCTTCGGGGGCGACCAGTTCGTCGTCACTGGTGTTCTCGCTCTGCTCGCTCAGTTCGCCGCGCTCGAAGGCTTCTTTCTGCTGTTCAAGGTCGGCGATGCTGGCCTTCGCCGCCGCGATTCGTTGCAGGTAGTCGGGCAGCATACGTGTAAGCAGTTTGTGCGTGAGGATGAAGTCCAGGCGGTTGCCGTTGCTCAGGCCGTTCTCGCCCTCTAGCGCGTTGTGGATGGTGCTGACCCAACTGGCGATTAGCCCCACGAAGCCCTGACTGGCGAGCGTCTTGAGGTCATACAGGCTCTCGTTCCACCAGTTGGCGATGACCGCTGCGACTTTGTAGCGGTCGAGTAGACCAATCGGTAGTAGCACGCGGTCGAAGCTGCTCAGAAAGTCGGAGCGCAGCAGCATCAGGTTATTGTTGTTGGGTAGGTCGCTGAGAAAGTGTTGATGGTCGCGCCACCAGTTGTCGAAGGCATCGTATAGACGTTGCTCCTGTGCCTGCACCATAGGGGCATGCTGCAGTAGCGTCTTGAGAGCGTGTCGCTCGTTGAGTGTCGGTACGAAGTCGTAGTAGGCAGCGTCACGCTCTTGAAATATCGTGAGAAGAGGTAGTCCGTGACTTGTGAACAGGTCTGCTTTCGCGCCCACCTCGGTTTTGGGTATGCCGCCGTAGAGATGTGCGCGTACATCTTGCGGTTCGGGTGGAGGGGCGTTGTCGGCGTAGCGACGAATGTTCAGGTTCCACTTGTTCTCAGCTAACGTGCGCCTGTCTACTACCGTTGCGTAGCCGGGGACCGTCTTGAACTCCTCGAAGGTTGTCACGATCTTCTCGATATCTTCGGGGCGCAGATAGTTCTGGGCACGTTTCTCGCCATATTCGGCGTCACCATTGATGAATAGCACTTTGCCGACGCGCTCGGCTGGCTTACTACCACGATAGCGCAGAACGAGAATACAGGCGGGAATGCCTGTGCCATAGAAGAGATTGGAGGGCAAACCAATCACCGCCTCCAACTCGTCCTTCTCGATAAAGTGCTGACGAATCTGCTGCTCTACGCCGCCGCGAAAGAGGACGCCATGCGGCATCACCGTCGCCACTTTGCCACCTTCGCGTAGCACCGCTAGCATATGTTGCGCGAACATCAAGTCTGCCTTCTTGCCCGTCTGTGGACAGAAATAGTCGAAACGCTCCTGATGTTGCATCTCATCTTTTTTGTAGTCCTGGCTAAAGGGGGGATTGCTGATGACGTAATTGAAGCGTAGCAACTGGTCCTCAGCATCGAGATGTTTGGGTTCGAGCAGAGTATCGCCGCGCTCGATTTTTGCACCGTTAATGCCATGTAGAATCATATTCATCTTGCAGATCGACCACGCGCTCGTGTTATTATCCTGACCAAAGAGCGTGAGATGTTGCGGATTGCCGCCATGCTCCTCCACATATTGCTTCGCGAGAATGAGCATGCCGCCGGAGCCAACACACGGGTCGTAGACGCGTTTATTTGTCTCTGGTTTGAGCAGGCGCACCATCAGCCGCGCCACGTCACGCGGCGTATAGAACTCGCCGCCCTTCTTGCCAGCAGAGTCCGCGAACTGGCTAATCAAATACTCGTAGGCGGCACCGAGCAGATCGGGAAACTCGAAATCCTCGTTGCGTAGCCGCACCTTCGTAAAATGAGCAACCAGCGCACGCAGCTTCTGATCGGTCACGGCGGCGCGTGCGTTAAAGTCGATATCCAGCACACCCTGCAAAGAACTGTTCGCGCCCATCAACTGCTCTACCGCCTTATTCAACGTATTGCCCATTGTGTTGCGCGGAGCCTGCTCTATCGTCTGCCAGCGTGCCAGGAGGGGAACAAAAAACGTGTGGCTATAGTTCCCTCGGTCTTCCACCTCTCTAGCAATCTCATCCTCAGAATAGTCTAACGCGTGATACTCCTGGCGAACCTGCTGATAAGCCACCTCGAACTCGTCGGAGCAGCGTTTCAGGAAGAGCAAGCCAAAGATATAATCCTTAAAGTCCGATGCATCCATTGATCCGCGCAGAATATCCGCCGCCCCATACAAATGCCGCTCCAACTGTGGCAGAGTTAGCTTACTCAAAATTGCTCCATTTCCAGATGCCGTATATCAAAAACGTGATAAGTAGGCAGAGATGTAGGAGAGACCGCACGGGTTTCCCTTACAGGTTACCTTCTGTAGGTGTAAGGGAAACCTCATAGGCGTTAACATAACGTAAAAAAAGGTGTATCGCTGTGGAGCAAGGGCACCCGCAAGGGGATGCCCCTCCCATACACGAAACGGCTCCTGGTACAGCGTCGTATGGGAGGGGCATCCCCTTGCGGGTGCCCTGGTACCCATTCTCTTATGGTCTCCCTGCAAATATTCCAGTAGATTGTTATTTTAGTGCATAAGGGAGGAAATCTCAAGGGAGACAGGGAGACCGCAAGGGTCTCCCCTACACGTTTCATTCGCTCGTCAACCCCTCATTACACCCAAAAGTGGGGAGAGGCTCCCTTTCCACATACACGTATCCACTTGCGGGGGGGCACAAGTATTGACGCGGACATGCAAAAGAAGCCTCTTTACAAAGGAGGGCGAGACGTTGCAGGTGGAGATACACCTGCATGGAGGGACGACACAAAACAGAGGACGGTCAAGGAGGGAAAGCCCTCAAGTCGTAGGCAGTGACTCAGGCTTATCATCGTGTTAGCCGCTTGCTTGCTACGTATTGAGTATAGTTGATATACAAAGAAATATCAAGCATAGGTACTAGTATATTAGTACTACGCTGTGGTTGAGATTTTTTGGGGAAGGAATATCTGGTAGGGGTCTAATTTATTTAAAACAGATTGGGGGGTGGAGAGCGCAAAAGGAAGGTGAG
>CAXUHG010000080.1:0-1248 GCA_964250805.1 uncultured Ktedonobacteraceae bacterium | reverse complement strand
TCATTACACCCTGTTGGCGATATACCATGCCAAAGAGGATTGAACCATGTCTCCAAATCCTCCTACGTGGTGCGTTGCTCACAGGGTGTAATGAATTAGACCCCTACCATTGGGTGTTACCAACAGGGTCCGTCGCCTACAGGGTGTAATGAATTAGACCCCTACCGAACGTTCAAATATGGGATTTTTGCACACCCTTATGGTATACTATCAAGGCTACATATGACCCCTTATCTCATGGAGGTCAATCCTGTGCGTGCAGACCGACTACTCTCGATTCTAATGCTGCTCCAGACACGTGGACGTATGACCGCGCACGATCTGGCGCAATCCCTTGAAGTTTCTGAACGAACAATTTACCGCGACTTCGATGCGTTGAGCATGGCTGGTATTCCCCTGTATACTGAACGTGGCCCAGGTGGTGGTTGTTCGCTGTTGGATGGCTACCAGACGAGACTCACTGGACTTACGGAGACAGAGGTACGCGCTCTTTTCCTCGCAACGCTCGCGGGTCCACCTTCCGAGTTTGGCATGGAGAAGGCGTTCGAGAGCGCGTTGCTCAAGGTTTCTGCCGCGTTGCCGGAGTCTTCACGTCTTAACGCCGACTTCTCGCGGCAACGTTTTCATGTCGATGCTACATGGTGGTATTCCAAGCCAGTTGTCACTTCTTGCTTGCGGACGCTGCAAGAAGCGGTGGAGAACGATAACGTGCTTCTCATCGTTTATCGTGAAGATGAGAGTAGCGAGCAATCGTATCTCATGGAGCCGTATGGCCTTGTGACGAAGGCAGGTGTCTGGTATCTGATTGGTATGTGCGAACATAAACAGCACGTTCTACGCGTTTCACGTATCGACTATGCTGAGGCTACGGCTCTCTCGTTTACACGACGCCCCGACTTCGACCTTGCCGCGAGTTGGGAAGCATATCGAACTCAGATAGAGGCAAGTTGTCCCCCATATGCATCCGTGCTACGACTCGCACCCGATGAGGCTCATGCGCTTCCATACGTGTTGAGCGAATGGGGCTATGAGCAGGTTGGGCAGAGCAAGACAATTCTTATGCATGCGCGTTTCCGCCGTTCGCGAACGCGAAGCTCACAAAAAAAACAAATTATAAATCCCCATACCGTAATAAAAAAAAGAGACGCCTCTATACAAAAAAAAGGAAAATGGCCTCTCAAAAAAACGGTTTTATATTTTTATCCCGCTAAAAAAATCGCGTAAAACGCACAAACAATGCTGAGAGGG
>CAXUHG010000079.1:21910-25817 GCA_964250805.1 uncultured Ktedonobacteraceae bacterium | reverse complement strand
GGTCTGGTCCGCACCGCCATTCTCATTCCTTTTGCCTTTCCGACGATTGTCTCCGGGCAAATCTGGTTATTGATGTTGAATGCTCAAAATGGTGTCTTGACGTACTTGTTCCAAGTATTCCATATCCTGGCACCAGGAGATTCCTTGTTGCGAACACCAAGTGGAGTGATAACTGCTGCTGTCATGATTGATGTCTGGAAAACAACGCCATTTATGGCATTGCTGTTGCTCGCTGGTCTACAAGGCATTCCTAACGAACTTTACGAGGCGGCGGGCGTCGATGGTAGCAGTCGCTGGCAGCAATTCTGGACGATTACCCTTCCATTGCTCAGGAGCGCACTGTTGATTGCGTTAATGTTCCGTCTCCTTGATGCTCTGCGTGCATTTGATCTGTTCTACGTACTCACAGGTGGCGGTCGTGAGATACAGACATTGGCACTGTACTCATACGCAAACATGTTTGTGGGGACAACCTTCGACTTTGCTCCGGGAGTTGCTGCCGCTGTCATTCTCTTTCTCATCTGTGCCGTTGTTGGTCTCGTGGTCGTCTCATTCAGCCGTATCAGCCAGAATTAGTACACGTCCAAGGAAAGGGTAGTATATTATGGCAAAACAAGCACTTGTAGTCCCTTCAGTACAGGCCAGAGCAAATACAACGACACCGAAGCGACAAGTAAGCTGGGGCGCAATTGGTCGCTATGTTGCTCTCATAGTTGTGTTACTCGTAGCCCTTGGCCCATTCTACTGGACGGCGATAACCTCGATAAAAGTTGATGCTGAGATCAACGCATCGCCACCCACGCTCTTCCCCCAATCGTTCACCACAAATAGCTATACTCAAGCTTTCTTGAGCATCCAGCCTGCTTTTGCGAAAGACCTGTTGAACAGCACGGTCGTCGCGATCTTGACGACAATTCTGGCTTTGATCTTCGGGTCGATCTGTGCGTATTCGATTGCACGCACGAAATTCGTGGGAAAATCAGCCGTCCTGGCAATCGTACTCTCGGTGCAGATGTTCCCACTCATTGCACTCGTTGGGCCGCTCTTCGTCTTTTTTACCAATACGCTCAATGTCTACAACACGTATGTGGCACTGATTATCCCCTATCTCGTGATTTCCTTGCCCGTCACAGTGTACTTCTTGACATCGTTTTTCCGTGATCTGCCGCCAGACTTGGAAGAGGCTGCATTGGTTGATGGAACAACGCGTCTTGGGGCACTCTGGCGCATCGTCTTGCCACTAACGGCCCCAGGCGTCTTTACGACAGCAATACTGTCCTTCATCACTGTCTGGAACGACTTCCTGTTCGGTTTAACTCTGACGACGGACTCGAATGCACAAACAGTGACCGTGGCTATTCCCCTCTTTAACGGAGAGCATCAGATTCAGTTCGGTGAGGTCAGTGCGGCTGCAATTATCGTCACCATTCCACTGGTGATTATGGTGTTGTTCTTGCAACGGCGCATCGTGTCCGGCTTGACGGCTGGAGCGGTAAAAGGCTAAAGCCAAATGCTTCAAACAAGAAACGTAATCAAGCACCCATTTGATTTCTCAAATGGGTGCTTGATTACGTTTCTTGTCTCAAATATCGGTTAGCAACCTCATGAGGAGAAAAACAGTACATGATACAGTCCCATTTCTGGTGGCAAACGGGAGTTGTTTATCAGGTCTATCCACGCAGTTTTTGCGATAGCAACGGCGATGGTATAGGAGACCTTAGGGGTATCACGAGTAAACTAGATTATTTACGTTGGCTAGGCGTGAATGCAATCTGGCTTTCGCCTATCTATCCATCTCCAATGGCTGACTTTGGCTATGACATTACAAATTACACTGATGTTCATCCACTTTTCGGGACTCTTGAGGACCTGGACAACTTGTTGCATGAAGCTCATCGGCGCGACCTCAAGCTCATCCTGGATTTCGTGCCTAACCACACCTCTGATGAACACCCCTGGTTCCAAGAGTCGCGTTCCAGTCGCATGAGCGAAAAGCGTGACTGGTATATCTGGCGCGACCCTGCTCCTGATGGGAGTCCGCCAAACAACTGGCTGAGCAGATTTAGTGGATCGGCATGGCAATTTGATAAGCAGACAGGACAATATTACCTGCACTTGTATGATGTGAAACAGCCTGATCTGAACTGGCGTAATCTCCATGTACGTCTGGCAATGTACGACGCTATGCGATTCTGGCTTGACCGAGGGATTGACGGCTTTCGTGTAGATGCGCTTGAAGTACTTATCAAAGATGAGCGGTTTCTGAATCATCCCGCGAATCCTCTATGGAAACCTGGCGATCCTTACTTTTTCAGCTTGCTTGAAAAGTACGTTGTAGATCAACTCGGTATGCACGAGATTATGCAAGAGATGCGTTCCCTGACCGACAGTTATGAGCAGTGTGTACTCATTGGTGAGCTTTACTTGCCATTAGAGCAGTTGATGCTGTACTATGGTGAGCAGCTCGACGAAATTCACCTTCCGTTCAATTTTCATTTTGTGACCATGCCCACTTGGGAGGCAGGTACTGTGCGCGAAGCTGTCGAGAATTATGAAGCGGCTCTCCCCTCGGAAGCGTGGCCTAATTGGGTCCTGGGCAATCATGATCAATCGCGTATCGCAACTCGCGTGGGACGGAATCAGGCTCGGCTGACTCAGATGTTATTGCTCACACTACGCGGAACACCTACTTGTTATTATGGTGACGAGTTGGGTATGCAGGACGTTCAACTAGCAAAAGAATTCATACATGATCCACGAGGAAAAGAGCAGCCTGAGTACGGGCGCGACCCGGTTCGTAGCCCAATGCAGTGGGATAGCAGTCCTAATGCAGGTTTTTGTTCTGATGAAGTAAAGTCGTGGCTACCTGTCGCGCACGACTACCAGTCCTTTAACGTAGTGGCTGAGCAAAAAGACCCTCGCTCCTTCCTAATGTTGGTGCGAGCCTTACTCGATGTTCGACGTTCTCATCCTGCCTTAACGCTTGGTTCATACCAGACGGTGAAGCAAGAAAATACTACCTGTTTTGTCTATTTGCGCCAGCAAGCTGATCAACGATGCTTGATAGCTCTCAACTTCTCTTCACACAACCAAATTGTGATGTTGCCAGAGCAGGGTCAAGGTCGTATCCTGCTCTCCACGTATGTAGACCGCGAGGGACTTATCCCATTATCAGCAATACACCTCCGAGAGAATGAGGGTCTGCTGGTTGAATTGAATGTTGCAGCATAGAGCCGTATTGAAAAATATGAGTCATCCCGCGTTCGGGATGACTCATATTTGTTGCTCTGCTTGTGGTATACTTTCAACAAAAAGAGTTTATGTTTCATGAGTCCAAGACTACCTCGCATAACAGCTTTTGAATTACTACGAGCCTTAAAGCGTGATGGCTGGCAACAAGTCCGTCAACACGGAAGTCACTTGATATTGAAGCATCCTAATAAATCAGGACGTGTTACAATTGCAATGCACTCAACTAGAACAGTGAGACTTAAAACGCTAGAATCAGTGTTGGAACAAGCTGAACTTACAGCAGACGAATTGCGGGAATTACTTTAAGTTTGGGGAGATGTATTATGACAGATCATCGTTACACAATTCTATTACATCCAGATGAAGAGCAAGGTGGCTATACGGTAACAGTACCATCGTTACCTGGCTGTATTACCGAAGGCGATACTCTCGAAGAAGCTATTGCGATGGCGAAAGAGGCTATTCAGCTTTATATTGAATCGCTCATAGCCGATGGTGAACCCGTACCAGAGGAACACGAACATCCACAAGCATTGGTAATCAATGTCGCCGCATAGAGCCGTATTGAACAAGCATATATGGAGCGTGTGAAGCAAGACGTAATTGTTAAAAACCAACCAAATTTGTTTTTTGATTTTTTATGGTAAACCGTTTT
>CAXUHG010000079.1:0-21900 GCA_964250805.1 uncultured Ktedonobacteraceae bacterium | reverse complement strand
GGTGTCACGCACGGGTACTTGCTTCACACGCTCCATATATGCTTGTTCCTTTTTAGAGGAAACGCGTGTTAGCGGCCCTGCTTCGCCTGGGCGTAACGTTTGTTAATTTCATCCCAGTTGACCACGTTCCACCAGTTGTTGAGGTATTCTGGACGGCGGTTCTGGTACTTGAGGTAGTAGGCATGCTCCCATACGTCGTTGCCAAGGATAGGGTAGACGCCGTTCAACAATGGGCTATCCTGGTTCGCAGACGAAGTGATCTGGAGTTTGCCGTCCTGACCAAGCGTGACCCAGCCCCAGCCGGAGCCGAACTGCTTCACGGCAGCATCGTTGAACGCGGTCTTGAATGCATCGAACGAGCCAAAGGAAGACGTGATGGCCTGAGCGATGTCACCTGTAGGTTCGCCGCCACCGTTTGGCTTCATAATCTGCCAGTACATGCTATGGTTGACGTGACCGCCACCATTGTTGCGAACGGCTGTACGTACCGCATCGGGAACCTCGTTGATACGGAGTAACACCTGCTCCGGTTGCAAAGATGCGAATGGGTGATCTTTCAATGCATTGTTCAAGTTCGTCACGTAGGTAGCGTGATGCTTGTCGTGATGCAGTTGCATGGTCTGAGTATCGATGTATGGCTCCAAAGCGTTGTAGTCATAGGGCAGTGCGGGTAATTCAAATGCCATGATGGTACGTCTCCTTCAATCGAATATACTAGGAGGCCGCGTCTCTTTGCGGTCCTCTTGCTTTGTAGGGCAAAGCATGATGCACACAACATTCTTTGATGGGAGTGTATACATGCGTTCTCCTTACAATACTAGTTGTATGCGATAGCAGAGGTACATGTCAAGCCGAACCGCAAAGAACTGAACAAAAGGACAGGTCGAAGGTTATGCTTCACGCTGCATTTCTACAAATGTGCGGTCTCCTTGCTCATGTGGGACAACGCGTAGCCCGATACGTTGAAACCCTGCACGCTCATAGACTCGTATCGCCCGTTCATTCCATGCGAACACGTACAGACGAAATCGCTTTGGCGCGAACTCTTTGCGAGCAAAAGCAAGACCAGCATTGACAAAAGCTAATCCTAAACCTTGCCCCGTCAAATCTGGTCGCATCCCTAGCCCAATTGTTACCATTCTATCCTCGACGAAAAGCCCTGGCTCTACCGTATCGTCGATGTGAGCAGAGGTACCATAGGTATAAAAACCAACGAGGGAGTTTTGTTCATCGCGGACTGCATAATGTGGGCTACGCGAATCAAGCATTACCTCAATAGCATTCGGCTCCTCTTCGCTCGTCATATTATAGATAGTATATGGCGGTAGATAGAACCACGATTGAATCGCATTTGCGTTCTCTTCTGTCATTACAGTAAAGCTGAACTGCATAATCTGCTTTCTTAGCACATGCTTCTAGCATGTATTACAAAGACTCTGCCATCAATACTTTTGGCAGTGGTACTGGTAGCCCAAGTTCTTCACTACCTTCTATCCAGGTCTCGATAGCATCTTGGCATTGGCTCACGGCTTCTTCATATGTCTTACCGTGTGTCATACACCCAGGAAGTTCAGGTACAATAGCTACATATATTTGATCTCTCGGATCCCACTGAATCAGCATGGAGTAATGTCTATGCATTTCATTCACCTTGCACCTCCCTTAATTGCTTAATAGCCTTGCGTACTTCTGCTTCTTGATAACGCCTTGCCCTATTAGTCTATCACCCTTCATATGATGATTTTTCGTAGAGACTAGATTTATCGCGTCCGTTGCTCAATTTATTGAGCGAAATCGTAACAGTTCCTGTCTAAAAGCTATTTCATGCATGATCTCGCGTGATAAATCACGCCTCGGACGCCATAAATGTGGTCCCTACAAAAACGTCGAATCAGCATCAGTGAACTACTTCAATTCGAGAATGTAAGAGTTTCGCGTCATCCCTCCTGTCATCTGTAAAAATACCCCATCATTATACTCTTAAATAATTAATAGCAACAATGCTACAGCTTTCTTTCTTGCTTAGTACGTGCTATATTGCATATATCAATTTCGGTATAAGCCGAAATTGATGAGGTAAAATAGGTAGAGTTAAGAATTTGGAGCAACGTATGACACAAAGTGATGAGCGTGTCGAGGCTCATACTGAAGTCAAAACAGTCCTGATAGTAGAGGACGATATACACATCGGCGAGGTACTGGTACAGGCAATTGTGCAAGAGACACCCTTCATGGCGATACTTGCCCAGAGCGGAGATGAAGCCCTCAATCTAGTCAAAAATATGAAGCCCAGCCTGTTTATTCTGGACTATCAGTTGCCGCGTATGAATGGCATCGAACTCTACGATATACTACAGACAGACACATACTTGGCACAGCTTCCTACAATCATGATTAGTGCTCAGTTGCCAGTGAAAGAACTGCAAAAACGTAATATTAAGGGTATGAACAAGCCACTTGACCTTGACGATTTCTTACAAACCATCGAGCAATTCCTGGCTTGAACTTTCTTCCTCCACCTCTTCGCTTGCTACCTCGTTTTTATAGAGTATTTTCTGGCGAACGTGCTGAGTAATCGCTATATAAGGCGTTGAGCAGGCTATGAAACTCTGTTATCAGAAGATGATTTTGTAGCCGATAATACACGGTGTTGCCCTCACGCCGAGATGCGACCAGGCCAGCGTTCGCAAGTTGCCGCAGATGTTCCGATGTTGTTGCCGCTGATAAACCGATAGCACGCGCGATGTCACCTGATCGTCTCTCCGGTAAAGTAGCACTATCTGACTTATCTGGCATCGAAAGCAGTTCGAGAATATAACGCCGACTCGTGTCGCATACCAGCGAGAGAAATTGGTCTACATATTTATCCATTTCTGCAGGACGATGCGGAATTCGTTCGCTTGCTTGCGCCTGAGATGGCTCTGAAGTAGACATACTGAAACTCCTCTATAAATGTAGAATAAGGACAAAATTCCCTCTGGTTTGTGGCACACATGGGAATTTATGTAACTAGAACATAATATCCGCTTGACGCACTCTACGCAAGGACAGCCATAGACACAAACATGTTCATTCCTCGAAAGCACGCATACAATTCCGCCCACCTATGTTATAATGCGCCAAAGCATTTGTTCTCTTCGTTGTTCTTTAGCAAACCGCGTAAGGTGTAATGAATTAGACCTCTACTTCCACAATTTTTGGGGAGAAAAAGAATACGCCGACGAGAGAGCAGGTATCCCATATACCTTGAGAGGCTACAGCTATGAAGATCGGGAAGATCGTAAAATCGGATTCGCATATTAACTATGTCTGCCAGATTTATGGTCCAAATGAGAGAGATCAAAAACCTGGACCCGCAGACTACGCCTTTGGTCGCTTTGTACGCGTGGCCTTGCGTCCGAGCGAGTATGATGACGTCGTTGCGCTTGCTCATGATGAGAAAGAGCCAGTGACTTATGCGGTGGGTGTGATTTATGACACAATTCTACAAAATCCCGCCTTTGGCTCGCTGGGGCCGCGTCTCTCAAATGAGGCGCAGGTTGAACTGTTTTCGCCCGATTACATCTCAGAAAAAGCAATCCTTACCTATGTAATGATGCTTGGTATGATTGAGCAGCGCAATGATGGCAACGGCAACGCAATAGAGTATATTTCTGCTACACACGGAGTTCCATCACTCTCACTTGAGCTTGATAGCGACATCGAGACGATGAGCGATGAGGGCGTACAAGCCTTTCACTACTTCAATGATACCGCGAATACTAGCGATGTAAGTCAGCCATATAGCCCTGATGCATACCTACACATTGGCTACTTGCCACATATCATCTCACAGCGCAATAGCCTTTTGCCGATGGTGACGCTGTGCATCATCGACCAACTAGAGCGTTTATTTCCACAGAATCTCGCGCTCCTCTCAATTGTCAAACGTAACTTCGCTTGGCGACTCAAGGTCGAGACGGCAGGATAAGATAGGGATTTTTCATGATAGACTCATTCCAGCACTCTCAGGTACAGCCGTTACGTAAACCCGTTGGTATTACCAAAGGACCAGGAGAGACCATTCACGAATATACTTTTGTCTCGCGTGACGATGAACAGCAACTCAAAAATGGTGAATACGTGTACTATGAACTGCCCGACCCTGCACTGGCGCAACGGAACGGACACACGCCACTACGTCGCGTTCTGGGGCGTATTCTCAAACGGGTGCCGCTACAACTGTATCCCGATACCTTTCTCGGTGAGCCTGAGATCGCGCCCAGTCAGGTAGCGGCGATGGTTGGCTACAACTCGCACACAAACGAGCTGTTTGAACTGCACGTCGCCATTATGGGCTATTATGACAACACAACAGGCTCGTTCATCAATCCCTGGATTCCGCCGCAGTCGGGCAAGCAAATATTTCTCGCCGATAACGCCATGCTCGCTGAGGTACTGAGCCGCAAACAGGATAAGCAGCGTGGCTCCGCAACCATTGGTTCATTGCTAACACGAGCGATGGACGCGGTTCCCGTTGTGTTATCTGTCAAGGACGTGGTAAGTACACATCTCGCCATTATCGCCAGCACAGGTGCAGGCAAAAGCTATCTTGCCAGTGTGGTCATCGAGGAATTGATGCAGCCGCATAACAAAGCATGCGTACTGATTGTAGACCCACACGGCGAATATGGCACGCTCGACCAGATTATGAACTCGCCCCATTTCAGTGAACCAGCGGAGGGGCGCAGCAGTGGCTATCAGGCACAGGTCAAGGTTTATAAGCCAGAGCAGGTCAAGGTACGTCTCTCTTCGCTCAACATGGGCGACATGCGTCACCTGTTGACGGAGATGACCGAGAAACAACAGTATCTACTCAGTCGTGCGATGCGTCATGTACGAGAACTCAAGAAGGGAACGCCTTGGGGCGTCGCCGATCTCAAGCGTTCAATCAAGGCCGTTTCAAAGCAAAAAGATGACGAGGAGAGCGAGGGTGCCGACGACTCCGGCACGGTACACGCGCTTAACTGGCGCGTAGAACAACGTTTCGAGAACAGCTTCACCTTCGACGACACGCAGCATCTCGACCTACCCGAAATTTTCAAGCCGGGTCAATGCACCGTGCTACAACTTAATGATGTGGACGAGCGCGATCAACAGGTCATCGTTGCCACGCTGCTCCGTCGCCTCAACACGGCGCGTATGGATACGGAACGCGGCAAGGTGCATTCAGGCGAAACCTACCTGCCCTATCCCGTTTTTGTCTTAATCGAAGAGGCGCACCATTTCGCGCCCAGCGGAACAGACGTTGTATCGACATCGATTCTCAAACAAGTGTTGGCGGAGGGACGTAAATTCGGTATCGGCGTTGGCCTCATTAGTCAGCGTCCAGGGAAGCTGGATGCCGATGTGCTAAGCCAGTGCCAGACACAATGTATCATGCGTATCGTCAACGAAATCGACCAGAAGAGCGTGGCATCCGCCATCGAAGGCGTCGGACGTGATCTGTTGAACAATCTGCCCGCCCTCTCTAAAGGGCAGGTGATTGTGGCAGGTGCTGGCGTCAACACGCCCGTTATCTGCCGTGTACGCACGCGCCACACTCCGCACGGTGGCGAGAGCAAGGACGCGCCCGATATGTGGCGTAACTACTTCGCAGCCGAGACGCAAGAGAGTAAGAAGCGCAGCGAGGCACCGCTCAACGGCAATAAACCGTTTTCATTATATAAATGACACTGAATGTGTTTGTGCCAACTATATTGGCACAAACACATTCAGTATCACTTGGAGGATTTTTCATGACAGGTCGTGCTGTACTGTATTCGTCGCTAGTTATTGCACCGTTAGCCTGGATCGCGCTTGTCGTCTTCACAAAACTGGTGGCACCAACGAACGTCACCGCTTTTGTATTGCTGTTCACGATCTTAGGCATTGCGTTAACTAGCACGTTTACACCTATCGCATATGGCATTGGCTTACGCTTCATGACTTCGCATCTCTATCGCTCGACGGTACGCCATGCGCTACGTCAGGCAATACTGTTGTCGCTCGTGATCATCCTAAACTTGATGTTGCGTGCATTGCATAGCTGGAACCTTTTCACAGGACTCATCATTCTAGTTGCGGCAATCGTCGTCGAAGTGCTGTTCCTGGCCCGTAAATAAGCGATGAGCGAATCTCTACTTATTATTCGACCCGGAGCGATTGGTGATACATTGCTCACCTTTCCCATACTACGAGCATTAAAAGAGCAAAAACAGGCGCATATTACGTTTGTCAGCAATTCCGCAGTTCTTCCTCTGGCTCAAGCATTTGGACTTGCCGATACAGTTTTTGACTATGGAGCATTAGCATGGAGCGAACTGTTCTCATCGTCAGGTATTCGCTCTCCATTTCTACTCGATATCCTTCGCCAGACCGATAGCGTCATCTGCTGGCTTCGTGATCCAGATGGCATTGTCGAACACAATCTTCGTAAAGCAGATGTAGCGCGTGTGCTTATTGCTCCTGGGCGTCCTGACGAAGCAAGCAATATACATGTTGTGGACTATCTGGCAGAAACGCTTGGGATAGGGGTTGGTAGGGACCGATTTATCGCGTCCAGGGGGTGGGGCGGCGGGGCACCCGTTTCCATAGATTAACGTGGCCGCCCCGGTTCTCCCTCCCCAGCTCCAGGACGCGATAAATCGGTCCCTACCATTGCCATTCATCCTGGGAGTGGGGGTGCCGCGAAATGCTGGCCTATTGAGCATTTCGCAAACGTCATTACCAAATTGTGGCAACAACACATTCCTGTATTGTTGCTAGCAGGGCCTGCTGATACGGAACGCCTTGCGACGTTGCTAGCACTTATTGGAATGCCATCTACACCCTCATTACTCGAAATCATGACGAACGCGCCGTTGCTGGAAGTCGCAGCACGCCTAAAAAATTGTAGGGCGTATCTTGGCAACGATTCGGGTATTACGCATCTCGCTGCTATGCTCGGATTACCAACTCTCGCACTCTTCGGTCCGAGTAATCCTAATGTATGGCGACCTATAGGGACTCATGTGCAGGTACTGTATAATCCCAAATTAGAGAATATATCAGTAGAGGGCGTCTTGGATACGCTTACAAAGGGTATAAATTACGACAATCTTCCGTAGTAGTACACCAATCTTGATGTGGTGCGTAAAAGTAGGGGTCTAATTCATTACACCCTGTGAGCAACGCACCATTTAGGAGGCTGTGGAGACATGGTTCAACCTCCTTTGGCCTCGTTGTCGCCAACAGGGTGTAATGAATTAGACTCCTACAGATGGTTCGATTGAAGGTGTGTAAACTACTACGAACTATTCAGCATAACCCAAAAAGGCTATACAATTGGACACATAGACCAGAATACAGTAGATTGAAGGTTGATACTATGTAATAATTCCTAGTTAGGAGGACGAAGATATGATTGACGGAAGACCCAATATGGAGGGACAGCAAACTCCATCGCAAAAGCTTATATTGCCCGATCCCAATACAGTGTATTCGCCTCCTAATTCACAGACACAAAGAGGATACCCTCTGCAAAGTAGGCTCATCAACACACAAAGAGGCCCTGTTCCTCCGATGCCTCCGCCACCTACGAACAAGCGCAACTGGCGTAAGGACCCAGCATTCTTAGTGTTGCTCGCAGCTATTTGTGCAGTTCTTATCGGTGGCACAGCCTTTGCATTCATCGCCAACAACATCCTGACTCCAACTCCGTCAAACACGCAGAAAGCCTATACTCCACCAATTGCTACTGCTACTCCCCCAACAAATCCAACAACAGGGACCAGTCAAAGCGCAACACCAACAGTTCAGCCAACGCAGGCTATCACCGTCACAGTACAGCCCAGCCCAACAACCGTGCCCACAACGCCACCGATACAGCCAACGGCAACGCAACCAGTGCAAGGTCAGAACGGGCCGCTAACAATACAAGTCAATAACGTGCCGGGACAGGTACTCAATAACTCGGTTGTGCCTATTAACGTTACCACAAGCGTCCCCAATTCATCTGTGCAACTGTTTGCGACCTATAATGCCTCACCGTTCTTCTCTTCCAGTAAAACACAAAAAACTGATGCGGATGGCAATGCCACGATCAACTGGGTCGTCTCAGTGCGTATGTTTGGACGTATCAACAATTCCATTGTTGCTCACATCACGGTTTCCGCGCACGATAATAACAATCAGCAGGTTGTGTCGCAAACATATACCGTGCAAATTCAGGTACGGGGCATCATAGCAGGCTAACCCGTGAATTTTTGCCTATTGCAGACGTATTCATTGTAACTTATACTACATCTACGCAATTTTTACCGCCATAAAAGCAAGGACGGTTTAATGACTCAACAAGATGAAATACGTCAAGTGCAAGAGGCCACGCGTGCCATTCGTCATAGCACAGGACGCGTGATTATCGGCAAAGAAGAGGTGATCGATCTGCTTATGGTCGCGCTCCTCTGTGAGGGACATGTTCTATTTGAAGACGTGCCAGGAATAGGCAAGACAACGTTAGCCAAAGCACTGGCAAGATCGCTTGGCTGCTCCTTTCAGCGCATTCAGTTCACTCCCGACCTGCTACCTTCTGATATCACGGGTATCACTTTCTACAATCAGAAGCGCGGCGAGTTCGAGTTCCGTCCAGGGCCTCTAATATCACAGATCGTTCTTGCCGATGAGATCAATCGCGCCACGCCGCGCACACAATCGGCCTTGCTCGAAGCAATGGAAGAACGGCAGATCAGCATCGAGCGCGAAACAATTGCTCTGCCGCGTCCCTTCATCGTCATCGCCACACAAAATCCAGTTGAACTAGAGGGGACGTTTCCGCTACCAGAGGCGCAGCTTGACCGCTTCCTGATGCGTCTACGCCTGGACTATCCCAGTCAGACAGAGGAACGACTGATTCTCCAGCGTTTCAAAGAGCAGCAACCACTACAGGAGTTACAACCCGTTCTCGATGCAAAGACGTTACAGGGACTACAAAAAATTATTCGTCAGGTCTATGTAGAACCTGTGGTGGAGAGCTACATTGTTGAACTCGTGCGTGCAACTCGCTCTCACAACGCCGTTGAGTTAGGCGTCAGTCCACGCGGTACACTTGCGCTTTACCGCGCAGTGCAGGCGTATGCCGCATTGCATGGACGCAACTACGCCATTCCAGATGATGTCAAACACCTTGCTCATCCTGTACTTGCGCATCGTATGATCGCTACAAGTCAATCGCGAATGCATGGCGATGTAATGGACCAGATTATCGACGATGTATTGCGTACCGTAGCGGTTCCAGTTGAGTCATGAAAACTAATATTGATCTCGAATTTACTACAAATAAGCGTGTTAGAACTAAAAGTTCTCACGAGATACAGCAGGATATCGTCAATCGTGAGAACCGCTCTCTTAGCAGACGTTGGTATTATCTCGGTGTTGGCCTGATAGCTCTTGGCATCATATTTCGCCAGCCGCTCTTTCTCGTTGTCGGTCTCCTTATAACACTTGTGCTTGCGATGGTGGATATCTGGTCAGTGTATTGTCTACGCGACGTATCCTATAAACGCTCTTTAAGTGAGAAACGTGTGTTGTATGGTGAGGAAATTACGCTTTCCCTTACATTAGAAAACACAAAAATATTGCCTTTGCCGTGGATAGAAATTCAGGACATGGTGCCGCGAGACTTGCCCATTAAGAATCAGCCAATTCACACAGCGGGAGTGGGTAATAGCTTTACCCTTGATAGCCTGTTCAACCTTCGTTGGTATGATCGCGTGACGCGCCGCTACACAGTGCAATGTCATGCACGAGGCGTTCACACCTTTGGTCCGACAACTCTACGTAGTGGCGACATATTTGGCTTCGCAGATCGTGAGGCCGATATCTCGAATCGCCAATTTGTGCTAGTATACCCGATGGTTGTACCAATTACGAGTTTTAACTTGCCCGCACGTTATCCATTTGGAGATCGGCGTGCCCCCCGTCGTCTGCTCGAAGACCCCTCACGCGTCGTTGGTGTACGCGAGTATGTCTATGGTGATAGTTTGCGACGCGTCGATTGGAAGGCAACGGCACGCACGATGCAGATGCAAAGCAAAATTTACGAGGCCACCACAACACACACCATTGTTCTGTTCCTTAACGCCGCTGCACGCAACGACGAGTACTACGGCATTCACCCCGAACTACAAGAACTCTCTATTTGCGCTGCCGCATCTGTTGCTGAATGGGCAGTAAATCAGGGCTATGCGGTAGGTCTTTACGCCAATAGCGTCATGTATATGCCCGATGATGAAATCCATTTCGCGGACACACTTTCAGACGATTCACAAGAGGAGGCGCAACAGGAAATTTCGCGGCAACGGCAACGCCGACGTATTCGCATTCCCGCATCAAGCAACGAAACACAACGGCAACGCATCATGGAGACCTTGGCACGGGTACAGCCCTATTTCGGCACCTCCATCGAAGATGTGCTTCAGGCCGAGCGTACACACCTGCCTACCGGCGCAACAGTGGTCGTCATCACCACCACCATTAGCGACCAACTGGTGGATGTGCTTGCACGCGTTCGACAAGGGGGACATGCAGTCAGTATTCTCTTCGTTGGCAACTCTCCTCTGCCTATCAAGGTCGCGGGAGTTACTGTATACCATATTGGCGGAGAAGAGACATGGCGACAATTTGAAACTGCTTACGGTTCTTCTCGTGAAGACGCCGAGCAAGAAAGAGAGTACACGCCCACTTTCTCATTGTAAAACCTGCAACAGTTACATGTTGTCGATATTGCGACTTCGTAGTGAGGAGATACCTGTACCATTACACATTTCGCACGTTCGTTTGATACCGGAACCATGACATGAAGCACAAGGCTTGACTGATGTGGTAAAGCCATACGATACAGTTGTGAATATCCCTCTGCCTTCACAAGCGAAGCAGAGTATTACGCCACCGCCACCACATGCTTTGCAGCGGGCGGATTGTGTATAGTTCTGATTGCTTTGAGCCATAGCTATAATCTCAAATGACGATTTCGTAGGGACCAGATGTATCGCGTCCGTTGCGTGATTTATCACGCGAAATCATACATAAAGCGTTTTGTGGACAAGATTCTTCACAATTTCGCTCAATAAATTGAGCGGTGGACGCGATACATCTGGTCCCTACGAAACTATCAGGTTAGAGCGCAATCGTAACCGCTTTAACCTCGGTATAATTATTCAGTGCCTCGTGTCCCATCTCTCGACCCCAGCCACTCTGCTTATATCCGCCGAAGGGCAAGGCCGCATCAAAGACGCTGTAGCAATTCACCCACACAGTGCCTGCACGTAGTAACTTGGCAAGTCGATGAGCCTTGCTCAAATCGCGTGTCCAGACACCAGCCGCAAGACCAAAAATGGTATCGTTGGCAATCGCGGCGATTTCTTCGATGTCGTCAAATGGTTGCGCGACCACTACCGGTCCGAAAATCTCTTCCTGGACGATCTTCATCTGCTGATTCGCGTTGACCAGCACCGTTGGCTCGACGAAGTAGCCACGATCACCGTATCGCTGTCCACCAACAACTGCTTTCGCCCCTTCAGACACGCCAGATTGGAGATAGCCTGTAACGCGTGCCAACTGCTCATCGGAAACGAGCGGTCCCATCTGAGTCGAAGGATCGAAGCCAGAACCAACCTTAATTTGCTTCGCTGCCGCTGCTACACCTTCGACAACCTGATCGAATACGCCCTTTTGTATGTAGAGGCGTGAGCCAGCACTACATACCTCGCCTTGATTGAAGAAGATGGCGTTGGCTGCTCCCGAAACGGCGGTGGGTATATCCATATCGCTCAGAATGATATTAGGTGACTTACCACCAAGTTCGAGCGTAACTTTCTTGAGGTTGCCTGCCGCCGCCTTGATAATCAGCTTGCCTACCTCGGTTGAGCCAGTAAAGGCAACCTTGTCAACATCATCGTGAGCCGCGAGTGCTGCTCCAGCCGTCTCGCCATAACCAGGGACAATATTGACAACGCCTTCTGGGAAACCCGCCTCCACAATAAGCTCGCCCAGTCGCAATGCTGAGAGAGGTGTTTGCTCTGCTGGTTTGAGGATAACGGTACAACCAACAGCGAGTGCGGCACCTAGTTTCCAGGCAGCCATCAGCAAGGGGAAGTTCCAAGGAATGATTTGACCAACTACGCCAACAGGCTCTCGTAGCGTGTAGGAGAAGTACTGTCCAGGTATGGGAATAGTATTGCCCTCGATCTTCGTCGCCCACCCAGACATGTAGCGGAAATGGTCGATGGTCAAGGGAACATCGGCGGCACGTGCAACGGTAAGTGGTTTGCCATTGTCCAGCGACTCAAGCTGCGCGAATTCGTCCGCGTGTTGCTCGATTAAATCCGCGAGGCGATAAATAAGTTGCCCTCGCTGCGACGGCGACATTTTGCGCCATTTACCAGTCTCGAAAGCACGTCTTGCCGCACGCACAGCACGGTCAATATCCTCTTTATCGCCTTCGGCTACATGGGCCATGACCTCACCTGTCGCGGGATTGTAGACAGGAAATGTCTTACCAGAGGCAGCATCAACCCACTGCCCATCAATGAGCATTTTACGGGAGCTTGAAATGAATGAGTTTACTTCGGGGGCGATTTGGACAACAGCATCAGAGATAGCCATATGTGTGTTCCTCTCTTTGTGACTAACGCAACGAAGCCTCGTAGCTTCTTGCTTTACTTGCGGACGCACTCTTCCTGTTCAACAGTGAATACAGGGAATACTAACAAGTGTCTATCAAAAACACAACGCCACAGGAACGAAAAACAAAAGAGTATTTCCTGATGAGGTTCTCTGCACTAGAACTCAATCGCCATCCCTATCGAGATGATGAAGCGCGTATGCCAATCAACAGGGACGGTTACTCACCAGATGAATACTCATAGAGTGAGTATAAGAGATAAAAGACAAAGAGTCAAGGGTATTTTTGTCTGAACACTGGACGAAATCCAGAAAACAACGTATGATTTGCATACAAGCTTTTTAGACCTGATAGGGGACATCCATGCATTCAGATACTTCAAGCCAGATTTTCAACGATGAAGATGAAATCACGTTCAGCGATCTTGAGCCAGAGGATGAGCAACAGACGCCTCTTGATAGGTTTTTCAAGCGGTTCGGCATTAAACTTGTGACGCATGCAGTGGAAGAGGAGGAAGATGACGTCTGTGAGTTTGATCTACGCATGACCGACGTACCGGATGAAGTGCTAGATGCTCACGCCGAACCCGATCTCCTGGAAGTACGCCTCGCAAGTGTTGGCAAACACTTTTGGACGCATATTCCACGTAAGCGGCTAGTAGCAAGTATACTCTTACTTACATTAGTCGCTGTATTTATTGGTATCTCCTCATTTGGTCACGCTACACTCAGTCTCTTTCCTTTGCTTTCAAGTACACCACAGGTAAAGCAGTCTTTGACTCTTGACCAACGTGCATCGCTTGATTTTCCAGCATCACACAACGAAGAAAACTACTTAGAATATGGCCCGAACACCTCTGTCATGGTGACGGCTCGCACAATTCCCAATTATTGTTCGTCCGAGACTGTACTTGGACAGGGGAAACAGATTGGCAATTTTCCCGTGTGGGCTACAGGCATTGATGATACAGCAAAAGTGCATCTATTCCCCGTTATCTTGCAGACGATTCAGGGTTGGAAGGGATGGACGATACCGCTGCATATAATAGGACGCTACAACTATATTGATAGCATCTCGCTTGCTGTTTTTAATACTGATGGCACCTCTTCGCCCTTGTTGCAAGACAAATATACTTCGGTCGCAACAGCCCACCTCTTCCTGAATACGAAGCATGTCGCTTCTGTTACAGGTATTGGTATACGTAAATTGGGCACCTGGGATGTTTCGCTCTACGTTCCAACTGCAGGCTGTTATGGTCTAACCGCCTCCTGGGGCGCAGGGCATTGGATGATTACATTCGCAGCAGGGCAGTAGGGACCGATTTATCGCGTCCTCTCAGCAATTGATCGCCTAGAGGACGTGATAAATCGGTCCCTACAATACATTTCCCAGAGAGGACGCGATAAATCGGTCCCTACAATTTACAATATGTTTCCCACTAACGCTTCGCGCTCCAGCGGTCCAATAGCCGCAAGCGTAAGAGGATTGAGGGGTGAGTAGCGGTGTAGCACCTGCAATACCTGCTCTTGCGTCACCGAGTCGATGGCGTCTTTGATCTCCTGAATGGTCTTGATTTTGCGCTCGTACCACCAGGAACGAGCGATGGCTCCCATGCGGGCACCTGAGCCTTCGCTACGCATAATCGTTTCGCTCTTCAACTGCACCTTTGCGCGTTCCAATTCATCAGCGGTAATGCCATCCTGTTCGAGTTTACGCAGTTCGTTGACAATGACTTCCAGGCATTCGTGTCCCTGCTCAGGAGTGGTACCGGCATAGACACGCATGGCTCCGATATGCTTGTTGCCTGCAAGACTCGCCGAGACACCATAGACGAGTCCACGCTTCTCGCGCACCTCGACAAAGAGGCGCGAGGCCATGTTGCCACCTAGCACCTCGCTGATAATCATGGCAGCATAATAATCGGGATCGGTGTAATTGGGGAATGGAAACATCATGCCGAGATGCTCCTGCTTACCCTCTTGAAACTCTAGCGCAACGCTCGATGTTGGATGCGGCCCCTGCGCTGGCGTAGGTGTAGCTTGCCCATCCCAATCGCCGAACAAACTCTGCATGCGCTCCACCACATGCTTCCAATCGAACTTGCCCGCGATAGAGAAAAGCACGTTGTTGGGTTTGTAGCGTGCCTGCCAGAAGTCTTGCAGGTCTTTGCGCTGCAGTGTACGCACGCTCTCATCGGTTCCCAGCGCGAGGCGAGAGAGAGCAGTGCCTTTGTAGAAGTTGGCACGCACGATATCGAAGATACGGCTCATCGGCTCGTCGTCGCGGCGGCGAATCTCCTGTAGAATGATGTTGCGTGTCTGCTCTAATTCATCTTTTGGAAACGTCGGCATGAGCAACAGTTCGTGAATCAGATCGAGTGTCGCATCGAACTTTGTATTGACGATTTGCGACCATACCTGGGTAGTCTCCATGCCTGTTCCCGCGCCCTTACGGGCACCGAGCGACTCGAAGGCTTCGTTGAGGGCACGGGCATCATGCCTCTTTGTGCCTTGAAAGAGCATATATTCAAAGAGGTGAGCGAGTCCCTGCTTATCCTCTGGCTCGTTCACAACGGCTGCATCTAGCTGAAAGCCAAAGGTGATCGAGCTAAGGCTGGGCATATATTGCCCAAGTAGCTCGATACCATTAGGCATAGCATGGTAGAAATAATTAGGTGGTAAGTTTTGCTGAATTTGGTCGTCGCTCATCTATTTTCACGTTCCTTTCTGAACAGAGGGTGTATTGGAGAAAACAAGGTTAGTATATCACACAGAACAGAACAAGATGTATGGTAAAAAGGTCATTGAAGGTATCCAAGTTGCGTTTTGAGAAGCAATTCTGTATAATCCAGCGTAGCTATTTCTATGTTTATTTGAAAACTATAGTTTCAAAAGATGAAGGAGTTCTGAACAATGGGATATCAACCGGACCAGCCCAACCCTCAGCAAGAGGGGTATCGAGGTCAACAACCCAATCCACCTTTTCAACCGCAACAGCCAAATCAGCCACAATATTCTCAACCACCTTTTCAACCACAGTATCCTCAGCAACCACCTTTCCAACCACAACAGCCAGGCTATCAACAACCTTACGGACAACAAGCGGGTTATCAACAACCCTATGGACAGCAACCTTACAGGCAGGAGCCTAAGGATTGGTTGATAACGCTGCTACTGTGCATTTTCGCGGGTGCGCTGGGCGTACATCGCTTTTACGTCGGCAAGATTGGCACAGGCTTAATTATGTTGTTTACGGGTGGTGGATGTGGTATCTGGTGGCTCATAGACCTCATTATGATTGCCAGTGGCAGTTTCAGGGATAGTAATGAAATGCCGCTTGTCAAACGCCAGTGAGTGCAAGAAGCAGTTTTCGTGGTAAAAAGTAGAATTATGTCGAAGGCCATGTGGAGATTTACTGGCTATTTACTCGTGCCTTGCGCGTTGTTTGTAATATCACCTACATGGCTGGAAAGACAGCCTTCGCTCTGCCTCTCACAGCTTTTGTTTCAGCGCACCTGCCCTGGATGTGGGATGACACGTGCGCTGGCATGGACTCTTCATGGGGATTTTCGCCGGGGTTGGCACTACAACAAAAAGGTAGTTGTTGTACTACCACTACTTGGCTTCGTATGGGTGCGCGGTATGATGGATGAATGGCGCAAAGCAACCCGCGCCATTCTATCTACTCATCCAAGATGCTTGTGAAAATTTCATGCAGAGGGCAACGAAATCCTGGTAGCAGAGGTGTTTCGAGGATACCGTTCTCGTTGAATGTCTTATTCAACGTGAGCGCATCATTTCTACGACGATAAGCATCAATCGTTCGTTCGCGCCAATTGACAACCCAGTATTCTTCTACGTTGTGACGAGAATAAAGATCGAGTTTCACACTCCGGTCTCTATGGGTGTTACCTGGACCTGGAGAAAGTATTTCAACCGTAAGCTCAGGAGAAGCGTTGAGTTTACCATTGGGTTGTAACGCTGTTCTCAATCGTTCTCGGCTAATCCAAACCACATCAGGAGCAAAAGCAGTACCTTTGCTGTAGATGATTCCAGGCATGAGATTTGCCATTCCCGCCTGTGTTGAATTGTTCCACATTTGCAAAAACGCGAATAACTGCCCGATGACGAACTGATGCTGCCAATCTGGTTGTGTTGACACATACAATTCTCCGTCAATAATTTCGTAATGCTGGCCTTCGTCGTCTGGTAAACGCTCTATGTCATCTACTGTTCAGTATCGTGTCTGCATACTTCCTCTCCTGATACTAGCACAAAGGCTTCTGTCTCGATGTGTTAAGTTCATTGTAACATATTCGAGACGGTTCTCAAACATTGCTATAAGAAATACAAAAAATGATGAACACGAACGATTTTGTGTTGCTGTCAAGTTTGCTATCATATGTGCTACAATTTCTCTATTGTTTCGCTCACAACGATATGTGATGCGAATAGTAGCCAGCGAAGGAGGCTCGCATGGATTTTTCCTTGACTGATGAACAGAAAATGGTTCAGCAAACTGTACGTCGTTTCGTTGACCGCGAACTCATGCCTCTGGAAAACGAGGTGATGAATAGCGAAGGCAAGTATCCCACAGGAATTGAGCCGAACCTGTATTCCTCGTTGCAGGAGAAGGCGAAGGAGCTAGGCTTCTGGGGTATCAATACGCCGGAAGAATACGGCGGCGCGAACCTAGGTGCCGTGATGAGTGCGCTGATTGCAATGGAGATGGGGCGCACACTTGTTCCCTTTACCTTTGGCGGCAATGCCGACAACATTCTTTATGAAGGCAATGCAGAACAGAAAAAAACGTATTTAGTTCCCACGATTGAAGGCGAGCGCAAGTCGTGCTTCGCCCTTACTGAGCCAGGAGCGGGTTCCGACCCCTCGGCGATTAGTACCACAGCGGTCAAGGATGGCGACTCCTGGGTTCTCAATGGGCAGAAGGTGTTCATCACAGGCGGTAACGAGGCCGATTTTGCGATGGTGCTGGCGGTGACGGACCGCACGAAGCCACCACAAAACGGAGGCGTCACCTGCTTCCTGGTTGACCGTTCGATGGGCTGGACTTCGCGCCCAATTCCCACAATGGGCGGCTGGTCGCCAGCAGAACTGTTCTTCGAGAATGTGCGCGTACCCGATGACCACGTACTGGGCGAGGTCGGACGCGGCTTCTCGCTCGGTATGCGTTGGATCGGGCAGGGTCGCTGGCTCATCGCCTCGCGTTGCGTTGGCACAGCAGAGCGATTGCTACAGATGGCGGTTGACTACTCGCAGCAGCGCAAAACCTTTGGACAGGCCATCGCCGACCGTCAAGCCATTCAATGGATGATCGCCGACTCAGCCGTAGAAATTCAGGCTACCAAATGGCTTGCGTTTCATGCGGCGTGGAAAGCCGATCAGGGACAGGACAATCGCCATGAGGCAAGCATGGCGAAGCTGTATGGCTCCAACATGGTGAACCGCGTCGTTGACCGCGTGATGCAGATTCACGGCGGCATGGGCTACACCAAAGAGATGCCCATTGAACGCTGGTACCGCGATGTGCGCGTCACCCGCATCTATGAGGGAACGGATGAGATTCAGCATTTCATTATTGCACGCGACTTGCTTAGGGGATATGTCAAGATAGGCTCGTGGGAGTAGACTAACAAGAAAAAAGAATGCAGAGTGCTTGACAGGGCTGGCCCTGTGAAGCACTTTGGATTCTTTTTTGTTTTCAAGAACAGTGACAAAAGGACTTTTTTGTTGTCAAGGGTACCGAAAAAAGGACTTTAGTCATAGCATTTTCATTTTTGATTGCCAAACGCAATAAGTCATGTATGGGCAAAAGGGTGCGAAATCCGTTTGCAGATTACGATTTCCCCACAAAATAAGCGTAAATTTAGGTGTATAATCTCATCCTTTTATGCGGACATACCCGCCAAAACCGCCCAACGCTAGTACGTTCATCTTACACAGGCTTCTTCTCGGTTAAGGTTTCTCCACCACGCTTGGGACGATAGTAGCAGGAAAAAACAGTGCAAGCATAGACACCTCTTCGCTCGTGCTATTATTCTCACAGGTTGAACGCGAAGGGGTGTGGCACATCAGAGCATACCTAGATGTGCCAGGGGATACAACATCGTTGACAACCGATTATCTCACTTGCTACGGTCGTCTTCTTGTCCTTGCAACAGGACGACCATAGCCAACATGCTTTCTCACGACGAAAGGAGACACTGTAAGCATGCTCACACAAAGACGTTCCATATATAGAGGTGGACGACGACGAAAACTCTCGCCGCTCATGCTAATAGGAATTAGTATTCCTGTCTTGTTAGCATTGATAGCAGGTGTGGTCTTTGTCTTGCCACGCTTGAATTCGCATGCGGCTAATGGTGCTGCGGTCAATCCGAATTGTTCGCTGCAGGTGCCAGCAAATCCGCTCACAGCGCAAGGGTTGGCAACACCGTACCAGTTGGTTGCTACTGATCCAGCACAGGGAGCGTGTAATGAAGCCAATGCGGGTCAATCTGCGTTTGTGCAAGCAGTCATCTTCGATCCCGCGGCTAATACACTCTCTGCCTACGAACCATTGGTCATTGACCAGGGAACACAGCCTGCTGTAGTTCCAACGGCACCCACAATTCCCAATGGAGCCATTGTTCAACTTTCGTTTGGCTTCAACGGCACTATCTTGCACTTGACAGGCGATACCGCCAATGGACGTTGTGTCAATGGTCTGGGGAACTCAGACTTTGGACAGTTCGCCTATTGTAACTCACCACGCTTCTATCGCGCAGTGAATGCGGCTATTCAGGCGGGGAAAATCACGGTGCCTCCTGTTGGCACAGCTAACAATGGAAAGCCCTGCCCTACCACGCGCGACTTTGCGATTGTCGATATGGACCAGAGCGACAACGTGCAAACACAGTATCTTGCCAATGGCAACGGTCAGATTGCTCAACTCACAGCCGCGAATATGACACAAATACCTAACGCGACAAAGCTTGGCAATCCTAGCGACAATGCTCTAGTTTCAAAGATTCTTGATCCAGTGCTTGGCTGTACAGCATGGCAGCTTCCCGATCTCACCAATCCAGGTACAACGACGGCAACTATGGCAACCGACGAGATACAGGCAGCAATGTTCCAACAAGCTCCGATTGCGCTGGTTCCTTTGGGCGACGAAATGGTACTGGTCAACGGTCAGCCCAACCTGAATAAAGTTACGGCGTACCGTCGTGGCGTCGATCAAACTCCCGCAACGGCTGCGAATGCCAATACAACCACGTATTGCCAAAACGTGGTGAATATCGCGGTGCCACAATTGCAGGGAAACATGGCACTGTTCCAGAACCAAGCGTCTCCTGATGGTGGTGTGACCGCGAACTCGCTGTTCACCTTCCTGGCGAACCGCATGAATGCAACATTGGGAGCGGGTGGATTGAACTGTGTTGGATTGCTCAACATCCAGAATCCGGTAACGCTGACAATGGATGGCAATGGCGTGGTGACTGCCGCAACACTTACAGTGGCAGGCGCAGCAAATGGAAACGGCAACAATGGTGGTGCTAATGCAGGAACGCCGCTCACAGTCAATGGTACGGCAGTGCAATTCAACAATGGATCGGCTCAAGTCACGATCAATAAGCAAACCGCGACTGCTACATTGACTGGTACCAATGTGACCATCATTGATGGAGCAGCCAATAACAACGGTGGTAATGGCGCAGGAGCGACCGCTACCGCGACTCCTGCTGGTAACGGCGCAGGAACTACGCCTACTGCTACCCCTGTTGGCACTGGTGCTGGGACTACGCCTACCGTTACACCTGCTGGCACTGGTGCAGGAGCCACCGCAACTGCTACCCCTGCTGGTAATGGTGCCGGGACTACGCCTACTGCTACACCCGTTGGCACTGGTGCGGGAGCCACCGCCACCGCTACCACTACTCCTGCTGGTGCAGGAGCAGCGACTACTCCCACCCTTACCGTGAATGGAGTTGCTGTACAGTTCACTAATGGACAGGCTCAGGTCACGATCAACCAACAGCCAGCTACCGCGACGTTGAATGGCAACACTATAACCATTACTGACGGAGCCAACAGCGGCAACGCTAATGGCAACAATGGAAATGCTAATGGCAACAACAACGGTAACAACAATGGAAATGCCAATGGTAATAACAACGGCAACCTCCATCACAAGTATAGGAAATGGTAATCGCTTAACAGAGATACCACTTTCTTCAATTGTCAATCTAGTAAATCGTTCAGACATTTTTGTCACACAACTACAGGCGCGGCAAAGAGTCGCGCCATACAAAAGAGGGGAATTCATATCATGAAGTCACAGTATCGCACATCACGCACATCACGTCGTTCAATGCTCAAGGGCGCAGCCGCTGGAGTCGCCGGACTTGCCGCCGCTGGAGGTCTGGTTGGTGGAGGTCTCTACCTCACCTCTAAAGATCACGGTGCTAATGCTGCCGGTATCGGCGACTCTGGCACTAACCGAACTCAGTTGCAGAACAATGCGGTGCAGAACCCTAAAGCCAATGCAGCCGCAATTCAAAACATTCTGAATATCGCTGTTACGGCAGAGATGCTTGGTGTAACATTCTACAAGCGTACTCTCATGAATGCTGATGCCCTTGATCTTGGACCTAATGCACGCCGCGACATTCAGGCAGCGTTGATCGAAGAGCAGTTGCACCAAAATTTTCTGATGCAGCAGGGTGCAAAGCCACTCACGAGCATGTTCAGTTTCCCCTTTGGCAACAGAACATTCGCTGATTTCGGCGCATTTTTCCAGACGCAGCAGTTGCTTGAGTCAACATTCATTGCAGCATACCTTGCCGCAACAAAAGAGTTTGCGATGATGGGACGTGGCGACCTTGCACAGATCGCTTCGCAGATTGGTGGAGTTGAGGCAGAGCATCGTGTGATTGGTCGCGTAATCGCTGCCAAGGCTCCGGCTAACAACCTGGGATTTGAACAAGTGACGCTCAAAAAAGTTGCCGATGCGCCAGCAGTATTGAAGAAAGCTGGCTTCCTCACGCCAGTCAAAACCAATTCATGGGGCTATACAGCACAGCAAGCGGCTATGGATGGCGTCGTAGGAACCACGCCTTGGACCTAAGCCAATAACCCTAAATTTGGAAGCAAGGAATCCAGGTAAGCATTGTGCCCGGGCGGCATGAAAAATGTTGATCGGGCACGGGACCAAGGGGTGCA
>CAXUHG010000078.1:22744-26288 GCA_964250805.1 uncultured Ktedonobacteraceae bacterium | reverse complement strand
GATCAATCTGGTCCCTACGAAAAACCGACACATGTAGCTTGACTGTGTAGTAGGGACCGATTTATCACGTCCTTTCAGCATCGACCACCTACGAGGACGTGATAAATCGGTCCCTACGAAAGTGTTACAATAATCTCGTCACTTCAACACGTTAAGGAAGGATACAACAAGCTATATGAGTACATCCTCTTCTGGGCGACCACGCCCGTTTGTCTTGATTATCATGGACGGGTGGGGCATCAATCCCCGTCAAGAGGGCAACGCTATCGCCCTCGCTCGCACACCAAACATAGATACTCTGGCTCAAAAGTGGCCTCATACCTCCGTGAAAACGTCGGGTGCAGCCGTTGGCTTGCCCGATGGTCAGATGGGTAACTCCGAGGTAGGTCATCAAAATATCGGGGCTGGAAAACGTGTGCTGCAAGACTACACGCGTGTCAATGAGGCAATTCAGGACGGATCGTTTTTTCAAAATCCCGCCCTGCTCAAAGCTATTTCTCATGTCAAGCAGCACTCATCACAACTGCATATTTGTGGTCTACTTGGCAATGGCGGTGTTCATGCCCACGAGTCGCACCTTGAGGCTCTGTTACGTTTAGCGAAGAGCCACGATGTCGAACGTGTTTATATTCATGCCTTCACCGATGGGCGCGATAGTTCGCCAACGGGCGGACTTGAATTTATGCGTCACTTAGAGGGGCGTGCGCGTGAAATCGGTGGTGAGCATGCCGCGAAAGTTGCGACGGTCAGTGGTCGCTATTATGCGATGGACCGCGACAATCGTTGGGACCGCACTGGTTTGACCTATAATGCGATGGTGCATGCGGAGGGACAACGTGCTAACTCCGCTGAGGTTGCGATTCAGCAATCCTACGACAAGAAAGTTACCGACGAGTTTATTTTGCCAACGGTAATTATGGAGAACGAGCAGCCCGTTACCGTTGTCAAAGCGGGTGACGCACTCATACACTATAATTTCCGTCCTGACCGCGCACGTCAACTCACCAAAGCCTTTGTGCTACCAGAACTGCCACCACAGGCCGAGGGAAAATTTGACCGCGGGCCGCGTCTCGCCGACCTGCAATACGTGATGATGACCGAGTATGAAGAGGGTCTCGATGCCGAAACAGCCTACCGTGCCGACGAGGTGGAGATGCCATTGGCGCGTGTAATCTCTGATGTCGGGATGCGTCAATTTCATACCGCCGAGACTGAGAAGTACGCCCACGTCACCTATTTCATCAATGGACGCCGTGAAACGCCCTTCCTTGGCGAGGATCGCTTTCTCGTGCCTTCACAAAAGGTTCCTACTTATGACCTGCAACCGGAGATGAGCGCGGCAGGTATTACCGATACTGCCGTTGAGCGTATCCGTAGCCGCGACTACGATTTCGTCATCATGAACTATGCGAATGCCGATATGGTCGGACATACGGGCGTGATGGAGGCAACCATCAAGGGCGTCGAGGCGGTCGATACAGGTGTCGGGCGTGTGGTCGAGGCAACGCTTGCCGTTGGTGGTGGTCTGCTTATCACCGCCGATCATGGTAACGCGGAGCAACTCATCGAGTACGACACAGGTAAACCCTTCACGTCGCACACAACCAATCCCGTTCCGCTCTACCTTGTCGTGCCACAATTGGCGAACGCGAAACTGCGTAACGATGGCATCCTTGCCGACGTGTCGCCCACAATCCTGCAGATACTTGGCATTCCACAACCAAGAGATATGACGGGACATTCGTTGTTGATACGATAAGCAGGGATGCAAGGGGTGCAACCCCTTGACTGGGGGCTGGGGCTGTGCCCCAGTTTCCCTTCCCACTCGCCGCCGTAGGCGGCGAGTCTCATATGAATGTTAATGGAATGTTACACGCGAAAATATGATATATTGAAACCATGAAACGAACATTCTTACAGATACCACAACGGAGTGTGTAATTCATGACAACACACGATTCGGGCATCGCGCTCAAACGCACACCGCTCTACGAGCAACACCTGAAACTGGGGGCACGCATCGTAGATTTCAGCGGCTGGGAGATGCCTGTACAATACACAAGTATTTTAGAGGAGCATGAGGCGGTACGGACACACGCTGGCCTCTTCGACGTGAGTCATATGGGCGAGTTCAAGGTCGAGGGATCGGGTACGCTGGCGTTCCTACAATCGCTTGTGCCCAACGATGTTTCACGCCTCGCCATTCATCAGGCTCTTTACACACAGTTCTGCAAGCCTGATGGCGGCGTTATTGACGACCTGCTCATCTATCGCCTCGCGGAAGAAGACTATATGCTGGTCGTCAATGCTGGCAATATCGAGAAGGACCTTGCATGGGTCAAAGAGCATGCGAAGGGCGCGTCACACGTTCTTGTGATGGATCAATCAGACTACACGTCCCTGCTGGCTCTGCAAGGGCCGGAGGCACAGACAATATTACAGCCACTTACGGATGTTAGCCTTGCAAGCATTCGCTACTATCATTGTGAAGCAGGTCTGGTCAATGGCATCAATTGCCTGATATCACGCACCGGTTATACAGGCGAAGATGGCTTCGAGCTATACTGTGCATCCGTTGATGTCGTTGCGCTCTGGCAGAAGCTGCTCGAAGTCGGGAACGCACATGGCCTCCTACCCGCTGGCCTTGGGGCACGCGATACACTACGTTTAGAGGCAGCCCTATGCCTCTACGGTCACGAACTCGACGAGCAGACGAATCCGTTGGAGGCGAGCCTGGGCTGGACGGTCAAGCTGAACAAGACTGACCAATTTGTTGGGCGTGACGTGTTGCAACAGGTCAAAGAGCAGGGGACAAAAAAGAAACTGATCGGTATCGAGATGGTGGATCGTGGCGTTGCGCGTGGAAGCTATACGCTCTACGACAATGAGCAAGCAATTGGGATTGTTACCAGTGGGGCACCAGGACCGACGGTTCACAAGAACATCGCGATGGGTTATGTTGACGCGGCACATGCCGTTGTCGGCAACAGCATTCAAGTCGATATTCGCGGCAAACGGCTCGCGGCAAGAATTGTGCCGCTACCATTCTACAAACGTCAAAAATAGTACGAGGGAGAGAAGATACATATGGCAAAGTTAGATTATCCAAGCGATCTCAAATATAGCAAATCAGACGAATGGGTGCGCGTCGAGGGCAATCAGGCAACCATCGGCATCAGCGACTACGCTCAAGACCAACTCGGTGATATCGTCTACATCGAACTACCGTGGGACGCCAACGAGAGCGCGGCACACGAGACCAAATTTGGCGATATCGAATCGGTCAAAGCCACCTCTGAACTGCTCTCCCCCTTGAGCGGCAAAATCGTTCGCGTCAACACCAATCTCAAGGACACGCCCGAACTTATCAACGATCACCCCTACGAAGGTGGCTGGATGCTCGTCATCGAGATGAGCAATCCAGACGAACTCGATGGCCTGATGAGTCCTGAAGAGTATCAGCAGTATATTCAGGGGCGGTAAAACCACTCCACCTAATGCATGATAAGTGTTGTGGGAATTGTCAAAAGCCGAGGCTTTTGAC
>CAXUHG010000078.1:21355-22734 GCA_964250805.1 uncultured Ktedonobacteraceae bacterium | reverse complement strand
TATAACAAAAACCCTTTTTTTTTTAAAAAAACCCCCACAACACTTATCAAGCTTTCCCCTTGACAACAGTAAAAACGGCAGGTATACTGTTATCGTACAGTGTACGGTAATTGAAAGGAATGCGAAAGTGAACCGTCCTCATGAGAGGAGGCGAGCTAGGACGAGAGAGGCGATTCTGGACGCTGCGATGCAGATTGTGAAGCAGAATGGTGTAGAAGCCCTGTCCATACGCGAGATAGCTGCACGCATCGACTACAGCCCATCCGGCCTCTATGAATATTTCTCTAGCAAAGAGGAGATTATTGAAGCTCTGGTGAATGTGGGCTTTGCATCCTTGACAGCGCGTTTGGAACGTGGAATACAAGGAGCAACGGCTACAGCGCGTCTCCAAGAAGCTGGAAAAGTGTACATGCAGTTTGCCTTACAAGAGCCACAACTGTACTTGATGATGTTCAATCACAAACCGATCTTTCCATTTTCATTAAACGTAGTCGAGCAGGACACTGCCTACTCTCAATTAGTTCAAGTTCTTCGAGATGGCCTCCTCTCAGGAGAATTTCGTTCAGCAAGTGGCGCAGGAGCGCAAGAGCTAGCGTATACGAGTTGGTCTCTTATGCATGGCTTGTCAATGTTGCGGCTGACATTGATGAATCAGGTGCCAGAAGATATAGATAATATACACGAAAGAGCATTTCAGGCTTTTGTAGAGCAGTTACGATAGCGTAAAAATTTTTAGGCTTTACCGTACATTGTGCGGTAAACGTTTGTTGTTCTAAGTGGATATTCGATAGGAAAGGGAAACTTCGATGACCGAGCTTATTCAAGAGCGTATGACTGTTGCGAACGAGCAAGAGTTAGTAGTGTTTCTGATTGGAATGCGTGTCAACAAAATATGGAAGGCGCAAAAATGGATACCTGTTGCGACTGCAATGACACGCATGTTGAAAGAACTGAACGAGCATCCTGAGATGGGCTTTCTTGGTGCTGAGACGACAATGAACTTTCCCACGACTCTCATGGTTCAGTACTGGCGTTCGTTTGAAGACCTCGCGGTTTATGCTGGAAATAGAAATGCCGTTCATCTACCTGCTTGGCGCGAATTTAATCGACGAGTTGGAAGCAATGGCGACGTAGGAATCTGGCATGAAACCTATCGAGTTCCTGCTGGACACTACGAGGCTGTTTACAATAATATGCCTAAGTTTGGGCTAGGAAGAGTTCTCCCTCTTGTTCCAGCAATCGGACAAAGAGAGTGTGCCCGTACTCGTATGACAGCAAAACAGAAAGTCGATGAGTAAGAGAACGCACAGAGTTAAATAACAAGATTCCAAACAAAGTAGTATTTAAAAAGTTGCGTTATAATACAGCCTACAAAATAA
>CAXUHG010000078.1:8600-21345 GCA_964250805.1 uncultured Ktedonobacteraceae bacterium | reverse complement strand
GTGAAATACGACGATGCCAAGCATCGTCGTATTTCACTCTGTGCGTTCTCTTACCGCCTCCACAATCAGCCTATGCTCAACCTGCTTGATACGTTCGTGTAGCGTCTCCTCAGTATCACTCTCTTCGATTGGCACCTCTGACGTGAGGTAGTGAACAGTGCTACCATCTTCGGCTTGACGCCCGACCTGATTATCAGCAGCTTGCAACAACAGGCTGAGAAGTACGTTGCCGACCTTAAAAGTAGTAAGGGAAGCGAGAGAAGGGCGATAGATAAAAGAACCCTCGACTAATTTAACGCATTCTACTCAAAACCTGAGTCTTGAAGAGCATGTGCGAGGTCTTCTGCCAAACTTTCTGAAACTTTCTCATTATGCTGTACTCGTGAATGAAATGTACATGATTGTCCGCTATCGAATTGAACAGAAATAAGTTTCGCAACGTAATCATCACGATTTTTTATAGGTTTTTTAACTTTGTCAGTAATTTTTCCACGCCCTAAAGACGGATGAACAACTATGCCGCCTTCTTCAATTGCGTCCCAAAACATTTCGTGGAGACCAATTTCCCATGCTAATATCTTAAAATAAGAATCTCGTCTTTTCGTTTTTTGGTCTACAACTACAGTTTCTAGTTGTTTTCCTGCCACTATATTGTGCAATCTCTTAGCCGTTTTAAGTAGATAATCACGGTCCTGAACGCTTTTTATCAAATTAGTAGGTATAGCTTTTGTACCGTGATAAGCACCTAATAAAGCACCTAGGAAGATGCCGATGGTATCAGTGTCGCTTCCAAAAATATTAACGGCGGTAGTTAAGGCTACGTCTGGTGTATCAATGTATTTCAAATACAAATATATTGCAACGCATACGGTGGCTAAACCAGAGCCTTTTGTTTCAGCCTGCAAAGCACCAACATAAGTATAGTAATCCTTCGGATCAGCATTCATATAGGGTTCGATGATTTCGAGGAACTGAATAGCTTCTTGATGTGTCTTGTTAAACGATTTTTTGAAAGAGGGCTGCTTTTCCTTTCCACATATATCCCATTGATGAATCCATTCAACAATATTTTCATCAAGAGATACAACTTTTCCTATCTGACTCATATGTTCACGGAGGTAACTTATCATTATTTTCGCTGAAATATTTGTAGAAGTAGTAAGTGCGTAGTTTACAGCCAAACTAAAAAGGATAGCTCCCAAGATAGCTCTAGGGTGTCCGTGAGTTGTTATAGCATTAAGGAAAGAGTCTCTAATTATTCTGGACTCGTTCTTAGTACTTGCAAGTGCTATAGGTAAGTTTCTCATTGCTGCGCCGTTAGCACCAGCATTTCTGTAATCAAGATCACCTTGTTTGTAAAAATTTCCTATCCAACTTGCTTTTTTCCCAACAAGTTTTCGTGCAGCAGTTTTAACAGACTTTCCTCCACCACGTTCGTATTGAAGCCACAAAGGAAGTTCTTCATATGCAAAGCGTTCGGGTTCAAATTCACCTATGCCTGAGATACAGCGCGCTACCGATAAAGCGAGTTGCGTATCATCAGAATATGCACCTGGAAGAATTTCCTCTTCATAACCCCACCATTTACCGCCAATCATTTTCTTCCATTTAACGAAATCACGAACTGGTAGCTCAAAGGGAGGAGAGTATCCACCAGAAGGTTTCAAAAACTCAGTAGGCCATCCAAGTGCATCACCAATTGTGCTAAGAAGTAACGCCCCTTGAAATCGTTCAAGAGAAGGAATGTCATCCAATTTTGATGAATGTTCAAAAGAATCACCAAAAAGATTTAACTGTGTCATGATTTTATCCTTATCTCGTTACCTCTAAGCTAACTGATGCCCAACATAAATCATTCAAATAGTATTCGAGCAAATATGCTCCTATCGAGAGATCGCTTAACGAAATTTGGTGTTGATGTCTATAGCGATTTGATGTCTCAAATTCCGCAACATCTACTAATCGCTTAGTGTTTTTACTATCCGAAAGGGCAGATAAAAAAATTTTAGCTTTAGCACCTGCTATTGCCTTAACTAGAGTTGTGAGAACGACGAAGCGATCTCTGGATTTAGAAAAAATGTTCTTGTTTTGTATATGTGGCAAGTATAACACATTTTTGTCAATATTTGTATCTGTCAACATATATTTTATGACATAAGAAAAACCTATAGCCTCTTTCAGAGCTTTTGGTGAGTCTGTAAATAAAGTTTCTTCTACAGAAAGAAGTATCTCTGATTCCGCAACGCAAATTCTTGCTGCATGCTGCATACTTGCTTCACTGACAAAAGCAATCTTGGAAATAAACTGTAACGCAATGCTTTCTGGCACAAGAATTTCAGCTTGTACATACCTTTTCCAATCTTGACTCCAAGGCTGTACAGAACGGATAAACTCAAACCTGATATTGTTCAAGCCTTCGAGTCCTTCACCTCGTAGTTGATTGTTTGTTCCTGCGGCATTCGAGTCAGTAAAAACTACATCCTTCCATGCGGCAGCTTCAGTGCTTATAAGTAAGTAACAGAGATGTTCTTCTCTCTTCTTTCTATATGCCATTGGTGTATAGGGCGTGAAGCTTAAAGAAACCTTATTCCAATTCCCATTAAAATGATCTAAATTATGAGAGAGAGCGTTACCACCAGGAATAGGAGGAGGCCATTTACCTTCCCTTGTTAAAACGTCCTTAGAACATAGAGCATCCCTTTGATAAATTAGCGGTAGATTTTCTACACTTGTAAAATGGTAAAAGAAGTTTATGCCTTCTTTATTAATTTTCGTAAGTATTGCATTTGCTTCAGGATGTAAAAGAGGCATAGTCATTGCTCCCTCAAATTATCGTTAAAAATTAACGACACCGGCATTTCTATATTGTAGGACTCTTACCAAATGCTCTTTACCCCTTCCACAATCAGCCTATGCTCAACCTGCTTGATGCGTTCGTGCAGCGTCTCCTCTGTATCGTCCTCTTCTATTAGCACTTCGGTGCGACAAATCATGGGACCAGCATCTACCTCTGGCGTGACGTAGTGAACGGTGCTGCCTGTGACCTTTACACCAGCATCGAGGGCGCGTTGTACGACGTGTAGGCCACGAAAAACAGGTATGACGCTCCCGTTTTGCGTTGTGAATGTGTTGCCTTGTCCATCGTCGGGTAGCAGTGCTGGATGCAGGTTGATGATACGCTGTGGGTAGTGCGCGATGAAGTCGGGCGTGAAAATACGCATCCACCCCGCTAGCACAATCAGGTCTATCTGAAAGAGCGGAAAGAGCGTTGCAAGCTTTGCCTCTACCTCCTGGCGTGTCATACTCCAGGGTAGGTAGAGTGTGGAGATTTTGTGCGTGAGCGCACGTTGCAGCCCTTGTGCATTGGCTTTGTTGCTCACGACAAGCGCAATCTCGACGTTCGGGAGTTCATGACTCCCGATTGCGTCGATCAATGCTTGTAGGTTGCTACCACTGCCAGAGACAAGAACGGCAAGCCGATGTACGGTTTTTTGCGGTGTATCCGAAACAGGGTTTGTGCTATCACTCACAGCTCGGAAACCTCTTTATCCGCGCTATCAAACTCCGCCACGCTCTGTGCCTGTGCAAGATCGCTCTTGCTCCCTATAAGAATAACGACATTTGTTGCTATGATGATGTTTGCTCCTCTTTCAACAAAAATTTTGTTCAATACATCAATTGTCATTTACCACCGTAGGTGGTAAATGACAATTGATGTATTTTGATTACAGTTCCCTATATCCTATATCTCTCCTATAATGCATTCCCTCAAACTTCACGTATTTCACCGCCTCATACGCTCTATGCGCGGCATCTTGCAAGTTCGCGCCTCGTGCTGTGACGCTGAGAACGCGTCCACCTGCGGTGACGAGTTGCCCGTCTTTGAGGGCGGTGCCTGCGTGAAATACCTGGACGCCCTCTACTTTGTTGGCGTCGTCTACTCCTGTGATGGGTATGCCTGTCTGATAACTACCGGGGTAGCCACCGGAGGCGAGCGTGATGCATAGAGCGGAGCCAGGATGCCACAGCGTATCGCGTTTCACGGGTAGCGTCTCCGCGAAATCGAGTACGTTGAGGATGTCTTCACGCATCAGTAGCATCAGAGCTTGCGTCTCAGGGTCGCCGAAGCGTGTGTTGTGTTCCAGCACCACAGGTCCGTCTTTTGTGAGCATGATGTTGGAGTAGAGCGTACCCGTGAAAGAAATGCCTCGTGCCTTCAATGCTTGTAGCGTTGCGGCGACGATGTTGCGCCAGATATATGCCTCTTGCTCTTTATCCACAAAAGAGAGTGGTGCGAATGCTCCCATGCCACCTGTGTTCAAGCCTTGATCGTTGTCGAGGGCGCGTTTGTGATCCTGCGTCAAGGTTAATGGTAGATAGTGTGTGCCGTTGCATATAGCCGTAGAACCGATTTCGTCGCCTTCAAGATAGTCCTCGATAACGACGCTATCGCCAGCACTACCGAACACGCGGTCAACCATCATCTGCTTGAGTGCGTCCTGTGCGGTAGGCATGTCGAGGGCGACAATCGCGCCCTTACCAGCCGCGTTGCCATCTGCCTTGATAACTACTGGTACACCATGTTGTGTAAGATAGGCAAAGGCTTCGTCGGCTTGAATGAAGGTGCGATGCTGCGCCGTTGGAATGCCAGCCTCGGTCATCAGTTCTTTGGCGAAGGCTTTGCTACCCTCAAGCGCGGCACCTGCTTTATCAGGACCAAATATATGTAAGCTCCGCTTGCGGAACACATCGACGATGCCATCTACCAGTGGCACCTCTGGCCCAACGATGGTGAGATCAATCGCATTTTTTTCGGCGAATGCAGCAAGTTCTTCCAATTGCGAGACGCCGAGTGGTACGCACTCGGCGTAGGAAAGCATACCAGGATTGCCAGGAGCCGCGTAGACGTGTGTGATGCGCGAGCTTTGCGCCAGCTTCCATACCAATGCATGCTCCCGCCCACCAGTGCCAATCACAAATACGCGCATTTTGCTCTCCTTATGACACTTCCAACGGACGATGACGCTCTCGATGGATGACATGACTCGCCTAACGGACGCCCACAAGGGGCTACTCTACTATATAACGTTCTTGCGTGCATAGCACGCTGTTTCACGTATAGTAGGGTAGCCCCTTGTGGGCGTCCGCCCCCAAATCTACTTGCTCGTCCGTCCATTCTTTGCTTCAACAGCATTATGCTCCCACCTTATCGCGTCTGTCGGGCATGGCAATTTGTATCTTTGCGTTGGGATCGAAGGGCCAGCCTTGCTTTTCCATACAACCATAGCAGAATTCGCTGTGTAGCATCTCGACCGCCGCGTCGTTGTCGGGAATATCAACTTGTCGCGTAGAGGCAGAGTTGATAGCACGACCCAGACCTGCGAGACTGAGGTAGCCAAGGCTATCGACGCCAATGTAGTCCGCTATCTCTTGAACGCTGCGACCTGCCGCGATGAGTTCCGCTTCCTGCGGAATATCGACGCCGAAGTAGCAGGGATGACGCATTGGCGGCGCACTAGAACGCAAGTGAATCTCTGTTGCACCCTGCCTTCGTAGGGCGGCGGCGAGCCGTTTCATGGTGTTGCCGCGCACAATCGAGTCATCGACAATCACGAGCCGCTTGCCCTCGATGTGTGGCTTGACGAAGTTGAACTTGAGGTCAATCTCCATCTGACGCAAACGCTGGTCGGGCTTAATAAATGTGCGATCTGCATAGCGATTCTTGATGATTGCCATGCCATACGGTATACCTGATGCCTGGGCGTAGCCAAGCGCGGCAGGCACTGATGAGTCGGGTACAGGCACGATCAGGTCGGCCTCGATGGGATGTTCGTGGGCAAGTTCGCGTCCTAGCTCCTCACGTACAGGGTAGACGTAGCGTTCGTTGAGTTTGCTGGTGGCGTCGGAGAAGTAGATGTACTCGAAGACGCACAGGGCGCGACGTGGAGCATGAACAAGAATTTCCGAATGCATTCCGTTTTCATCAATTGTGATCAGTTCGCCTGGCTCAACCTTGCGAATAAAGGTGCCGCCAACGCGATCAATGGCGCATGATTCGGAAGCTACGATCCAGTTGTCGCCTATACGCCCCATACACATCGGACGCATGCCCCAGGGGTCGCGCATGGCATAGAGCTTGCCCTCAGCCAGAATAACGAGGCTATACGAGCCGCGCAACTGTGGAAATGTAGCGATCATACGTTCTCGCAACGTCTGTCCTTCGGAACGCATGAGCAACAGGGCTATGGCCTCACTATCAGTGGTCGAGGAGAGCGTTTCCTGCGGAAACTGAGCGCGTAACTCATCACCATTCACAAGATTGCCGTTGTGAGCAACCGCGATAGCCTCGTAGACACCATGCCGCGCCCCGACCACAAACGGACCCGCATTTTCAACACAGCTAGAGCCGGTTGTGGAGTAGCGTACATGTCCGATACCACAGCAGGAGGCGGGTAAGCTTGTGCCGGAGTCGCTGAATACATCGCGCACCTTGCCCATACCAACACGATGAGCAATCTGCTTTTCGTCGTCATAGACCGCCATGCCTGCGCTCTCCTGACCACGATGTTGCAAAGCGGTAAGTGCTAACGTGATATAGCGTCGCACATCAATGTTACTATTCTCTCTGGTATAGATACCTACAACTCCGCAAGCATCGTGTAACCGCTCCATGCTCGTCTCCTCTCGAAAGATAAAGGGTATTATAAGTTGTTTGTGCTGGAAATTGCACATGTGCAGTTTCCAGCACAAACAACTTATATATGTAGTTTGCCTGTTAAGTCTGCTACCAAGGCGTAGCGGTTCGCCACACCCTGTAATTCTTCAGGGGTGACATCCTTCATGTTGCGATAGACCTGCTTGTCGAGCATTCGCGTCTTATCGCCATCGGGCCAGAGCCGCCAGCTATCGTTGTCGATTACGTCGGCTACCAACAGGTCGCCGTGCGTATCGCGCCCAAACTCGATCTTGAGGTCAACGAGCGTGACATTGACGCCAGCCCATGCGCGTTCGAGCGTCTCGAATACTCTGCGTCCCTGAGCCGCCATCCATGCAATCTCTTCCGAGGTTGCGAGCTTCATGCCAATGATATCCTGCTCCCATATCTGGGGGTCGTGACGTGCATCATCTTTCAGAAACGTCTCGACTAGCACAGGCTCAAAGCGTGTACCCTCGCTAATCTCCGGGTGTCGTTTGAGATATGACCCTGTTGCGATGCGACGCTGCACCTGCTCGACTGGAAGCATATCACAGCGTTTTATCAATAGAGTTGTGTTGTTAATCTGTTCTACAAAATGCGTGGCGATTCCCTCTTGATTCAGCAAACGGTAGATATTTGCGGTAGTGATCGTACTCCAACGTGACTTGCCAACTAGCTCGTTGCGTCGTTCGCCATCGCCAGCCGTTATCGAGTCTTTATTGACCATGTACGTCTGTTCACTGTTCTCAGGGTCGGCGTAAATTCGCTTCGTCTTGCCCTCAGCAAGCAAAGGTCCAAATGTTAGGTTCTCTATCATAATTCTTCGACCTTTCATCCATTCTTAACAATAACACACGCTCTGTAGGGGTCATAATTCATTACGCCCTCGTCCCCGTTGATTCTGTTTCCCATCCATTGATTCCGTTCCTCAATCCTTGTAAACGTTATCTATGGAAACGAGGGCGTAATGAATTATGGCCCCTACAGCACGATTACGCCCTCACCTTCTCGTATATACCCGACCGTAAGCAGTTCTGGTAATACAGAACGCGCATCGAGTGCCGCTTTGGGTGAGAGGGCAATGACCATACCAATACCCATATTGAAGGTACGATACAACTCCTCTTTACTAACATTCCCACGTTCCGCGATGAGTTTGAAAAGCGGAGGTACGCTCCACTTGTCAGTCTCAATCACTGCCTGTGTCCCTGCTGGCAGAATGCGCGAGACGTTGCCCTCGAAGCCACCACCTGTGATATGTGCCATGCCCTTGATTGCACGTCCCCTATCGGCAAGATATTCACGTAACCTCGTGACCTCGCGTAGATAACAGCGATGTGGTCGCAATAGCGCATCAATTAACGGCTCACCAAGCTCTGGTACAACCGCGTTCAGGTCTTGTTCCGCGAAGATGTGTCGTGCTAGTGAATAGCCATTGGTGTGTAGACCGCTTGAACGTAGACCGAGCAGTACATCCCCAGGAGTAATGGTGGCACCTGTGATCGCCTCTTCCTGTTCGAGTGTGCCGACAATAGTGCCCGCAAGGTCGAACGCCCCTGGTAGATACACATCGGGCATTTCAGCCGTTTCTCCGCCGAGTAGGGCGCAACCTACCTCCCGGCATGCCTGTGCCACACTGCGTACAATCGTGGCGGCTTGTATAGGGTCAAGCTTGCTCATTGCGAGATAGTCCATGAAGAAAAGTGGCTTCGCACCCTGTGTCAGCATATCGTTGACGGAATGATTGACGATATCGTAGCCAACTGTGTCGAAGCGTTGCACCTGTGCCGCAAGCAAAGTCTTCGTGCCGACGCCATCAGTTGAAGCCACAAGCGCAGGTTGCTGCATTCGCTTCACATCCTGTGCGTCGAGAATACCAGCGAACGCACCCATACCCGCCAGGACTTTTTGTCCCTGCGTCGCACGCACGGCATCCTTCATAAGCCGTTTTGCTTCGTCTGAGGCGGAGAGATCGACACCACTGGCGGCATACGACGTATGTGTTTTTTTCTCCGTCTGTGTATCCTGCTTGGTCACATACTGATAGGCGTTTTTGAAGAGCAGCAGACCATCGCCTTTGCCATCAATGCTTCCTCTGCGGAGCGGATGCTGCAAAGAACTTACATAGCGTTCAGGGTGTGGCATCAGCCCCAACACATTGCCACGAGCATTGCACACTCCTGCAACATTGCCCGCCGAACCATTAGGATTCGCAGGATATAGCACATCGTTCTGACTATCAGTAATATAAGTAAGTGCTACCTGTCGTGCAGCCTGTAAATAAGCAATATTGCCACGCGACACAAATTGCCCCTCGCCATGTGCCACTGGTAGCTCAATTGGTCGCTCAATATTACGCGTAAAAATGCAACGGCTCGTCTGTGCTGCCAGCGTCACCCACCGACACTCAAACAGCGCCGATGCATTATCCGTCAACGTCGCTGTAGGGGCTTGATTTATCATGCCCAGCTCCGTCATGCCCTCTTCTCCCCCCGGCAACAATCCCGCCTTCACCAGCACCTGAAAACCATTACAGATGCCAAGTATAGGGCGTCCCTCATCCACGAATTGTTGTAGTTGTTGTCCTAGGTGTATCGTCAAATTCTTTGCTAATAACGTCCCTGCACCTAAATCATCGCCGTAGGAGAAGCCGCCGGGGATGACGAGAAAGGCATAGTCCAAGAGCGTATCGGGAGCCTTGAGCAGTTGATTGATGTGAACTAGCTCGGTCTCAAAGCCGACCAGTCGGCAGGCATGTGCCGTCTCACGGTCACAGTTGATGCCGGGGGCACGTAGAACGAGTGCGCGCTGGATTGTTGAAGTCATGCTCTATTTCCTCGAAATGCCTGTTGCAGGTCTGCTATGCTTACATTCATCACCTCTTCATCTCCATCATGTACTCGAAAACGTCCTGTGTTAGTAACTGTCCCAATATAGGTGACATCGGTCACACCACTAAAGCGCATATGTTTCTCGAACGTGCCCCACTGCTCTGGCGCGATCTCAACGATAAAGCGTGACGCCGACTCGCTAAAAAGCCGTAACGTGTTTATTGATGCTGAATCAGTATCGGATACATCGACGATGGGAATGTGCGATAGCTCAAGCGCGACGCCAAGTTGACTTGCGATTGCCATTTCTGCCGCTGCAACGGCAAGTCCACCCTCCGAGAGATCGTGACAGGCTCGTACCATACCCCGACGAATCGCCTGTCCCAACGCATTCATTGTGGTGTATGCGGAATTCATGGCGACGCGCGGAACAGAAGTGTCTGTTGGTAAGTCTTGCATAATCTCCGCGTAATGCGAACCCGCAAGCTCGTTACGCGTCGTGCCAACGAGGTAGAGCAGGTTGTTGGGTGTTTTGAGCGACATGTCGATGGTTTGCGTTGTGTCTTCGAGCGTCCCAACCGCCGAAATGACCAGCGTTGGAATAACAGGGAGGCGTTGTCCATTAGCACGGTACTCGTTGTTCAGGCTGTCCTTGCCCGAAATAAAGGGTGTTTTGAAGCCAACGGCGGCGTCATAGCAGCCCTTGACAGCTCGCACCAGTAGCCCTAACTGTGTAGGGTCGGTTGGACTGCCCCAGCAAAAGTTATCCAGAATGGAGACGCGTGTGATATCACCGCCAACCGCTGTGAGATTTCGCAACGCCTCGTCAACAGCGTTTATCGCCATATGATACGGATCAATAAGGCCGTAGAGAGGATTGACGCCGTTGGAAAGCACGATACCGGCTTTTGGTTGAGCGTCGTTTTCAAGAACAGGTTGCAGTACTGCGGCATCGCTCGGTCCATGTCCCGTTTTGCCTACGAGCGGCTTGAGTACCGTTGCTCCCTGCACTTCATGGTCGTAGCGGCGCACGATCTCCTCTTTCGAGGCAATCGAGGGATGTTGTAACAGGTTTAATAGCAAAGTTGCAGGTGTTGGGGGCACGATAAAACGTGAACCTGTTGAGGTGGGAGCCGATGCTACAGGTGTCCAGACTGCTTCTAAGACTCTATCGGGTTGTCCATCGTGTAGAAACGCCATGTCGATACTTGCAACGGTTTCGCCATCATAGTTGACGGTCAAGCGAGAGTCGTCGGTAAAGGTGCCGAGAATGCTTGCCTCGACCTCTTCAATAGCGCATATTTGCAGTAGAGCATCGAGATTCTGCTCTGGAACAGCGAGTACCATGCGTTCCTGAGCCTCGGAGAGCCAGATTTCCCACGGCGCAAGTCCCTGATATTTGAGCGGTGCATGCTTCAACTCGACACACACACCCGTTTCGGCTCCCATCTCGCCAATCGCGGAGGAGAAGCCACCCGCGCCACAATCAGTAATCGCGGAGTATAGTTTCTTGTCTCGCGCCTGCAGAATGACATCGGCGACCTTCTTCTCGGTAATCGGTGCGCCAATCTGAACCGCTGTACCCGCCTGTGCATTGATTTCGACGCTCATCTCGCCCGATGAGAAGGTTGCCCCATGTACACCGTCGCGTCCCGTGCGCCCACCGAGAACAACGACACGATCTCCTGCTTTAACGTTGCTAGGATGACTGCCATGTGGCAAGACGCCGAGACAGCCACAGAAGACGAGCGGATTGTAAATGTAACCAGGAGAATAGAGAACGGCTCCATTGACGGTGGGAATGCCCATCTTGTTGCCGTAATCGCGCACACCATCGACCACTCCTGTCGCAATACGACGCGGTGCCAGCACGCCAGAGGGAAGCGTCTCGACAGACGTATCAAGTGGTCCGAAGCAGAGAATATCGGTACATGCGATAGGCTGTGCCGATACACCCAACACGTCACGAATGACGCCACCGACGCCTGTATTCGCGCCCCCAAACGGCTCGATTGCCGAGGGGTGATTGTGTGTCTCCACCTTGAAGGCGATATCATGCGTGTCCGTGAAACGCACGATACCCGCGTTATCCTTGAATGCTGACACAAGCCATGCCGGTCGTACCTCGTCGGTGGCACGCATCAGATAGCGTTTAAGCAGACCATGTATGGTTTCTTGCGTGATAGTCTTGCCATTGGCGTCCTGTTCACGATATTCAACAGTAGCCTTGAAGGTCTTGTGCGAACAATGCTCAGACCACGTTTGCGCCAGCGTCTCTAGCTCGACATCGCTCGGTTCCCGTCCCTGATTCCGATAGTATCTTTGAATGGCGCGTAACTCATCAAGGTTCAGCGACAGCAGACCCGCCTTGCTAAACGCCAGCAATTGCTCATTATTCATTGATGAGAATGGTAGGGACCGATGTATCGCGTCCTCGTCGGTTATGGCGATGCTTGGTAGGGACCGATGTATCACGTCCTCGTGGGCAATCGAAACGCCCACAGGACGTGATACATCGGTCCCTACAGACGCTGCACGGAACTCATAGTGTTGAATGACCGGATTGTAGAGCAGGTCTTCGGTGATAGTGCGAGCGTCTTTTTCGCTCAAGCGACCATCAAGAAAATAGCGTTTGCCTGTCTCAACCCGTGAGATTGTAGCTATGTTCAGCATAGATGCGCCAGCCAGAACACTTTCCGCGAGTGTATCCGTGACGCCAGCATGAAAAAACACATCAACGATATGATGTGTTGGATTTGTAGGCTCGTTGATTACGGCTTCTTGAATAATCGGATCGACGAGCAGTTGCTTGATGAGTCGGTCTTGCTGTGCAGGATTCAGCTGTCCCGAAATGGAGTAGAGAGATGCCGTGCGAATGCTTAACGGGGAATCAGAGAGAGACGAAAGTGATGGAAGTCGATGTGTAGATAGCTGTAATATTTCGTGAATAAGCTTATGAGCTTGTACATCGTGCTGCTCTGAGATGGCTCGAACCTCAATAGAATGTAACGTCACGTTCCTTTTCCTGAATTAGCTAGCGCAAAAAAGCAATAGAGATAGTAGTGTTTTTACACGTTGTCGTGTGGGACGTGTTTATTGTAACACCTATATTAGAGAAGTGGCAAATTTTGTTACACAAAATAAGTGTTGGTTAATTATAAGAGCAGCGGGTAATGTTCGAACACATATTTTTTGACTGGTGTTGATTATAAACCCC
>CAXUHG010000078.1:0-8590 GCA_964250805.1 uncultured Ktedonobacteraceae bacterium | reverse complement strand
TATTTTATATTTTACCAACACTTATTTTTGCCCTGCTGTTGATAATAACCCCGCGATTGTCTCTAAGAGGACATCTTGTGGACAGGGTTTTGTTAAAAAGGCGTGGGCACCGAGGTCGAGCGCGTGCTGCTTGTGCTTTTCGGTGGTACGTGAAGTGAGCATGATAACCTTGACATCCATCAGTTCGGGGTAGACGCTCATGATGCTGAGCAGGTCGTAGCCGTTCAAATTCGGCATCTCCATATCAAGTAGGAAGATGTCGGGTGGATTTTGCGTGAGTTTATCCAATGCCTCTAAGCCGTCGCTCGCTTCAACCGTTTTATAATTCGCGTATGTCAGGGTCTGATTCAACGATTTGCGGAGCAGTGTAGAGTCATCGGCGATAAGTACGAGATGTTGTGTCTTCTGCTCTCTAGGTTCCTCGTCAACATCTGGTATCTGGTGACGGCGTACAGTTGTGTAGTATTTCAGCAGCTCTGGAATGTCAAGCAACAGTAGGATATCTCCTTTGCCATTAAGCGCGGTGCCAGCAATGCCTGGACGTTTCAGACTTTTATTGAGTGGCTTGACGACGATCTCGACATCACCGATGACCTCATCCACAATAATACCTGCAACCAGACGTGAACGTCCTTGAGGCAGTACGACAACAGGCATGATACTACTTTGTGCTTCAGAAGCTGGTGGGAAATCCAGTAGTTTGTAGAGACGATACACAATGTCAAGTGTCTCATGCTTTATGTCGCCAACACGCTGTACCTGAGAAAAGGGCAGGATTACTTGCTCCTGCCCAACACGCACGAGAAGGCCGTGTACCGTCCCTTGCGAACGCGGGAAGCGCACGAAAAAACTAACTCCGCTCTCGCTATTACGATGCGACTCTACGGACGCACCAAGCTGTTGCATGGAGGCTTGTGCAGTATCTAACGCGCCTCCTTGAATGGTCATCGAAAAACCTAGTTCGAGCGTCACTTCGTTCCCTAGAGCATGAGCATACAGCCAGACGTGATACGGCTCATCGTTTGCCTCCTCGGATGGAACACTGCTCAAGCAAGTGCGAAGCAGACGAAGTAAGGGCGAGGCCAATGCATCAAGAATATCTTGGTCGATTTCGGTTGTCTCGCCAATCATCTCGAAGCGTAGGCGTAACTCACTGTTGTCGAGAATGCTCTGAATGCGTGGCAACAAGACTCGAAGCGGCGTCAATCGTAACTGGTGAAGAGAGTCATGTACAAGAGTTGTTTGTTGCACGAATTGTTGTGTGATTTGATGAAGGCGAGCGTAGGCACTCTGTGTACGTGTAGAGGCAAGTGTCACTTCTGCGATAGCCGCACTCAACGAGCGAACAATGGTGTCACGCTCGCTGAAGCGCTCAAGCTCTAGTTCGTCCCATGTCGTCTCTTGATCATATTTTAGTGCTTGCGAACGTAGCTTGAGCTTTTTTGCAAGAGGTGTTCCCTGGTAGAAGGTAACGTTTTTTAGCGTGCGCTCAACCAGTGAAGAAGCTGGTAAATGCGGCTCTTGTCGAGATGGACGAATCGGCATTGTGAGCGATAGGAGAGAGCCTTCGAGTTGTTGCAGACGTAGTTGTGCGTTGTGAAGTTCACTCAGTGCGATTTTGACCTGTTCCTGTGCATCTTCTAAGGGGTTACGTATTTCCGCGTTATGCTCTGCATGCATCAAGAGTTGTTCAAAGCGTTGTGCATCAACATGGATACTTGATGGTAAGAGCGGCAAAGATTGCATTGCCTGCTCACATTGCTTGTCTTCCTCGGCCTGAAGCGTACTTGCTCCATCCGTTTTTGCTGATAATGCCACTTCGTCCAAAGAATTTGCATCGAGTGGAGCGATGGAAGCAGTAAGTTGCTCAATCTCTTGCTCCAAAGCAGTCAGCGGCGCACTATCCTCTTCTCCAGTGGTAAGTAGGTTCTGAAGTGTTACCTCAAGAGCCAGTACTGCCTGGACAAGTGCGTTCAGTCCGAGTAACGGAAGAAGCGTGTTACTCTGAATTTTTTTGACTATATCTTCGATATGGCGTGCAATAGCCGCCATTGCATGGCACTCCATTGCTCCCGCTGTACCCCGAACCTTATGCGCGACACGGCTTAACGTGTCGAATCCCTTCATATTAAGAGTACCAGGCGTATCACTTTGCTCCAATTGACTCAGCGCACGCTTCATCTGTGCGATGTCTTCATCCATCTCTGCAACAAAGAGATAAAGCATATGAATATCGGAAAACTCCTCGTCATGAGGCTGCGAAAGAGACGGCACTGTATCATCATTTGGAGCTACCGTATCGAGAGCGTCGAATGCATCGAGTATTGCCCGATCCTCAGCAGACAGTTGTGCTTCGCCATTCTCATCATTTTCATCCTCAAAGGAGAAGGGTTCTTCAGACATGAGTGTCTCGACTCTCTATACGCTGCATAATGTCTTTGAAAATTCCTGGAACATCAAGCACGAGCGGTGTAAAAGATATTGTTGTGTCTTTCTGTTTCAATGCACCAACAATGCCACGCGGAGGTAGTGCATTTTCCAACTCAGGAAGAGGAGGGGGCGTAAATGCTACCACCTGCTCTAAGTTCACCTCTATAGGTGTCTCGTCGATGCCTAATACGCAAAATGCGAGCCATATATCGTCATACCTTGCAACAAGGGTGATACGTTCTTGTAGAGGTGGAAGCTCTCTTTGTGTGATGTAGGAACACAGGTCAATAGCTACCATTGTCTCGCCGCGCCAGGAGAGAATACCAGTTACCCAGGGAGGGACATCGGGCAAACGAGTAATACGTTGCGAAATGGGCAGTATTGTACGAATTAAGGTGAAGGGAAGCACACAACTCCCTCCACCTCTTATAAAACAGGTGATGCAGAGATTCGTTAAGGGAGAAGAGGCGGAAGATACATTGAATACGTTCTCTTGCATTGGGCGCGTCGAATGTGCTGCAAGAGCCTTCGCATGCTTCCAGAAATTCTCATTGCTCATGCTTTCCAGGTATGTTGCATATTCAGCAGGAGAGAGAGGGGGCGTTGGGGCATCTTCCATTCTTCTTCAGCCTCGATTACTGCATCTAACGTTAATTAGTTGGTGAAGGCACATTCAGTTGCTCCTGAATGACCGCGATAAGCTCCTGTGTTTTGAATGGCTTCGTAATGTAGTCCTTGGCACCTGCAAGGCGCCCTTTGAGTCTGTCAATCACACCATCGCGTTTTGAGAGCATGATGATGATGGTATTGTTGAATGCAGGTTTTGCTTTCAAACGGCGTGCAACTTCGTAACCATCCATTTTAGGGAGACCGATGTCAAGCAAGACAAGATCAGGGACACGTGCCTCTGAGTCGTTCGTGATCCAGCGCATCGCCTCCACACCATCTGTAAAACCACGGACATCAAATTCTTCTCTTCTCAGACATGTCTCGATAATTTTACGTACAGTCGGTGAGTCGTCAATCACCATAATAAATTTACTCATGACTCATTTCTTTCTTGTCTTTCCTGCACAAGACTCTCAAAATTGTACCGAAACATGCAAAATTTCGCAAGTTTTTCTACCAATGAGTACTACTTGCAGGAATTTTGCTCTTTGACAGTAGAGTTACACGCTACTGATGTTACCATACAAACGTAAAACATTGCAACAATTGTTGCAAGAAAACAAGAGATTTCTATGGGCGTGGCAACTCTCTCAGGAATTTATCAAGCGTTCTTGTACGATATTGGCGCGTGAAATCGACGATATTTGAATGTTCGTTGCTTGGTTGTTGTTGCAGTTCGCCCTGTACGAGGCTTCGTAGCAAAGCAACATCTTCGCTCCAAGCGACATTCAGCATGATCTCTGGTACATTCTCTTCAATATAATGGGCATCCAGGCGGTGTAACCAGAGCGCGAAGAGTCGCTTTAGCCACTCCTGGCGCATCTCTGGCGTGAGGAGCGGTGTCAACGTGGACGTTTCAAACAACATGTTGCTGCTTGCTTCACTGAGCAGCGTCTCTAAGATAGGCATGATGTCGTCGATAGCCTTATCGAACATTTGGGTAAGTTTCGCGTCGCGTTCCGCCAGCCGTTCATCTAGCACAATAGCATAGACACCCATTGCTTCATGATAGTCGTGATGTTCCGCACGCGTCTCCACCTCATCTAAAAGCATATTCAAGTCGTTCGCGAGGACTTGAAGCGTCTCTCCCTGTTGTAGACGTGCAAGATAACCGGTAACACGTTGCTTACAAGCTTCGTAATCTAGTATAGGTAAAAGCGGTGCTGAGATGGGTTGAAGCGTAGTCGGTTCGTCACCGCTAAAATCCCAATCCTCACTGATATCTCCACTCATCTCGTCCTCTTTAGAGGGCAACGATATGGCAGAGTTGTTCTTGTCTATGAGCATTGCAATCTCGGTTTGTAACAATGGATAGCGTCTCGCAAGTTCCTGTATGAGTAGAAGCAGGGATTCTTTATTTGCTCCTCGCAAACGGTCTTCTAGCTCTTGCTCCATCATGTCATCCTTTAGCATGAAATCGTCTTTACGAGATTCTATAGTATCACAATTGCATGCAAGTGTGTTTGCACATGACCATATTCAGCGTATGGCGTATAATAAAATGACCAAATTGTCTATAGGTTTGCATCATCAGAAAGGCACCCGTAATGCTACAAACTTCGTTACTTCGTTCGCTTCAGTCGCTTTTGCCGCAAGGACAGGTGTTTACTGATCGGACTGCTCTGCTGGTCTATGAGGTCGATGCGGGTATGGACAGGGGACAACCGGAGGCGGTGGTGTTTCCGCGTTCGGTAGAGGATGTAGTGCGCGTGGTGCAATGGGCGGCTGAGCATGGTGTGCCGCTTATCGCGCGTGGGGCTGGTACGGGCTTGTCCGGCGGTGCTGTCGCTGATCGTGGAGGCGTGATTCTTGAGTTCGCCAAGATGAACCGCATTCTCGACGTTGATGTACTGGGGCGAAGCATCACGAGTGAACCCGCCGTGATTAATCTACGTTTGGACGAACAGGCAAAACGACATGGACTCTATTTTCCTCCCGATCCCGCTAGTCAGCGTGCTTCGACGATTGGTGGTAATGTCTCGGAAAACTCCGGCGGTCCTCACTGCTTCAAGTACGGTGTGACGACAAATTATATTATTGGTCTTGACGTTGTATTGGCTGATGGGCAACAAGTCCGTGTGGGTGGGCGTGCCGTAGATTATCCAGAATATGACCTGTGTGGGCTGATTACAGGGAGTGAGGGTACGCTTGCGTTGATTACCTCGATCACGGCACGCCTTTTACGTAATCCTCCTGGCGTGCGAACAATGCTGGCAATTTTCGAGAGTGTTGAGCAGGCGGCGGACGCTGTTTCAGCTATTATTGCTGCTGGACTAATACCCGCGACGATGGAGATGATGGATCAGAAAATCACTAACATCGCCGAGCCGTTTGCACATGCCGGTCTTCCTCTTGATGCAGGTGCGATTCTAATTATTGAGGTTGACGGCTATCCCGCTGGCCTCGATGCACAAAGCGACGAGATTGAACAACTGCTCAAGGCTAAAGGAGTACGTGAGATCCGCATTGCCCACACTGAAGAGGAACGCTACAAAATCTGGCTTGCTCGCAAGAGCGTCGCGGGTGCCATTGCACGTCTGACACCTGCTCACTACACGGTTGATATCACCGTACCGCGGAGCCGCCTACGCGAAATCCTCGCAGCTGTTGACCCAATCTGTGAGAAATATGCTTTGCGTGTGGGACACCTCATGCACGCAGGTGACGGTAATCTACATCCCATGATTCTCATACCAGATGAACGCGATGCGGCACTTATGAGACGGGTGCATGCTGCTGGGCGCGAGATGGTGCAATGCAGCGTCGAAATGGATGGTAGCCTCACTGGTGAACACGGCGTTGGCATCGAGAAACGCGAATTTATGACGATTATGCACACGCCAGCAGAACTGCAAGCAATGGAGGATATCAAATCCGTCTTCGACCCCTCTCATATCCTGAATCCTGGTAAGGTTTTTCCTATGTCGGGAGATAATGCGCTACCATTTGAGAGACAACAGGCCAACAACGATTTTTTTCATGCACATGCAGACGCGCTTCTCGCACCTGAATCGACAGAAGAGGCGACTCAGGCTTTATTAGCCCTCTCTCAGGCACACAAACAGGCATATATCAGCAACGATTCTCATAAGACCTGCGAGTCTATGACGCGTATAACGACAAGTGCAATGTCGGGCATTAAGAAGTATGCGCCTGAAGATATGTATATCACGGTAGGTGCTGGTACACCGCTTGCCGAGATACAAGCCTTTCTTGCGCAAGAGGGAAAGTATCTGCCACTGCTCTCGCCTTGGCCCAATGCCACGATAGGTGGAGTTGTTGCCGCGAACGTCAATGCTCCTCTTCGTATGCGCTATGGTGCAATTCGCGATCTCGTCCTGTGTACAACAGTTGCCCTTCCCGATGGACGCGTAATTCGGACGGGGCGGCCCATTGTCAAGAATGTGGCGGGCTACGATCTGACGAAGGTGTTCATTGGTTCACATGGCACACTGGGACTTATCACCGACGTTACGCTCAAATTTTTCGCACAGCCACGTGTACGACGTACTTTGCTCGTGCCAACCTATACGCTACAGCAAGCACTCGATTGTGCCCGCCTCGTTTTACCACTCGCCCTCACTGCCTCAGCTGTAGTGATCTGTAATGGAGAAGATAGCACAAGTATGCTACTCTACACTGCGGAGGGACTTAGCGAGGATGTAGAGGCCGAATTAGAGCAGGTACATAGTACTCTGAAGGCAGCGAATGCACTGATACGTGAGGTTGACATAGCTGGAAGCGAGGTATGGGCGCGAACGCTGGCATCAGGGACGGTTGTTCGTGTAGGTGTGCCTGCTAGCAATTTACCTGCATATATGCAAGAGAACAGTGAACTTTTTAGTGCCAAATATAGTGCTGATATGAATAGTGGTTGTCTCTATGTTGGAAAAGATACAGGTGAGATAGGTGTATGGGTAACAGCTTTGCGGAGGTCTGCACTAGCAATGCAAGGATATGCGGCAGTTATACGTCTTGTGGAGGATATACATACTATTGACCGCTGGGGCTATCGACCACAGGCACTTGACGTGATGCAGCGACTCAAACGACGTTGGGACCCTGCTGGTATACTACATGGAGATGAGAACTATCTTGACAGCGTTCTATAACGGTCGTAAGATGGGCTATACATTGACTTACCTCCTGCATCCGCCAAGGAGCTATTCGTATGTCGTTTCAAATCTGTATCAAGACGGAAAAATCACTACAGCAACTCGCCACGGAGATGCGGAATCTATTCTCTTTGCCTCCATTCAAAGAGCATGCGTTTTCCGGTGAACCATACTGCCAGTTCGAGATGTTGGGTATGCTTCTTCTCATTCATTACGCTGATGAAGAGGACCGCGATCCAGAAGTGATGCACTATCCCTATTGTTTCGACTTGCAGTTATCCTTTACCGACCATGAGCTAGATACTGATGAAATGGAGTACCGCCTACAGCCCTACTACGCTCAGTTGCTTACCTTTCAACTGGGTCTGGATACTGCGTATCACGAGAAGCAAAAAATAGGTCAACATTGGCAGGTACGCTACCAATTCCTACAAAAAAATCCCAAATGGAAGAGTGATATTTTGTACGGCGAGCAGGGCTGGGCACCTGCGGTTATTGTTGCTCAGCCTAGTTCGTGGCGCACGATGCATCCAGTATTTTAACTACTGAGAAGAGAACGAATGACACAAGAAACTCCTCACTCACGTATCCCCCCCGATGATACTGTACAACTACCAGATAGTACAGAATTGTCCGGCGTTGCCAACATGTCCACCCTCTTTCGTGTGATGGGGCATCGTCCTCTCCTGATGGAGCAGTCTGCACGCTTGTTAGAGTCGGCGATGCGAACAGGTACGCTTGAGCCACAATTGAAAGAACTGGTGGCAATACGCGTTTCACAGGTCAACGCGTGCTTCTACTGAATGGAGACTCATACTGTCTTGGCAAGGCAGATTGGTGTGAGCGAGGACCTGCTCGATGCTCTCTATCACAGGGACGAGCATCAGGACGTGTTTACTGCGCGTGAATTGGTTGCACTGCGCTTCGCAGAGATTATGACGACCAGTGCCCGCGACGTTGACGAGGAGCTATGGGATGAGTTACAGTTGTATTTCAATGACGGTGAACTCGTAGAACTGGCGACCGTGATTGGCCTATTCAACTTTTTCAATCGCTTCGCGGATGCGTTTCAATTGTACCCATTCACACAACCCAAGAAGGAATAAGAGAATATATGCCTGGTAACGAAGAGAAGCTTGATGCGCTTCTAAAGGATTTACACGAATTTTCCACCTATCTACACGGGCGCGGCGACAAAACGCTTGCCCTCTCAAAGAAGTTCGAGGAAAATGCTCGTAGTGATGCATCAAATAAAGATTTTGACCAGAATCAGGCACGCATGCTTGATTATCAACACCATCTGTGGCACGAAATCGCTAACTTAGTGGATAAAATGTTAAAACAGTATGAATAACAAAAAGGTATATTCCTGCACT
>CAXUHG010000077.1:946-26463 GCA_964250805.1 uncultured Ktedonobacteraceae bacterium | reverse complement strand
CCGCGTGGTGGGGGGGGGGGGGCGGGCTGCTTTCCAAATTTTCTCACCCACCCCCCCCCCCCACCCACGACACGTTCAGACGATAAACACCACATCTTCCTCTGGGGGAGACCCTCCAATTGTTTCTACTTTTCTTAGGCAGTTCGTACACATTGGATAAAAGCGTACACTATCCTGTGCTACCACCAAATACTCTTCCAGCTTCGCTTGCAATAAGAGTAGTTCCTTTTTCGTCAAGAAGCACTCGAACAACGAGTATTGCGTCCACTTCCCATGTCCCAGCAGAATAGAGTGAATCTTCTTACGCCTCTTGTCGCTGGGAATATCGTAAGCAATCACATAACAGGTGGTCTGGTTGCTGATGTTAATTTTCTTGCTCCTTCTTTTCCTACCTGATGAGCAATGGTATGTACTCGTCAATTTCTCCAGTTACCACTTTGGCAAGCAACCGCGTCTGCAATTCGAGGCAGCGGCGATAGCTCGTCTTGTACCCAAAAAGGGGATGCTGAATCTCTTCGTTGAGCCGATCTTCAAACTTTGTAAAGAAAACGTTTCGCTTTGTTTCCTTGAGACGATAAGCACCTAGCTCTACTACAAAATCTGCAGGAGTCAGCATGCGATGATTCAAGAGTTCCACCACCACCGAGTCTACGATAATCGGTCTAAATTCTTCCATGATGTCTAATGCTAAAGAGGGACGCCCGTAGAAGGAACTATGCAGGTAGCCGACGAAATGGTCAAATCCCACGAGTTGCACCGCACTGGCAACCTTGTTAGCAAGCAAGGAATATCCAAAACTCAACAATGCGTTGACAGGATCAGTAGGCGGACGCTTCACACGTCCAGGGAAAGGCCACTGCCGAGGATCGCTCAGAAGTTTGCCAAAGCAACGAAAATAGGCTGCGCTCCCTGCTCCTTCCATGCCTAGAATTGTTTCCAGTGCTGTGCCTGCAATGCGATTATCTCCACCAACCAATGGTTGCATGTTTTGTGGTGTCTGCAATGAGACAGTTGTCAAGCTCTGGATCGTATCAGCGAGTTGCTTGATTGCCCAACTGACCTCAACCTCTGGATGTATGCGATAATAGCGTTGTAACCTTTGACGCTGATTGGTCAATTTCCCCATGACGAAGCGGCGTGCCAGTTCGCACCGTTGTTGCATATCCGTGTGAGCGCGATATTGGGCCAGACGCAATACCGCGTTCTTGGAAAACGAGGGCGAGAGACGCCCCTTATACTGTCCGTAATAACCGAGAAAGGTGATCTCAATGTCCCGTTCCAGCAACAGGTGCATGGCAGAGGCGGTCAGCGTAATCTCGCCCATCACCACCACCTCATCTATCTTGATCAGTGGGATGCGCTCTTTGCGTGCAGGTGTGGACTTCCCATTCTCCTTGCTCTCTCGTTCAGGAATTTGCACGAGCAAACTGTCTTCACCATCACGGCGCACGATGGCATACTCTTGTGTTAAATATAATGTTGGCAAAAATGTTCTCCTTTTCAAATCTTTTTGAGAAAGCAGGGAGACCGCAAGGGTCTCCCCTACATTTTCATCGTTGTCCTATATGTAGGGGAGACCCTTGCGGTCTCCCTGCTTGTCGTTTCATGACCGCAATTGTCGCACCTCGTCAGGCATACAAATTGGGAGCAGACTACACGGGGGACAACGCTTCACAAGGAGACCTGTGAGAGGCGGTGGAGGTGTTGCGAGCGCAGCAACCTCGAATGCTTGGGCGATAGTTGCTTTCGTCTTCGCTCGCAACTGCGGCGTGAATGGCACCTCCACACGCCGACGTGACGCTACGTAATAGATGTAGCCATACGCAATCTGTGGTTTCCCCGGTTGCCGTTCTTCCAGGCACATCGCCTGGGCGCAAAGCTGGATATGCTCGTTGAGCCAGTTCCCTTTGTGTCCATGCTTATACTCGACTGGAAGAAACATCCCTGCTTTCTCCTCGACGACATCGGCAAAGCCCGTCAGGTGCAGCGTTTCACTATAGAGGTAGAGGTTCGTGGTTTCGATCTCCCCCTCTCTCGAACGTGTCCCTACTTGATGGACGCGCTGGTGAGCCAGTTGCCCTTCCAGCACAAATTCGTTGACCTGCATCTCTCCCTGCACCACCTGATAATAAAAGCTGCGCGGACAGTATTCCAGCGCATTCAGCGAGGAGATGGGAATCGTTTCTATAAACGGTGTGGTGTTCATGAGTTTTCCTTTCCGTATTGAGAAGCCAGGGCGCCCTGGTCCCCATTGATCCGTTACGTTAACTTGGTATGCTTTCTTCATCGTAGGATATTCGTTTGCTGATACCTACGCAGTTGTATGCCATCATGAGTCGAGAACACACTTTTCTGCTTTCCAATGGGATGCCAGTAACGGGTCAGGAGCCAATTTGAATCCTTGCCAGGATACTGCTTACTCGCCCAGCGCAGCAGTTTTTGCTCCAGGAGATCATCGTAGGAACTTAGTGTTGCAGGAGGAATAAACCCATTGTAGTAGGTCGCCCAGCCCGTAATCACCGGATTCAGTTCCCGAATGACTTGTGCTTGTGTCGCGGTACGCAACTGTTGCAACCTAGCATCGAGCGTCGCTACGTGACGCTCCCTTGCTTCCTGGCTAGGAGCAAGAATTGTCTTTAGCCCTGGTCCGTGCCCTTGCCCATGCGGTGCTTTCGCCTCCGCCTCCTGGCGAATGGAAAAGCCCAGGAAATCAAAGCCAATCTGTCCTTGATAGAGCGTCAACGTGTGAGCAATCTGTGTCTTACGAGGATGGAGATGTAATCCTAGCGTTGCTAACCAATGCTTGACACGTCTTGCAGCCTGTTGTATCTCCTGCAGATTCGAGTGCAAAATCACAAAATTATCCGCATAGCGCACAAACGCTGGCTGTTCTCGGCTATAGCTATTCGTTTCCGCAACCACCGCCTCCATGCCATGAAGAGCCACATTCATGAGCAAAGGCGAAAGTATCCCTCCCTGTGGGATGCCCGTCTCGCTTGCAGAGAAGGCTTTACCATCCATCACTCCTGCCGTCAACCATCCTTGAATGACTTGTCGAAGAGCTGGAAAGGTTTGTAGCTTTTCCAGCACTGCTGCTTGATTGATGAAATCAAACGCGCCTTCTATGTCGGCATTGAACACAAAGACGGGATGCCCCTCAATCGCCACCATAATAGCCGCAATAGCATCATGCGTACTTCGTCCCGGACGAAAGCCATAGCTATATCTTTCAAATTGCACCTCCCATTCTGGTTCGAGGGCGAGCTTCACCAGTGCTTGTTTGCAGCGATCAATCATCGGCTGGATGGCAAGCGGACGCCGTTCTGCTGTTTTGAGCTTGGGAATCCAGACGCGACGCACAGGTCGAGGAACCTGTTGTTTCCACTGGCTGGGATGAATCAGCTCCGCCATTTCCAAACGCTCTTTTGCATTGAGCGACTTGACGCCATCGACACCCGCCGTATCCTTGCCCTGATTCGCTTCCGCGACCCGACGAACCGCCAACAATCGGGCCGCTTCTGACTCCATCAAACGCTGCTGCAACGCATGAACAGCCTGTTTATCACCGCGTTGACAGGCGTGCGCGATCTGCTTTTGCATACGTACTACCTGCTGATCCAACGCTGTCCACGGCAACGTGTTTTGAGGTTTTTTGGCAGGTGGTGCTTGTTGTGGTGGCTGAGTGCCAGATAATTTCTTCTCTTTCATGTTCCTTATCAATTCCACATTACATAAACAACCAAGAAGCGAAGCAACGCAAGCGAAGCTGCTTTCCACCTTCTTATGATGCACCTCTTTTCTGCAAAGAGAAGAGGTGCGTTGAATAGCCTGGCTTACTGTTCAATGTAGTTTGTACAATTACCCCATTTTTACATTCAAAAGCGTTCTATTGTACGAGTAGGGTTTTGTGATGGGAGGTTGTTTGATGAGAATGCTTTACGTATGTCTTTGATCAGCAGCAGCCAGTAGCCGATAAGAAGAATGGAACTGACGATATCATAGATACCATCAACACCAAGAATTGGTTGAACGGGAATAGCAATTGCCGCTACGGCTGCTGTTGCTCCAATCCGCGCAGTCAAAGCACCGATGACATCTCGAAGTGGACTCTTCGGGAGGTAATTGACAAGAACGAGCAGCAGCACGACCAGGGCTATCAACCCTGCTATGCATAGGACAAGAACTTTGAGAAAGCCGAAAAATTCGCTCATTTTTTTCTCCTACTTCATGCAAAATGTATGTAACAGGCACGTCGCCTATCACTGCCGCTAGTATCTCATTGAGAGAAGCAAATACAATCTGGTAAATCAATCACTTACCTCTCACTTTTAGAGTTGCGAGGGCTTGTAGGAATGCAGAATGCAAAATACAGGGAGACCGCAAGGGTCTCCCCTACACATTTCCCCGTCGCTATATATAGAGGAGACCCTTGCGGTCTCCCTGCATTCCCCCCTACACACGAAAGAACACCATTATGATAGATGTACAATTACTCAGTTTTGGACAACGCTTGCAACGAGAGCGCGAAATTCATCAATGGACACAGAAGCAATTAGCCAAACACATTGGAGGGTCGGTTCCCAGTATAAATCGCTGGGAGCATGACAGAGTCACTCCTCATACTGATATGCTTGAACAACTTACGAAGGCATTTAAAAGACCGCCTGAACGCTGGGGCACAAACAGGTGGTGGAACGTTCCCTATCCACGCAATCAGTACTTCACAGGACGTGAGCAGGTACTTGAGCATTTGCAGAAGGCTCTTGTCGATGACAAAAAGGGAGATTCGCACAAAATACTTGCAATGAGCGGACTAGGTGGGATGGGTAAGACACAAACGGCAATAGAATTTGCATATTGTTTTGCTGACGAGTACGATGCGGTTTTGTGGGTACGTGCAGACTCTCGTGAAACGATGAACGCTGATTTCGCTAAACTCGTCAAGACGCTTCATCTGCCAGACGCGGAGAAAATGAACCAGTTTCAGGCTATTGAGGCCGTGAAGGATTGGCTGCTAAACCATGATAACTGGCTGCTGATCTTTGATAATGCCGACAATGCGTCAATGGTCTTTCATGTACTGCCTCGTCGATATCGTGGTGCTGTCCTCTTAACAACACGATACCAGGATGCAGAGCCACACATAAAATATATTGAAATGGAGAAAATGAGCCAGTCGGAAGATGTTCCATTTCTACTGCGACGCACCTCTACTGGAGAAAATGCAGATGACGAGAAAAACCTATCTACCCTCGAAAGAACTGCGCTCTATACGTTACGGAAAGCAATGGATGGACTACCGTTAGCATTGGATCAGGCGGGAGCATACATCAAAACGGCTCGATGTAGTTTTCACGAATACATGGATATCTATCGGAAACAGCGTAAGGCTCTGCTTGTGGAACGCGGAACACACACTTCAGAACATCCAGAAACAGTAACAACAACCTGGGACCTCTCTTTTCAACGCATTGAACGGGGAAACCCTGCCGCCACTGAGTTGCTACGACTTTGTGCCTTCCTTGCGCCTGATAACATTCCTGAAAAGCTCATTGAGTGGGGAGCAGATCATTGCACATTACCACTTCAGAACTTGGTGGCCTCAGACAAAGCACTGAAAGATGCTATTCGAGTGCTATATTCCTACTCGCTGATACAACGGAACTCAACAACACAGACGCTCGCGATTCACCGTCTGGTGCAAGCAGTTCTCATAGATGCCATGACGGTAGAAGTGAGGAGAGAGTGGAAAGTGCAGGTTATACGCATACTGAACGACGCATTTCCAGAGGCACCGTTCCACAATTGGGAACGATGTGGGCAATTGCTTGCACATGTGCAAGCAAGCACAGTTGGAATAGAGCAAGAACCGATATATACACAATTGGAAGCTGCAAATCTCTTTCATAGGACTGGTATCTATCTGCGCGAACAAGGCCAGTATCAAGAGGCGGAATTCCTGTTACTACTTACCCTCTCAATATACAAACAGTACCTCAGTGCAGATGACCTCACCATAGCAACCAGCTTGAGTAATCTTGCAGGTCTCTACTTCTATCAAGATAGATACCGACAGGCTACTTCTCTGATAGAGAATGCCCTTGCAATTCGCAAGCAATGCCTGGGAGGAGAGCATCCTGAAACAATAGAGAGTCTTAGGCACTTGGCTCTCCTCTACTTGCGACAAGAGCGATATGAGCAGGCTGAACCATTGTTGAAGCAATCGCTCTCGGTGAGTGTGCAAGAGAGTGGTAATGAAAGCCCCGCTACAGCAAACAAAATAAGTAGTTTAGCTCTCTTATATTTAGAGCAAGAGAAGTATGCAGAAGCAGAAGTGTTCTTCAAAAAAGCATTCTTAATTCATAAACGCATACTTGGATCAGAACACATTGAAACAGCTAGGGCAATGGAGAATCTCGCTTTTCTTTATGGAAAGCAAGGACGATACAAACGGGCAGAGCTTTTATTGTATCGGGCACTACACATCCTTATATACAGCGCAGGATTAGAAAGCCCTGATGGTGCTTACCCACTGTATGGACTAGCAGAACTGTACCGAATGCAAAAGCACTATGAGCAGTCAGAGCAACTGTACCTGAAGGCACTCTCCATTCGTCAGCAATGTTTGGGTGAAAACCATCTTGACACGGCTGAAGCTCTACAAGGAGTAGCGGACCTTTACCGAGAATGGGGAAGGTACGAAAAAGCGGCACCACTCTATGCACAAGCCTTAGCGATCCGCGAAAAGATTCTAGGATGGGAAAGTCCCTCTATCCTGAGAATCCGCAAGCATATGTCGGAATGCTAAATGGCGTATGAGGTCTAATTCATTACATCCCGGAACGGCCTGTGGAACGCAATCAGGTGTAACGATGAACATTGAATAATACATTTGGTCATCATTCTAACGGACGCCCACGAGGGGCTACCCTACTATATTAACGCTTCTGTGGGCTACGCCCATCGTATATAGTAGGGTAGCCCCTCGTGGGCGTCCGTCGTGTTACTTAGCGATGAGTACGGGCAGTTTCGCGTATCGTCTGCAAATTGAGCAATTCAGCGACCTCGAAGCTCGTCACTGGCCCCGATTTGGGGCGCATCCGAATGAGAGTTGGGAAGTGTCCCATGCGCCCGTGCAGTTCGGCGAGCAGGACGAAGGCGGCAGGTGCGTAGCCAGGCGGGTTGATGAGCAGTGAACGTGTTTGCCATTGCTCAGACGTGAGCGGAACCGCATCAACAATGGCGCGTATCTGGTCTTCGAGCGGCTCGTTCTGGTCGATCTGTACGGGAATGGTATGTATGTCGTCGATGATGAGACTCGCAAGCGACTCGATCTGTGCTTTGTGTTCGTCGGTGAGCGGATGTGTGAAGTTGAGAATGAGCATGGTTATCTATTCCTGTCTAAATCCATAATTTCTTGCTTCAGCAACTTGCCAATATGTGGCAATTGCTCCCCTGTTATGACCAATATATTGCGAACTTTAGCTTGACGACAAAAGTTGCTAAAACTTTTATTTTTCTCAGGAGGTCTGGGATGATTTGTGATAAAGACTTGTCGTACATATCCCATTCCTATAAGATGGGCAATAGAATTCAACTTGTCAAGATATATCGAATCAAATGGTTTTGCCGATGTTTTACATTCGCCAATAAGCAACTTCGCATTGTACGTCACAGCAATATCAAGCTCATTAGAAACATGAATTCTTCTGAGCGTTTGATCACGCTTTATGATATGTCCCCACTCGCAATCGTCCGCAAAGTTTTCTTGACATAATTGACACCAGACATAGACTTCGAGCCATCCGCCAGCAACGAATTTGTATCGCTGGTCATCTAAAAGGTTACACTCACTATATTCTGCAGTTTGTCTTTCAATAGTCAAAAAACCGACATCTTGCAGTTTCTGTACTAATTGCTGTGCCTTAAAAGAGACAGTTGGTGTAAGATGATGTCTTTCTTTAGTCTTACGAACACCTTCTAAGAGTGCCATAGTTGCATCGTAGTCTTCCACGAATAGCTCTGCGATAGAATACCACTCTTGTGCTTGGATATGATATGAATTGTCTTTATGTTCTATGCCTGTACGTCCGTAGGCTCCCATATATTCCTGAACGGTAGCACGATAAAGTTCCTCCGGGTATATAGTGATGGTGTTTTTAGACGGGAGCGAGATAGCCCGCTGTCCATCAGTGTCCAGGAAATAAAAAGGGAAACCATGCTCTTTCATAACCTCATAAGCGTAAATACCTACCGCTTTAGGGGAGCCTGTAAAATGAGCTACCCATTCTGTATCGGGACTAAGGGCGAGTGCCTCATTGCATCGCGCCTTGACCTGCTCCTCATCGAAGGGATCAACAATATCAAGCACCTCAATATCACAGCCAAAGTGAGTGTGCGAAAACGCCTTGAATTGCTCTGCATCATCCCAACCGCGCCTCGTTGTTATCGCAAAGATGCGATCCGGTACCCAATTTTTCACCATGTATTTCACAAAGAGCATGTCAGGCAAACTTCGCCCACCCATCAAGAGAAGCAATGCTCTAGTCATTATTCAATCTCCTTTATAGGAGTGAGCGCGTGTGTGGAGTTGAGTGTGAGCATGGTTATCTCCTTGGATATTCGGGACGTATTGCAGCATTCTTTAGAATATCGCCCACTTTTAATAAATCTTGCTGAGTAACTACTGTGATATAACGCTCTTTAGCTCGACGCTTAAACACTTCGTAACTTTGTCCTTCACCAATTTGGTTTGTGACAAAAACTTTACTAACATATGTTCTGCCAAGCAGGTCTGCAACAGCATCAATCTCTTGTAAGAAATTGTTTTCAGCCTTGAAAGGTTCATTAACTGCCTTACACTCGACGATAACAAGTTGAGCGTGATACATAATAGCAACATCAAGTTCTAAGTCAGGTCGCTTGGCGCTTGTCCCTATGTAATATGACCACAAGCAATCATCGGCGAACTTTGCGGTTTTGACTTGGTTCCACACATAAATCTCTAGCCAATCTCCTGTACCTATAAATTGGGCAGCTTCCTTAGAATGAAAGTAATATGTTGAAACATTCTCCCGATATAGAAGTTTTCTTTCGACCAAAAATCGCACCAGTGGAGATTGATGTAGTGGTCCGAGCTGAATAGGCACATTCTCTATATTACTCTTATCAGCTTGTTTCTTGGCGTCAAACAAGTACTGCGTCAAACTTGTTGTATCTTGGGACATTGCCATCTCTTGGACAACATCATTCCAATTCAAAATAGTATCTCGATAATCTTGTGTAGGGCCAGGTTTCTGCCTATATCTTCTTCCTTGCATCTTTACATAATCTATAAAAGAAAGATGAAAAAATCTTTCCTTGTCTATCTCCACCCCTTTTACGAGTGAGACAAATTTTTCGTCTTGCGTACCACAGTACCAGCAAGGTATTTCTCTCTCTTTAGCAACTTCATATGCTCCTATTGCAAGTATCTTAGGTGCAGATGTGATAGCAAAAACCCAATCCCACTCAGAATCTGGATATGGGTGACATAGTTCTCTACATGCTTGCATACAAGCATCAAGGTTGTAGGCGTCAACCTGAACTAAAGGTTTTACTATGGTGTTTGGTAAACCATTTGCAGCATCAAAAAAAGGTATTTTTCCTTCCCACCCCTCTATTGATGTAATACTTAGTACTATATCGGGTCGTAGGTATAGAAGTGGTAACACATCAGGAACTCCTCTTCCACCTGCAACTACCAACAACCCTTTTTTCTTCTCCATAGTATTCCCCTTTCCCTGGTTATCACTTATTCTTCTTTTTACTTATTCCTGGCTGCCAGAACAACACAGTACATCCATGACGCTCTTCCTCGCGTAGAAACACGCAATTTTTGGTTTGACCTGATGTCCAACTAGCGGCTTCTTCGGCTTCTACCGCGATAAATACTATTTTTGTGGGGAACTCTCGAAAACGTAGGTACGCTTTTGCTTCTGGCACTATTTAGCGTATTTCATCTGTTGGCGCAATAACAGAACCTTGAATAGACTGATTAGCTTGAAAATTAGGGATGTTTGGACGAACGTATGGAGCTTCAACGGCACCATTTTCAAGTTCTAATCGTCCGTATCCGCTCGAAGTTTTCGCTCCAACCCCCATCGCCTTCAAAGCGTTTTGTAGGATAGCAAATGTAGCGTTTATCCAAGCTTTTCTCTCTTTACTATCTGCAATGTCTGGTGCAGCAAGTGCGACAAGATATGTGCCCGTTGCACTCAGAAATGGTACAGGGTTGGGGCTATCCATATCGGTCGGAGCCTCAATGCCATTGTAGTATTTTTGATGATGGACAGTGATGACATCTGGATAAAGTGCCTGTCCCTTATAACCTGTATTTGGGATGTAGAGCGCGTCGAAGAATGTGATATAGCCAGCATCCTCAGTATCACCAAAGACTATTTTGAATGCATTGCTTTCTGGTTTCCAGTCTTCACCGAGATGCTGACGTGCATAGCTTGCCGCCAATCCTTTCAATGCACTACCTGGGATGTAGGGTACGCCATGTATTCTATGTAGTGCTATCGAGGTTTCTAGCACACTTTCGCTACCCAGTCCGACAATCATACGGCCTTGTACTTTTGCATTGCGAGTATCAGCTTTATACTCTTTTAGCATATTTGTCCACTTGGCATAGTAAGTTTCGTAGATGCTGGAGACAGAGATTGCAGCAACTTCTCTGACAAACGAAGAGCGGGTTTCTTTTTCGTTTCTGTCCTGACTGCTAATGTACTTATCGAGCCACAAACACACATTTGGTCCTTGTTTTAATATTGCATCTTTTGCAGGACCCTTGGCAAATTTTTCAAGAGAGTTTCGACTGCTATACATTTATTTGCCACCTTCATTTGTGTTACTAGTATTTGCATCACTAGCCTCTACACTTTTATCTGCATCTGTGCCGCTAGCATTTGCATCACTAGCCTTTACATCTAAAACTGATTGAGCAAATCGCTTGTACCAGAGCAGTGCGTCCATCACTCGTTGCGTGAGAAGCATGTATTCGCTTAACTGTGCATTCCTAGCAGATGCTAAAAGATCGGGTCTGTCACGTTTACCGACCGTAAGTGCGAGATCATCTAAAAGTTTATGCATAGGTCCGTTTTCCTTGCCCCGTGCCTCAACGAACGTCAATGCTTGTGCCAGTCCTGCGGTACGAATGAGAATAGGTAGTTTATGTGCCATAGAACCATAACTTTTAGCATCTTCACTACCTTTTTCCATCTCAGATACTTGTTTATACACTTTGGCAGCAAATACCTGTTCACGAGTTTGCATCTACTTTCCTCTCTCTTCTGTCATCTGCACGCGACACATACCGCGTCCTACCGTCGCTTTACCACCCAATTGAACTGTTTTATTGACGAGACTACTCAAGACTGCGAACGTTCCCTCTACAGGCATATTCTGTGGATTAGCAAGCACGATACCAGCAAGAATTGTTTCGGATGGAAGAGCCTCTTCATACCAGAGACCACCGTCCTGTACCGTTTTCGAGTTTGGTAGTAGCTTAATCCTCGCCGTTATTTCAGTTGCAGTGTTTATCAGGAAGTTGAAAACATCGTCGTGAACGACACAAACGCGCTCCATAAACATTGACTGCCATGTTGTCTCGGTTGGAAAGACATGTGTTGCTATCCAACTCGACCATTGTGCAATCTCGTCGTTCTTTTCCGCTATAAGGTCAATATCTTCAAGATAGACGGTACTCTGGTCTGCTTCAATTGCACTTTGCTCAACCGCTGTATAGCAGCGTCTTATATCGTCTTTAGCAAAGGAAGGTATGCTAAATGTTGCGTGTGCATTTTGACCAACCTCTACATCGCGGACGTCACGTAAAAAGCGGTGCAGGATATAAGGACATGTCACCCATGCAAACGTTCCCGCGAGGCTGCGTAAGGGAAGGAATAGGAGCCGCTGGTCGGAAAAATGCGCGGCACTAGAAGCATTGTCACTATCTGATGTATCGTTGGATTCTTTCCCAAAAACCTTTGTGCGGAGTTTTTGTTGTTCGTCCTCAGGGCAGCTAGCACGAAGAGTTCCTTTAAGTGACGATCCGGGCAGATACGGCAATCCTGTTGCTTTTTCTCGTGCGATAGGTAGGTCTATCACACCCGCACCCTGACCTGTACCAGCATGAAGCGGTGAAAGGGCATGTACAAATAGTATTCTTGCATTGTTCATCATTGTTGCTCCTTATAGATATTTCATGAATGCTTGTAGCGCATTCGTTTGTTTACTAATCTGAACATTATCTTGGAGTGTGAGCGTTTGAGTATCGTCAAGTGAAGCAGAAACATTCAAATCTTGTTTTGGCACTTCTTGAGTTTTTAATACAAGCTGCTTTGTGTCTAAAAGAGTTCCTTCAAGAATAGTAGCCAGTCCAATGTATCTTTCACCACTACAAGCTAGAGGTTTTAAGATGAGAGGGCTAGCAAAACGCTCATGCTCTTTTAGCTCAAGACTTGTTTTCCGAGGGTCTCTATATGGGTTGTCTGGGTATCGTTTATCGCTATCCTTAAACTGAAAAATAATTGGTAATCCAAAGACTGCTCTTGGAAACTTCTCGATCAAGGGATCTGGAATAGGAGTTTTGAATTTTGGATCACTTTGTCGTGTTAAATTTCTAATTGTACTCGGCTCAGGCCACAGGCTTCGTCCCATCCCTTGACGGTTAGAAGACCGACGCATCTGACGAAAATTTTTTAGTCTTTGAATAAGAGTGTACCAGCAATCATTCGAGCTACTCGTATTTGCCTGTATCATAAACTTGATATTTTGCCCGTTGTGTAAGCGTTTCGCAAGATGCGGAACATTGCTGGGCCATATATTTCCTATGACATATATATCAAGTTGCTGCTGTAACCACTGCTGAGCGTCTTTAGGATTAGCTTGTGGCAAATTTACTGGGATTGGCTTCTTGTCCTGTTTGATAGTTGTACACTGTAATGCCCCAAATCCTCTACGAGTGCGTGCGCCTATACCGCCAAAGGTCTCCCATGCCCAAAGAGCAGCATCAATATCAATCTGTTTTTCTTGTGGAAATGAGATTGTTAATATAAAAGTAATACCTTCTCGCAAATCTTTTTGCTTATCTTGCATAGGAAATGCTGCATAAGCAGGAATATCTCTATCTGAATATCTTTTAGGTCTACCAACTTGCGAAATCTCAACGCTAATCTGTACCAATTGCTCTTGACTAACAGGCTTCTCACCTTTTAGATAAGCCTTACCCCACAGTGCATCTTCGGCTTCCTTCATCTTTTGAAGGTTGCCCGCAAACTGTCCACCACGACAGGCACGCCACCAGAAGCGTAGTTGTCCGCGAATCTCTGTGCCACGAATTGGCGTCACAGGGTCAATTTCACCAGCACTAACACCACCGCCAAAAAGCGGCGTGATAAGCTTGTACTCTCGTACCTGAGTAATAACCTTGTTTCCCTGTGACTTTGTATCGGATACAACTTTTGGTGGCATAGAAAGTTTCGGTTGCTCTCTCATATCTACTTACCTTTCATTGCTACTTGTTCGCCCGACCATGTTCCTAATACAGTTAAACCAAAGCCGTCTTTACGGTTCTGTAGGTCATCTAAACCAAAGTCATCTTTACGGTTCTGTAGTTCCTCACTAATGCATTGCATCCACATGCCCTTTACCCATTGTCTGATTGCATCTTTTTCACCTTTTAACTTTAAGAAAAGGACAGTACCAGCAGGAGCAAGGCGGCGTGTTGGCTTAGGTTTTCTCTTCTCTAAATCCCATCCAGAAACGACTTGAGGGCGTTGTATCGCAATAGCTTTCAAGTCAGGTGTTACACCATCTCTTGTTTGCTCTAGTTGCGTGGGTAGATAGCCCTCTATAAAATAGGCGGGTGTGAGTAGGAACATACGACACGCGCCTGTTTCCACAATGGCATCTTCTAGTTCTTTAGGGCACCCAGGAAGAGTCGTATCGCTCTTACGCCAATCTACTATTCGCCTCTCACCTCCAAGATGTGCGAGACCTTGCTCCATCTTCTTGCTTTGTTCGTCTTCATCGACCTCGACCGCTAGTGCGAGCCGCTTTGCCTCGCGTATTTGCTTGCCGTGAGTAAACTCTAAACCAGCAGTTTCAAATAGCATCCCGTCTCTAGCAGTTCCTGTTTCGGGATCAATGCTTACATGGAGACGCTGTTCGAGTTGTGGCCCACTATGACCAAGTTGCTTTGCCTCTGTCGTTTGTTGCATCAGGCTAGCAGGATTGAGCAACCAGGATTGAAAGACATCCCAGTTCCAGTAGCGTGGCACGTCCTTTGCTGGCTTGCGGTTATCAGGCTCTTCTAGCCCGATGAGCCACAAGTTTTTCTGGTCAAAATCTGTTATTGCACCTTCTGGCATTAGCACTGGCGTAAGCTGCTTTATCTCGATTTTGTGTGTCTTGCTTTCCTTCTCCTTGCTTTCCCTCTCAAAGAGGAGCGCGTCAACGGGTGCTGGTGCCATCCATTCTTGTACTTCGCCTCCTCTACTATCAGATGTAAGCTCTACAAGTAAAGGACCACGTACATGAATCCCTTTCACTTTGCTAATATTCGCAGGATTGAAGACGCCGTTTTCGATACCTGCACGGGTACGAACACCTCCTGCTGTGGTAGATGGAAAAGGAAATGAAACAGTTTTTGCACGTGCGCCAGGATTTGGACCGAATGGACGCCCATCACGGAAAATCAATGGATCGTGTGGTTCAATAATCCAGATTGTCATTACTTTTCACCTTCTTCAGGAAGATTCGCCAGATGTTGTGCATCTGCCAACACCTGTGCGATAATCAATTCGTTTGTGAACTTCTCCATGTCAATATCTTTGATAGGTGGTACTGGTTCAACGCTAGCTTGTTTTTGTTCGATGCTAATGTCTTTGACAGGTGATGCTGGTTCAACACCAGCTTGTTTTTGTTCAATGTCAAGTCGTTTATACAGGACGCTTTCTACTGCTTTAGCCTTGTCCTCCACTAATTTGCCTAGAGGGACATAGAGCTTCCGATGTAAGATACGTTTTGTATCTTCCTTAATAGCAGCTTGCAAGGTATTAAAATCGGGATCGTTTACTGGAACAGTGAGGCGACGCGCAAGGTCTCGCAGTTCATACGCTGTACCATTTGGGATGTCATCGGCCCTGCAAAATGAAATTAGTTGTTCTAAGTACTCGTTCATATCATCCCATGAACCAGCAATGCTATAATCCTCTCCACTGCGCTTACTGACAATTATTGCTAATGCGTTTTTCCCATCCACCTGTTTCGCCTTCTTCTCGGCACTCCGTGCAAGCTCAAGCGCATCTTGAAGTGACTCTAGGTGATGAACAATCACAATACCAACCGAAAGCGTTGGTGTACGCTTTTGGTTCTTTGCAGTTTCATTGTTCGTAAAGCCACTGAGTATTTGCTCGAAGTTCTTTGCTAACTTTTGAGCACATCGAAGAACAGTATGTAAAGGCACAAATGCTAATACGTCATCACCACCTGCATAGACTAATGCTCCCTTGTGGTCCTTTTCAACGATGGCCTTCACACCGTCCGCAAATCGACTAAGTGCCTGAGAGATACGATGGTGCTGCTCATATCCGTGTTCGTCTTCGTGAATTTTGTGTTCGGCCTGTGCGTCAATCACTTCTCCCATACGATCACCATCAGCAAGCAGAATAGCATAATAGGGATTGGGACGCGCACTACTTAGCCCTAGAGAAGCAAACTGACTATCAGTAAACTCGTAGAATTTTCTAAGTGCGTTCTTTGCCTCTTTAAGTTTATCGTTGTCAGAAATAACATCGACCAAGTCAGTAAGCCGCTCTTCAAAGAGCATTGAGCCTTCTAAATTCTGAAGAATAGAATGTGCTGAATAGAAGTCCTTAGCGATTTTCTCCAAACTCACTACCTGCATAGGTGTGTTTTCAACACCACTAGCACTACCTTTGGGATCCGCAATTCTTCTAACCTTCTCAATATAGTTATTCCATCTTTCCCTTGCTTGCGTTTTATCAGGAATAAGTTCGAGACGTTGCAAAAATGGGATTGTTGCTATATGAGAGGTACTTGGAAAGTCGGAAGGATATATTGTCTCGCCACAGCGTTTGAGCAAATCAACTCCTGATAATCGCTCGGCTGGACCAGCATGATATTTATCATAGAGTTGACGTATCTTACTAAATTTTTTTTCGGCAGGTACTTGGCGCGATGGGTACGCACTCTCAGGAATGACACTTTCAAGCTGTCCGTCAATCGACGATTTTGGTTGGTCGCTATGCCATTTCACAGGAGCGAAATCACGCGTATTTTTTCTAGCAGCCATAAGTGCTTCCAATTGCTTACGCGCTGCTACATATTTATGCTCTTCCTCATTGAATGGCACTGCGACCCATTGAAGGTCGATGAGGTCTTCTATCTGTTTATACGCGGTTTCTCGCTCGTCTACTGCAATTTTTATCTCTTTGTATGTCTCGTCTCGTATACTATGTAGTTGAGCAAAAATTGCATCCTTAACAGATTTACCTACATCTTTAGGAGCATGCTGTATCAAAGCAACAATTTTATTGGCAACATTGAGCGGACTACGCGACACAAGAGAGTTGTTCTGTGTGAAATCGGGAGCAGGAAAAATTAAGCTCTCCTGTCGTCCTTCTATTTCAACAATTTGTCTTGCTGCTGCTTTGGCAATCTCACTCAATAGCCATGAGCCGAAGGCAAGGTCGCGTGTTCGACGCGCACTGGCGATAAAACCCTGAACAGGTCCAATACTAACCAGAAATAGATAGCTCATAAATCAACTCCAAATTTCTTATCATCTATCCTATTTTCAAGAAAAGCATACCATTGTTGTTTCGGGAAGGCATCATCAATTCACTGAATAAATTCATTGTTTTGCTGATGCGTTTCGTTTGTGTCGCCACGTAGAATTTACTCGTCGCTCTGAAAGTAGCTGGCGAATTTGGCGCGTAGAAAGTGATAGTCCAGTCGCTCGTCGAGCGGCACGTTCCATGCCGTGTGACAATAGTCGAGGAGAGCCGATTTGTGCGTGTTGACTGTGACTTGTGCGATTCCCAACTCGGCTGCGACCTGTGGGGGTCGCAGTCCTTTCGCGAAGGCTTGTAGGACTTTGCGTTGTGCTGGCGTTGCCTGTGTCTCAACTTCTTTGCAACACGCTCGCTCTTGCCCTTCGCGCTGCATTCGTTCGGTCTCCTGGGCATTGCGAAACGACTGCAAAGGGTTAAACACGTAGGCACCGAGCGATGGAAATGGACTTCGTAGTAGTTTTACTCCGGCGTCTGCTGGTACATGCATGAGCTTTCCTTCGTCCGCTTGCTCTTTGATGCTATCGGGCGTGTAGAGATGCCAGATGTGGTCGTGATGGTCGAAGTTGAAGGAGGCGACAGAGATTGCTAGCAGGGACATCAAACGTCGCCCGCCCGATACGGAGAGGTGAATGCGATACTCTTGCCGCTTCAAATTCCCCAATAGGTGGTGAATGGTGTTGAGCGTGCCATCGACATGCATGTTGTCGCTGATGTCGTCCAGCGTGGCACCATCTAGTTCGAGAACCTGCGAGCGAAAATGAATCGCGCGTCGCGCAGTTGCATAGTAGTTGTCCACAAATTCCGCACGCACCCGTTCAAGCGCCTGTTGTAAACGAGGGCGCGATGCTTTAGGGTGTAGTACAATAACCTCGCTAATAGGATAGGGAACTTGAAGTAGGAGATCAAGCGTAAACGTCACAATTTGTGGCTGACCACCTAGTGTTGCAACGAGAATATGTTTGTGTTCTGGCAACGCACGACTCCTCTCAAACTTCAATCCCAATACACTTCAATGATCAATAAGGAGAATAGCTATGGTCTATCAACTACCCGCCGTTCTGATTGGCGGACCACCACATGCCGGAAAATCTGTTCTATTATACAATCTTACTCAGGCTCTCTATGAGCGCGGTATTCATCATCATGCTCTTCGCGCCTGTCCCGACGGCGAAGGGAACTGGTTTCAAGAGGGCAATCCTCAGACAGTAAGTACGATTCGTGATGCAAATAAAGGTTCCTGGTCTTCCGAATTTATTGAGCGCATGAGCGGGAATCTCGAACATCGCTGCCTCCCGTTTCTCGTCGATATGGGTGGGCATCCACGCGAAACAGAATTACCACTTTTCCACCAATGCACACACGCGGTTTTGCTGCTCCGTACCGACATGCCCGACTCGACACAGATATGGAACTACATGGTAACGAAGGCGAACTTGACTTCTTTGGCGCACCTGTACTCCTCACAGGAGGGACTTTCCACTCTTACTACTTCCGCTTCCGTCCTCGAAGGAACGATTACCGGACTGGAGCGACAATCACGTTCCGTGCGTGAAAACCCTGTCTTTCTTGCACTGGTCGAGCGTGTCGCCGCCCTATTTCGCACCTATACAACGCAAGACATGCAGCAGTTCTTTCTCAGGCAGGCACAGACAAAGATCGTGCTTGACCTTCCCGAAGCGTTACGCGCCTATACCACAAGCTCTATCCAGTGGCAACCAGAGATGCTAACTCCGTTCCTGGCAAGTGTGCCGCGCAACACGCCGCTCTCCGTGCATGACTGGGGACCGAACTGGCTCTATGCCGCCCTCGCTGCTCATGCTGGACAACAAGCATTTTACCAGTTCGACCCCAAACTTTCTGGTTGGATACAACCAGTACGGGTATACATCAACGAGAAGCCTTCTACGGATGTTATTGTCGATAAGCGTGAGACGCCTGACGCTACTGTACTCTCTTTCTCTTTTCCTTTGGGACGACTTGAATACTATCAACCCGACCCACTTGCATTTCCACCAGTTTCGTCAGAGCAGGGCGTCATTTTCGATGGTCCGCTCCCGTATTGGCTGCTGACGGCTCTTGTTCGTCTATACCAGCAAGCGGGCGTCGCATGGATCGCGCCACACCACGCTCAACAAAGCGTACAAGGGCAAAAGAAAATCGCTATTGTTGCCTATTCTCGTGTCGCAACGCATCACACTGGCGACCTTCTTGATTTGCCTGTATAATCAACTACTACCATAGGAGTATAGCAGATACATGAGTAAAATATACATAAACGAATAGATTGTAGGTATAAATTACTAGTACACAGGAAATAGTCTGTATGAATAACTCGCACACCTTTTTAGATGGAGCGCAACCATCTCTCCCTGTCCATCCTGCATGGCGTACAGAGCCGGAGATCGACGCTGAGCGACAACAGTTTTTACGCCAGTGCTTGGCTATCGTGCCCGATTTTCAGCGCGGTATCTATCCCTTCAAGGAGATGCGCTTGACACGCGCCGATGTCGAGTGGTTGCTGGCGACGCATGAGCAGGGGCGCGGTCCGGTCGATTGGAGCGATGTATCACAACACGAACGGCAGGGAATCGACCTGCGCGGGGCAGACCTGCGCCATGTCAATTTGCGCGGCTTGCCGCTTGCATGTATGCGCGGCGGATTGACAAAGCAAGAGTGGGTCGAGACGACGCTGGAACAGCGGGGGCTGGCAGGTGTGCGACTGGAACATGCAGACTTGAACGAGGCACATTTGGAAGGAGCATTGTTGCGCGGCGCATTTCTGCAAAATGCCTCACTCCGTCAAGCGCATCTGGAAAAGGCGACGCTGTTTCAGGCGCACTTAGAAAGAGCGTATCTGCGCAAGGCACACCTGGAAGGGGCGAACATGATGTATGCCAATCTGGAAGGGACGTATCTGCGGAAGGCATGGCTGACGGGAGCCGACCTGCGCCATGCGCTCTGCAACGATGCCACCATGCTCGAAAAGGTCACGCTCTCCGATAAGCAGTGGGGGTGCGCCCAACTTGCCGATATCCACTGGAACGATTGCAACCTCTCGCTCCTCGATTGGAGACGGATCGCGCCGCTCGGCGATGAGGTCGCAGCTCATGCGCTGTCGCTACGGAATGATAGCAAGCAAACAGTCAAGGACAAGCAGCGTCACCTCGATATCTATCAGGGGGCGGCGCGTGCCAATCGTCAACTCGCCAATGCGATGCGAGCGCAAGGCATGAACGAGGAGGCGGTTCCCTTCGCCTATCGCGCTCAATTAGTGCAACGTGCGATTCTCTGGCGATATCTCGTCTGGGGAACCGACACCTTCTTCGAGGAGCAGACTCCGCACACAGGTCTGCGTCACATAGTCCATCTCGTTCTGGATAAGATACGTACAGGCGCGGCCTACCTCTTCTCCTGGTTTCTCGACATCCTGGCGGGCTATGGCTATCGACCCGAACGGAGCGTGGGCATTTACCTGTTGACAGTCCTTCTCTTCACAATTGTCTATCTCTTCGCGGGCAAACTTCCATTCGGGCAGGCTCTCGTTTTTAGCGTCACCGCGTTTCACGGGCGCGGCTTCCTGCCTGGACCGTTCAAGCTCGATAGTCCTGTCACAGCCCTTGCCGCATTTGAGGCGGTGATGGGACTCTTCATCGAAATCAGCTTCATCGCCACGTTCACACAACGCTTCTTTGGCAGATGACATGCAACGAATATAAACGCGTCAAAAATTCGTAGGGACCAGATGTATCGCGTCCGCAGTGCGATTTATCGCGCGAGATTATTTTTCACACGTTTGAGATTCGCAAATTCCTAAGAGGTACACGAAAAGATTTCGCGCAATGAATTGCGCCCTCGGACGCGATACATCTGGTCCCTACGAATTTTGTAATGTCTATATGATGCGTGCGCGTCCCATGCCCATCGAGGTTTTGTAGCCGATGCCGCTGTAGAAGGCGAGGTGTGCCAGTAGCCAGAGTTGTTGGCGGAGCGACAATGACGGCTCCTGCTCGCCCTCTTCGTTCGGCACCTGTGATGGGGAAGAGGAATGTTCTCGCAGCGCATAGGTACAACGACCGAGAAAGCCTGTTTGTATGTGCGTCGTGAAATGAACGGAATGCGGTTGCAGGTCGTAGTCGCTAATAATGACACCATCCTGTTGCGCATAGTCTTCGATAGCCTGACGCTGCACGAGCGCGACGAGTTCGGGTGGAGCAGCCTCTTCCCAGCGTCGGGCGAGGTTGGGAAAGACATAGGATGGCAGAGGCAGTAGGGCATGATGAGTGCCGTAGCCAGTGCGGATACTGGTGCGGCTGAACGTGGTCAAGGACGAAAATTCAAGCGTCAACTGCTGTAGAGCCTTGCTCCGCATCGTTCGCACCTGCTCGATCAGCGTCGTCAACGAGGTAAAGCCGCACTGACCGGAGGGATGTTTTGGCGTCAAAATGACCTCTTCAAGCGTGAAACGCTGCTTGCCGAGTTGCAAAAAGTGCTGTGTTCCCTGTTGCGGATTGGGATAGTAGTTCATAAGAGCCTCATGCAGCAGCGGAAACAACTCGCCGAGCAGAAGGGTCACGCGAATGAAGTAGGTTTTTTGTGGGTCGAGCGGCAAGTGAACATTGTCGCGTTCAGCGAGCAACATGCGTTGTGGTGGCAACTCGAACTGCAGACTGGAACAGGTAAAGAGGCGACGCTTGTTGCCGTCATGCAACCACGCCGAGACATCGGGTGCTGTCTCGCGCAACCAGCGCAGGAACGCGCCATGCACCAACTCGCCCGAAAAAGCCATCAACGTCCCCGACTGCACCGGGCGCAACCGCAACAGAAACGCATAGAGCCGCAGCGGAGCAGCTCCCAACACTCCATTCTCTCGACTCAGCATAGACAAGATACCGTCCTTTTCAAATTCGCAAACCCTCGAACGGGTACTTAGAAGTATATCATACGCCTTATGCAGAGAGAAGTTGAGGAACATGTTTAATGGAAGCAAAACGTGGTCTGTTATGAACAAGGGCGTTGTGAATACAAGCCCCTACAGAGTTCAGTCCTATATACATTACAGGAATTGATGACCTGTAGGGGCTTGTATTCATAACGCCCTATGAGCAATGCACAATTCGAGCGAGGATAAAACTTGTATCTGATTGACGAGAATTTCATTCAACGAAGTAACTCAATTACAACACCTTATCGAGTTGCCAGATACTTGAGAGCTTTTGCGTAATCTTGTATCACTTGTTGGGTCGCCCGACGCACGTCTTGTGTCTTCGCCTCTTTGATCGAAGGCTTGCCCTGTTCGCGTTTTTGTTGTTTCACATGTAGTTCCTTTCTCGCAATCATCTTTTCCTTCCTTTATTATATCCTGTTTCAACGACGTTGAATAGATGCACGAAGCCACGAGGTGAACTCCGTCGTGTTTCGCTCCACCACCAAACGCTCTATTCGTGGCCCTATGTCGTTTGCCGTCTGCGCTTTAAGTGTGTAACCATTCACGAGCAGAAAGTCAATTCCCGCAACCATTGCCGTGCGTTTATTGCCATCAATAAATGGATGAGCCATTGCAATTCCTTCAATAAGGACGGATGTTTGTGTCGCGAGGTCAGCTTGCTCATAATAAGCAACTGTTCGAGGTCGTACTATAGCCCCTTCTAAGCCATTGAGATCGCGTAAAAGTCCTCGACTTTCGGTAACAGCTTCATTGATTTCAATGACTTGTTGTGCCGTCAGATAAGCAAAATTTTGCTTATCTCCTGTTAGTCTTGCTCGTCGAATACCAATGACAATTCCTAGAAGCGCAAGGAGAACGAAGATTGCAATCGCTATTTCGACTGTTGTCGTCATTTTTTCCTTTATAAACGGAGGATAGATAGAACGAACACTTATCTTAGTCCTCTCCATCGGGTCTCTGCCTCTTCAACGACCAAGCGAAAAAACATTCGCCGAAAAGGTCATTTCAGTACCCTCCAACGGGTCAATGCCTCTTCAACCGCGAATGAGCACGGTTTCGTGCGCATCCCAGTATTTCAGTACTCTCCTACGGGTCAAAACCTCTACAACTTATGACGAACGAGCAATCATGGCGTATCCTTTATTAATTTCAGTACCCTCTCACAGGTCAATGCTTCTTCAACGATAGCCAAGGTGATTTAAAAGTCAATGAAGCCAAGATGTCCGCATGACAGGGGCAAGCCTCACCCATGCCTAACTTGCCAAATCTGGATGTTCGAGCAGCATCAACTCCACCTCAAGCTGTGCAACCTCGAAACTGCTGCCATAGCTAGTTGCCTTGAGAGCGTTGTATAGTTGTGCTACGCGTGCAATGTTCACCCACGACTCGATAGCACCGAACACCGAGAGCGCATCCATCGCCAGCGCAGTTGCCCTTGGGTAATCTCCCTTGTCGAAGTACGCCTTCGCGCGTTGAATGTTGATGAACGCGCCTCGACGTGTAAGTGCTTCGTTGGCACGACTATCAGCGAGTGTGAGATGTGCCAGGACTTCGTTAGGATTACGCTGCTTCTTGTTTGTCGAACCCAGAAGCGTCGAGGCACGATCAATATGATACTCCTCTTCACCAAACTTCAATGTATCCATAGTAAAGTATTTGTTTTCTTGACTGCCATCCTCCCCAACCAACTTTTCGGCTTTATCTATTGACTTGATCGCCTGTGTTATATCTTGATTGTCTTTTGCGAGGTGACTTTGCGTAATTCCCATCCCAGTTAATATGTATCCTTTCAAAAACGTGGGAAGAGTTGTGCAGAGTTGCTCAACTTTAAGAGCATTGGTAAAATCATTCAATGCACGATTTAAGTATCGTGCAGCCTTGTCTTGATTTAAGGTAGTTTGGCCTTTGTCAAGGAAAGTAACACCTCTACCATGAAGTGCAGCAGCATAAAAATCGTAGCAGTCATTTTCTCGTGCCACAATGACAGCATTGTCTAAATGCTTAACTGCGGATTGATGATGTTGTCTATCGCGTTCTATGTTTCCAGCAACAATATTAAAGCCACATAACAACTCAACCATTTGTTTTTTCTCAGGAGTATAGGTGTATGGAAAAACATCATGCAGGGCATAGATACGCTGTGTTACATCTTCAATGCTATCCTGAGCACTACTTGTGTAGTGTTTGTTCCAATAGGAGTCAAGGGCGGAGCGATATTCTACAAGGTCCAACTGTTTTGCCGCTTTCTTACTAGAACTTGCCGATGGTACGAAAGGCAAGGCATTGAGGCCCAGCAATGCCACCGGAATGTCGAGCAGTTTCGCCAGGACGTAGCGGCGTTTCTCGCTGCTGGGAAGGTTATTCGTCTGTTCCATGCGCTGTATCGTCTCCGCTGCAATAGGCGAGCGGCTCAAGGCTCGCCCATACAGTTTACCCAACTGTTCGCGCGTCCAGCCCTTCGCCTCTCGCATTTCCTGTACCAGTTCTCCGAGGCTCATTTTTCCTTGTTGGAACGCCTCTACGATTGCCGCCTGCTTGTTCTGCAACTTCGTGTCAGTAGAACGTACCTCAATCATCGTTTCTCTCCTGCCCTGCTCAAAATCTTCTACTACAATCTCTATGTAAGAGCCAGTATAGAGGAAACGACTGCGACTGTCTAGTCTTACATTCAAAAAAACACGGAAAAAAATGTAGCGCTGAAATTTTTTTCAGGACACAAAGCTTTTTCCGTCGCTTCTCAGGTATGATTGTTTGCGTTGATGCAGACACAAAGAAACGGCACTTCACTAAAAAGTATGCATTATGTAGGTTGAAGTGTCAAGCAGGCAGTGAAAAGGAGCAACATGATGAATGAACAGGAACGCGATATAGCGTACTGGCGCAGACAGTACGAAGAGAATTATGAAGCGGCACAATGCACTTCCTTGAATGCATTCGCTCTCACGGGTCGTCACGACTTTATCACCAAGAAGATGGAAAATATGAGCCGTGCTATGAGCGAGTTGGTGCAACTGGTCGGTGGGAAAGAGACAGCTATTTTGCTTGAAATGATGCCACGAGAGGAGCAGTCATGCGGCGAAGAATCGACGAGATAGATACACAACCGCTACCAGCATTAGAAGCGCTACAGAAGTGGCGACAGAAGCCAACGTTAGCGCAGTTGCGCCAGAAGGCGGGTATGACACAGTTCGAGGTCTCACAAGCGGCAAACGTGCGTTTGTGCCGTGTTCATTGGATAGAGCGCGGTATCGGCTCTCCGTGGTTAGATATTCATCGAGTATTATTTGTGCTGAGCCGGAAGTTAGACCAAACCTATCGTGTAGAGGATGTTGCAGGAGTGAAGATACAGGCACAAAAGAACCTTTGGGTATGGAGAGTCGGATGAGCGGACGACGGTATAGGTACACAAAATGATACGCTGGAAACTCAAACAGGGAATCGAGGAAAAAGGTTTGACGATGAAACAGACCGCTACGCTCTCTGGTGTGTCGTACAGCACCATCAGAAAGTTGTGTCGTAATCCACGACAATATACGAAGGTGCATACGCTGTCTAAACTCGCTGATGCACTACAGGTGTCGTATGCAGAACTTATAGAAAAAGATGTTTGAACGTTCAGGAAAAGAGTGGTCTGTGGGAAGGCCGAGGTGGGCCCAACGGGGCGATCACAAGGCGCGGCCCCCGGTGTTAAAAAGGTTTTTTATTTAAAA
>CAXUHG010000077.1:0-936 GCA_964250805.1 uncultured Ktedonobacteraceae bacterium | reverse complement strand
ACTAACGGTGTGTGGTGGGGGGCGGCCGGGGGCCCCGCTGGGGGGGGCCCCGTGGGGGCCACCCTGGTTTTCAAATCGTTTTTAAGTTAACGACTACGGGGCATGCCCCTGTCATGCTGCGACGCGACTTTTAAATGGCACTGAACGATAGCCACTACACGTACTGGATATAACATCAAGACATATTTTAGTACCCTCTAACGGGTCAATGCCTCTACAAACGCCACTATACTATAGAACGATGTCGATGTACACAGTTTTCATGGGTCTGTGCCTTACAAGACGAACTGGTGGGGATAGTACAGGGACGAACGCATACCTTTCTCCGCTCAGATACGCCAATGGATGCCGAGGCGATACTTACCCAAATCGCTGAAGTCGTCTTGCTCTTCGACCCATATCAGGCACGCTACATACGAGAGCGCACTTTACATGCCAATACGTGAACAACATTATTGTCTTGATAGACCAATGATTGCCGATAATTAAGAGCGAACTCTGCCACTTCTGGCAGAGAATGTGACAGCCACACCACAAGTATGCTACGATGGAGCGGTCTTCGTAATCAATAGCATTGGATCGTGAGAGAGGAATGGGCAATGGATTACCAACTTGTTTTAGCACCTGAGATTGGATTGTCGCCTGCCGATTTTGTTGCGGCGTGGAACATTTCCACCGAGTGCCGAGTCGTTGCTGAAGCACAACTTATGCAATCTTCTCGAAGTCATAGCTCTTCTAAATCCTCTGAGAACAAGATTATGCTTACAAGCAGTACTGAGGGGATGATTCCTGCTAAGACGATTATTCGCCTCGTGAATATGGTGTTGAAGAAAGAGGGCTTGCAGGATATCAAGATTACGCATCAGGAGACGGCGGACGGTACACAAGTATTCAATGCACGTTAGAGAAGGAAAAATTATGCACATCGTCGCTATT
>CAXUHG010000076.1:12567-26481 GCA_964250805.1 uncultured Ktedonobacteraceae bacterium | reverse complement strand
CCGTTCCATGTCAACAGAGCATCCATAGCGTTTCCCCTCCCTATTTCATCACGGCAATTGAGCCAGTAAAAGGCACTCCCGTCATCGCTCGCAACGCGTAACACACTCGTCGCGCATTCTCTCTTGAAACAACCAACCCATGATCGATGCTCCACACCACAAGCGCAGGAACTCCTGCCACCTGTGCAATGTCATGCCACAGGAGCCTGTAACGATTGAGATAGTCATGAAACGAGGCAGAAGGCAAGATGGGCAGTGTTTGTGTGTCCTGCTCTTCTATACAAGTCAAAATAAATTGCTGTTTTGATGCTCCTTGAGTACGGCCTGACATGCCTTGTGGTGAAAGTGTATGTTTGTTTGGTATGCGATTGTTGATTCGGGGTGGTTCGTTGGTTGCCATAATGTAGTTCCTTTCTTTGTATGCTATTGTCAAGCTACCATCGACAAACTATAATGGATTACTACTATTGTGGTTGAAATTAATGCAAAAGAGAATGCTCATATAAGGCCACAATAAAACCCTATTCAGGAACATGTCTATGTACCAATAGGTTCATAAAGAAAGGGATTAAGTATTTATGAGTTATCATTATGGAAAGACTATTAGAGAGTACAGAATAACCAATAAAATGACGCTAGAACAATTGGCGTCTAAATGGCCTTCTAAGGAAACTGGGGTTAATATTCGTTACGTAATAGATATAGAGGCTGGTAAAAAACGAATAACTGATGTAGATATCTTGCGTAAGTTGGCGTCCATCCTAAACATTCCACTACACAAACTAGGATTAAGCGAATACAATCCATTTAACGAAGAAGATATAACAGGCTCCATTACAGATATGAACCTTTTATTTGAACTTATACAAGATATCTGGTATTTAAGATTAAATATGCCTACTAATTTAATAGAAAGGAAAATTTTTTCATTATCAAATATATTCACAAACCTAATAGCTAATAACCCAAGACTTTTGAAAAACAGCGATTTTTTAGTGTTATATGCACAATTAAAGAGATTACAGGAGACAATTTATACAGAAAAACATAATTATGTACAGTCTTTGCAATGCAGTTATGACATGTTAGAATTTGCCAAACAATCAGGGGATATTGTGTCTGAGGCTATAGCTACTACAAGAGTTGGTGTAGAGTTGTTGAGAGATGAAAAGGAGGAGGCACTAGATTATTTAGAGCAAGCAAGAGACTTATCATTTGCTACATCTTCAAAAGAAGTAGGAGCTTACTGCTATTCATTCCTAGCAAGAGGATATGCAACCTTTAGAGATGAAAAAAGATTTACTCAAGCAATCAATACAGCTATTACGTTAGCAGATAACATGAGAGGACTGTCAGTAACAACTAAGGATTATGTTTTCCATGCGTATAGTGCTGTATTAGAAGAAAAATCGAATGGTTTGATTTTGTTAGGGAAGGGGAACGATGCGCTAAATGAATTGCCCGAAGTAGATACGCAGGTAGCAAAAGAAAATAACACATATCTAAAAATGTGGATGCCTTTAGATTATGCTCAGAGTTTTATGTTAATGGATGATATAGAAATGAGTATTAAATGGTTGGAGGAATTTTATAATAATATAAGAGATTATAATTCGGAGAGAATACATAGTAGAGTAAAAGAGCATTTAGCTCAATTAGATGATTTAGGGCATAAAAATTTATCAGTGGTTAGAAACTTTAAGGAGATGTACTTTGAAACAAATCACGGCTTGTTGTAAAGCATCTATTCAGCATGCATAACGCCCGCTCTCCATTTTTGTATCTCTTCGAGAGACATATCGTCACCATGAATCACATAAAGGTATTCTTTTATCTCTTCATCCGTTATATCGTTCGATATGAAAGAGAAAGCGCGTAAATCATCGTACCAGACGAATCTATCTACCAGGAGATGCCAGTCTATAACACGCTGCTGATTCATCAGAAGCCTCCTCTCAGAAATACTAGAAATTATGCTCTAATGTGTTCCTATTTTACCACAAACACGAAGCCGATGGTATGCTGCTACTTTACCAAGATCATACTCGGTAGAGGTATAGCCATCTACAGGCCATCCCTGCCAAACTATCACAAACCGTAATAGTGAAATGCCTCAGCAAATGCATATCCCTTTACTGCTCCAGTTTCGATACCCCATCTACGAAGATAGCCGCTAGGATGATTAGCAGGGTTTACTTGACTTACATGAGCGCAACGAGCCTCTATCTTTTGGTCGATCACATCGCTGATATCCACCCAATGATTCGGTTCATCGGTATTGAAAAAATAAACCTGCTTTACGTTGTGCTGTGTTACGCCGTCGTGTAATTGCTCAGGGTAGGTCATTCTATCTCGTGAGACCGCTATTGCATCGAAAGTACATAGTCCTGTGGCGCGGTGATCGGGGTGAATTTCGTATCGTTTCCAGGGATCAAACGTAAACACGACATCGGGTCGCCATACTCGTATTCTGAGTGTTAATTCTTGCCTTAATACTAAGTTTGGCTCGATAGCACCATCATAGTAACCATCCAAAAATGTAACCGTTTGCACACCGAGAATTTTAGCTGCTTGCCGTTGTTCGTCCTCTCTTATGGAAGACAAACGTTCAGTGGTAATAGTAGGATCATTGCTCCCTTTATCACCCTTTGTTATTAACAGATAATGAATATCCCTCCTTTCTGATGCTAAACGTGCCATTGTACCGCCAATGAATGATTCGGCATCATCGGGATGAGCAATCACTACGAGAATACGTTGACCTCCTGGGGGAAGTAAGACAGAGGAAGATACTGTCATATACAAAACCTCTTTCTCATGAGTATGAAGTCAAGTCAATATTATTGTATAACATTTGAAGGGACTGAGGTAAAATATGAGTGAGACAGTCGCTTATTGGCACTCACATTTGAAGTATTTTTCGCTATGCTCGTTCAAGAAAGGAGTTTCACTTGCACTTACACCTATCTCCTGATGCGTTTGTAGACTTGCAAATGCATACAACATATAGTGATGGGCGTTGGTCAGCAGAAGAACTTTTCGACTATCTTGCACAAGAGGGTTTTGATTTGGTTGCTGTTACCGATCATGATCGCGTTGATACGGTTGCTATCGTTCAACAATTGGGCGAGCAAAAACATGTGTCGGTTTTGTCGGCTGTAGAGATGAGTGCGGAATGGCATGGACGCATGGGGGACGTACTCTGTTTTGGCTTCGATCCTCATGATAAAGCCCTTAGAGCAATTACAGACCAAGTTCGTCAAAGGGCAGCAAAAAATGCACGGGAGGTGTATGAGGAACTTGTTCACCGAGGATACAACATTCCGAACCACGAAGAGTTGCGTGTAGCGGGTGATTGTGCAAAGTTGCTGATGAAATATGATTACGCCAAAGACGGGGAAACGGCATCAAAGATGATCCGAGATGCTGGCTATCGTGAGATGAAAGCGGATATGGCAGAGACCGTGGACACAGTGCATCGTGCAGGAGGGGTAGCACTGATAGCGCATCCTGGTCGTGGTAAACAAGAGCCACAAGAATTTACGTACTACACTCCCGAATTGCTCGATCAAGTGCGTGCAGAAATTCCACTTGACGGCATTGAGGTCTACTATCCCACACATTCACCTGAGATGGTCGAGAGCTATCTAGCATACGTAGAGCAACATAACTTTATTGAGTGCGGGTTCGGACTCGCACGGTCCTCCTGGTCGTATGCCTATCAAGTATCGCGCTGAACTCTGTCGCAATCTCCTAGAGCGTGTGGGTATACAGGTGCAATCTCCTAGAATGTTGTAGGTATGGGACTAATGTAAAGTGGAGCGATAAAGGAGCGTGAATTTGGATGCGTCTAATTCAATTATACCCCTACTAGTCCTCCAACCTTGATTCGGCGATTTTCGTAGGGACCACATTTATGGCGTCCGTTGCTCAATTCATTGAGCGACATCTTGACGAGTCTTATCTACAAGCCGTATCAGACCTGATCTCGCGTGATAAATCACGCCTCGGACGCGATAAATCTGGTCCCTACGAAAAATCGTCAATGTTCAAATGACACACCTTCGTAGGGACCAGATTTATCGCGTCCGCTGCTCAATGAATTGAGCGTGACGTTAGATTAGATTGCGCCAGCACCCGCTTCTGGTGAGCGCTGGGTTTGACTTGGTGCCTCCTCGGTTTCGTGGTGTCCGCCGAACTGGAAACGCATGGCAGACATGATTTTGTTGCCGTATTCGGCAAGACCGCGTGAACTGAAGCGTTCGTAGAGGGCTGCCGTTAGCACAAAGGCTGGCACACCTTCGTCAATGGCGGCGGCAATAGTCCAGCGACCCTCACCAGAGTCGGAGACACGACCTTTGAATTTGTCGAGCGAGGGATTATCAAGCAACGCGCCAGCCGTCAGGTCGAGCAACCATGAGCCAATTACGCTACCACGACGCCACAACTCGGCGATTTCTGGTATATCCAGGTCGTATTTGTAGTAGTCTGGACTGGCGATAGGTGCTGTTTCAGCATCAATCGTCTGTTGCTCGTTGCCGATGTTCGCGTGCTTGAGGATGTTGAGTCCCTCAGCATAGGCTGCCATGATGCCGTACTCTATGCCGTTGTGAACCATCTTCACAAAGTGGCCTGCACCGTGTGGACCACAGTGGAAATAGCCCTGCTCGGCTGTACTTCCCTGCACCTTCTCTCGACCAGGTGTGCGCTCGACTGCGCCAACACCAGGAGCGAGGGTAGAGAAGATAGGGTCAAGCCGTTGTACGATTTCGTGTTCGCCACCGATCATCTGACAGTAGCCACGATCCAGACCCCAGACGCCACCACTTACGCCAGCGTCAAGATAATGAATGCCAAACTTCTTGAGCGTCTCGGCACGGCGAATATCGTCGTGATAGTACGAGTTGCCACCATCGATGATAACATCATCCTGTGCTAGCAACGGAATAAGCACCTCTAGCGTTGCATCAACCGAGGCCGCTGGCACCATGAGCCAGACCGCACGAGGCTGAGCGAGTTGTTTAACCAGCTCCTCTAAAGAGGTCGTGCCCTTTGTGATTGCTCCTTCATCTAACGCTGCCTGTACCGTGCTGTCGTGACGCGCAGAGCCAATGACGGTATGACCATTGCGGAGGAGTCGCTTCGCCATGTTTGCACCCATGCGACCCAGACCAATCAATCCAAGTTCCATTATGAAATTCCTTTCTAATCGTTGCCAATGTGTACAAGACAAGTTCTCCTAACTGTATCTCTTATAGGTATCACGTTTCATCATGAGCAAAGTGTCCAGTACAAAGCCATTATATTGCATTTTGGCGTTTTGTGTTTGTTTGATAATGGTAGGGACCGATTTATCACGTCCTGGGGGATGGGAGGGGCAATGGTTCTCTGTTGACGACGTGCGCCCCGCCGCCCCACCCCTAGGACGCTATAAATCGGTCCCTACCAAAAAGGCGATGAACCACAATTTTGCGGTTCATCGCCTTTTGCTTGGATTGTATGGTTTATTACGCTGCCTCGAAGCCTGTTGCTATTGTCATCAAAGCTGGTGCATGACGATGAATGCACAGTATATCATTTGCGGCATCGACAACGATTGTGTCGTTGGCTACACATTCGCCTTGCAGGATGGCTTCGGCTAACATGTCTTCGAGCATGCTTTGCACTGTACGGCGCAGTGGACGTGCCCCGTAGACGGGATCGTAGCCACGTTTGACCAGCAGATGTCGAGCTTTTGCGCTGACCTCCATCGTGATTGCTTGTGCGGCAAGACGTTTTTGTGTCTGCTCGATCATGATATTTACAATCTCGTGTAGGTGCGTCTGCTCTAATGCGTGGAAAAGCACGATTTCGTCGATACGGTTGAGCAGCTCTGGCTTGAACATCTCTTTTAACGCTGGTGTGACTCTGCTACGCAATTGCTCATGGGCCGCGTCTAGCTCTTCTTGCTCACTTATGTGCCGCGATGTGAAGGTAATAGGATTCGCTTTGAGACGAGCCGTGCCCACATTTGAGGTCATAATCACAATCGTATTGCGAAAATCTACCGTTTGCCCGTGTGTATCGGTCAAGCAACCATCATCGAGAATTTGCAACAACAGGTCGAAAATCTTGGGATGTGCCTTCTCGATTTCGTCAAACAAGACGACGCTATAGGGACGACGACGTACCGCCTCGGTCAACTGACCCGCGCTGTCATGCCCAACATAGCCCGGAGGAGAACCGATAAGCCGTGAAACCGAGTGTTGCTCCATAAATTCTGACATGTCGAGCTTGAGCATAGCACTCTCATCGCCGAAAAGGGTTCCTGCCAGCGCACTGGCTAGCTCTGTCTTGCCAACACCTGTTGGACCGACGAAGAGGAACGAGCCGATGGGACGGCGACTATCGCGTAGGTTGGTGCGTGAGCGACGCACTGCTCTCGCCACAGCTTGTACTGCCTCGTGTTGACCAATGACGCGCTTATGCAAATCTTCCTCTAATACGAGCAGGTGTTGTGCCTCTTCCAGTGCGATCTGTGCCACCGGTATACCCGTCCATTTCGCAACAATTCCCGCGATATGCTGCTCTGTAATGGTAGGTGTCTGTTGGATCTGCTGCATACGCCACTCATATTCTAGTTTTTGCAATTCCTGGCGCAGACGTAGTTCTTGTGCGCGTTGTAAAGAAGCCAAGGCGAAGTTGTGTTGGCGTACCTCGTGGTCTTTGTCGTGCTGTACAAGCACGATTCGGTCTCGTAACTGGCGAATCGCCTCTGGTACCACCGTCTGTTGCACGCGTAGGCTGGACGCAGCCTCATCTATCAGGTCTATCGACTTGTCGGGCTGGAAACGCCCTTGAATGTAACGAGAGGACATCTGAACCGCTGCCTTCAGTGCCTCGTTACTGAGTATGACATGGTGGTATGCCTCATAGCGTGAGCGCAATCCATGCAGAATAGCGAGTGTTTCGCGCTCGTTTGTCTCGCGTACTTGAACGGGCTGAAAACGCCGCTCAAGAGCCGGATCACCCTCTATCGTCTTGCGGTATTCGTCATAGGTTGTGGCACCGATACACTGAAACTCGCCGCGAGCTAGCATCGGTTTGAAGAGATTGGCGGCATCTACCGAGCCATCGGCGACGCCGCTACTCATGAGTGTATGTAACTCGTCGATGACCATGATGATGCCCTTATCGTCGAGAATCTCCTGCATAATCTTCTTGAGTCGCTCTTCGTAGTCACCGCGAAACTTGGTGCCTACTGTGAGCATTGCCACATCAAGGGAGACCACGCGTCTGTTGAGCAAATTTTCAGGTACTTTCCCCTCGATGATGCGCTGGGCCAGCCCCTCCGCGATGGCTGTCTTGCCAACGCCAGCCGCGCCGAGCAAGACGGGATTGTTCTTCGAGCGGCGCGAAAGAATTTGCATAGTCCGCTCCAACTCTTCCTCGCGCCCAATCATGGGATCGAGTGTATCCATCAGTGCCGCCGCTGTGAGGTCACGGCTCACTTCATTCAGGGTCGGCGTCGCATCATAGCGAGCTTGGTATTCTTGCGAGAATGATGGTTGTTGCGCCAGTTCATTTGGGGTGCTTGCCAGTTGTACGAGATGCTCGCGTACTGATTCGAGAGACATGTTGAAGCTTGCTAGAACGCTTGCCGCGGCTCCATTTTCCTCGCCAAGTATACCCAGCAGCAGATGCTCGATACCAATCAGGTCGCTAGCAGCTCGCGCAGCTTCTACCTCTGCGTTCGCAATGACGTAGCGTGCGGCAGCGTTCAATGCTGGATCGCTCAGATGGACTTTGTTGCCACGCCCAATCACAAATTCTATGGCTTGCGTCACGCGTGTTGTATTGAGATGTAACGACTCAAATATATTTTCAATCAGAATATCGTTGACACGAAGCAGACCGAGTAACAGATGCTCTGGGCTAATCGCTCGATGTCTCAGACGCAGTGCCTCTTCTTTTGCGAAGACTAACGTTTGTCGTGCTTCTTTCGTATATTTGTTTGTCGTACTCATATTCCCACTCCTCTAACGATGCTATCGTCTCGCTACACTTCCGCTTCGGAATCCGACAACTCACATGTTGCTACTGTTATCTATCGTGTGAATTGGAAATTTCAATAGGGTGGTATAGGTCAATGTTCATGTGGTGATATGTGGTAAGGGCCGATTATGCGGTTTAAGCAAATAACGAGGGGATTGAAAATCCCCTCGTTATTTGCTTAAACCGCATAATCCGTCCCTACTGATAGTGCAAGTTTACAGCATTGTAGTACACAGGATATGATTGTTCGTCGTAGTTGCCATCTAACTGCACGCCGACAGCCAGTTTATTACCTGAAGAGGCAACAGGTGCGAATGTGTACTGGCTCATATCAGTATACACATCGTCACAGTTAAAGCCGACATAATGGACTTGTCCGTTGACGATATTGCCATAAAGATGGAGCGTATGCCATGTATTGTTTTGCAAATCTTGCGTCACCTGTATATCTTGCCATGTGCTTCCTGTCCAGACACGCCACCCTTTCGGCGAAGCCTGAGTAGTTTTCCCAGATGGAACGGCCTGCCATTGCAGTGCCCACTCCCAACGAACATTGTTGACCCATGAATCCATCGTAAATTCTAGTGCCTGCACCTGCCTTTCGTAGGGATAGTAGAAAGAGACATCCATGCTGAATTGAGTAGCGTTCGTAACAGCGGGCAGGTTACGATACGCATGAATATCGGCATAGTCTTGTGAGCTATGTAGAAGCGTCACCTTGAGCGTGTTAACGTTTTGTATGTCAACGTTTTGTAGTGTTCCCTGCGTATAGCCTTGATCGTGATAGATGCTCCACTGTGAGGCGTCGTCTTCCAGATTGTTTATACCGGACATGGTGAGAAATGCAGAAGGCGGTCCTGAATCCGCAAATGCATGGGAACTCGTGGTACCCGATAGTTGGCAAACGAGGAGGAAGAGAACAACACCTAGCAAGAAACGATATTTACGCAAAACGGTTTCCTTTCAAGTGCTGTGTGGAGAGAGGTAAAAGTATGTAACCTCTCCTCTTTTATTTTTCGGCACATTTATGAAATTCGATACTTGAAAGAAATGGATTTGTGTCTAGCGCATAGTTCCCAGTAAGGCTCGCGCGATGACGACGCGTTGAATCTGGTTTGTGCCTTCAAAAATCTGCGAGACTTTGATATCGCGCATATAGCGTTCGGTGGGATAGTCACGGACGTAGCCAGCACCACCGAGTATCTGGACGGCATTGGTGGTAATCTCCATTGCTGAGTCGGTGGCAAAGCACTTTGCCATTGCTGCGTACATGCCCGCGTTCTGTCCGGTGTCAAGCTTATGAGCGGCCTCGTACACGAGGAGGCGTGAGGCTTCGATTCGCATTGCCATATCCGCGAGCATAAATTGTATGCCTTGCAGCGTGGCTATCGGTTTGCCAAATTGTTCGCGTTCGAGGGTGTAGTTTCGTGCCGTATCGAACGCTGCCTGTGCGACTCCGACCGCGACTGCTCCAATATTGATGCGCCCACCATCGAGGGAGGCGAGGGCGATTTTGAAGCCTTGCCCCTCTTCTCCGATGCGATTGGTGACGGGAATGCGGCAATTCTCGAAGAGGAGTTCGCGCGTGGGAGAGGAATGTAGACCCATTTTGCGCTCGGTTTTACCAAAAGAGAAGCCGGAAGTGCCTTTTTCGGCGACGAGACAGGTGATACCTGCCGCCCCCTTTACTTGTGTTGTGCGTACCATTAGCAGGTAGATATCGGCCTCACCGCCGTTTGTGACCCACAGTTTGGAGCCGTTCAAGACATACTCATCACCATTGCGCTCCGCCCGACATTGCAGGCTGGCGGCATCTGAACCAGATGCCGCTTCACTCAGCGAAAACGCGCCAAGCAGTTCGCCAATAGCTAGACGTGATGCCCATTGCTGGCGTTGTTCGGGATTGCCAAAGCGAGCAATAGAGCCTGTCACCATGTTGTGAACCGAGAGGCCAACGGCGGTTGCCATCTCGCCCTTTGCTAGTTCTTCGTAGACGATGGCACCCATGAGGCGACTGAGCATTGTGCCGCCGTAGTCCTCCGGTGTGGTCATGCCCATTAAACCCAGTTCCGCCATCTTTGTGTATACTGGGCGTGGAAAGGTACTCGTCTCGTCCCATTCCGCCGCATGTGGCGTAATCTCTTGTTCTGTGAAGCGACGTACTGTGTCGCGGATATCTGATTGCTCTTCGTTGAGATCAAAGTTCATGTGTAATCCTCTTTTGGCGTGATAGAGTAATCGACGGACGATGCTGGATGGGCACAGCGGACGCCTACAAGGGGCTACCCTACTATACAACGCTTTTGCGTGCTATGCACGCGGAATATATATAGTAGGGTAGCCCCTTGTGGGCGTCCGCTGGTTCCACCATAGATTGCACGTACTTGAAGTGTATTGCCCCTTGTGAGCATCAATTGGCACATATTCCCACGTTGTTTTGTTCATCGTCAAAAATCAAGGTCCCTACATTAGCTGTATCATACCACGCATTGTTCGGCGATATAGGTTAGTTGTTGTCGTACAAGAGCCATGCTACCGGGGCGTTTGTTGGGGTCGAGTTCGACCATCTGCGAAATAAGGCGGTCAAGCAATTGCAATGGAATAGTGGGTATATTGCTCAAAGAATAGTCGTGTAGGGGTGGGAAGCGAAATGGTACCTCGCACGGATCGTTGCCTGTGAGCATTTGATGGAGCAAAGCACCGAGGCTATAGATGTCGGCTATAGGTGTTGTTTGCGTCTTACCATATTGCTCTGGCGAGGCATAGCCAGGAGAGCCAAAGGCCATTGTATCTTTGAACTGCCCCGGTTTAAAGTAACGTGCGATACCGAAGTCTATCAAGCGCACGCCACCATTTGGCAACAGCATGACGTTGGAGGGCTTGAGGTCGCGAAAGACAATCGGAGGGTGATGCGTGTGGAGATAGTCAAGTACGATGCAGAGTTGGATACACACCCGTAGAGCGTCGATGACCCGCAGGAAATGACCGCCAATACTCTGTTCCAGATAGCGTTCGAGCGTCACGCCCGCTATAAAATCCATCACCAGATACCAATATTGAGCGTCCGTAAAGTAGTCGTAGAGGCCGGGCAAGCCCGGATGTTGTAGGTCAGAAAGTACTTGTACCTCGTGCTTGAACGAGTCGGTCGCATCGAGCCTGTCCTGCTGTTGGAGGCCGTTGAGATCGATCTCTTTGATCGCCACGACTCTGTTTTGAACGAGGGTATCTTGCGCCTTAAAAACTGAGCCAAAGCCCCCTTGACCGAGAGTTGTAAGCAGACGATAGCGGTTCTGAAGTAGCTGTTCCGGCTGCACCGCGGCAAGTTTCGCGGTAGAGTATTGATTAGGAGGTTTCGAGGGTTGCAGGTAGGTCCTACAGGAGATACATATGATCGCATAAGCTCGATTGATGGTTCCACACCGTTGACAGTACATAACTTCCCTATTTCAAGATTACACTCGATACGTGTATTTCTATTATCGTTAGCTGTATCATCTTTTACTATACCATCTTAACACGTTTTCATCCGTGTATAAAGGTGGATACGCATGAATACAGTACTCATTGGCTTGGACACAAAAGATAAACAGAGGTATATCACACTATACAAAGAAACATGGTAATCCACTATGCACTTAGAGTTCGTAGTAACTTTTAGAAGCGATTGTTTCTCAAACTCATGTATGTTTACTACAAAAAGGCTCTGCTGAACGCGTCGGCGAAGTTTCCTGGTGGCATAGTTTGCGGAAGATTGCGCTTCATGTGAATCCTGCGCAGGCATTGCATACAAGATACTATCGTAATAGCTAGTGGAATAGACCGCTAGACTCATGTTAGAAACCGATAACATGAAAGGATGACACTTTGAAAAGGTCCGACAAAAATTCTAAGGAAGCGACTTCTACTCACTCGTTTCCATCGCTCGCTGCGCGTCGATCTCGCAGAACATTGTTGAGAGGTGCTGCTGGAGCCGCAGGTCTTGTTGTTGCTGGTGCTGGTGTATTGTCTGTTTCTCCCGCTTATGCGAAGGGAACACGATACATTAGCCGCGTCGAAGGGAATCAGAGCCAGCAACAATATAGTATGTCGATCCCAACCGTTGATTCGATTGTAGACATCTTGACCGTTGCAAGAACGGCTGAGCAGTTAGCCGTCACATTTTACACCAATGGTATTGCTAATGCCGATAAATTGGGCATCACAGGAGACAATCTTGCCTACCTGAAGGCGGCACTTGTAGAGGAACAGATTCATCAGCTATTCTTTACGGCTAACGGTGGTAAATCGCTTGCCGACACGTTCAGTTTTCCACAAGGGCCGCAGACGTTTACTGATCTGAAGACGTTTATTGCAACTCAGCAGCAACTAGAGGGCGTGTTTGACTCTGCATTTCTTGCAGCGATCATGGAGTTCGCGCAGTTAGGGCGACCCGACCTTGCACAAATTGCTGGTCAGATTGCTACTGTCGAGTCCGAGCATCGCGCTCTGGGACGTGTGATTGGTGGGCTTGTCCCAGCCGACAACTGGGCCTTCACTCCTGTATTGGTAACATCGGTTGGTGCTGCACCGGCACTTGTTCAGAAAGCTGGATACCTTAGTCCAATGTCTGGCAATAGCTATACCTATCAGCAGGTAGATACCTCTGGTGCAGGAGTAGAGCAGTTAAAACCATTCTCGCTGAGTGCTACAACTGCCGTAGGAAATGGCTAGTTAACAAACTCTCTTCTTATGTATGTGTACTTTGTGCGAGCAATATTCTTGCTGAGTACACATATATAGGAGGCGAAAAAAGAGGAAGGAGAGGGGCTATGACGCACCATGCTATTCTAACACAACGCTCCTGCATCGTCTGTGGAGCGAAAAAGACTGTTGACCAACAGCGTTTCTGCTCACGCTGTGGTGCAAAGATGGACGTGGTGGAGAGCCAATCCGCCAATGAAAATCAGCTACCAGAAAGTGATGCAACGGTACGAGTCTCTTTACCGCAAAAGCTCCATCTAAAGACATCTTTGCCACAGTCTTTAGTGCCTAAGTTACAAGAAGGTGAGCAAAAGAAACAAACGAGACATGTAATATCGAGGAAATTCTCTACAAAGAGTATGCTTGTAAAGGTAGGTTGTGGTATAGGACTTGTACTTCTCATTACTGTCCTTCTTTATGGAGTTATGAGCCAGAACAACGCTCCTGCAGAACAACGGCAGGCGAGCGCGAGCAAGGGACAGCTCGATTCCCTCCTTCGACAGGCTCGCTCCATTGGCGTGCCCACTGTTTTTTTACAACCTGTTCTTACACAAGAACAGAAGTTAGAGCGTTCGTATACACCTTTTGTACTTTTATCTTCCTCATCTGCTATAGCGTATTATCAAAATCTTGCACGTAGCTACCGCAATTTGTCCTCGCAAGTAACAAAAACTATGGCCTCTATTACTGAGCAATTTCAGGTACAAGCTCAACAAGACATGCAGAATTTTCAGACTGCTCTTTCAGCAGGGGGTATACAGGGTATTGGAAACGCTCAATTTTTTCTACAGCAATTTAGTCAGGACCAACTCTTGCTTTCGTCTGCACATCTACCAAGCGAGTATGCTGCAATCAGTACAAGTGCGCGTCTCTCTCTTCAATCATTAAGCTTGATGACATTTACGTCCACCAAACTTACTGATTTTCATGATACTCTTATAAAAATGGGGAATGCTCATCTTGATATAACCGCGATGCAGTTCCAATACGACAATGACGTGCAACTTTTTAATAGTGCGACGCGAGCAGACGATTTTCAAAATCTGGATGCACAGATTGATGTGCAATACCAGCAAATAGTCGTGACTTCGGTTCAGGCATTCCCGTACATTAGTCTGACGAAATTGAACGAGCTTGAGA
>CAXUHG010000076.1:0-12467 GCA_964250805.1 uncultured Ktedonobacteraceae bacterium | reverse complement strand
CCATATAACGATGCTCGTGATGGTCGTGTGTACGCACTCGACAACGGGTACATGAATGCTGGTATCGGTGCAGGATTGGATAGTGACCTTGCAAGTACTGATACAACGACAGGCTTTGAGTCGGTAATTGCTGAGACAGACAATGCACTGTTCAATTTGCACCTGTTCGAGCAGGACTACAATGATCAAACGTCCTATAATCAGGTTCATGCCACTGACAAGCAGATGTTAGACCATTACCATCTTTCCAAGAAACAGGTACTCGTCGTCTCATTGGTTGAGCAAGCCATGCGCGTCTATCAAAATGGTATCCTTGTGAACTCGTATCACGTCACAACGGGTCGCCAGGAATTGCCTTCACTTCCTGGGGTATGGTCGGTGTTAGACCGCAAATCGCCAATTATCTTTACAGCGGCAGAACCCAAAAGTTCGCCTTACTGGTTTCCAGATACGCCCATCAACTATGCCATTCTCTATCACTATGGAGGCTACTTTGTCCATGATGCTCCCTGGCGTGCCAACTTTGGTCCAGGTACACAATTTCCGCACGAGGATGCAAGCGGAACGACGGCATATAACTTCGATGGAAGTCATGGCTGCGTTAATCTGCAAGAAAATGATGCGGGCTGGGTCTATGCCCATACAGATTGGAATACCTCGATTGTCATTTATTAGCAACAGTTGAGATATACAGTTACACCGCTTGCCACACTTGCACTGTGCGATCAACGCTTGCGGAGGCAAGGCGTGTGCCATCGGGAGACCATGCAACGGCGGTAACATATCCACTATGACCGTGATAGGTGAAGTTTACTTTCTTTGCCATCACACTCCAGATATCTACCGTCTTGTCGTTACTGCCGGAGGCAACATGTTTGCCATTAGGCGACCATGAGACACAATTTTTCATGCCTTTGCTATGCATGCCATAGGTATGTAGCGTTGCTCCAGTTGTTGTATCGCGTATCAGAATTAAGTGATCGCTGCTAGCGGAGGCGATATAACGGCTATCAGGCGACCATGCGATGCTATTGACGCGTTCGTTATGTCCGCGCAAGGGCAGCACGTCGCGTTGTAGCGAGAGAATAGAGGTGAGGGTGTTGAAGAACGATTTTTTTGGCAGCTCCTTCACAGGATACCAGAGCAGTACGGTACGGTCTTCGCCAGCGGAGGCGATACGTTTTCCATCGGGCGACCATGCGACAGTATGCAAGGCATCGGTGTGATTACGGAAAACATAATGCACAATACCTGTTGTAGCATCCCAAATCTGAACCGTCTTATCCGCACCCGCCGAAGCGATCTGTGCAGGTGTGTTGTTTCCATAGGCCGAGAGCGAAGGCGACCACGAGAGTGTGTTGACGGGACCGATGTGTCCCTGATAGGTAAAGAGCGTACTACCTGTTGTCGGATTCCAGATACGTACTGTTCCGTCATCGCTGGCGGAGGCGATACGCATATTATCGGGCGACCAGCAGAGCGCGTTGACGTGCCCGCGATGCTCTTTGTAGGTCAATAACTGCTTGCCATTTGTGGCATCCCAGACTTGCACCGTTTTGTCATAGCTTGCCGACGCAATCCACTTTCCATTAGGAGACCATCCTAACGCAGTAACACGACTACTATGTCCAACGCACACGAACAGCATGTTTGCCATTGGTCGTATCTGTGGCATAGCAGTGCCTTTTGTGCCCTTTGGCGTTTTTGGGGGTATAGGAGGCATTGTACTCGCTACATGCTGTTTCAGCCCTGCTTCGTGCTGTATAGCGATACGCTGCAATGCCTGTTTGACGAGCAAGACGCTGGCGGGACGTTTATTACTATCCACGCTTACCATGCTGGCGATGAGCGTGTCGAGACCTGCAAGCGTGGGCGAATTTTTCAGCGCAACGGGGACGAAGGTAAAGGGTGACTCTGATGGATCGTGTCCTGTGAGAAGTTGATGAAGTGTTGCGCCGAGGCCATAGATATCGGCACGCGCCGTTGACTGTGCCTTGCCGTATTGTTCAGGCGCGGCATAGCCTGTGGAGCCGAGGGCGGTGGTATCTTTTGTCTGCCCCGGTTTGAAGTGGCGTGCTATGCCAAAGTCAATCAAGTAAATATGACCTGAGAGCGTGAGCATCACGTTCGCGGGTTTGAGATCACGGAAAATAATTGGCGGTTGCTGTGAGTGCAGGTAGATGAGGACATCACAGAGTTGTAGCGCGATGGCGAGCGTTTTAGAAATCGGCAACAATGCTCCCTGCAAATCTACTAGATGTTCTTCCAGCGTCTTGCCCTCAATAAAGTCCATCACGAGATACGAGCGACCCGCATCTGTGAATTGATCGTAGATGTGTGGCAGATTGGGATGTTTCAGGCAGGCGAGCATGAGAGCTTCGCGCTTGAATGTCGCAGTGGCCTCGGCTAATTCCTGGGCGTCCATATTGCTCTGGCTCATCTCTTTGACCGCGACGAGCCGATTGCCAAGCAGAGTATCGGCTGCCTTGTACACAGCACCAAAGCCGCCGCGTCCCACCTGTGCTTGTATGAGGTAGCGTTGCTTCAAAATGTGTTTTTGTGTGAGCAAGCCTGTAAATGTGGTGGAGTTGGGGGACATGGAGTTGCTAGCGGATGCAGGAGAGAGGACATAACCACATGCCTTACAAAAGGTGGCCTGTATGCGATTAGCCGCGCCACAGGTATCGCAAAAAAGGTAAGACGGAAGGGTCATGCCGAAGTGTTCTCCTTTCAATCAAACATTTGTTCACATTCTTATTATCAGGAGTACAGTAATACATCTCTCGAAGGTTGTCAAGAGAGGAAAAAGCTCTGTTGAAACGCAAAAAATATTGTCGAAAGCGCGACAACGTGTTATGCTACCAGTGACAAAGAAATAAATAGAGCGACTTTTGCTCAATATATGTATTCCCGTTCGAGCGATATGTATTCTCTATAAGGAGGGTTTATTTTATGGCATCTGCCGAAGTAGAAAATCCAACGTGTCCTGTCTGCCATCAAAGCGATATGGTAATGACGATGCAGCAGGCATACGATGCGGGGGTTGCGCGAGCGGCACCGCCCGACATGCCGACGCGTACCGTCGCAATGATGCCTTACATTATTGTATGTGCTGCTCTCGTAGGTATTTTTGTCTTACTCATTATCATACTTATTGGAGGACTAGAGGCTAGCTTCAACCCGTTCTGGATGGTTGTGCTGGTTTCTTTGACGCTCATCAGTATTGTAAGTGCGCTCGTGACATCCTATATCGCGTTCCAACGCGTAGTAAAGGGCGACGCCGAGGCGACGGAGCGTTTTCCCGAATGGGATCGTGCAACGGCTGCATGGAACAAGCTCAGATATTGTAAGCGCGACGATGTGGTGTTCGATCCAGAAGCGAACAAGGTTGTCTCAAACGAGGCAGTCGCTGCTCTGCGCTCGATGGAGTCAGGGCAAGCTGAGAAGGTTGCTACAACACTCGTACGGAAATAACTGTATCAGAAAAAGAATGTCCGTCCATGCAGTGCAATTGCACTGCACAGACATTCTTTTTCTGGAAAAATCAGCCGCCAGCCATGAGATTTTCGTCGGTTGGACGGCGAACGTTCCAGTCGAGCTTTGTTTCATCGGTGAAGAGGGTACCAGCATTGGCATCTATCTCTTCCTCACGTCGGTCTGCTTGGGCGTAGAGATTGGCGGCGGCGCGTGCCGCGTCAAATGTAAATGTGTCGTTCAATTCTGGTGTGCGAGCAACGGTGTCGAACTGGGCTGCGAGATTGCGAATGGTTTCTGGCTCTTTGATACTGCCATTCTTAACCGCCAAGTACGCTTGGCGCAAGGTCTCTTCTTTCAGACCCTTTGGAATGGGGGCTACTGCCTCTGGTACAGGCGCGGGTTGTGGCACTGTTTGCTTGACTGCTTGTTGAGGAGCCGTCTGCTTTGAGGCGGCTTTTGGCACGGATGGTTGTTGCACCTGTGGTTGTGGTTGCGCGACAGGTACGGTTGTGTCATGCATCTTAGCAGCGATTTCGTGCGACGCCAGGATAATGTCGTGCATGCGCACTTCGTTGATAAGGACACCCCAGAGAGCTACTCTGTCACGAATGCGCTGGAACACGAGGCCGTTTACCTGCTCCCAGCGTGGTTCACCCTCGGCTAGTGGCATCACGCTCCCATGCGTTGGTCGCGTATGCATGCCTTGAGGCCACGCGATAAAGTCTTCCGGTGTAAAGGTTGCGGCGACGGTTTGTAGTGCCGTGATGAAGAGATTGTGCAGGCTGGTTTCCCAGTTTTGCACGTTGGTTACGGCAAGGTGAGCGTCTTCAGGTTGTAGGTGGTAGGTGATGGTGCCGCGCAATAAAACGTCTTCATCGCGGGTCATCTGCACGCGCTGTATGGGAGTTTGCCACACCGTCTCAATTGTGCGTAGATGGTCCGACACTTTTTCCCAGGGCAGAAGAACGTTGAAGCCAGGGTAGAGGGTGCGGCTATACCTGCCGAAGGAGCGCACAATGTCTACGAAGCCTTCGGGGACGGAGCGAATATACTGTCGTGCGAGAAATATAGTGAGGCCGATAAGCAGAATTAAGGTAATAATACCCGCGACGGGGCCGAAGAGAGCGAAACAGCCAATAAGTATAAAAAGGAAAAATCCTACAACAGTATAAATAGCCCATAGGCCATTATTTGTACCTGCATAGTAGATAGCAACGCCTTGAGCGAGCGCGATAACAACAATAATAACAGCAAGGGGAATAAGTGTTTGTGGGGGAAGTTTCGCATGTCCCGTTGCCACAATAGGTAACACAAGAAGACTGGTCAGAAGTGCGAAGAGCAGTGGTGTCAGAATAAACGAGGCATAGTAGCCGAACTGATTAAAAAGTTCCGCTCGTGCAGAAGATGGTTGCGTTTCATCCTCATCCTGATAGTCTGCGTTGAGATGGAGTCCGCTAGTATCGGTCGGCTCAGTATAGAGTTCTTGCTCTGCCGAATCAGGCGAAGTAGGTTCTTCATCCGATGGTTCCCACAGCTCATCTGGCGGAACCTCAGTAATTTTATAAGATTGAGGACCTTGCCAGGTAGCACCTGAGTCTTTCCTGTCTAAAGGCATAAGTATGTATACCTTCCTCTCATCATTCCTTTGTTACACCTGAAGTTTTTGTTTTTTTTATGCCACACGAACCACAGCCGCCTCCTTGAGTCTTACAGCCACCCCCACCACTTCCGCAAGAGCAGCCACTACCACAGGAACCTCCGCCTTTGACACCACAACTAGAGCAACCGCCTGTCTTACAGGTTGCCGTTTCACTCGCCTCCGGTATGCTCACGGGTACTTGAATCGTCGCTCCGCTTTCGAGCATCACCTCGACGGAGTCTTTCGGCACGTTGACCGAGACGACTTTACCAGCCCCTCCGGGCGTCGAGAGCATGGAGCCAATTTGTGGCATCTGCTGTTTTGCCTGTATGTAGTTATCATTTTCATAAGAAAGGCAGCAGAGGAGCCGACCACAGACACCAGAAATTTTCGATGGATTCAGCGGTAGACCTTGCTCTTTTGCCATCTTAATTGAGACAACACCAAAATCGGTAATCCAGGAGCTACAGCAGAGCGTCTTGCCACATGGTCCAATACCACCTTGTTGCTTTGCCTGATCGCGAGCCCCAATCTGTCGTAGCTCGATGCGCGTCCGAAAGGTGGCGGCGAGATCGCGTACCAGGGCACGAAAATCGACGCGCTCCTCGGCGGTAAAATAAAATGTCAGACGGCTGCCATCGAAGGTATATTCGGCTTCGACAAGCTTCATCGGGAGCTTATGCTGAATCACACGCTCTCCACAGATTACCACCGCCTCTTTCTCTTTTCCCTTGAAAGAGAGCATCATACGCAATTCGTCTTCGGTTGCGAGGCGAAGTATCGGTTTAAGCGGGTCGCTGAGGTCGTCTGCCGCCATTTTCTTGGACGCGATCACCACGCGTCCAGCCTCCATGCCGCGTACTGTTTCGACGACGACATATTGCCCTGTGTTATAGCTTTTGTCTTGCGGATCAAAGTAGTAGATGCGACCAGCAGGACGAAAGCGAATGCCAACAATCAGAACGGTATTCTCTGTAGTCGTTCCCGATGTCATAATTGCTCTACTTCTATAGGATTAATGATAAATTTGAATTACTTCATAAGGTATTTCGTAGGGACCAGATTTATCGCGTCCGTCGCTCAATTTATTGAGCGAGATCAGGTTTGATACAGCTTAAATACAGGATTCGTCAAGAATCTCGCTCAATAAATTGAGCGACGGACGCGATAAATCTGGTCCCTACGAAATTGTCGAAGTTCAGGTATCGAGAGGCTATCAGGACGCGATAAATCGGTCCCTACCCCTGTTAAACCGCGTGTTACGCTCCCATTGTGTCTGTGAGGAGGATGGCCTCCGCCACTTCGCGCATAGATTTACGGTTGTTCATGCTCGCTCGCTGAATTCTGCGGAATGCGTCCGACTCGGACAGACCCTGCTTCTCCATCAGAAGGCCCTTGGCACGTTCGACGATCTTGCGTGTTTCAAGCTGTTCGGTCAAGGTGCGTGTCTTCTCTTCAAGCTCGCGGAACTCGTTGTAGCGTGCGAGTGCCACCTCAATTGCAGGTGTAACCTCGCTCTCGCGTAACGGTTTGACGATGTAGTTGACCACGCCCGCTTCTTTGGCGCGTTCAACAAGCGGTTGGTCTCCGAAGGCTGTCAGCAACAACACTGGTGCAATCTTCTCCTGTGTCAGCGTCTCGGCGGCGGCAATGCCGTCCATGTCTGGCATGCGAATATCCATGATTACCAGATCGGGTCGTAGCTCGCGGGCCAGGTTGACAGCACTCAAGCCGTCCCCTGCTTCACCGACCACGAGATAGCCCTGTTTTGTCAGCACATCTTTCAAGTCCATGCGCTGAATAGTTTCGTCGTCCGCAATAATAATTCGTGTTGGCATCGTGTTACCTCAAGCCTTTGGTCTAACGCGACCAAGTTATTCTAAAACTCGCCCTCTCTACGTATAACGAGTATACCATATCGCATGGGATGAGTCGAGAGAGAATAGATAGGATATTGGTAGCATAAACAGCAGCATGGGAAGATACAGCACATGTGCTGTATCTTCCCATGCTGCTGTTTATGCTACCTGGATTATCTCCTCTTCTTCCATCATCTGTGTCAGTAAGTGCGAGTCGCGTACAATTTTTTGCAGTTGTGCGGGTGTAATGGATTGGCGACCGTCACAGAGGGCGTTGTTCGGGTCTTCGTGAACCTCGATAATCAGGCCGTTAGCTCCTGCGGCGATGCTGGCACGCGACATTGCGGGTACAAGCTCGCGTTTGCCAGTGGCATGGCTGGGGTCAACGATAATTGGAAGATGTGTCAATTCGTGGAGGAGAGGAACACAGGTGAGGTCGAGAACGTTGCGCGTTTGCGGATCGTAGCTGCGAATGCCACGTTCGCACAGGATTACATTGGGATTGCCTGCCGCGACGATGTATTCAGCCGCTAGCAGCCATTCGTCTATGGTCGCAGATAGGCCGCGTTTGAGTAGAACGGGGCGTTTCTCGGCGTCGCGTCCAGCCGCCAGAAGCAGAGGGAAGTTCTGCATATTGCGGCTCCCAATCTGCAAGATGTCGGCGTGTTGAGCGACTGTTGCCACGAGGTCTGGTTCCATGACCTCTGTAATGATTGGAAGACCAGTCGCTTTCCGTGCCTGTGCTAGCAGGTGTAGCCCTTCGACGCCAAGCCCCTGAAACTGATAGGGTGAGGTGCGTGGCTTGAAGGCACCACCACGCAATACCTGCGCTCCGGCATGTTTGACCGCATGTGCCGTTGTCAGGAGTTGCTCACGATTTTCAACTGCACAAGGGCCAGCGATAATCGTTGGTGTAGTGCCGCCGATGAGTACCTGTTCGCAGTCATGCCCTGTGCCGACCAGTACGTGCGTGTCTTCCTCCTTATATGCACGACTCACCAGTTTGTACGCGGTCTTGACGCGGGTGATGCGCTCTACCGCTGCCTGCTCACTCAGTAAAGCCTGCGTCTCATGGTCAAGCTGTGTACCATCGAGAACGAGCAGTTCGCGTCCATCCATGACGGTTGGAGTGATGGGGTGTAGACTTCCCGTGATGCGGCAAATCTGGGTCATGAGCTGTGTACGCTCTTCGCTTGTGGCCTGGCTACGAATGGTGATAATCATGGAACAAATCCTCTTTTCAATAGGGTGTAATAAATTAGACCCGTACAAATTAGAACCCCGAATTTAGGAAACAAAAAAGCAGAGGATGTTTTCCTCTGCTTTCCCAGCACGCTGGTGGTTTATCTTGCTCAGCCTAAAAAGGCCCACCATCATGCTGGGGGGCTAAACCAATAATAAAAGCTATTCTGTTGTACTGGTTGTTTGTAGCTGAGCTTCATGATACGTTCGTGTGCTTTCTTGACCGAATTTTTGTGGTCTCTGTTTTGATTATAAGCACCCAATGCAAATAAGTCAAGCATGTTTTCCAAAAGAACCGATAGTGTGTACATTATGCCTAGTCGAGTTAGACACAATGTACATTCCTGTCGGTTATTTCTTCTTGCGTTGATTGCTACGATACTGCTGATACAGCGAGTCGTCGGCACCTTTGACGCCTTGGCGTACAGTAGGTGGTGTAACTCTCTCACTCTGTATAGTTGTACTCCTTGTCTGCGACTGTCCAGGGGTTGTTCTCGAACGTGATGAACCACCAAGACTCCGAGGAATGAGGTCGAAACGCGCAAGCAATACAAGGATAATGACGAGCGAGGCCAGGAACACAATTGTTGATGTTGTTAAGTGGAACGGAGCGCCGAAGAGATTGAACTGCGCGAGTTGTTTGTCCAAGCCGAGATAGGCAAGAAATTTCTGTTCGTACTGACCGAGGAAGTCGGCTGAGAGAAGGTAGACGCCCATACCAATGATGTAGCGTGTTTTGAACATACCCTGTGGTTTAGCAGGAGCAGCTTTAGCGGGTGTAGTCGCTGTAGCTTTTTTACCCTCAACAGACGCAACCTTCGTAGGAGTGGCTTCTGTGTTAGTCTTGCCGCGTGTAGCGCGAGCGAGACGGGCCTGCACGACTTCGGCCTCCTTTGCCTCTTTTTGCGTTGTATCTTCTTCGTTTTTCTTTACATTCGAGAAGAAACGAGGAAGTCTACGTGCAGGTTGCTCGATAGGTTCTGGTGTTGGCACCACAAGAGCCTGTGGCTCGTCGATTGTTTGGGTCGCGGTTCCTATACTGCCGTACTCTTCCTCCGCATTTCCACTGTCGCTGTTCGCGTTCGTGACGAGAATGGGTTTGTTAGTACGTTGCGCTCGCGCCGTTCTTCTGGCACGTTTGCTACTAGAATGGTCCTGGCTCATGCTTATTGGTCTCCCGAACGGTCTGGGGTGTTCTGACGAATGGTGTTATCGCTATAAGGTGCTTCCTGATTCCGCGGATTATCTGACGTATCCTGTACTTCGCTCTGTACTGGCATCTCCACGCGCTCGGCTGTGGTAAATGTCGGCTGCGGTTGCGGTGGCTGCGGTTGTGGCGCGACGGGCGGATAGTAGAGCGGTATATCATTAGATGAGTATGATGGTGCTGACGGCGCAACTGGTACAGCTTGGCGTGCAGAGGAGAACGGCGGTAAGGATTGAGATGCGATGTATGATGGCTGTTGTACGGGTTGCTGTATGGGTGGTTGCATCTGTACGGGTTGCTGTTGCATAGGCTGTTGCGGCATTTGTACCGCTTGTGCTTCAGCAGCGGCGAGACCGGCGCGTGCAATCTCGTCATCGCGTCCGGGAGCGTTGCCGCCGCTGACACCGATGCCGCCAATCGTCATGCCACCCGAACGAATGGGCCAGCCGCCAGCCGCCATAATAAATTTACCGTCGGTCATTGTTGCCATACTTGAGGCGAAACCGGGGATGCCAGCAGCCCACTGCGCAACCGCATCGGTGGATTGATTAAACATGACGGCTGTATTTGCCTTCGCAATACTGATGTTACCTGTTGCCCACCCATAGGGAGCCATCATGCGCTCGAAAAGGACGAGATGGCCTCCTGCATCGACAATGGCAATGCTCACGGGGCTACGTAGTTCTCTGGCGCGTTGTTTGCTGGCTTCCAATATTCTCCGCGCCGTTTCTATAGACATGCTCACACGCAATATTCTCCTTCTAACGTGACAATAGATAGAATGGCTATTTTTATGTATGTTGAACCTGAACGTTGCGCCTATTGTACCTTACATTTCTTAGCGACGCAACGTGCCGATGTTTTATTAGGTTAGAGAAATTCGTTCTTTCATCCACACAAGCTTATCATACTTTTCCTCAACGAGTTGTTGCGCCAAATCCCACTCGGATTGACTCAATTTCTCCTCTACAAATTGAGTTTGCAATGCATCACTAAATCCTGTGGCGAAGGCCATTGCCACTTGTTCGCGCGTGATAGTAGGGTCAAATGTATGCAGGGGCGTAGTTTTGGTCTGGTAGAGGGCGAGTGCCTCGGTGCGTGCTGTCTCGCTTGGGAAACGCAGGAAAGAGAAAAATTCGGCGGCGTGGTCGTCGAGTGGAAGCGATCCCTGTTGCAGCAGGCCGTCGTCTTTCCACACCTGGGCACTACCGATGATTTTGTAGCCTTTTGCGGTAAGGTCGGCTTGTGTCGAGGATGCGAAACAGGCTGCCGACGGATTCTTGCTGACATGCTCCTCGCTGAGTTCCGAAGGGATGCCGAGATGCTGTAACGCGGCCTGCAATCCCTGTGCAAGATAGGCATAAGCGGCGACAACACCAGATGGAACATGCTCGCGCTTGCCTATGACAAGGCTGTAGGTGAATTCGTCACGATGGTAGACGGCTCGTCCACCCGTTGGTCTGCGCACAAGAGCAACGCCCTCTTGTTGACATCGCTCCTGCTCGATCTCGCGCTCGACATTCTGGAAGCGACCAAGTGTAATCGCTGTCTGTGTCCAGCGAAATACGCGCAACGTGGGTGGCACCTGTTGCGTGAGATAGTGCGTGAGAATAGCCTCGTCAATCGCCATGTTTAACGCAGGGTCAAGTGGTTCTGTGTTGATCAAACGATATGTTGTAGGCATCGTTGCCCCCTTAAATTTGTGCTACTTAATAATGAGATGCGATTTATCGACGGACGCCCACAAGGAGCTAACCCTACTATACACCGTTTGTGTGTGCTTTGCATCCTAGGTATAGTAGGGTTAGCCCCTTGTGGGCGTCCGTTGCAATGTCTTGTGGGCGTCCGTCGCATATCGCGTTTTCATAATTTCGCGCGTGCCATTTTCCATTTTTCGCGTTGAGCCTCGCGTACCTGTTCGGAGGCGGGCATGTACGTGGCGAGAAATTCGTCACGAAATGTGGGATAGGTTCCCGCGAGGATGGCGGCCCGTAGCTCTGCGGCGAGACGCAACATGAAACGGATGTTGTGAATGCTGCCGAGACGATAGTACAGTTGCTCCTCGGTACGTGCGAGATGGTGGACGTAGGCCGCGCTATAGTTGCGGCAGGTGTAGCAGTCGCAACTCGCCTCGACGGGACCATGTTCGGTGCGAAAACGCGCTCCTTTGATGCTGACGCGTCCCTGTCTCGTGAAGAGTCCACCATGCCGCGCTACGCGTGTCGGTAGCACACAATCGAACATGTCCATGCCGAGACCGACGCCCATTACAAGGTCTTCAGGTGAGCCAACGCCAAGCAGGTGGCGCGGCTTGTTGCGCGGTAGAGCTGGCGTGACGACTTCAAGCATTTCCCACATCTGCGCTTTGGGTTCGCCAACGGAGAGGCCACCGATAGAAAGACCCGGAAAGGGCATGTTGCCGATGGTTTCCGCGCTCTGCCGCCGTAGCTCTGGCTCGAAGGCTCCCTGCACAATGCCAAACAGTGCCTGCGCTGGATTGTAGCGTTCTTTGGCGATCAGAGCACGCTCCTCCCAGCGATGCGTGCGCTCCATCGCCGCTTGCGCCTCTAACGGTGGGCATGGATAGGCCGCACAGATGTCGAGCGGTAGAATGATGTCGGCACCTAGCTCGGCCTCAATCTGCATAACGCGTTCGGGTGTGAGGGTATGTGCGGAACCATCGAGATGCGATTTGAAGGTGACACCATCCTCGCTCAACTTGCGTAAATGCCCCAGACTCCACACCTGGAAGCCACCGCTATCGGTCAAAATGGGACCGTCCCAGTGCATAAACGAGTGCAGACCGCCAAAGTCCGCGACGAGTTCGGAGCCGGGGCGCAGCATCAAATGATAGGTATTAGAGAGAATAATCTGTGCGCCCACCATGTGTAACTCTTCTGGCGAGACGCTCTTCACCGTCGCTTGTGTGCCAACGGGCATGAAGATAGGCGTCTGAATCGTGCCATGCGGCGTCTGAATTGTGCCAGCACGCGCCCACGTATCGGGGCATTCGGCGTCGATGGTAAATGAGAATGGTGGCATG
>CAXUHG010000075.1:0-26490 GCA_964250805.1 uncultured Ktedonobacteraceae bacterium | reverse complement strand
GTAGCAAGTTCTATGAAGGTACCGATTATGCTCACCTTCTTCGACATGATTGAGCAACAAGGCCGTGAGCCAGATGATAATGAGACAAGTTTGCTCACAACGATGATCGAAAATTCTAACAATGATTCGGCATCAGCATTGTTCCAGGAAGTTGGACAGTCGGCTGGCATTTCAGCATACATGCAAAAGATAGGTGTAACTGGTCTGTCACCCAACGACGACTCCTGGGGCTACAGCCTAATCACGTCGCAAACAATGGTAAATCTGCTCACTCTTTTGCACGATGGAAAAATTCTCAATGCCAATCATCGCACACTGGCATTGAATCTCATGGAGAATGTCGAGACGGATCAGCAGGTTGGAATTGGAGATACTGCCCCCAATGGAGCAACAGTAGCTTTGAAGGATGGGTGGGTGCCTGGTCTCGATGGTCAATGGGCAATGAATAGCTCTGGTATTGTGACAACAAACAACGAAACCTACATTCTCTCCGTCTATACACAGGAGCAGCAATCGCTAGACGATGGACAGGCAATAGCTCGTCACGTCTGTAGTGCTGTTGCCACTCTGCTTGTATCATAACAAATAAAAATAATATAGAGCATTATCCAACACTCGACGCCATCGGCGTCGAGTGTTGGATAATGCTCTATATTATTTTTCTGCTTGTATTCTTCCCAAACGGCGCATTTCAGGCCAGAGGAGCGCAACCAGCAGAACCACAATAATGGTGCCGATGCCTCCGCCGACAACGGATAGCAGCGGTCCAAAGAGTTGCGCGGTCAAGCCAGACTCGAAGCCGCCCAACTCATTCGAGGCACCAATGAACAGCGAATTGACGGCGGAGATACGTCCTAACATTGCATTTGGTGTACGTGTCAAAACTAGTGTGCTACGAATGACCACACTAATGTTGTCGAGGCCACCAAGCAGGAAGAGCATGAGAAGCGAGAGCCAGAACGTATGTGACAGGCCGAAAATAACCGTTGCCAGTCCAAAGCCGCCAACCGCTAAGAGCAACGTTCTACCAGCCTTCTTGAACGGTGGAATATAGGCAAGGCCAAAGGTAACACAGAGTGCCCCAATAGATGGTGCAGTGCGTAGCAAACCTAGTCCCGTTGGACCCACATGCAGGATATCTTTTGCGAAGATTGGTAACAGCGTAGTCGCTCCTCCAAGCAATACGGCAAACATATCAAGCGTAATTGCTGCCAGAATGACTTGCGTACTCCTGAGAAACTTGAGACCCTCTAACAATGAGCCAATCGTAGTCGTTGTTGTGCTAGCTATTTCCTTCTGCTGCTTCCCACGCAAGGGTAGAAGCAACAGGGCGAAAATAATCACAGCGGCACCATTGAGTGCGTAAATCAGTGTCGCGCGATGCATTAACGCGATAAGAACGCCACCTGCTGCAGGACCAAGCACCGAAGCGAGTTGCCAGGAACTACTGCTCCAGGTCGCGGCACTTTGATATGCATGTTCGGGTACGGCCTGTGTTACTAGCGTTGAACTGGCGGGACTATTGAATGCAGTAGCGCATCCGATCAATAACAAACAACCATAAATTAAGAGCAACGGACCGTGAATATATGATAAATAGGTTAGACCGATAGAGGCTAGCGCAAGTAAGAGTAGCGAGAGAATTACAATAAGCTTGCGATTGAAGCGATCAGCAACATAACCTGCTGGGAGCGATAAGAGAAAGACTGGAATGATTTGTACTAAGCCGACAAAACCCAATACGAGGGCGGAACCTGTACGATCATATAGCTCCCAACCAATCGCAATGTTAATCATCTGCTCGCCAAGAGTTGCGATGAATGAGCCAATAAACAAGAGGCGAAAGTCGAGGAAGCGCCATGCGAGATAGGGATCATGCGGCTTCATTGGCTCGATAAAAACTGGGGGAGTTTCTGCTAACGTTGTTTCAATAATTTCTTTCGAGGCTTCCTGATCGGTATGATCCACAATATATCCTTTTACAGTCTATAGCAATAAAAATTCTCAGACAACTATGGAGGTACGACAGGAAACCTGTCGTACCTCCATAGTTGTCTGAGAACATTATACCCTAGTTTTTGGACTTCCTGGTGGCGAGGTAGCCCAGACCTAGCGCAAGTAAATCTTCCATACTCGCCCATACGAAATCGGGCACAAACTTTACTTTATCAAGATTTTTACGACCATAGTAGCCCGCTACCGAACCTGCACCGGCAGCCGTTGCGCCAATAGCAGCACCAACAACTGGTGAGAGGCGCGAACGCTGACAGATCGTCGCGCCTGCTACCGCTCCAATTGTGAGGCGACCGAGAAGTGGGACAACATTGAGACGGCTCGGGGCTGAAGGGAGTTTATCGCCAGCAAGTTCACCAACCGCGAGTAGGCTTGAGACAACGCGACTTGCAGGCGCATCAAGCACTCTATCCATCGTCGAGTCGGCGTCAATGCCGATACGTTTGGTCCAATTCAATAGTGCAAGTGGGGTCATGGAGCGTAAACCCGTTACGAAACCAAGCAAGCCAGCACGAAGATAGACACCTGCAGGATTTTCGCTAGAGCCAAGAATAGCATTTGCCATATATTTTTCTCTGCCTTTCTATTGTCAACAATAATGAGTGAATATCAAGCATACATACACTTTCTCTTGTATCACGTTACTGCGTTTATAGAAGGTTCACATTCTCCTCGCCATAGCCGCATTCTCTCAAAAACTGATACCTTGATTTTTCGTTGTATGTCGGGTAATCTTAGTCTAATGCGAGACACAACAATTTCGCCTTTTCGTCGAATGACCGTGTTTTAGGAGTACCCCACAATGACAGTGACACAAAGAAGTACGTCTCCTGCTCCTACCGAGCAGTCCGCTCAACAATGGAGTTATACCAGCGGCACCAGCAATAAGCCGTTACTAGGTATGACGATTGGCGATCAATTCGACTTGACCGCTAACACCTACCCCGACAATCCCGCGTTGATCTCGCGGCAGCAGAACATTCGCCTGACCTATCATGAATTACAAGCACAAATCAACCAATGTGCGAAAGGCTTGCTACAATTAGGGTTCCAGAAGGGGCAACGCATCGGCATCTGGTCTCCCAACCGTGTCGAATGGACGATCACGCAATTTGCTACCAGCAAGATTGGTGTTATCCTCGTCAATATCAATCCGTCGTACCGTTTGCATGAGTTAGAATACGTGTTGAAACAATCAGGCTGTAGTGCCATTATCATTTCACCCGCCTTCAAAACCTCGAATTATACAGAGATGGTGCAGACACTTGCCCCTGAATTGGCGCAAAGCGAACCGGGCAAGCTGAAAGCCGAAAAGCTGCCAGAACTGACAACGGTTATTCGCATGACCGCCGAGAAAATTCCCGGCATGTTTACGTGGGACGAGCTGCTGACAAAAGGCGACGAGGTGAGCGATGAGCAACTCACGACGCGGCAACGTGAGCAAGAGTTTGATGATCCTATCAATATTCAATACACTAGCGGCACAACTGGCTTTCCTAAAGGGGCAACACTTAGCCATCACAACATCCTGAACAATGGCTATTTCGTTGCCGACCTACAAAATATCACGCATGAAGACAAAGTTTGCATTCCCGTACCACTCTATCACTGTTTCGGTATGGTAATGGGCAATCTGGGTTGCATCACGCATGGCGCAACGATGGTCTATCCCTCGGAGGGCTTTGAGCCGCTCGCCACTATGCAAGCGGTGCAAGAGGAAAAATGCACCTCGCTGTATGGCGTGCCTACGATGTTTATCGCGGAACTGAACCATCCCGACTTCTCCAAATTCGATTTCAGTAGCCTACGGACAGGCGTTATGGCTGGTTCGCCCTGTCCAGTTGAAGTCATGAAAAAAGTTCAGACGCTCATGCACATGACCGATGTCGAGATTTGTTATGGCATGACCGAAACCAGCCCTGTCTCGACACAAACACGCATCGGCTCACCATTAGAGAAGCAAGTGAGTACCGTTGGGCAGATACACCCACATCTTGAGATCAAGATTGTCGATCCTGCCACTAATGCGATTGTACCGATTGGGTCTACAGGTGAGTTGTGTACGCGCGGCTACAGCGTCATGTTGAGCTACTGGAACAACGCGGAGGCGACAACGGCGGCTATCGACGTTGCTCGGTGGATGCACACAGGCGACCTCGCCACGATGGATGAAGAGGGCTACGTCAATATCGTAGGTCGCATCAAGGACTTGATTATTCGCGGCGGCGAGAACGTCTATCCACGCGAAGTCGAAGAGTTCCTGTACACGCACCCCAAGATTAGCGACGTGCAAGTCATCGGCGTACCCGACGAGAAATACGGCGAGGCAATCATGGCGTGGGTCATGCTCAAATCAGGGGAGCAAGCGACGGAAGAGGAACTGCGCGACTTCTGTAAAGGCAATATCGCGCACTACAAAGTGCCACGCTACTTCAAGTTCGTCACATCCTTCCCCATGACGGTGACGGGCAAGGTTCAGAAGTACCAGATGCGCGAGCAATCTACCGAGGAACTTGGACTGCAACAAGCTGGATCGATCAAGACGGCGTAGGGAAGAAGAGACCAAGAGGTAGAGCTTGCCCATCGCAAGCTCTACCTCTTGGTCTCTTTTCCTATATAGAAGAGGAGGTTATAAAGGCTGTACCATATTCCTGTTGAGTTACAAGTTTATTGTCACAATAGACAACAAAGTCCTCTTCCTGCAAAAGAACGTCGTAGATATGCTGATGGAAGCGATACCCTTTCAACGTAGCGATACCTAAAGTTTTGTTACGAGCGGGATGGATTTCAAGCTTGCCCTCAACGCTGGGATGGAGTCCGAAGACGCCGTGAATAATTGCCTGAACACCACTCCCAGCGGAGATTTGTAGAGGCATTTCTACAGATGAACTACCCAGGTAATCCGTGAAAACCTCTTGTGGAAAGTAGGGATAGGCTTCAATCCAACGCATGCAGCGCGAGAGAATCTTCCAGCCGATATCAGGGTACCCTTGGCGATAGGCATTTTCCACAATGCGCAGAGGCATACCAATATACTGTCCACCACCGCCCCAATCGGCGTCCTCCTGGTCATAATGAACTGTATCAAGAGGAGACATCGAGTAGAGACCAAAAGGACCAATAAACTCACCCTCTTGCAAATGTGCAATCAGTGTATCACGTTGGCTCGCAGACAACCACGGAGCATCAAGCATATCAAATACGTGATAAGCAAAGACCAACTGATGGCTTCCATCTGGATACAAGTTATCAAACCAGCCCATTTCCTCATTCCATAACTTCTCGTTCATTGATTGATGAAGTCGTTGCGCCCACTGCTCGAATTGCTCCGCCTCTGCTTCATGCCTCTCTAAACACCAGAGGGCGAGTTGCTGATAAAAATTGAGAACTAGGCCATTCGTAGTCGCCACCATATGTTGATATCCGTCGGTGCGCATCTCCAAAATGGCACGAGGGTCAGGGCCAAAATCGAGCAACTCGTCCTCGCGTCCATAACGTTTCCTTAACTCGGTGGCAATCAACTTTAGCCATGCAAGCACACTACGGTCATTGACGATGGTATCCAGCAGGGCAATATCGCCCGTCTGATTCAGATATGCCTGGATAATTTCGAGCAATGAAAAGGGGCTTTGCGCATACCAGTGAAACGTTCTGCCATCCCACTGAAGCCAGCTATAGTCCAAGCTACCCTCGATATAGGCCAACAAAGACTTTCGTAACCCCTGAGGATCAAGCATAGAGAGCATCTCGGCGGCAAAGGTGACATCCCAGGCAAGCGTAGAGAGCCAGGTGCCAGCAGCATAAAACGGATTCAAAATAAAGTTCTCTCGCTCCCAACGGCATTCCAGAACCGTGAAAATGCAGCGTTGATAAAACTCATCAAATGCCTCGTGTTGTGTCTGAATTTGAGGAAGCCTTTCCTCTGCCCAACGTAGACGCTGACGAAGTGCTTCGTCAGCCTGCTGCATTCTCTGAGCGATAGAAATCTCTTGTTGTAGGTGCTGCACTGCTTCAACCGTTTGTACCCGGATCGCAAAGTAGGCTGTCCTATTTGATAGGGCTGGAATCTCCCAGTTCCAACCTTGATGAGCATAAAGTGAGAGGTCGCTCATAACCTCTATGTGAGATTGGTCTGCTATGAGGCGAAACGGAGCATGTGGTAGCGTATCGAGAAGAGGGTAAGAGTTGGTGGAAGCTGGATTTACAATGCGCTGATCGGGTATGAGTGTGAAGGTAAGCGGAGTGCTTCCTCTATTGGTAATACGTACCTCCAGAAATATCTCGTCTGTAACTGCGGAAACGCTGGTCACAGTTTCAATGCGAAAAGAAACCCATTTTTGCTGAAGGAATTTGTGGAATGTGCCTACGCGGTAGTAGCGATTGGGCTGCCATTCCGCTTTCTGAAGCAGCAGGATCATAGGGGCATTGGCTTCAGAATGAGGATCATAGCCGATGTGTGTAGGGACATGGTCTGTATAAGAATTGAGACCTAAGGGATGGACACCTTGATCAACGCGGTCCATATAGTCATGGACATCGGCAGCTATATCCTGAATAAAGCCACCTAGTGAACGCTCAAAAAATGCTAGGCGGAATTGGTAATGACGAAGTTGAACAGGTGGAAATTGCAAATTTTGCAGACCAGTTAACGTTTTATCGCGAACAGAGATAGCACCTCTACCATTAAATATGCGAAGCATAGTATCTGAAAAAGCTATGCGTGTGCGCGCCATGCGCAAAGTTTCAGGCGTCAGCTTCTGCGTTTGCTGTTGCTCGTACTCCACTATTTGCGTTTCCTTCACCATAAGGTTAAGTTGTATATTTAATTCTCAAAATAGATTTTCACGATGCCGCCTGATCGAGTGGATAAATTACTTCTGGTCGAAGGGTATCAGCAGCAAACGCAAGTGCAGCGTAAATTGCTTCAGAAGTAAGGCGAGGATATGATTCGAGAATGTCTTCTATTGTTGCCCCAGACGAAAGCTCATCGAGAATAAGTTCAACAGGAATACGCGTCCCTTTAATAGCTGGTTTTCCAAAAAGAACACTTGGATTCGATGTAATCCATTCTCGGTAATTGATCATAACATTCTCCTGTTCTAGTTTCCTTTAGCCTTATTTACGCAGTACTTGAGATAAGTATAACACGTTGAGTTCTCAATATAGCAAATAAGAGAGACCACTTCAGTAAGCGTGAGTGTCGTTACATCCACAGCAAGACCATAGTGAGACATAAATCAGTGCTGCACATGTTGCGTTCATCTAGCCACCAATGAAAGGCTTCTATGGTACGCGTCGCATTTTGCAGCACTGATATTCTCCTAACACGCTACGCTAGTTTACTTTTTCTTCGTGTAAAACTGGGGGTAGCTCTTTGCCTGCGGGTATGAAACGGATGGACAGAGAGTTGACGCAGTGGCGCGTGTTTTTTCGAGTTTGACGCTCACCAAGGAAGACGTGTCCGAGATGGGCACCACAGTTGGCGCACTCGATTTCTGTACGGTAGCCATCAGGATCGGGCAAGCGTTTGACGGCATTCGGGAAGTTATCGTCGAAGCTGGGCCAGCCGCAACCAGAGTTGAACTTCGCCTCGGCTGAGAAGAGTGGGTTGTTACAACGGCGACAGACGTATGTCCCATCCTGAAAGAACTCATCATATTCGCCACTAAACGGCCTTTCAGTGCCTTTGTGGACGATGACATGTTCCTCTTGAGGTGTTAATTTATTCATATTCTAGCTCCTAAAGCTCTTATTCGTGATGACTTCTATCCACTCATATAAACAATTTCGTCGGTTGAGAAATTTCCCTTTACACGTAACTCACCTCACACGCAAGAACGGACATTGCTTCGCTCGTCCGAGGGCGTCATAAATGAGGCCCCTACATCTTCGAGGGGTTCATAAACTAGACCTATAGACGTGCTATGAGTAAGAAATCGCCAGGCAGGTGTGCTAATTTGTCGATGCTATCGTCAAAACGCCAGCCACTTTCAGCGGGGTATTCCTCTAAGCGTTCTATATACAGACCTGCTTGCGCGAGTGCCGTTATGATATCACCTAAAGGCCAGAGGAACTCAACTTTTTCCTCTATAGCTTGTTCGCCACCCTGAAAATGTCGCCAGCCGCTGGATAGCTCCGGTTTGTTGCGCCCAAAGTAGTCGCTCTCGATTTCAAGTTTGCCCTCGCTGCTCGATAGACTGGTTGCGATGGGATGCTCGTCGAACAGCACGAAATGTCCTCCTGGCTTTAAGGCCGCCGAGATAACCCGACCCCACAAGGTAAGGTCAGGAAGCCATACTAGCACTCCACGACCAGTATAGACGTAATCAAAGGAACTATTTTGCAGTTCGGGAGGCAAGGCATAGATATCAGCCGCGACGAAAGAGGTTGAGAGACCTGCTTCGGCTGCTTTTTGCTGTGCCAGCACAATTTGCAGTTCGCTGATATCGACGCCCGTTGCATTTGCACCCGCAAGCGTCCACGATAACGTATCTTCGCCAGTGGCACATTGAAGGTGCAACAATTTCTTGCCTCGAATATCGCCCACAGCTTGCAATTCGCGTGGGTCAAGCGTCGAACCACCTTGTCTAAAAACCTCAGCGGAAGGCTGCGAGGCTTCACGCACAGAAGCTATTTCGTTCCACGCTCGTCTATTCTTTTCCGTGTATTGAGAAATGTCAGGCATATTTATGCTGCCTGCTCATATGCTTGTAGCAACGGCTCAATCACCTCTTGCGCCAGTCGATGAGCGATTTGCTCAGGATAGGGTGGGCGCAAACCCAGAACGATATGTGTTACGCCTATGTCGATGAAGCTTTGAACGGTGGTGACTGTACTTTGCATGTCGTTAGGATTGACTGCAACCTGTATCGAGCGTTCGATGGTGGATGGATCGCGCCCGATCTTCGCACAATGCCCATCGAGAACCTCGCTTTTATGTTTGAACACCTCGACGGGTCCGCCTGGCATATTCCAGATGTCGGCGTATTTTGCGACCATGCGGAGCGTGAGTTGTTCGCCACCACCACCAATCGTTATGGGAGGGTACGGCTTCTGCACGGGCTTAGGTTCGCAATAGGCACCTTTTAGCTGGTAATACTGACCATCGAAATCGGATGCGGTCTCTGTCCACAGCAACTTAAAGACTTCGCATGCCTCGCCCATGCGCTTGATGCGTTCGCCAGGAGCATAGAGAGGAATCCCGTATGCAGTATGTTCTAACTCATTCCAGCCCGCACCAATGCCGAAGTCGAGCCGACCATTTGATATTACATCGACGGTTGCCGCCATGTTTGCAAGTACAGCGGGGTGACGATACGTGTTTCCTGTGACCATCAAGCCGATGCGAAGACGCTGAGTTAGGGCTGCATATGCTGAAAGTAGCGTCCAACCTTCCAGACAGGGACCAGTAGGATCGTTGCCGAGCGGCATAAAATGGTCAAAAAGCCATGCATGTTCAATTGTTGGGACTTCATCGGCCTCTAGCCAGACGCGTTTCATGTCTTCATAGGTAGTATTCTGAGGGGCTGTTTTGATGCCGAAACGTAGACGTTTTTTCTCTGCCATCATTATTGCTCTCTTTTCTGTATCACTTACTCTTCGCTAGACCAGACACGCATAAACAATTCTGGATACGCAATAACTAGTTTATCACGATCTACTGTGAGTTCGGTCTGATATCCACTCGGATAACCAGCATACTGGTAACGTCCATTCTCTTCGTCGCTATCTATACATGTGTAGCGTTGCGTAACTGCTGTGAGCTGCATCGTGGGTACGTTGATATAGGCAACGGTCAGTTCGGCAACCTCGCCAACCGCTAGTTGCAGACGTTGAATAGCAACAGTGTTGGTGAATGGAGTTGCTGAGATGTCCACGTCAATACAGCCATCGAGCGATGGAAGATGCTCGTTTGCATCGGTTCTCCAATACCCTTTGCCATCAGCATGCAAGTGTATCTTAGGAGTATGGCTATCCAGAAGTTCCACCTGTACCTCGCGTACATGCCAGGATGCATCACAATGGACGGTATATCGAATACGATAGGGAACGTCCTCCTCGACCAGCAAAACGAGGCCATTGGCGGTGCTGCCATGCTGATTTTCTTTGAGGTGCAGATGTTCCATTCCCAGTGTGTCCAGGCGAGACCAGATTAGATTGCGCTCCATAAATACCTCATTATTTATGCAGGCTGATAGGTTAGCGCAACAACACCAGAAGGGTGCGTCTTGCTTTGTACGAGTTTCAGCTTCACTCTGTCTTTGATGTTTTGGAAGAGCGGCTTGCCTCCTCCTAAAACAAGTGGATGAACTAAAAGCTGGTATTCGTCAATCAAGCCAAGATTTGTAAGTGCTTGCACAATGCTGGCACTACCGTATATCACCATATCGCGGCCTTGCTCTTGTTTCAGTTGCGTGATTTCAGCGGGAGTAATCTCTTTCGCCAAAGTTGAATTGTTCCATTCGACGCTATCCAGCGTCTTTGAAAAAACAATTTTGCGCATGGCATTCAATTTATGAGCATAGTCAATCTCACCTTGTGAAGCATTTGGATTATCAGGTACATGAGGCCATGCACCTGCAAAACTTTGATATGTCACGCGTCCGAGGACAAGCGTATCTGCCGCGCTTACCAAGTCCATCTCATAGTTTCCCATTGCTTCATCATAGAATTCCCCTACCCAATTCATTTCTCCGTTTGTGCCTGCGATAAAGCCATCAAGTGTAACCCACATTGTGACGATAAGTTTTCTCATAGTATGTTATCCTACTTTCTACTGTTGTCAGTACTGACATTATATGCTCTTGCATTCTAAAATAACGAGGCAAAAGCGGAACTGCTGATAATCGGGAATACGTCACTGCAACCAATCATCGCCAACACGTTGCCCCGACCGCTTTTAACCGTAGACTTTTGATGGATAACGAGGGAATGCCTGTAGGGACCGATTTATAGCGTCCTCGTCAGCAATCGAGATGCCAGCAGGACGCGATAAATCGGTCCCTACGAGCCTGCTTGCAGTTGTGCCAGTCGCGCGTTGTCCTGTTGTAGCTTTGCTTGAGCCTTTGCCAGTAATTCGTCTATACGCTCTTGGGGCCAGATTACGACGCCATCGTCGTCGGCAATAACGAGATCGCCGTCTCGAATGACCGTACCACCAATCGAGACTGAACCACCGATGATGGCTGGTCCATTTTTCTGTGAAGCTATGGGCGTAACGCCGCGACACCAGACGGCAAAGCCTGACTCACGAATCTCTTTTGAGTCACGCACTAATCCGTCCGTGACAAGTCCCGCAATACCCACGTTTTGCATTTCGAGAGCCATTAAGCCGCCGATGGTTGCGGTACGCGATGTGCTTCCACCCGCGACTACCAGCACACTCCCTGATCCAAGCGGTGCTTCCAGAACTTTGCGTACCGATAGGTTATCATCTTGACTCATCAGCACAACACGAGCCGAACCAACGACAAGTGAGTCTGAGTGTAGGGGAAGAATCGTGTTGGGAAGGACGCTCTGTCCTTCGGTTGCGTCGGATGCGAGTGTAGCAGTGAGCCATGTGGGAAGTTCGTTCATTGTTCTCTCCTTTATTGAGTGGGCGAAGCAGATGCGATCTGCACCATACGCTCACCTAGTCGTAGCAGAGCTTCGCGCAATTCTGGCGGATGATGGACGACAAATGGAAGGTCAAGAGCCATCAAATAGCGTACCATACTTTCGATGTCGTCGTACTGCTCCTGCAGTAGCACGCCTGCTGGAGTGGGCGTGAGAGTGCCATAGAGCGTAGAAATTTTTTGCTGCACGGTAGCCATATCTGCTTGAAACTCGATCTCTATCTGGGTGGTGCTTGAATTATATTTCTCGTGCATGAACTCTTCGTAGTCGAAGTTCGCCTCTTTCTCAAAGGTCTCTGAAAGAATCTGCGTGTTTTGGATGCGGTCTAGTCGAAAGACACGGTAATCCTGGCGCAGGCAGCAATAGCCAACCAGATACCAATGTCCTCTCCACCCATTCATGCCATAAGGTTCGACTTTGCGGTGGGTACTCCCTGTACCAAGCGAGCGATAGTCTATGGCTATACGCAATGAAGCGTGAATAGCCTCGCTCAAGTCAATAAGCAAAGAGGCATCGGGACGCGCTTGTTGATGATGTGGAAAGAGAACAAGATGTGAAGATACAGCTTGCAGACGTTCGCGTGCTCGCGTTGGTAGCACACGTGAGACCTTAGCTAATGCGCCTTCGATAGCTATTGATGATTGTCCCACCTCTAGCCATGTACTCGCCAGCAAGCCAAGCATGATTGCTGTGGCCTCCTCTTCCGTAAACATCAATGGTGGTAGTTTGAAGCCAGGACGAAGCCGATAGCCACCGTTGCGACCAAGAGTTGCCTCGATGGGAATACCAATATCTTGAAGATGAGTAATGTAGCGGCGCACCGTTCGCACATCCATCTCAAGACGACCAGCTAGTTCTGGGCCAGTGATAGAGGGTCTGGATTGAAGCAATTCCAAGACGGTGAGAACGCGGCTCGTTGGATGATACACGGCAATCCTCCGTTTGTGACAACATTGTATATCGGTTAGAAATAAGGGCGGATTGTGTCCGTCTTTGATAGTATACTCCGATTGTAGATGTGTCAAGCGACTATCGAAAGTACAAAGGAGAAACGCGACATGAGTATTCAATCATTCAAAGTAGACATTCCAGAGGCGACATTAGATGATTTGCGTGAACGATTAGGTAACACACGCTGGCCCGATGAGATAGAAAATGCAGGTTGGGACTACGGTACTCATTTGGGATACCTGAAAGAACTGGCGAACTATTGGCAACAGACATTCGACTGGCGTAAGCAAGAGGCTCTGCTAAATCGATTTGCGCATTTTCGTGCGGAGGTCGATGGTCTGGGAATACACTTCATTCATGAGCGTGGCAAAGGACCGAATCCGACGCCAATCATCCTAACGCACGGCTGGCCCAGTTCATTTACTCAGATGCTCAAGATTATCCCACTTTTGACTGACCCTGAGAGTCACGGAGGAACCCCAGCGGATTCTTTTGATGTTGTCGTCCCATCTCTGCCTGGGTACGGATTCTCAGACCGACCAACGAGGCAAGGGATGACAGTTCCGCACGTCGCCAACTTGTGGACACATTTGATGACGAATGAATTGGGCTACCAGCACTTTGCTGCACAGGGCGGAGATATCGGAGGTGGTGTTACACAGCAACTCGGACTTGCTCATGCGAGTCAACTTATCGGCATTCACCTGACTGATGTCAACTACCCGTATTTCAGCGAGAAGCCGACGAACCTCTCAGAAGCGGAACAGAAATACGTCGCAGCGAGTACTGCATTCCTATTTCAGGAAGGTGGGTATGCTATAATCCAAGCGACGAAGCCACAAACACTCGCATACGGATTAGACGATTCTCCCGTGGGTCTGGCAGCATGGATAGTTGAGAAGTTTCGTGCATGGAGTGACTCTGATGGGAATATTGAACATAGCTTTACCAAAGACGAGTTACTTACCAATCTCACCATCTATTGGGCGACAGAAACAATCAACTCTGCGAACCGCATCTACTACGAAGAGATGCACAATCCGACGCCACAAACGTATAAAGAACACAGCAACGTACCGACGGCAGTGGCACTCTTCCCCAAAGACATCACTCCTGCGCCACGTGAATGGGCGGAGCGAAGTTTTAATGTGCAACGATGGACACAGATGCAACATGGAGGCCACTTCGCTGCACTAGAGGAACCGGATTTGCTTGCTGAGGACATCCGAACGTTCTTTCGGAATCTTAGAGCGAAAAATTAGTATGGAGGACTGATTTATTATGACAAGCCTGGACATTGTACGTTGGCGACTACACAATCAACACATCACTCGACAAACATTTGCAAAGCCTGTCGATGTTATACAGTGGCTAGGTGCGGTCCAGGCTCAAGATTATACTGCGGCAAAATGGGCACTTGGATTACGCTTACACAATGCCATCGATGACGATATTGAGCGAGCGTTCGCCGACGGTGCCATTCTGCGTACTCATGTGATGCGCCCTACATGGCATTTTGTCGCGCCAACCGATATTCGCTGGTTACTAGCACTCACGGCTCCGCGAGTCAAAGCAATACTCGCCCATTATGATCGTCAACTAGAATTGGATGATGCAGTATTCTTGCAAAGCAATACGGCTCTGACAAAAGCATTAGAGTGCGGCAAGCAATTAACTCGTACTGAACTTGCTTCTGTACTGCAACAAGTTGGCATTGAGGCTAAGAATGGACAGCGTTTGACTCATCTCATGATGCATGCAGAATTGGACGGAGTTATCTGTAGCGGAGCGAGACGGGGCAAGCAATTCACCTACGCTCTGCTCGACGAACGTACACCACAAACCGAACCGTTCGATCATGACGAGGCACTGGCTGAATTTATAAGACGGTATTTTACAAGTCATGGCCCAGCCACTCTACAAGATTTTGCGTGGTGGTCAGGGCTGACAGCAGCTGAGACAAAGGATGGTCTCCATATGAATACATCTCAACTTCTCCATGAGACGATAGACGGTCAAACGTATTGGTTTGCGGAGACGATATCGTCCACACCAGATACATCTCCAACAGTATATTTGTTACCAAATTACGATGAATATACAGTTAGTTATAAAGACCGTAGTGCTATATTGGCTGTGCCGCATACGAGCAAGTTAGACACAAGAAGTAGTAGCCCTTTCAATCATGTGATTGTGCTAAATGGTCGGATTGCTGGTATTTGGAAGCGCACGCTGGAAAAAGACAAGGTTCAAGTCATCCTAAATCCCTTTACTCAATTTAGCGATGCCGAAACTCGCGCTGTTGCTGCGGTAGCAGACCATTATGGTGCGTTTCTTGAGCTACCTGTGCATTGTACAAACGCAGATGAGCATGTATAATGAAGCAGACTACAATCATGATGGTTGATGGAAATTGTAGTCTACAACATATTTGAAGGGAATCAGCGTATGGACACAACAACCGCCGTTGCAGACCACGCACCCAAAACCCCTTTCTTTATCAATCGCAACTTTGGTCTACTTTGGATTGGGCAGACGATTTCTGACTTAGGCGACATCATCTATTTTGTTACCTTGAGCCTCTGGATAGCTACTGTCATTGCTAAAAATCAGCCCTGGGCACCTTTAGCAGTGAGTGGCGTGATGATTGCTATTGCACTACCTGCACTTATTATTGCTCCATTCGCAGGAGTTTTTGTGGATCGATGGAATAAGCGATTGACAATGATACGCATGGATATGATTCGCGCCGCCTTGATTTTACTCTTAATTCCTCTCACAGGTCTAATATCATTGCCATTTGTCACTGGACCACTTCCAGCATTATGGAAAATTGGAGCTATTTATGCTGTAGTCTTGTCCGCTAGCATTTGTGACCAATTCTTCACGCCCGCACGTTTTACTATTTTAAGCGAAATTCTTCCTGAGTCACAGAGGGCACATGCTAGCGCAATGGGACAAACCTCTAGCAGTATGGTCAAAATTATTGGTCCATTTCTGGCTGCGCCACTGCTTTTTATTGTCGGTGTGCAGTGGGCTTTGCTTGTAAATGCTCTTTCTTTTTTGGTATCTTTTCTCGCTATTCTAGCGGTACGTATACTGACTAATGATAAGGTGAGCAGCGAGAATAGAGAGAAGGCAAACTTCTTACGCGAGTTGAAGGAAGGAATGAGTTTCTATAGGCAAAGTCGGCTCATGATGACTTTATTCATTGCAATACTCATTGTTACACTTGGCACAGGTGCCTTCGATGCTTTATTGGTGTTTTTCTTTCAAAAGAACCTGAGCGCGCCTACCAACCTTTTTGGCACCTTACCAATGGCAGTTGGAGCAGGCTCGGTGTTTGGCGCGATTTTAGCAGCTATGTTTGTCAAACGTCTTGGGGCTGCTCGCGTCTTCTGGATCAGCTTATATATAATTGGAGTCTTGCTCATCCTCTTTGCTCGCCAAACCGTTCTCTGGCCTGCACTCGTCCTGCTAATCCTCGTGGGTCTACCATTAGGATCAGTGAGCACAGCAGTCGGACCTATGCTCATGCGTATTATTCCGCACGATAAAATGGGGCGAGTAATGAGTGTCTTTGCTACAAGCCAGACGCTCTGCAATTTGATCTCGGTCTCTATAGCAGGATTGCTCGCTACACTTCTCGTTGGCTTACACCTCAGGCTGCTAGGAATAGTCTTTGGAACATACGATACAATCTATGTAGTGACGGGCCTACTCTTTCTCTTGGGTGCCTTCTATGCCATGATCAATTTGCAAGGCATAGAACAGAACTAAAAAGAGCGTCTTTACAAACAAGCAAAGTCACTGTAGCCCCGACGGAACATTCCACACAACAACCGAGTTTGTCGATGGGTCTTGCGCGAAGATGCGTGTGCCATCAGGCGACCAGCTAGCGGAACTATAGGCGTAGTAGCCCAGGTGATTGCTTTGTGCATCGAATGGACTTGATTGTGGCGGTTGAAGCGTCGCTACTGTATAGCCTCGCGTCGAGGAATAGAGCATTTTCCTGCTCTGCTCATAAGTCGTCATAGTCATAAGTTGTCCATTAGGAGACCACGCGATATTCATGTGGAAAAACGCGTCGGTAGCTTGTGCCGAAGCTAATACATGTAATGCTGACAGCAATGCAGCGTCGCGTATAGGCAGAACGGGCAGATTTTCCATATGAAAGGCAAGTAACGTCTTTTTGTCGGGGTTTGGATAGCCTGCTGGCTCTAGTCGAGCGGCGAGATAGGCTCCATTGATGAGATAACGACCATTAGGAGACCATGCCGTAAAGCCCATATCCCACACAAACACACCAGGAGAAAAGGTGATGCCACCAGTCTCATCCTGCTTGATGAGTTCCACATTTCCTGGTTGCCAGATAGTGAACGAGGAATCGCCATTCGGGTTGCCAATCTCGGAGACGCGACCAGTCTTTTGAAAATGCGGAATCAGCGTTCCATCGTTATCCCATGTATATTCTTGCGCGACTGGTATGTTAGAACTAAATACAAATGGATCAATATTCTCGACAAAGGGCGTAGCTATGGTCTGTCCACTCTGCGTATCCCATTCCGTATAGGTTGAGCTAGTGGTTTGATAGGAAGACGTAATATCTTGCTGCTGTAAAAATACATGTGATGTTTGTTTGTTTGAGTCAAAGAGTAACACACCAGAAAATGCTGCACCGCCAATCTGTGATCTGGTATGCAGGTTAAAGAGAAGGGCAAGGTGTTGTTTATCAGGCGACCATGTAATGGTTTGATAGTAGAGAATAATGCTATCGTGAATAGCGGGAAATTGAGCATAAAAAGCTTTCTTGATTAGTATATCAGGCTCAATCCGTACAAGGCGTGAGCCGTTGTATGCATCGTGTATTGTCGCAAGGCCAATAGCACTTTCCGAGTCGTATTCGCAGCCGGAGGAGTAGCCAAGCAGCGCAATCAATGAGCTGTCGGGCGACCACGCCTCACTAGTCACGCACGTATAGCCAGTTTGTGCCAGAGAGATATCTAACGTTGGCGTAAGAGTAAGAGGGGTAGGAATCTTTTCAGTCAACTTAGGTGTTTGCTTTAAGATGTGTGATGCAATAGCGTTACGTGCATTTATGAGCAGCGTTGTAGTCATATGCAGATTCAACAAAAGCACAAGGCACACAAGGAAAAGAGAAAAGGCAACGCTCATAGTACGCCAGCGTTTGCGGTTGAACGAGCGTTGCCAACGCAGGACAGGTTCAACTGACCATGAAGGAATCTGCATCTTGCGAAGAGACGTGGGCGTGTCTTCTTCGGTATCATTCAATAACTCTAAATCGAAAATTTCAACATCGAGGTCCTCATCCCATTCGGCATCGAAGCCATCTCTTGACATGCGTTCTTTGTCGCCCATGCTTTTTTCCGTTGTTGTGCTAGTCTCTGCTGTTAAGAAGATTGCGCTACACGTTTCTCTTGTGTGCGTCCGCCGAGTTGTTGCCATGCGGCTTCTACACACTGCTTCAGCAATAATACATTCGTAAGTGGTCCCACACCACCAGGAGTTGGCGTGACTGCACTTGCAACCTCGCGAACCGATGGCACATCGACATCGCCAACAATGCCACCTCCCGGCGCGGCGTTGATACCCACGTCGATGACCACCGCCCCAGGTCGCACCATCTCAGCATTTATCATCGTGGCGCGACCAGCCGCCGCTATCAACACGTCGGCCTCACGAGTAAATGTGACAATATTAGGTGTGCGGGAGTGACATACCGTGACCGTCGCGTTTTTCTGAAGCAGCATCATCGCCAGTGGCTTGCCCACAACGTTACTACGACCCACAATCACAACTCGTTTTCCAGTAAGGGGCGTGTGTGTGCGGTCAATAATCTCCATGACGGCGGCGGCAGTTGAGGGGAGAAAGCTGGGCAGTCCAAGAAAGAGGTTGCCTGCGCTACGTGGGCAGATACCGTCGATATCTTTCTCTACCGCTAGCGTGTCCGCCACCATCTTCTGTGAAAGGTGCGCGGGTAATGGCATTTGCACGATAATCCCGTTGACCTCAGCATTCGTGTTCAAGCGAAACAAGAGAGAACGTAACTCATCTGGCGAAGTCGTCGCGGGTAGTTGTTCGAGCCGCGCCTTTACGCCTATATCGTCGGCGATACGCAAAATTGCCTTTGAATACACACTAGAGGCGGCATCCCCTTCGACATATACAATTACGAGACCGGGGGGAAGAGAGCGGAGTTGAATGTAGTGTTGTACGTCTTCTCGCAGTTCGGCACGAATCGTCTGCCCCATTGCTCGCCCATCAATCAATATCGCCGTCATTCCTTGTCCCCCACCAGCGTAATCACCTGTTCACTGCATGTTGCGATAGTATCGAGGGCAGTATTGAGCCGATCACTCAGCTTTTCGACCTGTTCAAGGTCTTTCATCGCTAACAAGTTTGTACGCACCATCCATGAAGCACCTGTACCCGCGCTAGAGGCAAGCATGGTACTGGTAGCAATATCGCTCAGCACAGTTTTATTGCCAATTTCAGCGAGACGCTGGCAATGTTGCAATAGCTCAGCAGCACGTTCGGTGACTTCCAGTGGTACAAGGGCAGCGTCGCCCAATCGCTCTTGAATGGCTTGTGTGCGTGCCGCTCGCTCCTCATCGGTGCTGCGGGGCATCTTGAAACACTCTGAAAGCCGTCCATAAGTATCGCTATCCTCTTGAACGAGTTGCTGAAAACGGCTCCGTAACTGCTCGGTCTTCTCGATCAGCGACTCAATTTCGGGCTGTACATCAGCATAGCCGGCCTTTCCAACCGTCAAACGAGCAACCATGCTAGCGAGTCCAGCACTCAGTGCGCCTGTCAAGGCCGAAGCCGAACCGCCACCGGGGGTAGATTGTGATGAGGCTAGGTCGTCGAGATAACGCTGTAAGGATTCTTCTACATACATGCACAAGTATTCTTTCTACAAAATATTTGATAAATTTCAGGCATTCATGAAAATGGAATTTGATTGCTATTATTGTAACACCGAAAAGTGGGATGCGTCGAGTTCACAAATTTCGTGAAAATAGAGCGACCTGCGGTCGCTCTATTTTCACGAAATTTGTGAACAATACAATCTATGCAGGAGCCTGTTGCACTTGCTCCGTTCGTACTTCTGGTACGACATGAGTTTCCTCGACAGGCGTGTTTGTATTACGTTTCCCTCTCCCTTCGATAAGGACGTAGAGAGTGGGGACGAGTAGCAGCGTTAGCACAGTTGAGGATGCCAGTCCTCCGATAACGGTGAGGGCAAGTGGTGCCGCGATAAAGCCGCTTGACTGGCTCAGCCCCGATGCCATTGGTGTGAGAGCAAGAATGGTTGCGATAGCCGTCATGAGAATTGGGCGCAGGCGACGACTTCCACCCTCAAGCACAGCACTACGAGCATCAAGACCCTTGAGCCGATACTGGTGAACGAGATCGAGCAACACGATAGCGTTCGTGACAACAATACCGACAAGCATCAACAGACCAATCAAAGCGGGAACGCCAAGTTGCGTATGTGTGGCAAGCAACAACAAAATCGAGCCAGTAGCGGCGAATGGTATCGACACCAACAGGATCAACGGCTGCACAAGGCTACGGAACGTACCAACCATAATCAGGTATACTAGTACGATAGCGGCAAGAAGTGCCACCCCTAGACCGCTAAACGCCTGAGACTGGTTCGCCGTGACGCCACCAAAGGAGTAAGAGGCACCACTCGGCAGATGCAATGCATCCAGTTTTTTCTGTATGGCTGAACTCACACCGCCCGTATTTTGCGTCGTGGTATCAGCACTAATGGTAGCGGTACGGGTACCACCGAGATGTGTTATTTGTGTTGGTCCTTTGGTTTGCACGACATTCGCAACATCGCTGAGTTTCACATTGCCCGTTTGCGCAGGCAACAGCAAATTCTTCATCGCGTCGATAGTGGTAGCCTGTGAACCAAGCAACAGGTTTACATTTTCCTGTGTTCCATTCAAAGTGACGGTTGTCACAGTTGTTCCTGTGTAGACTTCACGTAGTAAGAGAGCAACTTGAGAAGCAGTGAGACCATGCGCTAATGCTTTTGTTGGGTCCACCTGTACATTGATCAACGGTGCAGCATCAGTCAAGTTGCTACTCACATTCGCTGTATTAGGTACTTGAGACACGGCTGTCAACACCTGTTGCGACGCCTGACGCAGGGTTGCATCATCGTTCGCTTGTACGTTGATACTAATTCCCGTACTGCTAGGACCACCTTGACTCTGAGCCAGTTTCAGGGTACCCACACTGGTAAGAGCATTCAAACTTCTTTGTACCTGCTGTTGAATGGCATTCTGATCAGCATTCGAGTCCGTTGTCACCGAGAAATTGGCGACATTGCCGTTGCCCGATGCACCAAAGATGGCGGATAAACCGGAACTGCCTCCACCCACTGTAACTTGATAGAACTGAATATGCGGGGTGCTGGAAAGAACCGCCTCCACCTTCTGAGCAGCGGAGTTGGTAACATCCAGACTTGTACCAACAGGCAGCGTCTGGCTAATGGTAAAGTTGTTCTGTTGTGTTGAGCTAAAGAAGTTTGTGCCTAGAGATGGCAGAAGTACAATTGAGCCAGCGAAGAGTAAAAATGCGACAATTAACGTAATCGCTTTGTGCCCAGTTACCCAGCGCAGCGTAGGAATGTATGCACGTTCCAGTGGTCCGACACGCTCATGCCCATTATTCTGCGCTACCTTTGCAGCAGTATTCTTAGGTGCCTTGAGGAACCAGTAAGCAAGCACTGGAATGATCGTCAGAGCAACGAAAAGCGAGGCAAGCAGTGCAATCGTCACCGTTACAGAGAAGGGATTAAACAACTCGCCAATGATACCACCAGTGAAGGCTATAGGAAGAAAGACGGCAACTGTTGTGAGAGTCGAGGCAGTCACGGCTCCGGCAACCTCTTTGACGGCGGCTGGAATAGCTACCCTCTTCTCTTCTCCATTGCTTAAATGCCGATAGATGTTCTCTAGCACCACTATCGAGTCGTCTACAACGCGCCCAATTGCTATGGTCAGACCTCCCAATGTGAAGAGGTTAAGTGTATAGTTGCCAACCCAGAGACCAATCAGCGCAATGACGATTGACAGCGGAATAGAGATGGCGGTTACAAGAGTCGAGCGTAGCGAGAACAGGAAGACCAGAATCACGAGGATGGCGAATACTGCACCAATCAAACCCTCACGCACGAGGCTATTGACAGCTGTTGTGATGGATGGTGCTTGATCAGAGACAACGGTGATCTTAGCATCGTTGCCAAGTTTGTTCTGCAACGAGGTCAACTGATTCTTAATATCTTGAGAAATCGAGACCGTATTGCCACTGGATGTCTTCGTAATTGAGAGGCCGAGGCTATCTTTGCCATTTGTACGTGTCAGCGTGGTGGAAGGCGCAAGGTCTTGCTTGACAGTTGCGACATCGCTCAACTTCACAGCAGTCGATGTAGGTGCGGGACATGCAGCAGTAGTTGACTGAGAACCAGTAGGAAACCCTGTACCTGTACCCGTGCTACCTGTACCTGCTCCCGCACCACCAGTGCCTGCACCACCTGCACCACCAAAGCCAGCACCGCCCGTTCCACCGGTACTACCACCACCAGTACTACCTGTGCCTGCTCCCGCACCCGCGCCTGCTGTACTCGTCGTAGGAGCACAACCAGGGGCGTATGTGATATGCTGGCCCACGACAAGATTTTGCATATCAGCAATAGAATTAAAGGTATTGCCCGTCTGAATTGCAAACGTTTGTCCATTGGTGGAAAGTTGACCTGCTGGCAACGTGCTATTATTCGCTTGTAGCACACCCTGAATCTGTGTAGCGGTCAAGCCATTATTTTTCACTTTAGTCAGATCAAGCGTCACCGACACAATTTGTGTTCGCACGCCGGACACGTTGACGTTCGCAACGCCATTAATACCCTGTAGGACGGGAACAACGTTGTTCTTCAAGTTTGTAGCAAGTGTTGGTGTATCCTGGGAAGAGGACACGGCGAGTTGAATAATCGGCTGGTCGTTAATATTGAACGTCTGCACCTGTGGTGTCACATTCGCAGGCAACGTTGATTGTATTCTGTTTATTTGTTGCGTCAAAGTCTGACTAGCCTTATCCAGGTCTGTGCCAAAATCGTAGGAGACGAGAATAACGGCGGCTCCTTGATTGGAGTAGGAAGTTACCTGTTGAATGCCTTGAATACCCTGTATGCTTTGTTCGAGGGGATTGGTTACATCGCGCTCGACAATCGCAGGTGAGGCACCGGGGTAGGCAGCAATCACGGAGACGGCAGGAAATTCAAGCGATGGATAGAGTTCCTGCTTGATAGATGGTATTACATAGACGCCAAACAAAAGAATGGCTATCGTAGCGAGCGCAATAATACTTTTGTTGGCGAGACTTATCCTCGCAAGGAATGACATAAAATAGTCCTCTCTTTACGTTTATCAATATCTTTTTAATACGTTGTTCTTCTGTTGCATGGTAAGGGATGACAGCAGCTTTTTATAGCGTACAAAATATTTGCAAGATTGTCGTCAGGGAAACCCCTGATGTTGCCACGCATGGAGATAGTATATAGTAACTATAACGCTAAATAGGAAATGTTGTACGATTACAGGAAAAGGTCGGCAGAAAAGGGCTATTGCCTTGAATAGTGAGAGGAGGTAAGGTCGAATGCAGATGGCACTCATAGACAAAAAATGTGTCAACGAAAAAATTCTTTGGCGCTTACTAGTCATCGTTGCAAGTTTAGCGGTACAGGTCGCAGTCATCGTCTCTATTTTAGTAAGTTTACGCCAACCTGCCCCACGTAACATTACCTTTACCTCCGTTCCTGGAGATGCAACGGCTTGCCGTATTGTGACTATCAAGCCACTCACAGACGCATGGTTGAAAAGAATTCAGCCAGGAACTATTGTGCATACAGAGAACAATTCGTTACAGCCCGTCAATTGTAACACATTATCTGGTTCCTTACGCGTACAAACAACGGGACAACAAACACATATATGGACGCCTGATGCCGCATCTCTTCTCTACATCAGTTCAGCCCCTCCATCTATAGACCTCGCAACGATTGTATTGATGAGTATTCTCACTATCATCTTCGATATCGCTGGTATAGCCGTCTTCCTGCGAGCCAAAAATCGCTCTACGGCATATATAACTTATGGCTTATTTTACACCACCTCGCTTCTGTTCAGTTTATCCGCTGTGTATGGCTATGACTATCTCTGGATCAATACACTAACATTTGCATTGGCAATGATTGTACGAGGACTTTCAACGACTTTCGTTTGTCTCTTTCCACGCCCTATATATGAACAATCTGAGCCACGCCGTACACGGTTGCTTCCATATGTTCCCTTTGGCATTGGAGTACTGATTGTACTGGGATTTCCGCTCGCGTTTCTCTTCCCACAGGGACAGTTTATCATTCTACTGGCGTTCATCTATAACCTCGCGTGCCTGGTCGTCGTCATCTGGATTTTATTTTGGGGACTGCGCACCGTGAATAAGCACGAACGGCAGCTTGCGCGTATGGTTGTGGTGGGAGTCACCTTCCTGCTCTTACCTCTGGCATTAGGTCTCAACATCGTGCAGTTCAATATTGCCGGGCAAATAAGTCTTACACGCTTACTCTTCGTCCCATTGTTAGTTCTTCCCATTGCCTTTGATTATGCCTTGTTCCGTCACCAGTTACTGGGTACGACAAGTCTCATAAGTCGTCAGGTAATCCGTGTATTACTGTGGTTAACATTAGCAAGCCTTTTCGTTTTTCCCGCTATCATTTTATTGCGCGGCCTCGAAAGCATCGGCGTGGTACAGAGCGAGCCGCTCAATTATATTTATGCGGCTCTCCTCGCGTTCAGCCTCTGGCTGTTTCCCTTTGTGTGGCAAAGAGTGCGCGACGCAGGCGACCAAGTGTTGTACCACGATTTTTACCAGTATAATCGTTCACTACACGACCTGAGTGCCGCTCTCACACGCTTACAGGGACTCGATCAGATATGCTCGTTTCTGCTACCGCATCTGACGACCTTGCTAAACGCCTCAGATATCGCGTTACTTGTGCGTACTGTGCAACAAGAAGAGGACACTCCTCCATCTCACAATAAAAACTCCGAATGGCGCGTCTATCGTCAAAATACTTCGGCTAAGGAACTTTCTCATGATCGCTTGCTCGGAGTTGCACAACTGGCATTGACACACATTCGAGGTAACGATAATAAGCCTATTTTGCTCGATAATGTTCTATTATTGGGACTGTATGACGGTGAGCAACTTACAGGTTTTCTCTGTCTTGGTCCCAAGAAAAATGTCGAGCCGTATAATCGGCAGGATAGAAGCTTTCTAGCTACGCTTGTGGCTCAACTTTCCGTGCTAGAGGTCAACAATCGCTATCTCTCGCAGGCCCAGGCAGACGCACAGAAACTTAGTGCGCTTAACCATCGCGTCATCTCAGCGCAGGAAGACGAGCGCAAACATCTCGCCTTGGAGTTACATGATGAGGCATTACAACAGGCAATGCTATTGGTACGTCAACTATCGGACGCTAGCACGATGACCGAGGTAGCCGATGTGATGCCACTTGCTCGCTCCGTCGTGAGCAGTTTACGTCGCACCTGCCTGGAACTACGTCCACCACTACTGGACGAATTGGGTTTGGAGGAGGCTCTACATTGGCTCGCACGTGATACCGAGAAGCGCGGCAAGTTGCAAATCCGTGTGCTATGCAAAGGAGACGTGGAGGAGCGGCCCTCACCATCTATCGAACTCGCGCTGTATCGCGTAGTGCAAGAGGCGTTATCAAACGTAGTAAAGCATGCAAACGCTCATACCGTTGTAATACGGCTCTATCAACGCTCCTGTGGCGAGAGTTCGCTACTCATTAGCGATGATGGACGCGGTTTTCAAAGAAGGTCGCCACTCGCTGAACGCCTTGGGCTGGTGAGTATGCAGGAGCGCATGGAGGCAATCGCTGGACACATTACCGTTCGTACCAGCCCTGGACGCGGCGTTACCTTGCGAGCTATATATCGACATAGTAGTGGAACGTCACAAAAAACCGAGCAACAACAGGCAGTCCTCTTATGAACGACAATCTCTTCTTAAAAGAGAGCATCACCGTTTTCCTGGTTGATGATCACACCATGATGCGCGAAGGCACACGTCGTCTATTGGAAGAAGATGCTTCGCTCAAAGTGATTGGCGAGGCACAGGATGGTAAAGAGGCGATTCGGTTGTGTCAAGAACTGCATCCTGATGTCGTCGTTCTCGATATTTCAATGAAGGGCATGCACGGCTTTAGCGTTGCTCAAATCCTGCTCTCGTCTCCTGAGCGACCTGCTATTCTCGTCCTCACAGCATATGATCAGGTGGCGTATGTACGGGCAATGCTCAAAGTGGGGGCAAAGGGCTACTGGCTCAAAAGTGCGCGCGCCAGCGATATCCGACAGGCCGTTCACGATGTTGCACTGGGCAAACAAAGCCTCGCGCCAGAGGTACGCGCTCTACTCGAAGATGAGAAGGACACGATACCTGTGTTTGTCGAGCCGCTCACGACGCGCGAGCTAGAGGTGCTACATCTCATCGTGCAAGGTGTACGTAACGGTGAGATCGCGCAACGCCTCTTCATTTCGGTCAAGACAGTCGAAACGCACTTGACCAGCCTCTATGGAAAACTTGGTGTGCAATCAAGGGCAGAGGCTATTGCCCTCGCACAACGGCAAGGGTTGCTTTTGGAAGAGTGAATGCAATTCACCAATATCTATTTTCGTAGGGACCAGATGTATCGCCTATATAATTACCAATCTATACCCGATAAATTGGCTGCGGACGCGATCAATCTGGTCCCTACTACACAGTCAAGCTTGATCTGACCATTTT
>CAXUHG010000074.1:0-27537 GCA_964250805.1 uncultured Ktedonobacteraceae bacterium | reverse complement strand
TTCATTAACATTCAACGAGCAAAAGCGTACTTCGACAAGGGAGATTACCCAAGGGCGACTGCGCTGGCGATGGATGCGCTCTCGGTGTTTGGGGCTATCGAGTCGTGGGTGAACATTGCACGTGTGGCGCAACTGTACCACAACCTCAAGGCCACTAGTTATGGCAATAGCTTTGAGGTGGCACAGCTTGAGGTGGAGTTGATGCTGCTCGAACACCCAGAGATGGCGAATTAGGAAATAAAGACGGCATAACAGGGGCTAGTCCCATAGACGTTACGTTAATGTAATGTCTATGGGACTAGCCCCTGTTATACACTGTACGAAGCACCTCTTGACAATTGACCAATAGTCATTTATACTTATTTCATAAATGACTATTGGTCATTTATTTATAACACACTGGTTATTCTGGAAATGCGAGCGGCAACATGGAACATCTTTCTACGGGACAAAGGGCAGTGCGTGACGAACAGAAGAGGGAACGGCGACAGGCTATTCTGGACAGGGCATGGGAATTATTCCAGACGACAAAGTATGAGACGCTGACGATGGGTGATATCGCGCAGTCACTTGGGCTAGCTAAAGGGACGGTTTTCCTGTACTTCAAGACGAAAGAGGCTCTCTTTTTGACACTGGTGGAGCAGCAATTAACGATATGGTTCGCGGAGGTGGATGCGCGGTTGGAAGGGTTGGAACGTTCTGGTACGATTCCACAGGTGACAGCGATACTTCATCAGTCGTTGGAGAAGCGTTCGGGCCTGACGCGGCTACTGGCGATTCTGCATACGCTGCTTGAGCAGAACATTGACCTGGACTCCGCCTTGCATTTCAAATTTTTTCTGTTGGAGCATTTCCAGCGGACGGGTTCGCTGCTTGAACAAAATTTAGCGTTTCTTATAACGGGCGAAGGGGCAAGGCTTCTCTTACGGTGTCATGCGCTGGTGATTGGACTATGGCACCTCTCGGACCCAGCACCTGTCGTGCTGCAAGCATTACAGCATTCAGAGTTACAGTTGTTTGAAGTATCCTTCGCTCCTGAGTTTTCGATGGCGGTACAAACGCTATTGTATGGCATGGAGCGAATAGCACAAGAAGGTATTCATAAGGAGCAATAGATATGAAGTATTTTGTCACAGGTGCCACTGGCTTCGTAGGAGGTCGAGTGGTACAGCAATTAGTGGAGGCGGGACACGAGGTTGTCGTGGTCGTGCGTACTCCCACAAAGGCCAAGAATCTTGCTGAACTTGGTGTGACCGTACACAAGGGCGATGTGACCGATAAAGAGAGCATGCGAACGCCGATGCAAGGCGTTGATGGCGTCTTTCATATCGCGGGTTGGTACAAGGTTGGTGTGAAAGATAAAAGCGAGGGTGCGAAAATCAATATTCAGGGCACACGCAATGTTTTAGAGTTGATGAAAGAACTAGGAATCGCCAAAGGTGTCTATACCAGCACGCTCGCGGTCAATTCGGATACGCATGGCAAGCTTGTCGATGAGACCTACCATTATACAGGACCGCAATTGAGCGAGTATGACCGTACCAAGTGGGTCGCGCACTATGAAGTAGCAGATCCAATGATTGCCGCTGGCTTGCCACTGGTGATTGTGATGCCAGGAGTGATTTATGGCTCTGGCGATACGAGTACTGTGCGCACAACATTTATTCAATACTTACAGCGAAAACTTCCTGTTATCCCCGCAAGAACAGCCTATTCGTGGGCGCATGTCGATGATATCGCACGCGGTCACATTCTAGCAATGGAGAAGGGTACAGCAGGCGAAAGTTATATTATCGCTGGTCCAACACATACGCTTGTCGATGCGATGCAGATAGCACAGAACATCACGGGGATTCCTACACCACGCATTCACCTGGCACCGTCCGCGATGAAAGCAATGGCTGCGACGATGGGCGTGGTCGAGAAGATTGTACCCGTTCCTACCGACTACAGTTCGGAATATCTGCGTATTAGCGCGGGTGTTACCTACATCGGGAGCAATGCTAAAGCAAAAAGAGAGCTAGACTACTCGCCGCGTCCTTTAGAAGAGGGGCTGCGCGAGACCTTGACGCATGAAATGCAGCTTTTAGGAATGAAATAACTGTACAGACGTTGCTTCGCTCGTCCAAACATTTCGTAGGGACCAGATTTATCGCGTCCGTCAGCGTGATTTATCACGCGAAATCAATCGTATACATCTTATGCTACAATAATCTCGCGCGATAAATCGCACAACGGACGCGATAAATCTGGTCCCTACGAAAAACGTATATATTCTTTCGCGTGTGATATAGTGTGAATATAAGCTAAATTTGACACAATTGTAGGGGAATGTATATATGACGATAGGGCGTACAAGCAGCATTCATCTGGGATTGCTATTCCACAATCATCAGCCGGTGGGCAACTTCCCCTGGGTATTTCAACAGGTTTATGAAGAGTCCTATCTGCCTATGGTGGAGGCACTAGAGCGACATCCGGGGGTACGACTTGCACTACACTATACAGGCTCTTTGCTGGATTGGATGGAAGAGGCACACCCGGAATTTCTGCAACGGATCGCTGCACTGGTAGAGCGGAAGCAGGTCGAGATGGTGAGCGGGGGCTACTATGAGCCGATTCTGCCCTCAATTCCCGATGATGACAAACTGGCACAAATTCGCCGTTTGACACATTATGTGCAACACACATTTGGTCAGAGGCCAACAGGCATGTGGATTGCCGAACGTGTGTGGGAGCCGGAGCTACCAAGATATTTACGCGAGGCGGGAATCGAGTGGACCATTCTCGACGATGTACACTTCAAGAATGTCGGACTGGAAGACGACGACCTGTACGGCTATTACGCAACCGAGGATCAGAGTACAGCCCTGAAAGTCTTCGCAACGAGTAAGTCGCTCCGTTATACAGTGCCGTGGCGTCCTGTAGGTGAGACGATTGAGACGTTACATTCTCTAGCGACGCTAGATGGTAGTCGCATTCTGGTTATGGGTGATGATGGTGAGAAGTTTGGAAGTTGGCCCGAAACTGGTCCCTACTGCTGGGGAACGGACGGCAGGAATGGCTGGGTCGAAGAGTTCTTTACTGCGCTTGAGCGAAACAGCGAATGGCTCAAGATGACCCCGCTTAGCGAATACGCACGCACCTATCCAGCATTGGGACGTATCTACATCCCGACCTCTTCCTATATCGAGATGACCGAGTGGGCACTACCGCCAAAGAAATCGTTCGCATTCGGGAAGTTGCTGCATCAATTGGAACAAAACAAGCAGGATGAGTTACTGCAATTTATGCGTGGTGGGTTCTGGCGCAACTTTCTAGTACGCTATCCCGAAATCAATAATCAACACAAAAAGATGCTGCGCGTACATGATAACGTCTACTCGTCTGCGGCAGCAAACGATGGACATGTACATCTATGGAAGGCGCAAGCCAACGACACCTATTGGCACGGCCTCTTTGGTGGCATCTACATGGCTCATGTGCGTACCGCCATTTATCAACACCTGATCGCGGCTGAGAATATCGCAGATGCAACACGACATGGCTCTGAACACTGGCAAACGTATGAGTTTACCGACTTTGACCGCGACACACAGAATGAGTTACTGCTAGAAAGCGATCAGCAGAACGTCTATCTCGATCCGCAGCGTGGCGGCACACTCTTCGAGTGGGATATGCGTCGTAGCATGCACAACATGATAAGCGGTATGACGCGACGACAGGAGAGCTATCATCAGACATTGCGCGAGCATGAGCAAGAGCGACGCCGTAAGCATGCGACAACCGAACAAAACGTGACACAGACGGTTGGGCAGGGCGAGAGTGAACCTGCATCACCGCATACAACTGTTCGCACCAAAGAACATGACCTTGACCGCTACCTTGTGATAGACCGCTACCGTCGAACGGCTCTGATCGACCACTTTTTGCCTTCGGGTCTGACGCTTGCCGGCTTTTCAGAGATGCAGTTTGAGGAGCAGGGAAACTTTGTCGAGCAACTCTATCAAACAACAATTGAGGAGAGTGCCAACGGTCTCACGGTGATAATGCAGCGCGATGGACAGGTACGGCGAGCAGGTGCATTGAGTCCGCTTCCTGTTTCGCTCACCAAAACCGTCTTTTTGCCGCTGAGTGAGGAAAAATTGGTCGTTTCCTACGAAATAGAGAACCGAGGACAGTCGCGCCTACAAACGCAATTTGGCTGTGAGTGGAACATCAATTTGCTCGGTGGTGGTAGCAACGATCAGGCATATTACCATATCGAAGGCAAGGAACTTGAAAACAAACACTTCGATAGCACAGGCGAGGTGTTGGGGGTACGCGAGGTACACGTTGGCAATAGCTGGCTAGAGCAAGATATGGGCTTCTCGTTGAGCGAAGAGGCGACGCTATGGCGGTTCTCTATAGATACAGTGACAGGCTCCGAAGCTGGCTTTGAGCGCACACATCAGGGAAGCTCAATAACATTCATCTGGCCTCTTCTCCTCGATGCAGGACGGACCTGGAATGTCGAGATGGTCTGTGTTGGGAGTAAGCCGTAACAAGGTCAAACATCATTTTTCAGCAGCCAGGGCACCCGCAAGGGGATGGCCCTCTCATACACGAAGCCGCTCCCGATATACGGTCATATGAGAGGGCATCCCCTTGCGGGTGCCCTGATTACGCTGATACATCAATATCAAGGAAGGAACTCTCAAACGATGAAACGCGTTTTAGCAATTCTCAATATAGGAGACGATCCAACGGGTTATGTTGGCGACATCCTAGCGGAGCATAGCATAGCATGCGATGTTATCAATGCTACGGTAGAGGCCGTGCCCAATCCTACGTTGTATGATGCGATGATTGTGTTTGGGGGGCCACAGAGCGCGACTGAGGACGGCAAATATCCATATTTTGCACAGGAGAAGGCCGCGCTTCGTCAAGCGGTTGAGCGAGATGTGCCGATACTGGGTATTTGTCTGGGTGGGCAGTTACTTGCGAATGTGCTTGGTGGAGATGTAAAGAAGCATACTCTGACCGAGATTGGTTTCTCCGAGGTCATGTGTACCGAGGAAGGCTCGCGCGATCCGCTCTATGTAGGACTTGGCGGACAGCAAATGGTATACCAGTGGCATGAAGATACCTTTGCTATTCCAGATGGCGCGGTACGGTTAGCGACAAGCGACAAGACTGCAAATCAGGCGTTTCGCTATCAAACGGCGTATGGGTTACAGTATCACATCGAACTGACGCCAACGATGCTTGAGACGTGGCTACACGAGCCATCACTGAAAAAAGAGATTATTGCAACATTAGGTAGCGATGAGTACGAGCGCATCATGAGTGAACGCCGCCAGTACGAGCAACTATATCAAGAGCATACATACATTCTGTTCGAGAATTTTTTACGTATCGCAGGATTACTTTAAGGAAATTTGGAGAAACTCTTTTCTTTTATTGCTGCTTTCTGTTATACTGACACGTATACCTTGCTTTCTGAAAAATAGGATGGATATATGATGACTCTTATATTACTTTATGATAGTTGTAGAGAAAAGCAGTGATAATAAATTCTGAAAGGCAGCATGCGACGCAGATGCCGCACCATAACATGAGCCAATATATCAATCATACACAGCCACATACCCACAATGGACATCATATGCACACGTCGGCCTCTTTCCAAACGTATCACCTGGCTGAACTCACGCCTTTTCTGTTTGCACGCTATACGATAGCATGCGAACGTCATCCAGAACGCAATGAAGATAGCATCGTAGTAGATGAACGGAGCGGACTAGCGGCAGTGTTTGATGGCGTCGGGGGAAGTGCTGCAGGACAGATTGCCTCTCAGACGGCGGTACGTGCAACGCATCAAAGTTGGCGGCGCATCTTGGAGCAGATACAAAAAAAGCGTAAGGTATATGACCTTCTCGATAACCCTGGTGAAAACTTTCTCTGCTCCGTCCTGGAACGCCTCATTCAGAATGCAGATGATCTCGTGCGTACAGAAGGGGCGCAACGTGCAGGTACAGATGATCTCGCTACAACTGTTGCGCTAGCTGCCGTCTGTCGTGAACCTAAGACACGTGGCTACACACTGTTTTATGCACATGTTGGCGATAGTCGCGTCTATCTGCTGCGCGATGATGAGCCGCTTCAACGCTTGACAAACGACGATGGTTTACTGGCGAAGTTGGTAGAAAACCAAGTTGTCAAAGATGAGGATGCACACCGCATTGATCAGGCAATGCGGGCGGATCAGTTAAGTGATATGGAGTTCAGCTACTTCCGCTTGCGTGGTGGCATTACACAAGCACTTGGTGGTCCCGTACCTCCAATGATTCACACGAATGAGATCGCGGTCAAACCAGGAGATCGTATACTGCTCTGCACCGATGGCATTCACGATAATTTGACTGATGAAGAGATAGAGAGTATTCTGCGTGATAGCCCACGCACATCAGCGGCACGTTTACTAGTAGAACATTCGTTGCACCGTTCACGTCAAGAGCGGAGCGAAACGGTGAGAGCAAAACCAGACGACATGAGTGCGATAGTGATGACATGCCGTTTCTAGCCTAATGAAGCGGCATTACACAAAAGTACCAAAATCCTCGTGAATATGTGTATAGAGCAGCAAGGTGTGTTATCTTCCTATGAGGTGTGCATTTTGTAGCGTGATACACATAGGAGGATACGTACCGTCGTGGATAGAAAACTCTCTATTTTGCTCGGTCTGTTGACGATTGTTCTTTTGAGTGCCTGTGGTCAACCAAGTTCATCGTTACCGCCACAGACTTTGCTATCTAATAAGATAAAGACGGATCAGCAGCCAACAGCAACGTCGCAAATAACTATCCCCAGACAGGTTGCACCTCCTACTCATACTCCTAAGCCAAAACCGAAACCAACACAAGCACCGACTACTGCTCCAAATTCAGGAGCATCGACACCCACGATAACCATTACGCCGCCACAAGCAACACCACCCTCGAACATTCCCGGTGGCGGACTGGGTAACTCACCATATGGACCGCCGCCGCCGATTACGAGTGCTGAGGTGCAACTCACGCAACAACTCTTCGCGCTTATCAACAGTGACCGTGCGGCTCGTGGCCTCTACGCCTTCACATGGAACGCAACTCTCTCGGCGGGAGCACGCCAACATGCGTGGGATATGGTACATTGTGGCTTTAGCCATACCTGTCCCAGTGGTCTCGACCAGTGTACACGTATCGCGAACGAAGGTTTTGCAGGTTTCACAGATTGCGGGGAGTGCATCGGTTTGGCTGGTCCCTATCCAACTGCATGGGGCGGTGTGTATAACGTACAGGAGAGCATGATAAACGAGCCTCCAACTGGTTGGCACCGCATCCACCTTACTAGTACGACTCTGCATAGAGTGGGCGTTGGATTGTTTGTTGACTCACGCGGCTGGATATGGTTCGTAGAGGATATGGTGAGTTAGACAATTTTTGAGCAACTTTATAGCAAGATGTCATGTATATACATAGCTTCTTGCCAGCCTATTATTGATGAGCGGATGTTACATAAGAAAATAGGCATATATTGTTGACAAACTTATAATTATCATTCATTATGATAACAAGGTGAGGCGGTTCAGCAAAAAAGAGAAATAATGACGTTTATTCTTTGGACACGATTTTTGTCTCATCCTTATAAGCAAGGATGCTTATAGTAGTATAACTTGGCTACCTTCATTGTCATTAAGCGTAGTGCGATAGCTTAAAATAAGCGTAGTATGAGACAAAGCATATGCAACGGATACAAACACAAGAAGTTCTCTTCTCTTTTGATGAGCCACAAAAAATACTCAATGATTTACAGGTATTATTTCAAGAAATACGCCGTAACGTGACAGGTAGGACTACTATTCCTACTCCTCTCCACGCTCGCTCTATCCTGCTGCTCGATGCCGATAGGTCTCGCGCAAATGCAATTGCTCATGTACTTTCCTCTGCTGGCTTCTATCCGTTTATTGCAGTAAGCGCATTGGAAGCGTTTACGCTCTTCCTCCGGGGAACCTTTGTGCCATTTGTAATTCTCCTGGGACAAGATGACGCGAATAACCGTTTTTTTCTCTCGCGTCTGCTGCAACAGGTATCGCAAAAATATCAATGGGAGACACCTGTTATTCCTATACGCACATTGAGAAATCTCCAAATAGCACCGGATACAGAGGATTTGTTGCCAAAGAGCAAAGCACTACTTGAAATTGCTTCGATTTCAGAAGGAGTACACTCTTCGCTCTCAACACAAACGACGGCACCCTTGCCCCGGAAAGTTAATATGGCACGCGAGTTACCTTCTGAAGTTGAGCGCGTAAAACAGATGTCGTTTCCGCCAGAGCAGCAAAGAATGCTACCCGCGATCAGCGTGACCCCGCCAGAACCGGTGATCAATATCTCGACTCATGAGCTGCCTTCCAGACAAAGCAGTGCCCTCAAAATTTCATTAGAAGGCACAAGTATCGGGCGCTATCACATGAAAACTTTTTTGGGAAGCGGCTCACTGGGTCATGTCTATCAGACCTATGATCGTTTGCGCGAACAGGATGTCGCACTGAAGGCGGTTCAAGTGAATGCTCTACCCCCAGATATCAGCGAAGAAATTGACAGTGAAGCCAACTTTTTTCAGCAAGAAATCGATCTGGTGCGTAAACTCGATTCTTCACATATTTTGTTGCCGCTCAATTGTGGTAAATCCTACATTAGCGGTTCGCCCTTCGTCTATAAAACCATGCCCTATATCCCTGATGGCTCAATTGCAACTAAACTTTATCAGCTAGGCACGACGAAACTATTAGCTCCGCGAGAAGTTGTACTCATAGTCTCGCAGATTGCAGAGGTGCTTCAGCACTTGCATTCTTTTCAGATTACCTATCAGAATTTCAAGTTCTCAAACTTTCTCATTCAGATGCAAGGCAAGAAAAAGAATTTCATGCATATTTTCTTGACCGATTTTGTCATCGTACATAATAAGACAATTTTAGTGAAGGAGCCGAGTGTCTTTCCTTATATGGCTCCTGAATGCTGGAATGGTCAATCGCTCACGGCTTCCGACCAATATGGATTGGCGGCGGTCGCCTATGAGCTGCTCACAGGACGAGTCCTATTTCAAGGTCAGTCGGAAAAAATTATGCGCCAGTTGCACATGCATATGCAACCTCAGCCCTTAACGCTCTTCGCACCACATCTCCATCCACGAATCAACAGTGTTGTGTTACGTGCGCTCGCGAAAAGAGCTGAGGATCGTTTTCCATCGGTTATGGATTTTGCATCTGCACTACAGCAGAGCTTAGGCTGAGAAGGTTACACGCACAACAGATACACGAGCGGTAAGCCCCTTCGTGTTCGTGGGGACGCCGGTTCCGGTAATGGTATAAGAGCCTGTATCACCTCCGTCGAGATCTTCGACTTTGAAAATAGTGCTTGTTAGCACCTCTTTGCCCGAAGCATCAAGTAGAGTGGCGGAGACATAAATATCGTGTGTCTTCGAGTCGCTATTCTGAATCTTGCCGCTTACGGTGTAATCGGTGCCTGTCGTTTTTACGGTTGGAGTACCTACCAACTTCATCTGCTGCATCAAATTCGTTTCTTCTACCGTCGCCGTTGCGTCAACGTTTTGCGTTGTCGGGGACGGTGTCGCTACCACTGCTGTCGCGGTAGAGGACGATGGAGCGGAACTCGTCGTAGAGTTGTTGGAGCCGCAAGCAACAAGTAAGGCAATGACAAGCAAAAACAAAATTGCAAGTAGCGAATTTTTATATGTCCTCAGTATATTATCTCTTTCATCACTCAGAATGGGCATACAGCAATGCCGTATGCCCATTCTAAGGTACATGCTGTCTTTCTAAAGTGTGACTTAACCGTCACTGTCCGGCGCGTTACTACCTCCGTTACTACCTGGATATGGACTATTCGCACCCTTAACCGCATGCCAGAGAATTTCGTTCAATGGCTGGTCTTGTGAGCTGATGTCGGCAATATTGAAGTTCATTGAAGCCGATTGGTTAGCTCCATAGGATGCTGTTGTGTTCACCTGATTGGGTCCATACTTTTCGGGCAATGCCTTGTAAGGTTTAGTGTTGGCATTCTTGTGGAAGTCGCGCCACATTGGAGTCGCTGCATTGTCGTACTGGCTCAACGGACGCAAACCAAGAATCAACTCGATGGTACGCACCATTGCAGCAGTATCATAGAGCGTGTGATCGACGAACAGAGACGAGCGTTGCGTGTAGGGGCTAACCACAAGTGCCTCAGTGCGATGTGCATCGACGTGATCGGGTCCGTTCTGTGAGTCGTCCTCAGTAATCACAATCGCAGTACTTGCCCAGTACTTGCTGTGACTCACAATATCGACCACTTGCCCTACCGCAAGGTCGTTCTCAGCAACAGCAGCTTGCGGCGTGAGACGACCAGGAGTAGTGCCAGAGGTGTGATCGTTGGGAAGACGCAGAATTTCCAGTTGCGGCATATTGTTGTTCGCAATGAACTGGTTATACTCGCGTTGCCACTCGTTGATACGATCAGACTCGCGGTAGCGTGTATCGAAGGTGCGGAAGTGATCGTCGTAGTGACCAACCAGATTGGGTGTTGATTTCGGATTGACCGTTTCCTTGGGGAAGCACAGGACATCACCTGCTGGAATAGTCACGCCACTGTATGAGCTAGCTACAGCACCTGGACAAGTATTTGCCTGACTCGCAGGAATAATTTTGACATCCTTGGCGGAGAAATTATCAACGATGAACTCGCCGTAGTCACGATAGGTAACGTGTGCCTGCGCCGACGAATCCCACAGGTAGCCACCGGCTGAAAGGTTAATGTTACTACCACCTTCAAAGTCATAGCCACGATTGCGTCCAACACCAGGAGAGTAGTCCTGAGGCCACATCTTCTCGTTGTAGTCGCTGGCATTCGCGGAGTTGATCCAATTGTGACCGTCGGCACTCACCTCGGCATCGGCGTAGAAGTTATCGAAGATACCAAACTTCTCAGCTAGCGCGTGCAGATTTGGCGTATTGTCTTGCGGGAAAAGCGTCAGCGAGGGATCACCATTACCAGCGGGCAAGTCGCCGAACACCTGGTCATAGGTGCGGTTCTCTTTGACAATGTAGATGACATGCTTGATAGGAGAGGTGCCACCAGGAAGCGGAATAGGATTACCAGAATCGCGCTTGAGAACAGACCGATCACCAACATGGTCATTACGCATAACCTGATCGGTGAATAGGTCCAACAGTCCTTTGCCAGGAGCAGGAATGGTAGAGAGCGTACCCACAATCATCGAGCCGGAATACTGGTTGAACGAACAGTTGCAGTAACCATCGTTGTAGCCTGTTATGCCATTGATAATCGGTGTGCTTTTACGCGTCGGGTTAGGATAATACTTTTTGTCATTAGGACCAGCACCACGTCCCTTAGCATTCGTAACGTACAAATTACCATCTTTACCAATGGAGACCGAAGTTGGGTACCATGCGGTAGGAATTTCACCAAGAATTTTCTCTGGTCCATCCTTACCATTCAGGCCAATGACGACAACGTCGTTGTTTCCCGAATTGACAACATACAAGAACTGATTATCTTTATCAATGGCAAGTCCCTCCGGGCTACTGCTCAAAGGTGCGTTTGCATACAGAGAAACAGAGAGAGTACGAATAGCCTTGTTACTCTTCGTATCGACAACTGAGATTGCATCACTATTCGAGTCGGCAACGAAAAGCAATCCCTTTGGACCAAACGTCATTGCGGATGGATGATTGCCAACCGGAATGGTGGCGGTCACTTTATTGCTGCTCGCGTCGATAACAGAAACCGTGCTATCGCCCCAGTTGGTAGCGTAGACTGTTTTGTCGTCCTTGCTAACCAAGGTGGTGTAGGGATAACCGCCGATGGCGACGGTATGAGTGATGGTTTTTGTCTTGGTGGATATCACCGAGACAGTATTGGCAAGATTGTTGGCGACGTACAGCGTAGAACCGTCGGGGCTGATGCTCAGTCCTGTCGGATAGGGATTCTGCGTTGTCGTACCAATGGTAATATCGCCTGATGGTGCCAGAAGACCGCCAGTGATAACATCGAAGGTATGCACCACATCACTACCACCACTTGCGGCGTAGGCATGAGCACCGTCGGGGCTATATGCAAGGCCAACAAAGACACCATTTGGAACAGTGTACGGTATGGTTTGTACAACGCGATTCGTTGCGGTAGCCACAACCTGAAGCGACTGAATACCTGCACCGTCATTAGAGACGAGCAAGTAATGACCATTTGGCGATAAAACAGAGTTCAAGGGCAAATCACCAAGTGCCGTTTGTGTACCAGCAGGGGTGATCGTCCAGTTATTGACGAGGCGCGTTGTATTCCCTTTCGTTCCAGGCTGATTGAGTTGAGTATGGTTTGTCGCCGCCAGAATTGTCGAGGGAAGAACTATTGCAGCTATGATAAATACAATACCCGCGATTGACGCTTTACGGTGTTTCTGAAAAAAATACTTGAGATTGACTATTCTGCCGGAATCGGTTTTCTGCATGCGGTCTGCCTTTCTTGCTATGATACAGACACATTTTTTCACTGTCTTTCTTAGGGCAATACAGAACAAAAGGTGATGAGAGGAATGTAAAGATTACACTACTATACTCATCAACAGGTATTGCATGTTAGACAGCCAAGTACCGATGTAAGCATACGTCACGTTGTTTAAGCGATTTTTGCAAAATTATTAAGGAAGTGTAAAATATTTGTAAAAGCCACTTGGTTCGCAACGCGAACCAGGTGGCTTTTACGAATGCTTTCATCTGTTGCTCTTACACGAACAACGCCTCGAATTGAGTACGGTCCAGTTGTTCATGCTCCATGAGAGCGTCAGCCAGGATGCGAAGTTGCTTGCTATGCTCACTGAGAATAGTTCGCGCCATCGAACGTCCTTCGTTCAGGATACGCTGCACCTCGACGTCGATGAGGGCATTCATCGTTGTACTGGTAAGAGTACGTGCGGACAAGACGGTTTGTGCGGCGAATGCGGAACGCTGGAGCTGATACGCTGAAGCACTGCCGTTGAGCCGCATAGTACCACCAGGATAGGCTACGAGCGTGTGTGTAGATACAGGAATGCCGTCAGCATCTACACGACGCATATTTAATGATGCATTTCCCTCAACGCGATAGTCGGCGAAAACTACGCCGACTTCTTCGCTCATCCCCCAGCGTGTCACCATACGACGCGCAAGGTCAGTCACGATTTGCAAGTCGTTTTCCGCGCCCGTTGTGACATGCTCCGCGCCAAAGGTTAGTTCTTCGGCGACGCGACCACCAAGAGCGACAGCAATTTTCGTCATAAGCGCGTGGCGACTGTAGTTATAGCGATCCTCTTCAGCGACAAAGTGCGTTACACCAAGACTTTGACCACGCGGGAGAATAGTAACACGATTCACGGAATCGGCTTCTGGCAGGTGGGACGCGACGAGTGCATGACCACCTTCGTGATAGGCGATGATGCGTCGCTCTTTCTCGCTCATTACAATCGGCCTAAGCGCACCAAGTTGTACGCGAGCCAGCGCATGCTCGAAACATTCATGCGATACACAATCGAGATTGAGGCGAGCCGCTGAGAGTGCTGCTTCGTTCACAAGATTCGCAAGGTCAGCACCGCTCATGCCCGTCGTCAGACGTGCAAGGCGTGGCAGATGTACATCCTCATGCAGAGGTGTGTTGCGGATGTGAACTTTCAGAATTGCTTCACGTCCAACTCTATCTGGTAAAGAGACAGTAATGCGACGATCAAAGCGTCCAGGACGAAGCAACGCGTTGTCAAGGATATCTACGCGGTTCGTCGCGGCAAGCACAACAACGGCATGACGCTCATCAAAGCCATCGAGTTCGACGAGAAGTTGGTTCAGCGTCTGGTCGCGTTCATCGTTTCCGCCCACGCGAATCGAACGTTTGCGCCCTACAGCATCCAGTTCGTCGATGAAGATAACGCAGGGAGCAGCCTGACGAGCCTTATCGAATAGGTCACGCACACGGCTGGCACCCACGCCAACAAACATTTCGACAAACTCTGATGCACTCATACTAAAGAAGGGTACTCCTGCCTCACCTGCAACGGCGCGTGCCAGCAGCGTTTTTCCTGTTCCAGGAGGACCTACAAGCAAAGCACCACGAGGAATGTGCGCACCCAACTTCTTGAAGCGCTCTGGACGCTGCAAAAACTGCACGATCTCTTCCAGTTCCGTCCGCACCTCATCAATGCCCGCCACATCAGCAAATGTTACAGAAGGTGGAGTACTTGCGCGAATAGTTTCGTCCTTGCCATTGCTCGCTGCTGTCGTTGGCGATACTTTCTGAGCATGTTTGTCGAATGTTTGCGGCTTGACCTCTTTCGCACGCATAAAACGTTTTGCTCTACTTTTCCCAATTTGCGTAATACGTTCGTCCATGCGCTGGACTACCCTTGTGCCGTTGCCGCGCATTCTGAGCATAACGAGGAGCGCGACAATCATCAAGAATAGGGGAGCAAAACGCCAGAGCAATGCAAGCAATGGTGCAGGCAGTGCAACTGGTAACGTTGTTATTCTTATGGAATTGTGTAGCAGAAGAGGCATGAGTTGTGTATCGCCTCCTACTGGTAGACGCGTGTACACAAAATATGCGGTATTGAGCGATGCTGGCGTAGCACTCAATGCTGTGTTTTCTGTCGTAATGTAGTGGAACCAAGTACTATATGTTTGAGATGAAGCTCCATGTTGCGCATTTTGAGAAGTCGAGGTTTGCGTAATTGGGTTCCGCAGCAGCCCGTTGACCTCATCTCCCTGTACGACAACAGCAGTCATATTTCCGGTCTTCACCTGTTGTAAAAATGTAGTGTAGTCAAGCGTCGTGACTCCATTAGGAGCCGTCTGAATCACTGGCACACGCAATTGGCTAGCAATGCCAAAAAGGAGGCCAACAATGAACAGAAGCAGTATACAGGTCGTAATCTCCCTGTAGGAATTTGAAAGAAACGTAAGAAACTTACGGCTGCTGCCTTTGCTACTAGTAGATCGCCAAGTGGACCGCTTAAATGCCTCCGACTTCTTTTTGCGGTTCGTGGTCTTGTCCATTTAATCACCTTGCCTGTTTAGGTCGCCTAGAAAATTGAAACGTAACACATACTCTTCTTTCGTAGTCATCCTCATACTACTTACCCCCTTCATCTCACCCTTCTTTCTACATACCAACTTCCAGCGAAAGAATACCTCTTTGAAATTCCCTGCAAAAAAAGCGCAGGAAAGAGACCGAAAACGATTGTTAGACAAGAAAACAGGCACCTTCATCATGGACATATGACATAGTGTACAGTGTTTTATGGTCGATGTCGCCAAAGCAAAGTGTAAGCGGTACTTTTTTCTTAGAACACATTCTCCTTTTCCTAGTACGTTATGTCGTCTATAAAATACGACACGTATGTAACATCAAGAAAATTTCTCAGCGAATTCTAACGTTAGAAGGCCATATATTGATACGGAGGATTGATGGTACAATCAAAGTCGCACAAGTCATGTCCAGCTTAGGAGAAAGGTTTAGATTAGATGAAGGCAATTCGTATTCACGAGACAGGTGGATCAGAGGTAATGCACCTCGAAGAAATAGAGCAACCGACACCAAAGGCGGGTGAGGTACTCATTAAGATTGCAGCGGCAGGTATCAACTATGCAGATCTCGCTCAGAGGCAAGGAGCGTATTTAACACGCACACGCACTCCAATGACGATGGGTTTTGAGATCGCAGGCACGGTAGAGAAACTGGGAGAGGGTGTCTCGTCACCAAAGGTTGGTAGTCGTGTCATGGCGTTGACTACTGCTGGCGGCTATGCCGAATACACAACTGCACCAGCAAACATAGTCATTCCCATTCCTGATAGTCTGGATTTCACGAGCGCAGCGGCCTTTCCCGTGCAAGGCATTACCGCGTATCAATTGCTCCATGAGTCTACACGACTACAAGCAGGAGAGAGTGTACTTGTTCACGCGGCAGCGGGTGGTGTTGGCACGCTCGCGGTTCAGTTAGCAAAACTGATGGGGGCAAAGACAGTTGTCGGTACCGCGAGTAGCGAAAAGAAACTGGCACTGGTACGCGAGTTGGGAGCAGATGCAGCAATCAACTACTCACAAGACACATGGACGGAGCAGGTGAAGAGTGCGACTCAGGGGAATGGGCCAGATGTTATTCTGGAAATGGTCGGCGGCGACATAGCGGAAAAGAGCCTACAAATCCTTGCACCCTTTGGACGTATGGTAGTCTATGGAGCGGCAGGAGGTCAGGGAATACAGTTTTCGGGCATTCAACTCATGTACAAAAATCAATCGGTTGTCGGCTACTGGCTCACCTCCTGGATGAGCCGCCCTGATAAGACTACCGAGGCTGCACAAGCACTTATGCAGTATCTCGCAAGTGGAAAACTACGCATTGTTGTAGGCCATACGTTTCCACTTCATCAGGCAAGCGATGCTCATAATGCTATTGCGGAACGCAAAACGACAGGCAAAGTTGTACTAGTTGTCTAAACAGCACTATGCAGGAATGACATGTGTCATTCCTGCATAGTGCTGTTTAGACGATTCACCAAATGGGTTGACTTAGGAGCTTTAGTATAGTAATATCGTATTGATATAGTAGAACCATTCATCAGGAGAGTACGCGCTTGTAATTTCATGAACACACTTGGCAGACAATAAAAGAGCAAGTCTCTTTACGTCTATTGTGTGTTCTTTTCATGTAAGCAAGTTGCACTCCTTTTTTCTTCTCCAAACAACTACAATCGTGCCACTTCACTCGCATGCAAACAACACGTAGAACGCTTTCTTGTCTGTCCTCCCTTCTCATTTTTTCGACATGTAAAGACCGTTTCCAGGCAAACAGAAGTGAGGCATATATGCTATTAACAGTACGGAATCTCTCAAAATATTATGGTGCAATCACCGTTCTCAACAGTGTGTCATATGTGATCAATGACAAAGACCGCGTGGGAGTCGTTGGCTCCAATGGTGTTGGCAAATCTACTCTACTCCGCATCCTCACTGGGCAGGAAGAAGCCGATGCCGGTACAATTAGCTATGCTCCCTCAGTTGAGGTCGGCTATCTCGCACAGACAACACCCGATTTTTATGGGCGCACGATACAAGACTTGATTTTAGAGTCGGTCGGGAACCTGAAACAACTAGAGGAGCGCATGCATGCACTTGAACTAGAGATGACAACGGCGCATGACGAACAACTCGCGGCACTTCTCGACAAGTACAACACGGTCTCCACACGCTTTCAGGATGAGAAATTGACGATGGTGCGATAGAGCTTTCTCTATCGCACCATCGTCTTAAAGAAGACTACTAGAACGTGGTACGGAATCTTACAACTGTCGCATGAGCGGGTTCAGCGACTTCTGTACTTGCTGCTTTGTGTGAGCCACCTCTCACTTTTAAGCCACCCGTCACAGAATCCATCGCCTCATTGAATTGTCCGCTTCCTGTTGGAGCAGTCGCCACTGCAAAAACTGGATATGCTTTGCCGCCTGAGAAGGAGGTGGAGATGTAGTCGCCTACCATGTATCCCAGAGTGGTGTTTGCAAGCCATGTCAGCGTCATGGGTCCAGCTAATTGAGAACGAGCCGACCAGCTTGTGCCGCCGTTGGTTGAATTGATGTAGCCAACATAGAGCTTACAGGTCGCCGTCGTACAATTCGTGGACGAATAGTAGTAGTACGCTAGTGCAAGGTGGGCAGTTGTCCCCGACGTAGACTTGTCTACAGCGATGCCTGGAATGAAGTGATCGACACTGCTGCCAACAGCATCAATAGGAATGCGTTGCACCGCAGACCAAGTTGTACCATTACTTGAGGTACTCAAGACAATATCATTCGCACTACAATTGCGCTCGAAGCGACAATCTTGCCACACGACATAGACTTTGCCAGATGAGTCGATCTCGGCGGAGGGAAGGGCTTCTGAGCGTATATTTCCCGCCACTTGATGATCCGTCACAGTAGCGACTGTCACTATATTGCCCCAACTGGTGCCACCATTGGTTGATGTGAAGGCTGAAATGGTGCTGCTATCGCCAAAGAATGGAACAATCACGGTACCGCTAGGCTGTACAAGCGGCTGACCACCGAGACCAGATGCACCACCGCCTACTGTCAAAGGAGACCCCCATGTGTTGCCTCCATCAGTTGAGGTACTCATCACAACGCTATCACTGCTACTTGGTAGGTCCCATTCAATATAGCAGTGACCATAGTAGGGGCTAGTCGTGGTGTTAGCACAAACGCTCCAGCTTTTGTCATATTCAGCACCAGAGGCGGCAGTGCTAACGACCACTGGATTGCTCCAGGTAAGTCCACCATCTTTCGAGAGATTCACGATAACTGCGGCACCCAGAACGGAACCGCCTGAATCCGAAACCGCAAGTGAAGTAATGATCCAGGTGTTATACTTGGCATCATAGCTTACTGTTGCATCGCTCAGGCGTCCATAGCTTCCTGTAGGTGTGGAGTAGGGCGTCGTGCCAGGGAGGAAACCATGTGTCCACGTTGAGCCGCTATTAGTAGAGGTTGCCCAACCTACGTTTGAGGCTCCACCGTCATTGAAGCGACCAACCTGAAAGGCGGAAACGATGGTCGAGCCATACGAAAAGGTATCAGGTTCGACCTCTGTCTTATGCTGACTGGTCGAATTGGTGTACGGGTCCGAACTTATCTGTACAAGATTCCCCGCTGCAGAAGTCTGCAGAGTTGCTGAAAAAGACACAAGCAACGCTGCGACGACAACGAGCAGAGCGCGAATGCGCCAATTCAAGCTTGAAATACGTAAAATCCTCGACAACATGCACAATTTCTCCTTACTAAAGAGCTTCTACGGTTTAGAGGTGTAGAGTAGCTAGGACAGAGATGGCACTTTCTCTGTATTGGCATGCATCAATAATACACTATGAAATCGAGATACGTCAATTGTTTCGAGGACTAATTTGTACGAGAGTACTGCTATTTCTATGCAACGCCTTAAATCTTGCGCGTTAGCGCATGTGCAGCAGCAGCAAGTTCGGATTCTCAAGTGTCGCAACCAGCGTATTCAAGAAACGCATCGCCAACTCGCCATCAATGAGGCGATGGTCGGCGGTGAAGGAGAGTGGTAACACTGGTCGTACTTCGACGCGATCCTCGACGATCCACGGACGTTTGACGATTTTGCCGAGACCGAGAATACCAGCCTCACCAGGGTTGATGATTGGCGTGGTGAAAAAGCCACCGACGCTACCATAGTTGCTGATCGTGAAGCTGCTACCACGCAACTCCTGTAACTGTAGCTTGCGCTCGCGTCCTGCCTCAGCCAAGCGATTCACCTCACGCGCAATTTCAAGCAACGTAAGTTTATCAGTGGAACGCAAAACTGGAACGAGTAAGCCTTCAGGAGTTGCAGTGGCGATGCCTATATGATAGGTATGTTTGAGGACAATCTCGTCCCTGTCGATAGTGGCATTGACATAGGGATAAAGCCGCAAGGCATGAACGAGAGCCTTGATGACGAAGGGCAGATACGAGAGCTTGACGTTTTGCGCCTCGGCCTCGGCGAGAATTGACTTCCTGAGAGCCACCAGCGCGGTTGCATCCACCTCTACGAGCGATGTCACCTGTGGAATGGTGCTTACCGATAGCACCATATTCTCAGCGATACGGCGGCGCAGACCACGCAGAGGAATACGTTCCTCGTCTGCTAGCCCGTCTTCAGTTGGAAGCGGAGGAGCTACCGAAGTTGTTAGTACACCACGATTTTCATATTCTGGGATTGGTACGGCTTCAATCGTCGATTCTGACGTTTTTTGTGCAACGAGTGCCTGCACATCCTGTGTGCGAATGCGTCCAGCAGGCCCGCTCCCTTTAATGGTGGAGATATCAATGCCCAATTCGCGCGCCATACGCCGCGCAACGGGTGTAGCAAGTACACGGCGATGTTGTTGAGTTTGAGTAGATGCACCATTTGTGATGGATGTACCATTAGAAGATTGAGAAACAGCAACAAGTTCTTGCGCAGAATTGTTTCTTGTACATGACCCCTGCGAACCGTTAGCCGTTGCAGGAGATGACATGGCACTATTGCTCTTCTCTGCATTGTCGTCGAAGGTTATGAGAATAGTCTCAACGGGGACTATCTGACCTTCGGGTACATTCAGTTCCAGCACGGTTCCAGCTACGGGTGAAGGCAACTCCACCATTGCTTTATCGGTTTGTACCTCGACCACCTCTTGATCTTGTGTCACGGTGTCGCCCACTTTGACCAACCAGCGTACCAGTTCGGCCTCGGTAATGCCTTCCCCCAGATCGGGAAGTCGAAACTGCACAATCATACAATATGCTCCATTGCTTGGTGTATTGTAGGGACCGATGTATCGCGTCCAAAAGCGTGCTTCATTGCACGAAATAGGTTTTTGTGTAGACTCGCGCGATACATCGGTCCCTACGGGTTCATTGTTGTTCGTACTGCTTGGACGACACGGGCGGGTGAGGGTAGGCTATAATCTTCCAGAACGACGGGTGCGATGACATCATAGCCTGTGACGCGAGCAACGGGTGCTTCAAGTGAGAACAGGGCGCGATCATTGATGGTTGCGACGATCTCCGCCCCGACCCCTGCTGTGCGTTGTGCTTCGTGAACGACAACGGCACGCCCTGTCTTCTTCACGGAGCTTATAATAGCATCGGCGTCGAAGGGCGACAGAGTACGCAGGTCAATTACTTCGGCTTGAATACCTTCGTCCGCCAACGTTTCGGCGGCCTCTAGCGCAACAGCCACCATAGCACTCCATGCTACAATCGTCACGTCCGTACCCTCGCGCACAAGCGCGGCCTTGCTCAGAGGAACAGTGTAGTGGCCTTCTGGCACGTCGGCACGCCCTGCACGATAGCGGCGCAGAGGTTCAAGGAAAACGACGGGATCAGGGTCTTCAATCGCGGCAAGCAAGAGACCCTTTGCATCGTAAGGTGTGGCGGGTGCCACAACTTTGAGACCAGGGGCATGTACAAAATGCGCTTCAAGCGAGTCACTGTGTAGCTCGAAGGCACGAGTACCGCCGCCAAAAGGCGCACGCAACACCAATGGACAGGTGAAACGACCGCCCGAACGCGAACGAATACGCGCAGCCTGTCCCAGCAGTTGTGCGAAGGATTGCACAGAGAAACCAAGAAATTGTATCTCAGCGACAGGACGCATACCGTAGGTAGCAAGACCAATAGAGGTGCCAACGATTCCTACCTCAGCAAGCGGCGTATCGACGACGCGCCCCTCACCGAATCGCTCAATCAACCCGTCGGTTGCACGAAATACGCCGCCATTGCGACCGACATCCTGTCCCAGCACCAGTACACGCTCGTCTTCGGTCATAGCAACCGTCAAGGCGTCGTTGATTGCCTCAATTACATTGCGCTGTGTCATGGAAAGGTTACTCCCTTCTCTGTCGCCTGAAGATGCTCCAACAACTCCTGTCGCTGCGCCTCTAGCAATGGCGAAGGTGTGGCATAGACCTGCTCGAACATGGATGCTGGTGGAGGGACTGGTTCGGTAAGGGCGTTAGTGACAGATTGGGCAACCTCCGCTCGCACCTCTTCTTCGAGTAACTGCTGTTTCGCTTCGTCCCAGAGACCCTCATGCTCAAGATAGATACGCATACGTGTGAGGGGATCGCGCTGGTCTTGCCATTCGGTCAATTCTGTATCTGAACGATAGCGTTTGGGGTCATCGGCTGTGGAGTGTGGACCGAGACGGTAGGTTACGGCCTCAATCAATGTTGGTCCTTCGCCTGCTCGCGCTCGTTGCAGAGCCGCACTTACCTCACGATACATCGCCAGCACATCGTTGCCATCAACCAGACGCCCAGTGATGCCATAGGCAACGGCTTTTTGCGCAATTGTCTCGCTCGCAGTCTGTGATGAGCGCGGCACCGAGATGGCAAAGCCATTGTTTTGACAAACCAGTACAACGGGTACACGCAGTACACCAGCAAAGTTGGTGGCTTCGTGAAATGCACCCTCGGAAGTTGCGCCCTCGCCAAAGAGTGCAAGACTTGCGGTTTGTTTGCGCTGTAACTTCATACCCCATGCGACACCGACAGCATGGGGTATCTGTTCAGCGATGCCGATTTGTTGCCCAAAGACATTGACGTTTGGGGGAACTACGCCCGCTTTTGGATGTCCGCGAAAGAAGAGGAGAATGTGTTCGGAGGGCAAGCCATGAATGGCGCAGGCGAGGCCATCACGATAGGAGCCAAAGAGCCAATCATCTTGCTCAAGCGCAAGACTACTGCCGACCTGTGCTGCCTCCTGACCCGCAATCGGCGCATAGGTGAACAAGCGTCCCTGTCTCTGTAGATTGATGAGGCGAGTATCGAAGATACGACCAAATGTCATCCAGCGGTACATCTTTAGTAGTAGTTCTTGTGGCTCTTCGACGCGTTCTCCTGGACGAATAGAACCATCGGGTGCGAGTATGCTAATTGGCACTGGCGGTCTTATCCCCTGCTCCTGAATAATACTTGTCATAGTATTCCTCCTACAGGCTATCATGGCTTCTTTGCATAGATATCGAAAGCAGATGGAAGCATCCATCCACATACTTTTTGAATGACTAGTTAAATGGTACAAGATGCATGCTCAAATGTCAATATCTCTTCCCTTCTTATTGACTCTATGGTAAAATTTTTGAAAGAGTATATGGAGGAGAGATTTATGAGTCAACCAATAGAAATGACGCAGGCAGAGAGCAAGAAACGCGAAAAAGGGAAACGGGTACGCCTGACACAAAAAGCTATTGTGACAACCGCCGCTATCCTGTTCGCAGAGAAAGGGTTTGGCTCCACAAGTCTTGATGACATCGCCGAAGTACTGGGCGTCACAAAAGGCGCGTTGTACTACCACATCAAGAACAAAGAAGAGATTTTGCGCCTCATCTATCTCAGCGTACTCAATGTGGCGGAAGAACCATTGCGCCGCATAGTAGAGTCTGACCTGTCCTCCGCTGAGAAGTTGCACAAAGCAATTGAGCATCATATCGAGGTCTCGGCTGACAGGTCCCCCTCGATCACTGTGTTCTACCGCGAACATCCGCACTTGACTGGTCCGTTCGCTAGAGAGATTACGCTACGGCAGAAGGATTATGAACGCCACTTTGAACGCATTCTCGAAGAGGGTATAGCAACTGGCATGTTCAAAGCTGGTAGTGACCCGAAAATTCTTATGTTCGGCATTCTGGGTATGTGTCACTGGATTTCGCAGTGGTATCAACCGTCGGGACGTTATACGCCGCAACAGATCGCTTCAATGTTCACAGGCATGGTTGAGAACGGCTTACTTCCCTCACCTTGTTAAACATTTTCTACCGAGTGTTCAAATTTTTATGTCAAATCATTGACTTTTAACATTTCGTTGGGTATAATTATACCAATCGTTCAAATACAAAGGAGTATCTCATGGCAATAGAATTCAAAGAAGCTAGCGTTGAAGAGCGTACCGCAGAGTTCCGTGACTATGTGAAAAACGGCGGCAAGGTTGAAGTAACCGATTGGATGCCTGACGAATATCGAAATGCGCTTATCCGCTTCATTGAGATGCATGCGAACTCCGAACTCATGGGTGTCTTACCGGAGCGCGATTGGATTATGCGTGCCCCTACGTTGCATAGGAAACTGGCATTGACGGCGAAGATTCAGGATGAAGCTGGACACGCCGAATTGCTCTATCGTCTCGTCGAGGACCTGGGCAAGTCGCGCAGTGCCTGTCTCGACGACCTCGTTGCGGGCAAGGGAAAGTTCCACAATACGTTCCACTACAACACGAAGTCATGGGGCGATGTTGGTATGATCGCGTGGCTAGTTGATGCAGCCGCCATTGTCTCACAACATGCGCTACGCGATAGCAGCTATGCCCCCTACGCTCGCACGATGCAGAAGATTTGCTGGGAAGAGTCGTTCCATATGATGCACGGACGCGACATCATCATAACCCTAATGAACGGCACAAAACAGCAGCGCGAGATGGCGCAAGAGGCACTCACTCGCTGGTGGCCTACTCTGATGGTGTTTCATGGCCCCGATACTCCTGCCGAGAAGGACAAAGATATTCAGTGGCGCATCAAATCGAAAACGAACGAGGTGCTACGCCAAGAGTTTTTAAATACGCAGGTGCCGCGTCTACGTGAGATTGGTCTTGTCATTCCTGATCCTGAACTACACTACGATGAGCAACAGCAGCGTTGGGTCTATAGCGAACCGCAATGGGATGAGCTACGTGCGATTGCGCGTAATCAGGGACCAGCATCCGCAGAGCGTATTGGTTTCCGCCGCATGACCTATGAAGAGGGCGAGTGGGTACGCACCTTGATGGAGCAACGTCGCGCCGTGCTTTCAGCGAGAGTGGACTAGCGTTATGAACAAAGCCGACGATGGAGAGATTTTCGAGGTTTTTCAGCAAGACTCGAAGGACCCTGCACCACATCACGGTGGGAACTTGCTCGCGCCCGATTCTGAACTAGCGATTCACTACGCGAAGGAGTTTTACGGACGCCGCCAAGAGAGTCAACGCTTGTGGATCGTGTCGCGCTCCACACTGTGGGAGATAAGCGATTCTACACGTCTCGGTACTTCATTGCACGCACTTACAGGAAAACAAACCAATTCGGTAGGAGAGCGGCAGACGTTCGCGATCTTCGGACAGGTGCAAGCTGGTCGTCCCCTTCTCTGGCTACAGGACATCGAAGCACTCAGCATTCACGAAGCGGCGGAAGAAGTGCTGCAACTGACGCAACGTAGTGAAGAAACCTATCTACGTCTCTGGCTCTGTCCGCGTTCGGCTATTATCGAACTCACCAACCCTGATCTTCTACAGCCACCGCTAGACCGCTCATACCGTCGCCTCGATGGATACAACATCCGCGAGAAGTTGCGAATCGCACGCCAACGAGTGCAAGAACAAGAAAAGGGAGCGCGATGACAAAGCTTATTACAGGGCCAGCAGATGTAACAGAGGAAATCAGACAACCGTTAGTAGACATGCTGCTAGCGTTGGCGGACGATGAATTTATCCTCGGCTACTGGGACTCCGAGTGGACAGGAGTTGCACCGATACTGGAAGAAGATGTGGCGAGCAGTTCGATTGCACAGGACGAAATCGGACACGCACGTCTGCTCTATCAGGAAGTCGAGGCACTCATAGGGACTTCTGCCGACCTGTTAGCCTATGGACGACAGCCCAACGAATATCGTCATGTGCAACTGGTGGAACACCAGCGGGGCGATTGGGCATTCACTATTGCAAGACAGTTTCTCTACGATACTGCTGACCAGTTGCGCATTGAGTCGCTACGAGACTCGACATACGAGCTGCTAGCACAGGACATTGCGAAGATTGAGCGCGAAGAGGTGTATCATCAGATGCATGTACATGCATGGCTTGAAAGGCTGGCAAGTGGCACGCCCGAAGCACGTCAGAGGCTTGAGCAGGCATTGAAGCGTTTATGGCCTGATGCACTGGGGATGTTTGAGGAGTTCGCGGGGGAAGAGATACTTTTACGTAATGAAATTCTTACGCGCTCTTCCGCACAATTGCAACAGGAATGGTTAGCATCTCTTGCCCCAACGTTCGAGCGGTTGCATCTGCCCTTTCCGTTCTCTCGCATTGAGTACACATCTGGGAAAGATGGAAAGTCGCTTACAGCGAATACAACGTACCAGCCGACAATTGCAGCACGTACAGGTGGGCGTCGTGGTGAACATATGCAAGACTTCTACGGCTTATGGGAACAGATGACAATGGTGTATCGCTTGGAACCGAACGCACAATGGTAGGCGCGTCCGTCGAGTCAAAGAGGAGAATAATCATGCTAGATGTAACGACTACACCACAACTGAATGAGCAGCACGTATGGGAGGCACTGAAAGAGGTGCCCGATCCAGAGTTGCCAGCGATCTCCGTTGTCGATATGGGCATTGTACGTCGGATCACGGTCGATGCTGACGCCTCCTCTATCGAGGTAGATATTACGCCAACGTTCGCAGGTTGTCCTGCATTAGCCCAGATACGTACCTCCATTTCTACACGCTTATTACAGATGGCATCGCATGTAACGGTCAATGTCACAATGAAACAGGCATGGACAAGCGACCTTTTGAGCGAAGAGGCACGTAAGAAACTCCACAACGTTGGTATTGCACCACCACCCAAAGTGGGTCGAGGGCGAGCGATACCAATGTTAATGAATTCACCGCTCACCTGTCCGCACTGCGGCTCACAGCAAACAACGCTTGAGAACGCGTTCGGCCCGACTCCATGTCGAGCAATCGTCTACTGCGCGTCCTGTCATCAGCCCTTCGAGCAGTTCAAGCCAATCTAATGCGATGAAATAAAAAGAAGTTTCCTTGTTTATACACTAAGGAAACTTCTTTTTGCTTGAAGGCAGTGTTTTTTCAAATCCCAGGAAGAGCAAGACACATATCATGATAATGGCTTCGGCTGCATGCATCGTAATCAATGTGCCAACTGTATAGGGGTTGGTATCTTTGAAGGGCTGAGAGCCACTAGAGAGAATAAACCAATCTGGATAAAAGGTGGCTAGATAGACCAGGAAAGCGATCAGAAGAAAATTACGGCTAGGGTTACGTGAGAAGCGACCAACCAGCCAGAAGACAACAACTGCACCGATACCAGCAACAATCGACCAGAAAACTACTGGTCCAATACCGAGAGGGGCAAAATCTGTAGGAAGGTTGTAGATCGCCATTGAAATCGCGCGAATTACGAGGTTGACCACAAGCGAAGCACCTATAGCAATCAGCCCCACCCACCATAAACGGCTCCAGGTAACACGTCCTGAAAACATACTGGAACTCCTACTGTAGAGATGTAAACGTCTCTGTTCAACGGCACACAGGTGCCAAACATCCCCACAAATTTTTCAATTTTATTGAACAGTTAATTTTATTTATGACTTTGTAGTCATCATTCTATGAGAAATTTGGCTGAGTTGTCAAGAGATTGACAGCATTATACTTACTAATAGTACGTTTCTGCGTTTTTGTCAAATCAGTTTAAATCTTTGTGCAAATTGCCCAATAAATACATGTCTGAATTAGGCATTCTATCCAAATTTTCCTTTACAAAAGCGAGTCTCTTCTGCTATCATTACTTATGACGACACATATTCATAGAGAAATAGTTCGTGTCGGCGTATCCAGCAAAGGAGCAGGAAAAATGGCGATTCAACCTTTCGACAACGAAGTGAGAGGCGAGACAGACAGAATGCATATTGGACCATACAACGCATGGTTCGAGAACGGTTCACTACACATCTATGGACATCCAGTTGGACAGGCAGCAGGTTCAACGGTGACGATGACAGCACAGGAAAGCCAGCGTTTTTTGGAGTGGCTCTCTCATAATCAAGAGGTGCTCTCTCATCGAGCGCGAACTTCGTAAATAATATTATAAATACTATGGGGTCTCATT
>CAXUHG010000073.1:15413-27792 GCA_964250805.1 uncultured Ktedonobacteraceae bacterium | reverse complement strand
TTTTCCCTTTTGAAAAAACCTACTGTTGAAAGCAAGGGGAACGCCCCTCCCATACACGAAACGTCTCCACAGGCCACCTCGTCATATGGGAGGGGCGTTCCCCTTGCGGACGCCCTTGCCTCACCACAAACCTCTTTTAGGGTTAAGTTAATGCGTATGGGGGTCTAATTCATTACACCCTGTAGGCGACAACGAGGCCAAGGAGGGTTGAACCATGTCTACGCAACCGTCCAAATGGTGCGTCGCCTACAGGGTGTAATGAATTAGATCCCTACCATTCATCAATTCCTGAGACGATTTGGGATTGGGTGGAGGAGGTGGGGACGGGATCGATGATTGAAAACATTGTGGATCGCTCTCAGGGTCTGATTTTATTCCACCCTCGTCGCCGTTGATTACGTTTCCCATCATTGTACACGACCCTCAACCTTTACCCACATACCTGGTCGCTCACAGGGTGTAATGAATTAGACCCCTACATATTGTCCTACCTACACTAAGGTTATTGTAACATCTACACTAAGGTACTACTCAATCCACTCCTAGCCTTGCTTCGTGAGGTCGCTTTAGGCATTCCTACCCTCAAAAACGTCCTCTTTTTACGCGAAAGTCCGTATGGTGATTACGCTTCTTTGCATGTATAGCACTCCTAGCACGTATTACAACCATATTAAATAGGGTATGAGGTACGGGTTTAATCCTGATGTACTAACCCCGAAACAATGGCATACTATCCATGAAGCAAAAATATAACACATAAGCATGGAAGGACACATGTGTCCCTGTAAGGAGTGCATTCAATGAGTGCAGAAACGTTAGCTCGTCTACAATTTGGTTCCACTATTATCTACCACTACCTGTTTGTGCCGTTGACGTTGGGTTTGGTTTTGTTGGTAGCAATGATGGAAACGCTCTACGTGCGTAGTGGCAATCCTATATATAAGCGTATGACCCAATTCTGGGGCAAGCTTTTTGTGATTAACTTTGCGCTGGGTGTGATTACTGGTATCGTGCAAGAATTTCAATTTGGTATGAACTGGTCGAACTACTCGCGCTTCATCGGCGATGTCATCGGTTCATCGCTCGCGCTAGAGACGTTGCTGGCGTTCTTTCTGGAATCGACCTTTCTGGGCGTGTGGCTCTTTGGCTGGGATCGCCTCTCGAAGAAGCTGCATCTTGCGGCTATCTGGCTGGTTGTGCTTGGCTCGTACCTCTCGACCTTCTGGATATTGGTGGCGAACTCGTTTATGCAGCATCCGGTTGGTTACGCGCTGAACAATGGGCATGCCGAGCTGACCAACTTCTGGGAACTGATCACGAATCCGACGCTAGCATATCAGACGCCGCACGTCGTCGCAGGTGCAATTACAACGGGAGCCTTCTTCGTTATTGGCATCAGTGCCTTTCATCTGCTCAAGCGGACGAAGGATGTGGAGTTTTATCAGCGTTCGATGCGCATGTCGCTCGTCGTTGCGCTACTCTCTAGCATCGTTTCGGTGATTGTTGGACACATCTATGGGCAGTACGACATTTTGGCGCAACCGATGAAGATGGCGGCGGCTGAGGCTATCTGGAATACGCAGCAGCCAGCAGCGTTGGCACTGGTCGCCATTCCAGATTCGGTGTTGCACACCAACATCTTCGCGATTAGCGTACCATACGCATTGAGCTTTCTCTCGGATTGGAGCTTTACCAGTCGCGTCGATGGTATCAACCAGATACAGGCTGCATACGTGCATCTCTATGGTCCTGGTAACTACATACCGGATGTGACGGTGGCGTTCTATAGTTTCCGCGTCATGCTTGGTATTGGTGGCTTGATGGTGTTGATCGCGGGTGCTGCGCTGTTCCTTTTCCTCAAGAGAAGAGACCTATTCAACAATCGCTGGGTGTTGCGCGGCCTAGTGGCATCGATTGCGTTGCCGTATATTGCAAATACGTGTGGTTGGTTGCTTGGTGAGATGGGTCGTCAGCCGTGGGCTGTGTTTGGCTTATTGAAGACGGGAAATGCGGTATCACCATCGGTCACAGCGACCGAGGTGATTGCGACGCTAACAGCATTCTTTGTGACGTATGGTATTCTCGCCGTTCTTGATGGCTACCTGCTCTGTAAGGCAGCGGCAAAGGGTTCGTCGGTCGAGGAAGAGACGGTTGAGACGCAAGAAGAGCGACAACTGGTCGCGGCATTTTAGTAGGGACCAGATTTATCGCGTCCGAGGGCGTGATTTATCACGCGAGATCATGATTAATACATCCCTTATACCTGTGTGAATCTCGCTCAATAAATTGAGCGACGGACGCGATCAATCTGGTCCCTACGAAGGGTGGGCAAATCATCCTGTGTGAATCTCGCTCAATAAATTGAGCGGCGGACGCGATCAATCTGGTCCCTACGAAGGGTGGGCAAATAGTATGGACTTACATATACTCTGGTTTATCATCATTGGCGTATTGCTGACGGGCTTTTTCTTTCTGGAAGGCTTTGACTACGGTGTGGGTATGCTGCTGCCGTTCCTGGGCAAGAACGACGGCGAGCGGCGCATGATTATGAATTCGATTGGTCCCTTCTGGGACGCCAACGAGGTCTGGCTTATCGCTGCTGGAGGCTGCCTGTTCGCGGCCTTCCCCGGCTGGTATGCCACGATGTTGAGCGGCTTCTATCCTGAGATGTTCTTGATATTGTTCGCGCTGATTATTCGTGGTGCGGCGTTCGAGTTTCGTAGCCAGCATGATAGTCCGAGATGGCGTGGTTTCTGGGATTGGATGATTTTTGTAGGTAGTCTCCTGCCTGGTTTCTTTTGGGGCGTTGTGATTGGCAACCTGATGCATGGTGTGCCGATCAACGCGCAAGGAGATTATGTCGGTACATTCCTGACACCGTTCAACCCGTTCGCGCTACTGGTGGGGCTAGCCTTTGACGTATTCTTTGTGCTACACGGAGCAATCTTCCTGAGTCTGCGTGAGACGGGCGTGCTTGTGAAGCGTTCACAGCGGGTGGTACCATTTTTGTGGGTCGTCAATCTCGGCATTCTCGCACTGATAGTTGTCACGGGCTTTAGCATAAGCAACGTGTTCAGGGAAGCGATATTGAATCCGAAAATAGTGCCCCTAGATTACGTCGTTCTGGCGTCATTAGTATTGTTGCTGTGGTGCAATGCACGAGGTCGTAGCGGATGGGCGTTCGCGCTCTCGTTCGGAGTGATTGTCGGTTCGGCCTTGATCGCGGTGCTGTGTCTCTTCCCGAACGTGATGGTTTCGAGCCTTCAGCCAGCGTGGAACCTGACTATTCGCAATACCGCCACAAATCCGTATTCGCTGGTCGTGATAAGCTGGATTGGCCTGACCATCATTCCATTTGTGATGCTCTATCAGGCATGGAATTATTGGGTTTTCAGGAAGAGGATCGAGCCGCATGCGGTGGGGCATTATTAAAATATCGAAAACCATACTAGGGCGCATTGGGTGAGGATGAAAAACGGACGGGCGGTGGGAGAAAACGGACGGGCGGTGTGGGGAAAACAGACGGGCGACCACAAGGGTCGCACCCTACTATATGGCGGGTGGGGACGCGCTTCGCGCGTTCGGTATAGTAGGGAAGCTCCTTGTGGGCTTCCGTCCCATCCCCCATCCCCAACATTCGCCCTGATTGGATTGTTTTGACCCGTGAGGTCATCTTTACATCATTCATATATCGGAATTAACGCGTTTGGTTCGGGCAGGATAATATTCAATGAATATCAATAAACGACTCATACAATATGTAAAAACGATGTATCTTTATGTGGCGGCGGTGGGTATATTCGGTGTGCTGACGGCGATTTGTATTGTCGCACAGGCGAGTTTTACGGCGCGGATTGTCAATAATGTGTTTCTGCTGAAGCAAGCGTTGCCGCAGTTGCAAACGGCCTTATTCATTTTGTTGGGTATTCTTGCGTTGCGTGCGTTGTTGGTGGGCGGTGGAGAAGTGATGACGAATGCGGTCTCGTGTGTTGTGAAGAGCGATTTGCGCCACCGCCTCTTTTCACATATCTTTCGGTTGGGACCACTCTATATTAAGGGGGAGCGCAGTGGCGAGATTGTGAATACGACTGCTGATGGTATAGAGTCGCTGGACGCCTACTTTATACAGTTCTTTCCACAGGCGGCGGCAACACTGATTATTCCAACGGTTGTGCTGATTACGGTTTTTAGAATCGACCTGATTTCGGGGATTGTGTTGCTCGTGACGTGGCCTATTCTGCCCTTCTTTATGACTTTGATTGGCATACAGGCTAATGCGATGACGAAGAAACGCTTTCAGGTATTAAGCCTGTTGAGTGCCCATTTTCTGGATGTGTTGCAGGGTTTGACGACGCTCAAGCTGTTCGGGCGCACAAGGATACAGGAAGAGACGATACGGCGCGTGAGCGAACGCTATGGCGATGTGACGATGAAGGTGTTACGCGTGGCTTTCCTCTCCTCGTTTGTGATGGAGATGGGTTCAACACTGAGTACAGGTGTCGTCGCAGTGGAGATTGGGCTACGTCTGCTCTATGGGAGTATTCCCTTTGAACCTGCCTTCTTTGTGTTACTACTGGCACCAGAGTTCTATCTACCACTACGCTCGCTTGGTACGCAGTTTCATGCGAGTATGGAGAGTGCAGCAAGTGCCGAACGCATCTTCGACATTTTGGAGACACCTCCACCAACAACAGCAGAAAGTAGTACAGCAACGGTTGCGGATATGACGCCTCATCGTTCGCTGGCATTTGAGGATGTGCATTATAGCTACCCTTCGACTGACAAGGATACGATTAGTGAGGCATTGAAGGGTATTACGTTCGAGGTGTTGGCGGGGCAGAAGGTGGCGTTTGTGGGAGCAAGCGGAGCAGGTAAGACGACGATTGCAAGTCTACTTTTACGCTTCATGGAGCCGACGCAAGGGCATATTATGGTGAATGGACGCCCTATTCAGGATGTTACGGCGCAAGTATGGCGTACTCAAGTCGCATGGCAGCCACAGAACCCGTATGTTTTCAATACGACGGTGGCGGAAAATATTCGTATGGGACGTGCTGATGCTGCAATGGAAGAAGTTATACGGGCGGCGCAAAAGGCGGATATTCATGATTTTATTCAGACGCTGCCACATGGGTACGAGACGGTCATCGGTGAGCGTGGGGCACGTTTGAGCGGCGGACAGGTGCAACGTCTGAGCCTCGCACGCGCATTCTTGAAGGACGCACCAATTCTGCTGCTCGATGAGGCTACCTCGACGCTGGATGTCGAGAGCGAGGAGCAGGTGTTTCGCACCATAGACGAGGTAATGAAGAATCGTATGGTGCTTGTAATCGCGCATCGCCTCAACACGGTTAGGAACGCCGACCAGATTATTGTTGTTCAGGACGGACGCATAGCAGCTCAAGGGACGCATACAGAGTTGTTACAAAGCTCGGTGGTGTATCGAAATCTTGTGGAAGCTTACGAAGGAAAAGGGGTGTTGCTATGAAAAGTACGTTGAGTCGCCTCCTTTCGTTAGCGTGGCCTGTGCGCAAGGAGATGGCACTCTCGGCCTTAATTGGTACGGCGACTGTGCTGAGTGGTATTGGTCTTGCAGCGACCTCGGCCTATCTGATTTCGCAGGCGGCACTGCATCCATCAGAGGCCGCGCTGTCGATTGCGATTGTGGGTGTGCGCTTCTTCGGTATTGCGCGTGGAGCCTTCCGCTATCTGGAACGTCTCGTGTCGCATAGTGCCGCCTTCCGCTTGCTCGCGGATATGCGCGTCTGGTTCTATAAAGCTCTCGTGCCACTGGTACCTGCTCATTTGTTAACGCTCAAAAATGGGTCGCAACAAGAGTTACGGAGCGGTGACATATTGCGTCGTGCGGTAGCGGATATCGACATCCTACAGAATTTCTATATTCGTGTGCTGGCACCACCCGCTGTTGCCGCATTGGTTGCGCTACTGATGTGGTTATTCTTAGGTGCGTTTGGCGGTCTCTTCGGGTTGGCCTATCTAGGTCTCTTCCTGCTATCGAGCGTTGGCATACCGCTACTCTCCTATCTAGCGAGCAAGGGGTTGGGACAGAGAATTGTCACGACACGCTCGGACTTGCAGGTGCAGCTTGTCGATAGCGTGCAGGGTATCGCCGACCTCGTGGCATTTGGACAGGAGCAGCGACAGGCGGCGCATATCCAGGCATTGACGAAGAGGCTCAATGGCATGCAAATGGTAATGGCGTATATTAGTGGCACACAGAACGCTTTGATCAATTTCTTAATGAATATGACGGCGTGGGTGATGCTTATAATCGCTATTCCGCTTGTCTATAGCGGGCAGTTGAATGGTCTCTTCCTGGCATTGCTCGTTCTCTCAGCACTTGCTAGCTTTGAGATTGTGGTGCCGCTCCCCACAGCGTTTCAGCAGCTTGTTGGAAATTTGAAGGCGGCGAGTCGCTTGTTCGAGATAGTGGATGCATCGCCAGCGGTTGCGGAACCAGCACAACCAGCACCGTTGCCACGAGACACAACGATTAAAGTTGAGCATTTGAATTTCCGCTACGAGACTGATGAGCCGTATGTATTGCAAGATATCAACCTCACGCTCCAACCGGATCAATGTGTGATGCTGGTTGGAGCGAGTGGTTCGGGCAAATCCACGTTGGCGCGTCTGCTGTTGCGTTTCTTTGAGTATTCAGAGGGGAGTATTACGCTTGGCGGTCGTGAATTGCGTGACTATAAGCAAGACGATCTCTACACGTTGATGAGCGTGGTTGAGCAGGATACGCATCTCTTCAATACGACTATTCGCGCGAATCTGCTACTGGCACGACCAGAGGCAAGCGAGGAGGAGCTGATCGCTGCGGCAAAGCAGGCACAGCTACATGAGTTCGTGCAAACGTTGCCACATGGGTACGATACAGAGGTTGGTGAACAGGGGCTACGCTTGAGCGGCGGCGAACGTCAACGGGTTGCCATAGCGCGTGCCTTCCTCAAGGACACACCCATTGTTATTCTCGACGAGCCGACCGTCAATCTTGATGCTATCGCGGAACAGAGCGTCTTGCAAGCGATACGTTCGCTACGACGGGGACGGGCAACCCTGATGATAACGCATCGCTTAACAGCAATGGACATGGCAGATGAGATTCTGGTTCTTGAGCAAGGGAGGGTTGTTGAGCGTGGTACACAGCTAGTACAAACATGAAATGGCACTCGCCGCATGCGGCGAGTGCCATTTCATGTTTGTACTAGCTTCTCTTGACACGTACATGCTGTACTGCTAGTATAAATACGTTCTTTAATTAAAGAGATATGATAGAGAAACATATTATTTATGATTAAGAGAATAGAGCGTCGTAGTGTGGACACAAGCGTTTGTGAGCTAGTTCCCCTTTTAAGAATGAGACATGTCACAGACATTTTGCAAAAAATATCTTACCCTTAGAGTAGCGACGCCATCAAAAGTGCTTACTTTTTTCACTTCGTTGTATACGCTATAGAGGGAGAAATTATTATATGGAAGCCTTGCTCAACGGCCCTTATGGATCGAACTCACTCGGTCAAAACTTGACGACGCTCGGACGCACACCCGATAATCAAATCATGGTCAATGATAACAAGGCATCATCGCGCCATGCGGAGATTCGGCAGATGGGACAGGAATACACTATTACCGATCTTGGCAGCACGAATGGCACGTTTGTCAATGAACGGCAACTTAGCCCGAACACACCTCAGCCTCTCAGGTCCGGTGATGCCGTGCGTATTGGTGATACGAGATATACGTTCGAGACACGCGACACACAGCCACCGATAGCAGGGATGTATGGTAATTCGGGACCTGCCAGCAATCCGAATTTCGCGCCGACACAGGCGGTACCACCACAATATCCAGGCACGGCTTACGGTGGTAATCCATCATCGCCGAGTTATCAACCTACACAACAGGCGACCAATTATCAGCAATATCCGGGGCAGCCGCCGAATAGTTTTCCGCCACCACCGCAGGATGCCTCGTTCAATCAGTATAATCAGCCAACACAGGCATCGTCATATACGCCGCCCCCTCCACCGCCACAATATAATTCGGGGCAGCCCTATAATCCAGGGCAACCATATAACCCAGGGCAGCCCTATAATCCGACGCCTCTACCGGGAACGTATCAGCAAGGTGCTGCTGCGCCCCCATATGGAGTGCCACCAACAACGCCACCTAAAAGAGGCAATACGCTACGAACAGTTATTCTCGCAGCCCTTGCGTTGATCGTTATTATTGGTGCCGTGGCTACCTTTTTCGTGGTTCACAATAATCAGGTTGCCACCACAAACGCGCAGAACACTGCAACAGCACAAACCTCCGCTACTCATTCCGCCGCTACTAAAGTTGCGCTTGCACAGGCTACGGGTACAGCGGTAGTAAACGCAACCTCGACCGCGAGCGCTTCACAGAGTGGAGACGGTCCCTATGCAGTCGGTACTGTCGCGCTAACGGACTCGCTGAAAGATAACTCTGGTGGTAACAAATGGCAGGAGGACGAGCATTGTGCCTTTGCGCAGGGAGTCTACGAGGTAAAAGAAACGAAGCAAAATACCTTTGTCCCGTGCTTTGCAACCAACACAAACTTCAGCAATTTCTCCTATCGCGTCGCGCTGAGAATTCTGTCTGGCGACTGCGCGGGCGCAATCTTTCGTGGTGATAGTAATACGAGTAAGCAATACTACTACGAGATTTGCCAGACTGGTACGTATGATCTGGTCGTCTATAATGGCACATCGGGCAGCTATCTTGTTAGACCGACAAATAGTTCAGCCATTAAAACTGGTACAGGCTCCAATGCAATCAATATTGTAGCCGTTACCGCGAACAACGACACAATTACGCTCTATGCAAATGGCACAACGCTCGATACAGTACAGGATGCAACGCTTACAAGTGGTAGTATCGGTGTTATCGCGGTTAACGATAAAAGTAGTGGCACCGATGTTGGTTTTGCCGACGCGAAGGTGTGGTCAATCTAATAGCACAAACAAAGACAGAGATAGCAAAAACGATGTTTTTGCTATCTCTGTCTTTGTTTGTGCTATTCTTAGGATAGTAAAGAGGAGGAGTATTGTATGGCACAGTTTATGAAGTTTCCAACCGAGCGCGAACGAGTTATTCGCAGTGGCAATACAAGCGTTGGTGTGATTCCTGAGTTAAGTCTGGTCTCACAATTTCAGGTGGATGCATGGGAAGTCCTGTATCGACCAGCCGAGACAGGCAACGTCAAGCGTTGGGGTCTACCGCTGATGATTCCGAACTTTTCGCGTCTGAAGGATGGTATTTTCAAAGAAAAAGGCACAACGTTACCCATTCACGGCTTCGGGCGCAACCTTCCCTGGACGCTCGTGTCACAAGACGATACAAGTATCGCTATTCAGCTTACAAGTAGCGATGCAACGCACCAGAATTATCCCTACGAATTTGTCTTCACAGTAACGGTAAGCGTAAGCGAGGGTGAACTACTCTATGTGCTGACGATGGAAAATCAGGGAGACGAGACGATGCCAATATCACCTGGCTTTCACCCCTATTTCACAGTGGCACAGGCAGAAAAACCTCATCTAGTCGTTGATACTCTTCCAGGTTTCAATGTACACGACTTTCAATGGGACGTGAAGCCGCCCGACAATCCTTACACCTTTCCGCATTCCATTACTGTGCAGGTACCACAACACGGCACACTAACCATCGAGGAAGTGCCAGAGGAAAACGACTACAAACTGAAAAACATGCAGGTGTGGTCGGAACCTGCTGATAAGCCCGATCATAATTTCGTATGCTTCGAGCCAATCGTCACGACCGAAGATGGCCTGAATCGCCCAAATGACCGATTAAATATCGCACCACATACGGCACAAAGCATCAGGTTGCGATTGACGGCAAAGACGCTGTAGGCGACATTTATTGTCCTTCGTAGGGACCAGATTCATCGCGTCCGAGGGGTGATTTATCACGCGAGATCATGCTTGGTATGGCCTATAGACATGGCTTGCAAAGATTTCGCTCAATAAATTGAGCAGTGGACGCCATAAATGTGGTCCCTACGAATAAACGCAATTGAAGATTGACCGTGTAGGAGCCATAATTTATTACGCGCCCACGTCCCCACCGATTCCGTTTCCCTCCATTGAATACGTTCTTCAATAGCGGCCTACATGGTTCATTGCTCACAGGGCGTAATGAATTATGGCTCCTACAGACCGTCGTACCCGAAATCCATTCGTGTTCATAATCGTGCCCTATAATTTCGCAAGCTTATAACCTACATCGGGCACTGTAAGAATATATTGTGGGTGGCGCGAATCGGTCTCGATTTTGCGGCGTAGGCGGCTGATATAGACCCAGATGAAGTCGATGTCGCGGTTATATTCAGGTCCCCATACTTTTTCTAGCAGCAATTCGTGAGTGATGACCATGCCGACGTTTTGCGCGAGCGTGCTGAGCAGCTTGTACTCGGTACGGCTTAGCTGCACAATGCGTCCCTGTACGGTGACGATGTGCTGGGCATAGTCGATGCTGAGGTCGCCCGTTGTGAAGATCGCTTGCGTTGGTGCCTGCTCTGGTAACGCGGATTGGCGTCTTAGCAGGGCACGCACACGAGCTAGTAGTTCCTTCATGCCAAAGGGCTTCATCACTAGATCGTCACTACCAAAGTCGAAGAGTTGGACGCGCTCGTCTTCATCGCAGTTGTCACACAGCATGATTACGGGACGTTGCGAAAATTCGCGTAGACGTTGCAGTAGTTCGATACCGCTCATATCGGCGAGGCGCGTGGCTAGCAGAATAACATCAGGCTCTTCAAGATCAAGTTGGCGCAGAAATTGTACACCATGACTAACAGTTTGCACCCGATACTGCTGCTCTTCGAGATTGTTACGCAGGTAGCGCGTCATACGGGCATCGCTATCGGCAAGCAACACGCGCACACGCTTGTCCTGCTTGAAGGCGAGTGGACGAGGTTTCTGCGTCTCTGGTGTCAGAGTCTGCGTTGCGCCACTATTATTCGGCGCGCTCTGCGTCGTTATAGGAGACACACGAGGCGCAAATGGGAGTGTGAAGTAAAAGGTTGCGCCATGCCCAGTTCCTGGTGAGTCTGCCCAGATTTTGCCGCCATGTGCCTCTATAGTGGCTCGTGCCGCCGCGAGACCAAGACCACTTCCATTGGCTTGTTGCTTGCTATCTTGCACACGATAGAAGCGGTCAAAGATAGAGTCGAGATGCTCTGACGCAATGCCTACACCCTCGTCGGCAACACTGACGCGTATCTCAACTTCGTTGGCCTCAATACGGATTGTGATAGGTGAGTTTTTGGATGAGTACGTAACAGCATTGTTCAAAAGGTGATTGAGCGTCTGCTCGATACGTGACGCATCGCAGACAATAGCAGGAATGTCCGAGGGAATGCGTAGTAGAAAGGTGTGATCAGTTGTGCGCTTTTGCCAGCGTTCGACGAGTTGCCTTATCAGTTCGACAAGCTGTACCTGTGCCAGATGTAGATTCTGCGTACCTGCATCGAGTCGCCACACGTCCAGAAGCGTGTTGAGAACGTCGTAGAGGCGGTCCGATTGCGTATCAATCATTTGCAGCATCTCGCGTTGCATCGCGGGGTCCCAACGTGCAGAACTACCGAGGAGTGTGGTGGCACAACCCTTGATGATGGCGAGCGGCGTTTTGAGTTCGTGCGCGGCGAGGGCGAGCGTCTCACTACGACCTTCAAGGGCGGAGTGTTCCAGCGTTACATCGTCGAACAACAGACCACGCCCCAACAGATTCCCCCGATTATCGCGCACAGGGAAGCTATGCACTCTTAGCCAGCGCACAGCCGCATCCGAGAGGGCTGCAAAGGCTGAGAGGTCGGTAGAATACTCTTCTTCGGGCTGGTTCCATATGCGACTCAGTTCCACGCGTGCAAGAGCAGGCTCCGAGGCAATCGTGAGCAAATGTTGACGTATATCAAAGTCATCTAATGACGCTAGCTCGCCTTTGCCTATGTTCAGCAGGCGCACAGCACTCGTGTTTGCGTAACTGATATGTTCGCGCAGATTGAGCAAAAGGAGACCGCTACTCATATTAGCCGCGACCTCTGATAATACGGAGTATTCTTGCGTGAAACCTGCTGGTATATTGCTACGAGAGGTAGTATTCAAAATAGGTGTATGTTCCATGCCATCCCCATCACCTGAATTCATTGAAAATAGCCCTTTCCAGTCTCTTCTGTGAGCGTGTAGAATCTGGCTCTTTCATATTTTAGCGTAGCGGTCAAGGTTTGATACTAGCAAGACGCCACAAGCCCTATAATTGACACAAATTGGGGAAATATTTGGGGTTGTGGGGGGTTGGGTGTGTGTTTTTT
>CAXUHG010000073.1:0-15403 GCA_964250805.1 uncultured Ktedonobacteraceae bacterium | reverse complement strand
GCCCTATAATTGACCCATATGGGTCAATTATAGGGCTTGTGGCGTCTTGCTATATGTTTTTAGTGAAGGGGGGCAATGGCGACGATGAGGGCAAGGTGGACGATCATTGCAATAATGAAGCCAACGGCGATAAAGACCAGCCACTTGCGATCAGAGATATAGGTGCGTACTCGTGTAGGATACGCCTGGGGCCAGCGTTCGGAAGCGACAATACCAATTGCCACGCGCAGACGAAGCGGTGAGCGCACTGGTGAGGTACGCATTTCGTTGATTAGCGCATGATAGCAGGGCTTGCACAGCGTCCAGGCAAGGCGCGGTTCCGGTACTCCTTCTGGCTCGACGACTCGTAGCGAACGCACCCATATGCGACCATTACAGATAGAGCAGCGTGTGATTACGCGCCTTCCCTGGCGACGTGCTGTCTCGTTACGAAGTGAGACTACAGAGCTACTTCCATATGTTGTCTCTTTTGTCTCTGTAGTTCTCTCGTTTTCATCCATTTTTGTTCACTTATCCCCTGTTGCGATATACTTGCTTCTTAAAATTGTATCACAAATAGCATGGAAATGCCTCGCTCTTTTGCTACACTTGACTGCATGTTATAAGAGGTTTCAACGAGGAAAAATGGGTAAAGAGGAAAATAGATTCAGACTCAGAAAAATCTGCTAACAGATTTTTCTGAGTCTGAATACTTATAGTATTTTAGCCGTGTAGCAGAGGTAGGAGATACACTGTGCTGAACACAACAACCCATACGAGATCAACGAAGTGCCAGTACATCTCGCCCGCCTCTACCGCAAAATGCTTTTTATCGGTGAAGTCACCACGAATGGCACGAATGAGGCAGACGGTCAAAAACAGGACGCCGATGGTGACGTGCAAGCCGTGAAAGCCTGTCAACGTGAAAAAGGCCGAACCGAAGGTGCTGTAACCAATAGTAAATTTTTCCCCGAAGAGGCCAATGTATTCGTATACTTGACCACCAAGGAAGATGAGACCCATGAGAATAGTAGCGGATAAGCCAAGCACGAGATTGCGCTTGTTGCCTCTAACAATACTCGCACGTGCCCAAATAACTGGAATACTGCTCCCTAACAGAATGGCGGTATTGAAGAGCGGATATCTCCAATCGAGATGTTCGCCACTGGGCAATACCCAGAAGTTTTTTAAACTCGCGCTGCGAATTTCCAAGTAGAGGTATGCAGCGATAAGGTTGGCGAAGATCAACGCTTCCGAGGCGATAAAGAACATCATGCCCCACCAGTTGATACCTCGTCCGACCTCGCCGACGTGTTCCTCAAGTATTCTTACTTGTTCGCCGTGAGCGGTACTCATAAATAGACTCCTCTATCCTAACAAAGAGCGTGCAATAGCTCTATGCATTAAGCCTTTTGGCGTTCTAAAACCCAACCCATGATACAAACGATAACCAGGATAACTCCTGCAACCAGGAAGTATACGTTGTAGACCAATCCAAAAAGCAACACCGCAATTGAGAAGGCAAGAGCGATAGGCCACGCACTTGGATGAGGGCTAATTTCAGACTCGTAGACCAGTCTCTCACGAAACTTTCTCTTCTTGCGCTTCTTGCCGGATGCGGTTGGCTCATCGACATAGACTTCTTTGACCTCAGCATTCCCTTCGCCTAGCTCATCGGAAGCCGTGACAGATGTTTCTCCAACCGTTGGCTCTTTCTCGTCTATCGCCACCTCTTGTTGCTGTGTAACATTCTTCTGCTCTTGCGACACCGTATACCTTCTTTACTAAGGATACATGGCGAGGGCAAGCCTCGCCACTACATATTTGTATTAGTGTGTGACGGTCTTCCAGTCGGCAATCTCTGGATTCTTCTTATCATAGAAGGGGCGACGACTACGCACAACAGGAATTTCCAGGAAGTTGTACTTCTTAGGTGGCGATGCGGTGTCCCATTCAAGCGTGAAGGCATCCCACGGGTCGGTACCAGCCTTCTCGCCACTCTTCAAGCTTACAACGATGTTGTACAGGAATACCAGTACGCCTAAGGCGATGATGAACGCACCAATTGACGCCAACAGGTTCAGTTCACCCCAGCTACCCATACCTTCGGGATAAGTGTAGTAGCGACGTGGCATACCAAGTAGACCCAGGATATGCATTGGGAAGAAGGTCAAGTTGATACCGATTAGAGTTAGCCAGAAGTGTATCTGGGCTAGACGCTCATTAGCCAGTCTACCCGTTATCTTGGGGAACCAGTAGTAGATACCCGCGAAGACACCGAGTGCTGTACCACCAAAGAGAACGTAGTGAATATGCGCAACGACGAAGTAGCTGTCCGTCATCTGATAGTCAAAAGGCACGACCGCAAGAGCGGCACCGTTTAGACCACCAATCAAGAACATGGCAATAAAACCGAGCGCGAAGTACATTGGAGCCTTCAACACAAGTTTACCACCCCAGATTGTACCAATCCAGTTGAAGATTTTCACCGCCGTTGGAATAGCGATCAGCGTTGTGCTGGTAGCGAAGAATGCCTGAGCGATAGGAGGCAGGCCAACCGCGAACATGTGGTGTGCCCACACGGTGAAACTCAAGAAACCGATTGCCACGCCCGACCACGCGATAAAGGTATAACCAAAGATTGGCTTACGTGAGAAGACGGGCAGGACCTCCGAAATGATACCGAAGGCGGGCAGAATGAGAATGTACACCTCCGGGTGTCCGAAAGACCAGAACAAGTGTTGCCACAGCAGCGGATCGCCACCTTGCTGCGCCACATAGAAGTGTGTACCAGCGTGGCGGTCAAGCAGCAGCAGAACGCTAGCGGCGGTCAGGCTTGGCAGAGCGAAGAGCAACAGGAACGCCTGCACCAGAATCATCCAGGTGAAGAGCGGCATACGGTTGATGCTCATACCAGGGGCACGGAGCTTGAGAATGGTAACAACGAAGTTGACCGAACCTGCAATCGACGAGATACCTAGCAGCAACGTACCTAACAGCCAGAAGTCGGAGTTCATGCCTGGGGTACAGGTAACGGCGTGTAGGCCACCGCATCCGCTCGTTAGCTCGCTCAATGGAGCATACATGAACCAGCCACCGTTAGGAGCCGAGTTGAACAGAAAGCTCGATTGCAGGAAAATACCACCGAAGAATAGCACCCAGTAGCCGAACGCATTCAAGCGCGGAAAGGCCATATCACGGGCACCAATCATCAGAGGCACGATATAGTTACCGAAACCAGCAAGGACTGGAATAACGAATAAGAAAATCATGGTGGTACCATGCATGGTGAACACCTGGTTATACTCTTCAGGTGTCAGCACATGTCCATTTGGTACCGCCAACTGTGTGCGGATCAGGAGTGCCTCCATGCCGCCCACCAGGAAGAAGAAAAAGCCTGTGACGAGGTACATGATACCGAGTTGCTTATGGTCGGTCGATGTAATCCACTCGCCAACGTAGGTTTCGCTGAAACTTCTTCGGCGAATCCCTGTCGATTGACTCTCAATAATTGTCTGGGTTGCCATTGGCAATTCCTCTCAAGGTCTAGTCCGCCCCACACTCTGGGGCGGAGATGGGGCACTTAGTTGAGCGACTCCAGATACGCTACCAACGCTTTAATCTGGTCGGGCGTCAAAGCCACAACCATGTCATTTCCTGGCTTGATGCCTTGCGGGTTCGCAAGCCATTTCGCGAGATTACAGTTTGTCAAATTGTCTGGATTCAAGCATTGGTCGCGGTTATGGATGAGAACGCCACCAGCGATAAGGTTACGTTGCGCGAAGTGCGTCAGGTTTGGCCCGACAAGACATGCTTTATTGGGATCGTTACAAGCAACGCTTGGATTCTCATAACCCGAAATGTATTTAGTACCACTACCAGGAACATTATGTCCAACGATGCCGTGACATTGTGTACATACACCGTTAAAAACTTTCGCTCCTTGTGCTTCCAGGCTTCCCGGTGCGGGTGCGACAGCCGCTTGCTGCTGTGTTGTAACCCACGTATTGAAATTGTCCTGCGTGTCTATGACCGCATTGAAGGCCATATGTGCGTGTTGCGCTCCACAGAACTCCGCGCACTCACCGTAGTAGACACCTGTTTGATTAGCCTCGAACCACTTTGTATTGTTGTGGCCTGGAATATCATCGGTTTTACCAGTGAGTGCAGGTATCCAGAAGCTATGAATGACGTTGTTTGAATAGAGCTTGACGTTGACAACAGTATTGATAGGAGCATGCAGCGAGTCAGCCGTTGTGATGTTGTATTCGGGGTAGTAAAACTCCCACCACCACTGATGCCCAACTGCCTCGACCGTGATAGATTTGCCCGCAGGAACCGTCGATACCTGGAACAGTCCCTGAATGGTCACACCAAGTATGACAAACAGAATGAGGGCGGGAATTACAGTCCAGAGAACCTCGACACGTAGATTACCGTGATTCTGGCGTGGATTGGGCATACCCGGTTTGCTACGATAGCGAATGATCGAGACAATCAGCAGAGTTTCGACAATCACGAAGATAGTAGTAGCGATACCGAGGATAATGTAGAACAGAACTCGTTCGCTATCTGCTACAGGCCCCGAAGTTGTCAATATGGTGTGTGGACCATATGCGGCAGGCGACTCCTCCCCGCAGCCGACCAAAAAGAACGCAAACAAAACGCCTGTAAACAACATGAGCCAGGGTTTTGGGTTGCGAAATAAAGAATTCCTCACATCCGATCTCCTAACGAGTACAGAAAGTACGTTATTTTGACGATGAACAAAGAAAGCATAAAAATAGCAAGCATTGTGAAATGCGATACTTTTCCATATTACCGAATAATGTAGCAAGAGAGCCTGAAAAAAGGCTTGCAGATTTTGAGTTTGACCTTACAATGAACTGAACATAGGAAGCTGTTTGAACTTAATCTCTATCAATATCTTCTTCGTTCAAATTAGCTTCAATGACAGTCTTTAATAATGGTATGTCCCTCTCAACCACCAACCATACAATATTGTTGTCCGTAGCAAAATACTTATGTATGAGAATATCTCTCATACCACTAATTTCTCGCCAAGGAACTTGTGGATAACTATCTTTAAATTGTTGGGGTAAGCTTCTTACCGCCTCACCTATAACCATAAGATGGTAGATCACCCATACCTGTATCTTTTCATCTTCATCAAAAGCTTGTCGCCCTTTACCAGTACTACTTTCTATATGAGCAATGGCTTGATGAATGTCAAGCAGTCTTTTAGTAGCATCTCTCATAGGGCGACGGCATCTTCCAAGACTCGTTTCCCAAAATTTCCTTTTAGCCCTCCTTCTGATATGACATCAACTTTATGTTGCAATAACTCCTCTAAATCCATCCATAGACCTATTAAATCTAACAAACTGCGTCCGTTCTCTAACTTTACTAGTAGGTCGATATCACTTTCGCTATCGGCTTCATTCCGTGCAATCGAACCGAAGATACGCACATTAGATGCTCCATGCTCTTTTGCTAACCTTAAAATGTCCTCACGTTTCTCACGTAGTAAATTGCTAAGAGCCATATCGTCGATGCTCCTTAATACTACTTATAGCGGTACTGCATCTTTCAGCACACGATCTCGTATACGTTCGCGTAATCCAGGCACTGTTACGACATCAACATCATGCCCCAACAAGTCCTGTAAGTCCATGAGTAAGCCACCCATATCCAGAAGGCTGCGCCCTTTCTCCATATCTACCAGAAAGTCGATATCGCTGTTTTCGTCAGCTTCACCTCGTGCAACGGAGCCGAAGACGCGCACGTTGTATGCGCCGTATTCTTTTGCCAGTCGGAGAATGTCTTCGCGTTTCTCACGTAACAGGTCGTTGAGGTTCATGGCTCGGACGCTCCTTTCAGCATAGTACCGTTGAGTATAGTGTAACATATCAAACTGCGTAGGGACCATATTTATCGCGTCCGAGGCGTTATTCAACACGCGAGATTCGTTATCAGCAAGCATTACATGCGATAAATCGCGCCTCGGACGCGATAAATCTGGTCCCTACAACAGATGACAACCGTGTGAATATCAACCCTAGATTACAGAGCCTGAGCATGACCTGTTTCGCGCTCGATTTCGATCTCTTCGTCGTCATCGCCATAGAGTATGGCATCGTCGGCTCTTTGTTTGGCATCCTGGTCTTGCATCCATTGCAGGAAGAGGATGCTCACGATGACGATGAAGAAGATGCTGCCGGGAATCCACATTAGGAGGCCAGCTAGCTGTTGATCAATCTCTGGCGTGAGTCCCCAAATGTGGGGCGCATAGATGTAACGTGCGTAGAGCGGCGGTACGAAGGTCAGACCCGCGCCTAGTAGTACCATTGGCATATCGCTGAAGAAGAGATAGGCCATCTTTTTGCCAATCGAAAGCGGCGCAAGCTCCTCTTTCATTGGGCTGAGAATAGGCCACCAGAATAGTACGCCCGTTATGATGAACAGCAAATGCGAGACGATGTGCAACGGCAGATTGACGATCATGGCGTTATAAATGGGCGGTGCGTGCCAGAACCAGAGATTGGCGTTGAATAAGACACCAGTGAGAACTGGCATAGTAACGAACCGAGCAATGCGTAATATGACGCGATTGCGTAAGAGCGGCGTAATCAACCATTCTGGAATACCAAGCACCATCAACGGCGCACCCGCGAACGATAATAGCAGGTGTAGCACCATGTGGGCACTGAATAGATAATCATCGGCGAGCTTATCCAGTGGCGTGAAGAGCGTCCAGAAGATAATGTTGACGCCGAGCAAAAACGCGAACACTTGCCTCCCCTTTACCTCGTCGGCAAGGCGGTATTTTACACGCAATGGCCCTACAGCATAGAGATACAACCCGATAATTGCGATGGTGCCGAGAATAATCGATGGTTGCCAGTTCCAGGCAGTCAGCCAGAAATTCAGCCCTGGATTTCCAATGTTCATGATTCGTTCGTGCCTTTCCGCTATCTTCCTCGCTAATACTATAGCAGGAGAAGGAAAGGGTTACAACAGTTTTCACATGACAGCAACTTCGCTGCTATCATGTGAAAACTGTTGGGTAAACTTTGACATCTCACTCAACTTTCGCTATCATCTCCACAGATATAATTTTTGCAGTTACTCATTTCCATATTTTGAGAAGCAGGGGAACAAGGCCGTGAACATGCGTCGTATTATGAGAATTCTGGGCGTTATCACCATAATTAGCTCATATGTTATTATAGTGATGGGATCGCTTGTGACCAACACGGGATCGGGTCAGGGCTGTGGTAATTCGTGGCCTTTCTGTCACGGACAGATTATTCCTGGCACAATCACTGTCGCGGGCATTATCGAGTACAGTCACCGTGTTATGTCGAGCGTCGATGGTTTGCTAGTTGTGGTTTTGACCGTTGGAACATGGCTATTATACAGGCGCGATTTTCGCGTGAAGCTTTTTGGAGCGATGAGCCTACTCTTTGTGGTTCTACAGGGGGCATTGGGTGCCCTTACCGTTGTATACGAGGGTACATACGTCAAGACATGGTTGCTCTCGGTTCACTTTGGCCTCTCTCTGATCGCGCTCGCCAGCGTCGTATTGCTCACAGTACGTCTTTATCAATTACATAGACAGCAGCAACAGCCGAATATCACGCTGGATACAAGAGTTCCGCGTTTGCAATATCCCTTGTGGGGTCTAGCTGCCTTCACCTATGTCGTTGTCTACACAGGTGCGCTCGTCGAGCATGCAGGTGCATTGCTTGGCTGTGGCTATCAGATTCCAGGGTGTGGTTCGACATATTTTCCCAATCTCACCACTATCGCGGGTATCCAGGTACTACACCGCTACTTCGCCTCGTCGCTCTGGCTGCTGGTGCTTATCATGTTGATTGTGATTCTGCGCAATTATCGGAACCGACGTGATCTGGTAAACGGTGCATGGTGGGCGTTTATCTTGATCTCGTTACAGGCGGTGAGCGGCATGGCAACGATACTCAGTTCGGGGCAGTTGGTTGCCGCCTTGCTCCATGTCACACTCATCTCGCTATTCTTCTCCGTCCTGTGCTACCTCTGTGTGCAGGTTGGTTGGCCTACTCGACGTAATAAGCAGGATGTACCGATAGATAGCAAGCAATTGGAACTGCATCCCGTATCATAAAAAATTACTGGATATGCGTACATAGACAATGCAGCAGGACGTGCCCTGCTGCATTGTCTATGTACGCATATCCAGTAGAATCATTCTGTTTAGGGGATTGTAAGGCAGGTCTGTAACCCTGCAAGGGCGGCAACAGGTGAGACGACGACAATGAGAGATGTCGAAATATTTACCAAAGGGGCTATTATGAAGGTTATGCAAGGCACCGAGAGTGCAAGCGAAACGATAGTTGTAAAAAAGAAACAAGAGGTCGGACCAATCCGACAGACGATATCGAGTTATGTGAACCTTATCAAACCACACGTCACTGTATTATTGCTGGGTACAACGGCGGCTGCCATGACTATTGCGAAGGGAGCATTTCCCTCCCTCGGTTTGGTGCTGGCAACGCTGCTTGGTGGTGCAATGGCGGCAGGTAGCGCGAACTCCCTCAACTGCTACATTGACCGCGACATCGACCAGCTTATGGGACGTACACAGCGTCGTTCGCTACCTTCTGGCAAAGTACAGCCAACACAGGCACTTATCTTTGGTATTGTACTTGGCCTCGGCTCATTCGCGGTACTCTATTTTCTGGTCAACCTATTGAGTGCGGTTCTGGCCTTCGCCGCTATCCTGTTCTACGTACTCATCTACACACTCGGCTTGAAGCGTACGACCGCACAGAACATCGTGATTGGTGGGGCGGCTGGCGCGGTACCTGTACTAGTGGGTTGGGCGGCTGTAACAAATTCGCTCTCGATGCCCGCACTGTGGCTGTTCGCAATCATTTTCTACTGGACACCGCCCCACTTCTGGGCTTTGTCATTGTTGATCAAAAAGGATTATGAGAAAGCGAATGTGCCCATGCTGCCCGTCATGATGGGTGAGGCCGAGACACGCAAACAGATATTGCTCTATTCGTTCATGTTGTTGGCGGTAACACTGGTTTTGTTCGCAACACACACAATGGGCTACATCTATCTTGTTTCGGCGATTATACTCGGCGGCATTCTACTTTACATGGCAGTTAAGCTGGTGCTTGACCAGACGAAGGACTGGGCACGTACCATCTTCTGGTATTCCAACTGCTATCTCGCCGCAATCTTCGCAATTATGGTCATCGACCGCGTTATACATTTTTAGGAATACAACTACTATAGGAAGTCAGGCAGTATATGAATTGGCGTCTCGCCTCGCGTCTCTCGGTGATCACTTTCGCCTTGCTCGTAATTGTGCTTGTCACCGTGATACAAAATAATAAAGGCTTGTTTTCTGGCACTCCTGCAGCAGGTTCATCCGGTCTGCAAGGAGATGACCTCGGCGGCACAGTAGCCCCAAATTTCACATTGACCGACCAGAACGGACAACAGGTCTCGCTCTCGCAATTTAAGGGACGCCCCGTTGTGCTGACCTTCATATACAGCCACTGCCCCGATCAGTGTCCCCTTACCGCTGAACGCTTGCATGCCTCGATGGTCACGCTTGGCAGCGACGCATCCAAGGTGGGGGTTATCGCCATCAGTACCGATCCTAAAGGTGATACTACACAGGCGGTCCAGAAGTTCACGCTACAACATAACATGCAGAACTATTGGCACTACCTTATAGGAACGCAGGAGACACTCAGCCCTGTATGGAGTTCCTACAATGTCTACGCAGAGGGGCAACAACAATCGGTCGATCATAGCCTCGCAATCTATATTATCGACAAGCAGGGACGCGAACGCTCTTACTTCGGTGGCAACAATTTTCAGCCCGATCAGGTGACAACCGACCTCAAAATTCTCTTGAAGGAATAAAATAACAATCAGACAACAAAAAGGACTCGTCGATGGCGAGTCCTTTTTGTTGTCTGATTGTTATGCACTATGCAGCGCGGCGGTAGCCACCTCTACGATAGGTCAAGGCACGCCAGATCAGGACAAGGATAATGGCACCAATCAAGGCACGCACCAGCGGCACACCAAACAAGTAGATGTCGCCAAGACCGCCAATCTGAATTACATTGGTCATTAACCAGACGCCGATAAGGGCGGCGATAATTGCTCCAACAACACCGAACGGCAGACTAGACCTGACGATGCGTTCCGCGATGATACCTACGAGTGCTGCGATAATGAGGTAGAGGATAAAGTTGAGGCCAATATTGAAAACGTTGTTACCAATTCTGATACTGATAGGATCTGCGAGTAGGTGCGATAATACTAACATAATGTATCTCCTTTACTAACGCTACTCAGATATTTCGATTCGTCAATATGAATAGCATTGATGCTTCCTAAAATGAAAAAATTGCATCTCACCTGTTATACGTATTCAACCTACAGCACAGTTTCGTTTTGAGCCAACAACAAGAAAAAGCGAACAAGGAGGAATAAGAATGAGCAACATACCTTTGGACGAGCAACTGCTGGACACATGGAACATTCATGCGCGTATCAATCTCTACATGCTCGACGCCATCGCGCCTGAAGCCCTCAGTGGCGTATCGGCCTCGAAGAGTCGTAGCGTCGGCGAGCAGTTCGCACACATTCACAATGTACGCCTGATGTGGCTCAAATCCGCCGCTCCCGAACTGTTAGAGGGTCTGGAAAAGATCGAAAAGGAGCAAGCAGGCGACAAAGAACTGCTTCTGCAATCGCTGGCGAAGTCGGATGTAGCGATGGTCACATTGATACGCGAAGGTCTGAATAGCGGCAGAATCAAAGGGTTCAAGCCCCATCCAGTCGCGTTTGTTGGCTATTTGATTTCGCACGAGTCATACCACAGAGCCGAGGCAGGAATAATCCTCACTCAATCGGGGCATCCACTGGATAAGAAAACGTCGTTTGGCTTGTGGGAGTGGGGCGCGAGATAAAAGCTTTATCAGCTAATGATGAAAATTCGTAGGGACCAGATTTATCGCGTCCGCAGCGCAATTCATTGCGCGAGATCATTTCTATTACCCATTATAATTGTGTTCAAATTTATCTCGCGTGATAAATCACACTCGGACGCGATAAATCTGGTCCCTACGAATTGGATTCAAGATTGGAGCAATACAATGACCACCTATACCATCGAACCAACGCGCCAGAACCTGCATGGCACCTTCTCGCGTGAGTATGCGCCGATACTCACGATTGAGAATGGCGATACTGTGCATTTTCGCACGCTTGATGCCGGTTGGAGTATTGCGCCACCAATAGTTCCAGGTGAGCATGGGCAGAAGTTTGAGCTTTATAATTCTGAACGAGACACGGGACATGCTCTTTGTGGTCCTATTGCGATACGAGGGGCACAACCGGGAATGACGCTTGAGGTACGTATCAATAAGGTGAGTCCTGGTACGTGGGGCTGGACGCGCGGCGGAGGTTGGTCTACAGCGATAAATACGCGTATGGGTGTTGCCGAACAGAGAGATATGCTTTCCTGGACGCTTGATGTCGATACGATGACTGGACGCGATCAATATGGGCATGTGTTGAAGCTACGTCCGTTCATGGGCGTCATGGGGATGCCGCCAGATGAGCCAGGGGTACATTCGACGATTCCGCCACGTTTCTGTGGTGGCAACATGGATTGTAAAGAACTGGTCGCTGGTAGTACACTGTATCTTCCCATAGCGGTACCCGATGCCCTCTTTTCGACGGGAGATGGACATGCTTTACAGGGCGATGGCGAGGTATCGGGCGTGGCACTCGAATGCCCTATGGAGCGTGTCAGTCTAACATTTTCCATTCGCAAAGATATGCACATTAGCACGCCACGCGCCAATACTCCTGCTGGTTGGGTAACGCTCGGCTTTCATCAGGATATGCACAAGGCATCGCTACTTGCATTAGAGGCGATGCTTGACCTGATGCAAGAACAATACACGATGCCAAGGGCACAGGCACTCGCGCTTGCCAGCTTGATCGTAGACATGCGCGTGACACAGATTGTGAATGGGAATGTGTTCGGCATGCATATGGTGTTGCCACATGGGATGTTATAGACAAGCACAACGATATCTAATCATACTATAAACTACTACATGCCTTTTCATTTGTACATTTTGCTGTTTCCAGGTACCAGTAACCAACACTAGAAACATGCACCCGAACATCATGTAGTACCATAGCTTGTGGAAAGTGTACTATATAGAAGTTTGTGCTTACACCACAGGCAAACGTCTTGGCATTTGAGTTTGAACCACTGAATTTAATTTGCAGCGTTCCTTTTCCATCACAGCGCATAATTAGCCCCAACGTTTTAACCGAGTCCGTAATGGAACTGTCCACATATCCACTATCTCCATTTGCCCCAAGCCCTCCATGTGAAGTCCACCCATACTTTGGTGCCGTTAGCGTACTAAGAAAAGGCATTGCAGATGCATCACTATTCGCGAGGCGTAGGTACCATTGAAGATTGCTTGGTGCTGTGATTCTGACGGTGTTTAATGTGGGAAGCGATGAATTCTCAAGTTGGAAACTTTGAGGTTCTATTAAGATTGGGGCAGGCGCTTTTGTAGCACACCCTGAATCCATATTATTTCTAATCTCTACAAGTTCGACCTTGAAATTCGCGTCACCAATACAGCCTAGCGAATCCCCCCATAGTTGAGTCAAGCGAATGTTCAAGTTCGTCAACGTTTTACTACCAGTACCGCTAAACGATGCGACCTGTTTCCAGCCAGGGCTTAGCATTGGATTGCCAAGATCGCTTTGATGTGAACGGGCATAGAACAGTGTTGCCATAGAGCCAGCAAGCACTAATACAAGAATAACGGCGGCGATAGTTTCCAGTCGTTGTTGCCATGTTTTGCTTTCGATGAATGCGTTATGAATAAATTGCATATCGGTCTTCCCTTTCCGACGCGATTGTGTTGGTAATGGCACAATCGACATCTGATCAGAATGGGGTAAAGAGCCTGCGCTTACCTGTAGCAAACGTTCACGGATACGAGTCAGCGATTGCCTATCTTCGTTTTGGGTGTCATAAGAGCGGCGCAAGGACGTTATCAGTTGCTGGTTTTGTTCGTCGCGCTCTTCGGGAAGCAAATTGTTGGAGTCTGACATTACCGCTCTCCTTTCGTTGTTTGGAGCTGATAGATAGCTCGTAAGGTGATCAATGTGCGCGAAAGCAGTTTACGCACCGCCTCTTCACGTTTGTTTACGAGAATCGCGATCTCCGCGAAGCGCAAGCCGTCGCCATAACGCAGCCGCAATATCTGCTGCTGAATTGTTGACAGTGAGTTGACATGCTGATGTAGCTGCTCGTATGCTTCACGACGTAGTATGACTGCTTCGGGCGTTTCGCACTCATCGTGAGTAAGTATTTCTGTAAATGGTTCAAGTGGCGTCACTGGATGACGCACACCGTGCCGATAGCTATCGACAAGCTTGTTGTGTGCGACACGTCGTAACCACGCCAACTGCTCCTCTTCGGCAATTGCCGCCAAGTTGTCGTTTTCCAGAGCCGCTGTGAAGACCTCTACTACGATATCCTCAGCATCTTCGTGCGAGATCGTGTGTAACCGCACATACGCGAAAATAGTTTGACCATGACGATCAAAAAGCGCGGCATCGTCAGAGATTGTGTCTTGCTGTTGTTGCATACGCTCCCTCTTTGTAGTCTCACTCTTGTATCGTCACACATACCAAAACGTGACAGGAAATAAGAAGCAAATAAAAAGACTTCTGGAGCGCATTCATGTGCGCTCCAGAAGTCTTTTTATTTGCTTTATGCCTCTGGCTTTTTCCAGTCCTCCTGCGTGACGTGCGCGACGAAGAGTGGCTGTGTGAGGTTGGGACGTTCGCACCAGACGAGCATAGGACCGTCGATGATAAGGTCTGGTCGAGGGCGTGCAACGGCGTGAGTCAGGCGTATGCCGAGCGCAACGGCACTTTTAGCATGCGCCCCTTTCGTATCCATCGAGAAGTGTGTTTCTTGCAGAGCTTGTGAGATTGTGGCTATTTTATTGTTGTTTGCGGCGGTCTGCATACCAATGAGCCAGCTTATATCAACGGTCTGCTTCAAATCGACCATTGGGAACACAACCCCTGTATAATCATAGTTAGGAGTTAGAGCCATCGAGAGTTGTTTGGCATAATGTAATAGGTCAAATCCTTTTGGAGTTGTATCAAGGCGTGTGAGGTATACAACATCATCGGATTGCGTTTGTAGTCTGGCAATAGCGTGCGGATGCTGGGAGGCAGTATGAAAACTAATACCTTTTACCATCCGCACGGCTGGATACTCTTTTTCGCCGTGCGGAGATATCGCACCCGTGTTGCTTACTTTGAGAGGAACTTCGTTTCCTGGCTCAAGCCACGTCACGAGAAGGTCTAGCACGCTTGCCACACCAAATTCCTTGTCATTAGGGCTGCTACGAAAGGGCGCGAGTTGAATCTTGAAGCCGCGCTCACGCAAAAAGCGATTGATTGTCTCGGCATCCCAGGCGGCGATACTCTCGATCTCTGGTATACTCGGACTCTCTTTCCGGCTTGCTGAGTCGAAGAACTCTTCCAGAAAGAGGCTCTGTGTAGCATTGCTCGCACGCCACGCCCTACCAGGGCCGAGAATATCCTCGGCTTTTACGAGGGCGGCGGTCAAGGGGTAGATGACGCTTGTGTTACTCATGCGGATTCCTTTCAACTATGTGCAATCTGTTGAAGGTGAACGGATGTTGGTTGATAAGAACGAGATGATGCGATTGAACAATTTAATGGAGATACGCCGCGTGGTAGGGACCGATTTATCACGTCCTTGTCGGCTCTCGATACTCTAACAAGGACGTGATAAATCGGTCCCTACCACCGTCCATCCATCCCCCGATCAACACTTTTATGCGATAGCTTCTTCCTGTTGTACGGTTTTCGAGAACTGTTCGTTGTACAGTTGGGCGTAGAGACCGTTACGTGCCAGTAGCCCCTGGTGTGTACCACGCTCTACGATCTCGCCTTTGTCTACTACGAGAATGACATCGGCTGAGAGAATGGTGGAGAGGCGGTGTGCGATAGCAAGCGTCGTGCGCCCCTTCATCAATGGCTCAAGGGCAGCCTGAATGAGTCGCTCGGAGTGCGTATCGAGGGCACTGGTTGCCTCGTCCATAATCAGAATGCGCGGATTTTTGACAATGATGCGTGCAATAGCAATACACTGCTTCTCACCACCGGAGAGCTTGTAGCCACGTTCGCCGACGATGGTGTCGTAGCCGTCGTCCAGTTCCATGATACGGTCATGAATCGCTGCCGCCTTCGCAGCCGCAATCATCTCTTCCTCGGTGGCATCGACGCGTGCATAGAGCAGGTTCTCGCGTACCGAGGCGTGGAA
>CAXUHG010000072.1:5224-28442 GCA_964250805.1 uncultured Ktedonobacteraceae bacterium | reverse complement strand
GTTGGTCAACGTATCCAGTATCTCTTGCTCGGATGGTGAATTTTTCTCTTGTACAGTAACCCGTGGCAAAAAAGTGAGTAGCCGTGTTCGATATTCCAAGGGCGTCTCATCTGCTTGACGCATGATCGCTGGATTATTTGCCGCAATTGCTTGTAGCAGTTCGCGGTAATGGACGCGTGCCGAATCCGCGTCGAGAACTTCCAGAGACGGGGTAGATACGAGAGCGAGCTTTTGCCGGGCTTCACGGCGTTGTTGCACAATCGAACGCAGCGATAAGCCTTCACGTATCTCCTCCACATCGTCCTCTTTGCGCGTAGTACGCACTCGCTTTAGTATAATGCGTACAACGAAAAAGAGCGCGATAAGCACGAGCAGCAACAGAATAAAGCGTCCTGCTGCGATTGCTTCTGGTGGAAAATCTTGCGGTCTACTAGAGTTCCTACGCTGTGGTGGATAGGCAGGGGCTACAAAAGAATGTCCAGCGTTGAAAAAATGTTGTACCAGTGCAAACAGCCAGCTAAGGCCATAGAAAACAGGTGTCAGGACATAGGCAATGAGCGTTACAAGCCACGTCAATACAATGCTCATTACATACAATAGGAGGCCAACTAGCGCGACAACGGCATGAAAAGAGAATGTTTCGAGGGCAAGGACGGCAAGCACAACGCCAATCCCAGAGAGCGTGAGAGCCAGTAACCAATTCCGCGTTGAAGCTGTTTGTGGGCTGTCGGGTGCGTAACGAGCGGTCTCACGTTGAATGAGCGCGACACGCGTAAACGAGAGCGCGAGTAGACCACTCAGAAAGAAAATTGGAATAGCCGCCGCAAGTGCCGTAAAGAGGACACTGTACGTCGCGTCGAGATAGAAGACGGAGAACAGTAACACGATCAGCAAGACAGCAAAGCCAACTCTAAAGGTATTCATGAGTGAGTTATCATCGAACTGTGCAGTAGCTTGCTGCATACCGCGCCACCAGAACCAGAGAACGAGAGCCGATGATAGTATTACCGAAAGGATAGTACGAACCAGTAATAGCGGTGTGCCAACCACGAGACCACCAGCGAGCAATAATCCCAGCACGCGTAAGAGTCGTGCATTCTGTTCACTCATGCCACGCCTTGCCTGTACTCCCATTGCCCACCAGCGTAGCCCCAGGATAAGCAGGATGATAGTTATTTCGCTCAAAATTGGTGTATCTATCGCGCCATCGGCGAACGCAGGCGAGATAAATACTAGCACAACAAAGATAGGTTGTGCCTCCATGATGCTCGCTATCACAGGAATAGCCAGAACTTCAATCCAGCGCGAGCGCAGTTGTGCTTGTACCCAGTGTCTCATCTCGCGCGGTGCTAACGGTTGCAACGAGTTCATGCCATTTCTCACTTCCGCCCAGATAGTAGACGGGCAGGTTATACGTCTCAAGCGAAGTCTTTTCGGCACGGTGCCCCAGCAGTACTAGGTAGACAACGGCACCTCTATAACGCAGTTCCTCTAACTGCTCAATCGTATCCATTGTTAGTGACGAGGTTGCGCTGACCAGAACAATAGTCGTGCCGAGCGGAAACATGGTCTCCTCGGTTGCGAGGAGACGTTCGATACGGGTTGTGTACTGTGGTGCAAGTTGTGCCAGCGTCGAAAGTATCTGCTCATACTGCCCAGAATCGCGTGAATAGGGTATGCTTATGCCCGGAGACGAGACGTCGGCAGGGGGCAGTGTATCAAAAGCAATATCGGGCGTGTCCGCCACAGAATGAGGTAGTGATAGTGTTTTCTTCTGTTCCTCAGACGGAAGTGTAACCGCGCTATTGCTCAATACGCCCACGCTATAGCCTTCATCGAGTCCCCACACTGAAAGCGAGGCTGCTACCGTGATTGCCAGTTCCTGAATATCAGGATTGACTCCTTTCCAGGTATCTGAGTAGTTCCAGACATCCAGCAGTACAAGTAGGCGGCGTAAACTGCTCGGCTCGTACACCCTGCTCTGTAGAGTCCCAGCGTGCGCGGTTGCTTTCCAGGAAATACGGCGCGGCTCATCCCCAAACTGATAGTCGCGCACACCGGCCACTTGCAACGGGTCCTCTAACAAACGATGTTGCGAGGCATAGTCGCCAAAAGGATGAATCGACGCAAGTCCTAACGTTTCGAGTGGTGCCACTAGAGGATAAATCAACAAACGTTCGGCGATAGGAAGCTTGACATCACGTTCGAGCCAGCCAAATGGGTCACTACTTCGCAAACGTATCGGCCCGAAGGTGTGCAGGCCACGCGAAAGACAACGAATACGATAGCGACGCGTCACGCGCTGTAGAGGCCATAGCAGCCATGTTGTTGCCAGCATATCCTGGCTCACGCGTTGCAGACGCAGGTCTTGCTTTTTCAGCACCGTCAGTGCGGGCGCAATCGAGTCTTCAACACTCAACCAGGGCAACGGCAACAGTTTTTGATTTTCGATGCTGATGGAAAGCGTCACCTCTTCGCCAAAGAACAAGTGTTGCTGATCTACCTCTTGCCGTATCTCCAAGTGACGTAACGCATAACGGTACCATACCTCCGGCACAAGCGCGATAAGCAGGATGAAGAGGGTCGCAACAAACACGAGTGGCTGCTGTGTCACAACGCCAGCCAGAAAAAACAATCCAGCTACAAAGTACCACGGACGGCGTTTCTCGAATGTGCCCTTCTCTATATTAAGGGGAACTGAGTCAGTATTCATAGTTAGCTCTTGCTTGATATCGGTGCGATCTTCTCTACAGGAACGGGAACGCCACGAATAATGTTTTCCATAAGTTCCAGGCTACGCTTGCCACGCATACGTGTGCGCGTTGTTGTGAGCAGACGATGAGCCAGTACACGGGGTGCCAGGTATTTTATATCGTCTGGCTGCACATAATCGCGTCCCTGTATCGCTGCATACGCCTCACACGCTCGATATAGGGCAAGTGTACCGCGTGGACTAATGCCGATTTGTATCGCTGGATTGGTACGCGTTGCACGCACTATCGCCAGCAGATAGCGTTCTACCGATGGCTGCCACTGCACAGTACGAATAACTCGCTGCAACGCGATAACTTGTTCCGCGTTGATAACGGGTTGTAGCGTATCAAGTGGGTCGTCAAATTTGAAACGATGCAGTATGTCCTGCTCTTCGTCCTCGGTTGGATAGCCAATTTGTACGTTGAGTAGAAAGCGGTCAAGCTGTGCCTCTGGCAACGGAAACGTGCCCTCTAACTCAAGTGGGTTTTGCGTGGCAAGCACAAGAAAGGGTTTTGGCAACACAAGTGTATCGCGGTCAACCGTCACCTGCCGCTCCGCCATCGCTTCGAGCAGGGCAGATTGTGTACGCGGCGTTGTGCGATTAACCTCATCGACAAGCAATATCTGTGCGAACAACGGCCCTTGCCGAAACACAAAGTCGCTCTTGCGCTGGTCAAAGTAGCTCACACCAATAATATCGCTCGGTAACAGGTCGGGCGTTCCCTGCACACGCTGAAAGGTTGCCCCAAGCGAACGCGCCAACGCCTTCGCCATCACCGTTTTCCCCATTCCTGGCACATCTTCAATCAAGACATGCCCATCACTGAGCAATGCCACTAACAACAGCGTGATGATATCGCCCTTGCCAATAATCATACGCCCTACATTGTCGCGTATGGTATCCGCAATAGACCGCACCGAAGCCAACGAGGGAGAACTGCTCTCTTTATTCATAAGTGCGTTGCCTCCAATTTCAAGAGGGAGAGAAACCTATCAGCCCTCATTATAAAACAATAATAGGTTAGCGATATTTGCTATTTGCTATATTTTATATAACATATTGCTATTATATTTGTCAAGGTGCGAGTAGCGTGGCAAGGGGCAAGCTCTATCATGCGAACTGTCACATTCCTCTTGTCAACTTGAACAATTTCGTGTATGGTACATGCTAATACATTGTCGCAATACCGCGATATGTGTGCAAGAAACATAAATCAACCCTTTGTTGAAACAACAATTTCGTAGTAGTTTGCCAATGTTGATTTGAAGGGTAAAAGTAGGGGTCTAATTGAGGATGGGCAGACTAGTAGAGACCAGATGTATCGCGTCCATTGCGCGATTTATCGCATGAGATATTTATTAACCAAGCTTTTACGATTGTATCTCGCGCAATGAATTGCGCTTTCGGACGCGATACATCTGGTCTCTACGAAAATTATTTGTACATGTAACATTCCTTGTGTAATATACTAACCGTAATAGAGAAAATTTCAAAAGAGACATATTTTATGGCGATAAGTACGACTAGCGATACAGCAATCGAAAACAGCAGCAAGAGACGCTCTGCAGTGCTACTACCAAATATCTTAACAGCACTAGTTGCCATTTCTTTATTTGGTATTGGCGTATGGACGCGTTTACATGACCTTGGTCTCCCTTTTGATCGTGATAGTTACGATGAAGGCGTGTATTGGCAATCGCTACGGGCGATGGGCAGTGGTTATCACCTCTATCAACAGGTTTTTTACTCGCAACCACCCTTCTTTCTGCTCTCCATCTTTCCCACCTATATGCTTTTTGGGCAAACTCTGGAGTCTGCTCGGCTAGGTATCGCGCTCATCTCGCTCGTTGGTTTGGTGGGTGCATTTCTCCTTGGCTATGCATTAAGCGGACGTATTGGTGCTATTATTGCGCTACTTCTGCTCGTTGTAGACCCACTATATTTACGGCAATCACAAACGATTCAGGCCGAGGCACCTTTTGTCGCCTTCTCACTGCTTGCGGTTGGAGCCACATTGTTATGGTGGAAACATCCCTCTGGCGTTCGAGGTGGAGTTTATGCCGCGCTTGCGGGAGGGGCACTCTCGCTTAGCATTCTCTGCAAACTCTTCGGTCTTGCTGTTCTCGCGCCGATTGGTCTCCTCTTTCTTGCTCAACTCTGGCGAATCTGGCAACAAGAGCCGAAATCGCGATTCGTTGCGGCTCGCTCACTACTTGTTGGTGTCGTCTCTTTTGTCCTCGTTAGCCTCGCGCTACTTGTACCGTTTGTCGGCTCATTTCAGCAACTCGTGCAAGGAGTAGTCTCCTTTCACACGGCGGCGGGAAAAGTGTATCAGTATACAAAGGTAGGCAATGCTCAGCAAATAGAACACGCTCTCACCTCTCTGCTCACGCTTGCGGCGGCATATGGTACCCTTGTAGCTTTGCTACGACGTGATTGGCGCGTCCTTCCCTTGCTCGCGTGGTTTGTCGCAACAGCAGGGTTACTATGGGAACAGGCACCACTTTTTTCGCATCATGAAGTGGCATTCGTTGCTCCGCTCATCGCGCTCGCCGTTCTGGGCATTGGTCCTATTGTCATTTCAAGACAACTCCGTCAATCGCTCTTTACAGGCGTTACCGTTCTTATGTTATGTATAGTATTAGCATCGAGCGTTGTCAATCTAAACGCTATTCGGCACTACTATGGTGCTGAGCGTAACATAAGTACTAGCATCACCGTCGCAAAATGGGATGCTAATGTTGCGCACGACGTTGAGAGCGTCACGGCACCGAATCAACTTGTGATTACCGATGCACAGTTCATAACTGCTCTGGCTCATCGCAATACCGACCCGCTCCTGGTCGATACATCTACTGTACGCGTCGAGACTGGCTATCTTACTTCGCAGCAACTACTGACCGAGGCGCAGAAACCAAATGTGCATACCGTTCTCTTTTATACTGGTCGCCTGCTTTCCATGAAGAACATCGCGCTTTTCTACTCCTGGCTCAAACAGCACTACCATCTCGTACACAATTATGCCCCTGGCAAAGAGTTGTGGATTAGAGTATCATAGGGTGAGATAGTATAGCAGGGAGACCGCAAGGGTCTCCCCTACACATAAAGGAAAATGTGAAATATAGGGGAGACCCTTGCGGTCTCCCTGCCTTAATAGCTTTCTGAGGAGAATTCTATATGCAAAAGAAAAGAAAAACGTTTAGCACGATGGAAATTGTGCTGCTCGGCACACTAATTGGCTCATTAGTTCTTTCGTTCATTCAAGCACGTCAGGAAGAGAAAAAATAAAGAAAAGTTGTGGAGAGTAGCGGCCCTACTTTCCACAACTTTCCTTTATATAAAGTTATGCTGCTATCAGTGGAGTAGTTGACGCTACAACCTCTTGATACCCGCGCACAAGGCTTTCCATTGCCTCGAACCATGAGCGGCGTTGCGCCTCAAGCAAGGCCCCGCTACTCATTTCGAGACGTTTTTGTGGATTCTGAATGAGACATTCCAGGCTAGCGCGATAGTCGATAATCTGCTGCTCTTCCTGAATATGACTGTCCTTGACGAGTAGTCCGGTACGCTCGTTCTCAACGAGATCGCAGATACCTTCCGCAACCAGCCCCACGACAGGCAAACCCGACGCCATCGCCTCTAGCACCACCTGTCCAAACGTTTCGGTGCGCGATGGAAAAGCAAATACATCCGACGAGGCGTAGGCGGTGGCGAGAGCTTTACCCGTGAGGTAGCCTGTGAACGTAACGGGTAAGCCAGCTAGCTCCTGCTGCATCTCGACTGATGCCGGTCCTTCGCCAACAATGACAAGATGTATATTGCTATGATTCATACTCCGATACGCCTGCACGAGAAGGCGCAGGTTTTTCTCCCACGACACGCGCCCTACATAGAGCAACACTGTCTTGTTCTCTGCCTCATCTCCTAGCCAAGAGGCGCGAAGCTCCGCACTACGTCGTTCTGGCTTGAAGATGTTCGTATCAACGCCACGAGGCCAGATACGCAAATGCTCAAAACCCTCCAAACGCAACATAGCGGCAGTTGAAGGAGAGGGACAAAAGGTCATCGTACATTGATTATGTACAAAACGGTTGTAAGACCACATTGGACGTGTCAACAGTGAAAAACCGAAGTGTTCGCAGTACGCCGCGAGATTGGTATGATAAGAGGAGACAAGCGGAACATTGAAGAAACGAGCCGCGGCAAGCCCCGTCGCGCCGAGTATAACAGGATCGACCAAATGAATAATATCTGGTCGAAATTCGCCGAGCCGCCGCATAAACAATGGTCGAAAGAAGTTAAACTTGAGTTCGGGATAGAATGGAAAGGGTAGTCCAGCGGTACCTACGATCTCCGCGCCAGCATACTCTTCCATTCCACTATCAGGACCTAGCAGCATAGCTGAATGTCCGGTTTCTTGTAAATGTTCCAGTAGTTTTGCCAGTGTGCGTGTGACGCCATCGAGCTTTGGCAAGAAATTCTCAGTAATAATCGCTATACGCATAACAATAGTGCCTTTATTTCGCTCATCCATACAGGGTATTGTTTGTTTTATGACCCACTACAAGCGTAGCATCTAGTGATTAGTAGCGGGTTAAGCGAGGATTAGCGTTATGTAAAGCATGTGCTAAGCGAGAGTTAAATACTTTTGTTGAATAGGTTGTAGCGGCAATGAGATTGCGAACCACTAGTAACATAGGGGTGCTATTGACGAAAACTATCACCCTTTCTGGACTCTCTTTCGTATTGATGGTATACTAGCGACTGGTATTCTATATCTTTTTGCCAGGGCATACATTACCCAGGTTGTTTGAGGTGGAACGTTGAATTCATTTGGAGATAAACCTATTGCAGGTAGGTACGAGATACGCGAACACATCGCCACAGGTGGAATGGCAAGCGTCTTCAAAACCTGGGATAACCGCGTCGAGCGGATTGTAGCGATCAAGGTATTGCGCTCTCTGGACAAAAACGATACGCGAGCCGTAGAGCGTTTTCGCCGCGAGGCACGTGCCGCTGCCGCCCTTGCTCATCCTAACGCGGTGACTATCTATGACTTTGTAGAAGAGGCGGGACAGTATTTTCTCGTGATGGAGTATATCCCCGGCCCCACGCTGAAACAACTGGTCGGGCAACGCCGCCAGCTTCAGGCACGAGAAGCGATTGAGATTGCCGCTCAGGTCTGCTCCGTGCTACAGGTTGCTCACGCACAACGCTTCATTCACCGTGACATCAAACCTCAAAATATTATGCTGGTGTTGAATGGTGGACCAACAAATGGAATTATTGATCGTGGCGTCCTGGTCAAGCTCACCGATTTCGGCATCGTGCGCGTCGCGGAAGAGTCGGGTTTGACCAATAGTGGTATTGTGCTAGGTACCGCCGACTATCTTTCGCCAGAGCAGGCACGAGGCGAGAATCTTACCGCTTCCTCCGACCTCTACTCACTTGGCGTGGTTATGTTTGAAATGTTAACTGGTCAACCACCATTCGTGGGACCTACCGCTGTTTCTATCGCGATGCAACACGCATCAACTCAGCCACCAATGCTGCGTAAATACAATCCCGCCATCCCACCTATTGTCGAGCAACTCGTTCTACGAGCGTTGGAAAAGGAACCCGAAGAGCGCTTCAGTTCAGCCGCAGAGATGCAACAAGCGTTGCGCAATTGCGCTCGTGAACTTGCACGCGCTAGTCAGGTACCCCAACCAGCGCAAGCATTTGGCAAAAGCTCTACTGCTGGTGCCGATAGTAAGGGTCCTTCCCCGCAACTAGGCCGCCGTCCTTTCTAGTCCTTTTATTGTACTCAGGCATCTCGCCTTCTTTAGCTTTTATTCTGGGAAAACTGTATGAAAAATAATGAACTCGCAATTACAGCAGTCAATACACCACAGGCTCCTGCCGCCATTGGCCCCTACAATCAGGCCATTCGTTATGGCGATTTTGTGTACACCTCTGGTCAGGTTGCGCTCGATGCCGCCACAGGAGAACTCGTCGGCAACGACGTGCAAGCACAAACACACCGCGTCTTCCAAAATCTACAAGCTGTTCTGGAAAGCGCGGGTACATCGCTTCAGAATGTGGTAAAAACAACAGTTTTCCTTGCTACCATGAACGATTTTCAAGCGATGAACAGCGTCTATGCGGAATATTTCAAGGAGACAAAACCTGCACGCTCAACATTCGCAGTCGCCGAGCTGCCTAGAAAAGCACTCGTCGAAATTGAGTGCGTCGCCGTTGTCATCCCCGACGAGGGATAGTTGCGGGAGAAAAATCGGTGAATACAACTACTCTTTGGCATGACACGCTCGACCGCCTGGAAAACCTATCCGTTGACGCACCATCGAAAGCGTGGTTACAAGATGCACACCTTTCTATGCAAGATGCCACAACGGACGACATCGACGCCGCTTCACAAAATGCAGATGTCTATTTCGTACTGCAGGTGCCCAACGATTTCGCACGTGACGTTATCAATACACGCTGGCGCTCCTCAATAGAGGATATCCTGGCGGATGTCACGGGGCAACATGTCACCGTTATGATGGTGACAGAGGAACAAGACAACGGCGTACAACTCGACGATCAGGAATTTCCTACCGATAGCTTCGAGAGCGACTTACCATCGCCCAATTACGAACAGAGCAACTACGCCTACTATAATGCGAAACCTACTACAGCTACACCGAGGCAACCAGAGCTACGCTATATGCACACAAATTCAACTGATACCCTGGAAGAGTGGGATAATGAGCAACGCGCCAATATCCTGATGCACAATCGTCTCAATCCGCGCTACACCTTCGACGCGTTTATCGTCGGTAGCAGTAACCGACTTGCTCATGCAGCATCGCTTGCGGTTGCTGAGGCACCCGGTGAGTCATACAATCCACTCTTCCTCTATGGTGGCGTGGGGCTAGGCAAGACACATCTACTACACGCCATTGGGCATCAGGGCGTGCATACCGGACTAGCCGTTCTGTACGTCTCCTCAGAGCAGTTCACCAACGAAATTGTCAACGCGATTCGCTATCGAACCACCGAAGAGTTTCGTGCAAAGTATCGCTCCGTCGATATTCTGCTGGTAGATGATATCCAGTTTATCGCAGGTAAAGAATCAACCGAGGAAGAGTTCTTCCATACATTCAACAGCCTACACGAGATGAGCAAGCAGATCGTCATCTGTAGCGACCGTCCGCCCAAGGCAATCGTGAGCCTGGAAGAGCGACTCCGCTCACGTTTCGAGTGGGGACTTATCGCCGATATTCAGCCACCCGACTTGGAAACTCGTATGGCAATTCTACGTGTCAAGGCCGATCTCTTGCGCTATCGCGTTCCCGATGACATCATCGCATATATCGCGGGTCGCGTGCAGACCAACATCCGCGAACTCGAAGGCTGTCTCAATCGCTTGATGGCCTATCAGCAGCTTCATCGCACCGAACTTACGATGGATGTTGCACGCGCCGCCATGTCTTCGCTCGGCAATGACGCTCGTGAGTCGCGCTTGACAAGCAAGCAAATCGCCGAATCGGTTGCGGAATATTATCACGTCTCGCTCGATGCTATGTGTGGCAAACAACGCGATAAACATATCGTCACACCGCGCCAGATTGCGATGTACCTTATCCGCCAGGAAACACAGGCGTCGCTACTCGAAATTGGGCAACTCTTCGGCGGACGCGATCACAGCACAGTACTACATTCCTGTGAGAAGATAGAGCGCGACGTAAATATCAATCCCGCCCTGCGCCGCGAAATTGTGGCTATCCGCGAACAATTATTAAGAGAGTAAACAATTCATGTTACCTACCTATACGACCTACCTGATCGACCTCGATGGCGTGATATATCGCGGCGAGGAATTGCTGCCGCAAGCAAAAGAATTTGTCGCATGGCTCGATGCCACGCACAAAAAATATCTTTTTCTCACTAACAACTCATTCGCCAGCGAGACGCAGGTTATCGCAAAATTAGCACGTCTCGGCATCACTACCAACGCCTCACATGTTCTCAGTGCGGGTCAAGCAGCCGTCAAGAACATTGCGCGTCGCTTCCCCAATGGAACGGTGTATGTCGTCGGTGAGCAGCCACTGCTTGATATGGTCAAGTCGTATGACCTCTCCATCTTCCAACGGCAAGAGCAGCCAGCAAAGATACCTGCCGATCCCCACACCGATTCAAGCCATCTCGCTGCAGCCGTACTTGTCGGCCTTGACCGTACCTTCGACTATAAGAAGCTTACAGGAGCGGTAACGGCTATACGCGGTGGTGCGGCCTTCGTCGCCATCAATCGCGACCCCCTACTTCCCATAGAAGGCGATCTCATCCCTGGCTGTGGTGCGATGGTTGCCGCAATTGAAGCCGCCAGCAGCACAAAGCCAGAGGTCGTCGGCAAGCCACAACCCACGCTCCTCCAGGAAGCAATGCACACCCTCGGTAGCCAACCCGAAGAAACAATTATGATCGGCGATGGTCTCGATACTGATATCGCTGGTGGTTTAGCTGCGCATACTCACACTCTGCTCGTCCTCTCTGGTAAAGATAGTCGTGCAGATTTAGCGAAATCACAGTTCAAGCCTGAATATGTCTATGAGGACATAGGAACAGTGCTACGAGATTTGCAATAAGATTGTATCTCTTACATCGTGCAATAAGGTCTACAATTATCTTGAATACCAAATATGGATATGGTATTATTGTGCCAAAAGATGATAGTAGGGCTTCATTATGGCAAACGAAAGAGAGCAACAGCCACAAGTATATGACTCAACGCTGAAAGAGTGGATACAGCAACAACCAACGGACATTATTGCGGTGTTGTTACCAGGGGCTATCTATCAAGAGACACTCGACATCGAAGTAATTCGCCCAACCTTTCGAGCTGACAAAGTATTCAGAGTTCTATATGAAGACGAGGAACACATTCTTCACATCGAGTTTGAATCAGGCTCCGATAAGGCAATGGCGTCGCGCTTATTAGTCTACAATTCCGTCCTGTATTATGAACATCAACTACCTGTTATTTCTATTATCGTCTATCCATTTCGTACCAAATTAGCTCAATCACCCTTGTATATCAAAACAAAGCGAGACGAAATTCTCACATTTCACTTCAAGACGTTGCCCTTATTTACATTAAAAGCTGAGCAATTTATACAAGAGCATACTTCGTGTATGTATCCATTATTGCCAACTATGCGTGGTGTGAATACTGCTTTGATACAACAGGCAATGGACGAATTAGCAGCGTTGTATCGAGAAGACGAAATAACGTTATCACAACAATTGATTTGGATGGAAATATTTTTAGAGCGAACTGATACTGTACCTCAATCAGAAAAATATAAGATACAGGAGAAATTAGATATGTACGACAAATTATGGGAAGAAAATCCTAAGATACAAAGGATTCGGGCAGAGAGTGAGATAAAAGGCAAAGTTGAGGGGCTACAAGATGCATTAATTACAACAATCAGAGCGCGTTTTCCTGCTCTTGCAGATTTGGCGAAGGAGCAAGTAAGAAAGATTCAAAAGCCTGATGTGCTAGATTTACTGATTCAGCAGATTTCGGCTTCTTCAGATGAAAACTTTGTACGCTTCGCCCTTACTTCATTTGTTGCTGCCTAAAAACACAAAATCTCAACACCCTCACAAGAGAAAACAGCTTGTTTTCTCTTGTGAGGATGTTGAGGTTCCGCTACTCTGTACTCTACACAGACTTCCCAAGTGGGTTGCCGTTGTCGGGTGGACGATCCACGATAGCGACGGTGCAGCGTGAGATGCAGATAAGTTTGTCATTTTCGTCGGTGATGCGGATATCCCATACGTGCGTTGTGCGTCCGCGTGTAATGGGCACAGCGACTCCTGTTAGCATACCATCACGTTTTGGGCGTAGGTGGTTGGCGTTGATTTCCAGGCCAAATGCCATCTGCCTGTCTGCATCAATATTCAATACACTTCCGAACGAAGCCAGCGACTCCGCCAGTATCACAGAGACACCGCCATGCAGGTAGCCCACCTGTTGCCGATGATTCGGTCCAATCGGCATCGTTGCCACAACTCTGTCTTTCTCAGCCTCCACCAGTTTGATGTCCAGTACGTTCCACACAGACCCTTCACGGGTATTGTTGATATTCGCGATTAGCTCTTCTTTCGAGTATTGCACAGCCTTTGTCTCCTCTTTCTGCAACGAATACTGTTTCGTTGCTCTTAGTGTAGCAGACAAAGGCCGCGCCATACAAATGCCTCTATCCTACTGTGATAGTTCCATCACCATTCACATGAATAGGCACAGTTTGCAATGGAGTCATCGCCGGTCCTTTCAAGGGGTTAGCCATGTTCGCCGGATCAAAAATGGAGCCGTGAGCAGGGCATACCAGCTTCTGGGTAGCGGGGTCATAATGGACGGTGACGCCTACATGAGTACATGCTGAGTTATAAGCAACGAAGTTTCCGGTTGGCAAATGTATAAGGATACTACCAGTACCGTCTTTAGGATTCGTGAATGTTTGTGACGTATTTACTTCGAGTTTTGTAGAGCCAACAACGGTTCCGGTATGCTTTGGCGGTGCCGGTTGCGTCGTGCCTTTAGGCGGATTATGCTGTCCAGCTTTCGTTGGTTGTGTCTTTGTCGTTGCCTTCGTTGGTTGTGTCTTTGCTGTTGGTGGCTGTTTTGGAGTGCCTGTTGTTGCTACAGGCTTATTTTGTAGCATGTGAGCAAGCGTTACCCCACCAAAACCAAGCGCACCCAGCGCGACAACACTTCCTCCCGCAACCATCGCAACGACGCGTCTGCGACCCGGCTTTTGTACAGGGCGTTTTTTCGCCGCAGCCATTGGTGGCACGGTCTTTGTAGGCGTACTTGGAGTTGGTTGTGCGGCGGCTTGTGTCGCAGACATATTCGACCACCAGACAAAGGGATCATGCTCTTGCGCTGCATCGTAAGCACTTTTCACTGTAGGATTCTCGACCTGCGGTCTTTTCTGAACACCACTTTTCTCTTCAGAGCGCACTTCTACAGGCGATACGCCCTTCCATTTACCTGTCTCGAATACATTCTCTTCTTTAGCCCAGTTGACGGTACTGGGAAGTGTAGTATCCCGATCATGTATCGTCTTTTGTGTGCTGATAGCAGCTTGGGTAGATGCAACACTACATGCTTTTTCAAATAACGCCAACAACTCGCTCACCGATTGAATACGCTGCTGCGGGTCAGGATTGACGGCTTGTTGTATCACTGTGTCAAATTGTGAGGGTAGATCAGGGCGAAGCGTTGCAAGACGCGGTGCTGGCACAAAGCGCGAAGGCGAAAGTTTTGTTTCGTCGAAGGGAAAAGAGCCGCTAAGCAATTCCAAGAGTATGACCCCTAGCGCGTACACATCCACACGCGCATCCATAGGCTTTCCCTGTATCAGCTCAGGCGCAATATAACCAGGCGTACCGAGCATAGTGCCTGCGATACTAAGCAGAGAAGAGGACGTATTTTTCTCGATACCTTGAACGGTCAAAATAGCCATCAGGCCGAAACCCGCTATCTGCATCGAGTCACCAAATAAAATATTGGAGGAATTTAATGTCCCATGCACAACACCGTGTTGATGAGCATAACCAAAGCCATCAACAACCCGTTTGAGCAACTCGAATACCTGCTGTGGCGTAAAACTACCCTTGTGTCGTAACAACTTTTTGAGCGAACTTCCCTTCACTGAAGGAGTAACAAGATATGGTAGGCCATCATATTCACCGTAATCCAGTACAGGAAGAATATAAGGATGACGGAGTGCTGACAAAATAGAACTTTCTCGCTCAAAACGCTTCAGAAAACTCACACGTGCTGGTACTGAAAGCGTGTCAGGCAGAAGAAATGTGGTAACAACGAACGTTGTTCCTGTACTCTCTTTACGCGCTTCATACACCGCGCTCAATGTGCCATGCCCCAGAGATCGTGTTATTTGATAGTCGCCAATGTTCTTGCCCACAGGTTGATCTATCACCGTTGACTGCATATATACCCCCTCTGTGCTTTCTCTTATGACTTCCCAGGTTAAGAAAAAGACACCTTGTAATGCGCTCTTTTGCTGTAAAGTGTATCGAACACGTTCATAATGCGTCAATATTCGCACAAGAAAGTAGGACTTGTGGCAGATTTTACTAGAGATTTCTCAACCAGCATGAAGGTGATATAGCACGATAGTCTTACTTCCGTGCGTTTCTCCGCAAAAATAGATACACTTGTATCAGCATGTGCAACAACATGAATAGAGGCTCATCTTATTTCCGTTCCATTCACACAGGAGTGTTTCATTGAGCAAACAGGTAGACTATCTCATTATTGGAAATGGTATCGCGGGCGTAACCGCCGCCGAAGTTTTACGCACCGAAGACGCGAACTGTACGATTGCCATGATTGCCGATGAACCGTACCCCGCCTACTACCGTCCCGCATTGAAGGACTATCTTGCAGGACGGGTAGAGGAAAAGAAATTGTGGGCGCGTCCCTCCACTTTCTATCAACAACAACGAATCAGCTTTATTCGCGGACATGTCGTGGCGGTACACCACGCACAACATATGGTACAACTAGCCAATGGTCAAGGTGTCGGATATCGCAAACTGCTCCTTGCTCATGGAGCTAAACCGCGTCAGCTCTCTTGTCCAGGGCTAACACTCGCCGGAGTCACCACGCTACGCACTGTTGAAGACTATCAACGAGTTGTGCGTTCCCTTCCAGAAGTCAAACGTATCGTCGTGTGTGGCAGTGGCACGCTCGCTTTGGAAAGTGCCGAGACCCTGGTTCAGCGAGGATATGAAGTCGTACATCTTCTACGACACTCCACGCTATGGTCAGAGGTGCTAGACGCTACCGCATCCGATATGGTGTTACAGGAGGAACGTCGTCTCGGCATTGATGTGCGAACGAACGAAGAAATCACTGAGATTGTAGGGAACGATGAGAAGGTGAGCAAGGTCGTCACGAGCAGTGGAGAATCTATCCCCTGTGAGATGATACTCATCGCTATTGGCATCGAACCAAATATTGATTTCGTGCGCCAGAGTCGTATCTCTTGTCAGTTTGGCGTTCAAGTTGACGCAGCGATGCGTACCAGTGTGCGCGATGTGTTCGCTGCTGGTGATGTCACGGAAACGGTCAATATGCTAACGGGCAGACCTCGTGTTCTCGGTCAATGGTATCCCGCCGTTCAGCAGGCGCAAACTGCTGCGTACAACATGCTGAACGAGGGCGAGACGCGCCAGATAGCCTTTGTCGATAAATTCTATAATGCTACCTTCCTGTGCGGTCTCGATTTTGTCTCGATTGGTGCGACAACTCAGCTTGCAAATGTTCCCCACTTTCAGGAGATTATCGCGCCACCCAAACCACGGAGCTACCGTAAGGTACTGCTACGCAATGGTATACCTGTAGGCATTCTCTTTTTAGGTGAGCGCGAACACGCCTTGTCCTTCAAGCGTGCTATCGAACAGCAGATTAATCTTTTGCCCGTTGTGCATCGCCTCTTTGCCGACGATTTTTCGCTCGACGATTATCTTGATAAACAGCAAGAAGCGAACATGAAGCTTGTGCCTATTCCACATGCTAATGTGCAGGTAGACACCTCAGAAATACCTCTCAGTCATTTGCGTGGACGCGACTCAGTGACAATAGGGCGCGACTCAGCTATGAGCATAAACATCGAACACCGTTCTGTATCACGACGGCACGTCGAAATCAGGCGACAACGGAAGCAATACGAACTGCGCGACATTGGTAGCTCTAACGGAACGTTTATCAACGCAGTCAAGCTGGAACGCGATAGTATTCACGTACTACAACCACAGGATGTCTTGCGTATCGGCGACGTTCAGTTCCGTGTACAGGCTGGTGAGGCTAAAGTCGATAGCAGCATAGAGGCACAGCGCGTCGGTGGCTTAACGCACCGCACAGATACACAAAGTTTCACAGAAGAGCAGATTCGCTTCGAGCTTGACATGTGTATTGGCTGTGATCGCTGTATGGCTGCCTGTCCAGTACCACTCTCGTCACAGGTGAGTATCTCCGACCTGAATCATGCAACAGGTTCACCTGAGGTGTTGCCACACGTCGCACGCTTTACTCACGAGTGCGTCATGTGTGGCTCCTGTGTACCGGTATGTCCCGTTGACAATCATCGTGACCTGTTGATGCTCTCGCTCAAACAACGTCTTGGACCCTCGTGGGAGGAGCGCATCGACCTGCAACGACTCGCGCATGTAATTCCGCACAACTGGACGCTACCGCAACTGATTGCCCGTCTACGAGAACAACCTGTACTCGCAAACGAAGAAGCTGTACCCGAACACTATCTACAGCACATACTTGCATCGTCACAATTGCTTACGCTTGCCGAAGGTGAATACATTTTTCATGAAGGCGAATATGGGCGTGACCTCTACTTGATATTGGATGGTCTAGTAGCCTTGACAATGCTCGACGAGGCTACACGTAAACTACCAGTTGCTATTCATCGCTATGGCGAATGTATTGGCGAATATGGTATGCTCACGGGCCAACCATACACGACGACGGCAAAAACACAAACGACGGCACTCCTGTTGCGCGTACCAGAGCAGGTTATGCAGCGCCTAATGGAGCTAGCACCAAGTGTACGAACACGTTTTGAGAAGGTGAACCATGCTCATTCTACGCTCTCCATTCTCAAACAAATGGCACTTTTCCAGGGCGTTTCTGACTCGGATATTCAATATCTCGTTACACAAACAGACATACAGCACTACGAGCGCAACGCACAGCTTTTTACAGAAGAGCATCATGGTCGTCCTGCACGCGAAACGCTACATATTCTGCTCGAAGGCTTTGTCAAAGTTGCACGCACCACTTCCGGTGTCGCTCAAGCAGATGAGCGTGTCCTAGCATATCGGCAGGGAGGCGACTATTTCGCAGGTGGGCTAGACCTTCTGGGTGATGGGCGTGCCGTAACGGTTACATCCATCACCCGTACACGCGTAGCCGAGATACCACACCGCTCTGTACAAGCTCTGTTCAAACGTTATCCAGAGGTACAGCAGCGTTTCGCGCTCCGGTTACAAGAATATGTGGTCAGCACTGTTTCGCTACAAATGGATATACCGATCAAAGGTTCGCTCAAACAGATTGCCCTACAAACCGCTCCACCCGATACAGCACGCGCCAATGGACTACATGCCATTGTGAGTGATGGCGTTGTTGAGGGTACTGAGGTGTTGTTGATTGACCTTGATAAGTGTATTCATTGTAGTGAATGCGAAGAGGCATGTGAACGACGACATGGGCACTCACGTATGAACCGCAAGGGCATGGTAATCGGCAATATCAGCATCGCCACCGCCTGTCGCCAATGCCAGGACCCCGTATGTCTTCTTTGTAGCCGCGCCGGAATCGCACGCCTACCTGATGGTGAAGTCTATATCACGGAAAGCTGTATCGGCTGTGGTATCTGTGCAGAACGCTGTCCCTATGGAGCCATTTCAATTGTAGATGCCGATGAAGACCCGGCAACAAAATCTTCGTGGCAACGCTTCAGTGCAATTTTCAAGCAAGGAATTACAAAGGAGCGTAAACGTCCTGCACTTCCTGTGTTACAAGGTGCCTCTGCGCTGGCTAGCGGAGTACGTGTCACCTCTGGTCCATTGAACGAAACGCGAGACGCATATGAAGAGATACGCAAGAAAATCGCCATCAAATGTGACTTATGCGCTGGTTACAAAAATCAGGCATGTGTTGAGGCATGTCCGACGGGGGCAGCTATTCGTGTTCAACCAGCGGCATTCTTTGGCTCGACAGAGGAAATCCTACAACGATAAACGGAGAGAGGGAGAAGCATTATCATGGCATTAGCAACGAAATCACCGCCACAACCGCAACGCACACTTCCACAGAGGCTCTGGAAAACTCCCTTGACGCGCTCTGCGTGGGTCTTATTGATATTGTCGCTCCTCCTGTACGGTGGTATCTATCTCTGGTACTACATTGCGTCAAAGACCACGCCGCCCGACCCTGCCAGCGATCCATATCGCATATTTGGTATCATCGCCTTTGCGCTAGTCCTCGTCGTCGCAAGCTATTCGCTGCGCCGTCGCTTTGTACGTACTCTGCCAGGGAAGGTCGAGAACTGGCTGTGGGTGCATACGTGGCTGGGCATTGCCAGTATTTTAATTGCATTGCTGCACGAGAACTATCAAAACGTCATCGGCATGCACACCTTCGACATTCCTACCTTCACTGAATCGGCAGGTGGTATGGCTGCCCTCTATGCATTGATAATTCTTGTTCTCAGTGGTATTTTCGGTCGTCTGCTTGATGTGCTATGTGCGCGTATCATTGCGAAGGAGGCCAGTAGCAACGGTGTAGGCATCATCCAGGCCGTCGAGGGTCAACTACACACGTTAGATTTATTGCTTGAGCGACTCTGCGCCGGTAAATCCGACGCGTTCAAACAATATTGTATGCAGGGACGTGTAGCAACGAAAATGTTACCCAAAGTAGCAGAGAGAGAACACGGCGACCTGCAACAAGCGATTCAGGCATTGACTAAGAAAGCAGCATTAGAGCGTTCGCTTTCTCGTCAAAAACTGGCGCGTCGCAGCATTCGTGTCTGGCGTTATCTCCACATCACGTTCGCCTGTCTCGCGTTAGTTGTGATTTGCATTCATGCGACAACTGAGCTACGGCAGATGGTGCTGGATTATCTGGGTAAGGGCTAAATTGCACGCCACACCTGCACAAGATTGTGAGCATCGCCAGATGCAATATACCTGCTCGCCTTTGACCACGCTAGCCCGTAAACCGTGCCAAAGTGACCTTTGTAGGTAAAGATTGTCTTGCCAGTTTGCGGGTCCCATATTTGCACGGTAGTATCGACACCGCTAGACGCAATATATTGTCCATCGGGCGACCACGCAACTACTTTTACCGCATCAGTATGCCCTCTATAGGTAAGCAAAGTCTGCCCCGTCTGCGGGTCCCAGAGCTTCACAGTCTTGTCATTGCTTGCCGAGGCTATACGCATACCATCGGGCGACCATGCTAGAGATTGCACAAAATCGCTATGTTCACGATACGGAACAGCACTATGTGGAGTTGTTGTTCGCGGAGAACAGTCGTAGACAAAGACCATATTATTCCATCCACCAACAGCTAACAACTGACTATCAGGCGACCATATTAGTGCCTGCACGGGACGCGTACATTCGTCGAATGTGAGTAACGTATTGTGAAGATCGGTCTCATCCCACACAAAAGTATTAACGCCACTCGCCGAGGCGATATATTTTCCATCCGGCGACCATGCAACGGCAAGGACACGGTCACGATGATTGGAAGAGGTTGCAAGCGGCTCCTTCGCCCCAATTGTCCAGATTTGCACAACTCCATCGTCCCTTCCAGACACAACTCTAGTGCTATCAGGCGACCAACTGAGAGCGTGCATACGACCTCTTGACCACAAGCTTAGAGGATTCGTGTACAAATGCTTCAACTTGCCAGTAGACGGTTCCCAGACCTGTACCGTTTTGTCATAACTGGCGGAGGCGATGTAGCTCCCGTCGGGCGACCATGCAACAGCCGAAATCCAGTCCGAGTGCAGTGCATAGGTTGTTACAACCTCGCCAATGGGTGAACGCTGGATAGGCGGTGTTGGCACTATCTGTAGCGTTTGTGGAGGTTGAGCAGGAATAGGGAGTGGTGGAGAAACTGGTGACGGTGGAGGTCCTACCTGTGCAGGAGTTCGTGAAGCATTGCTACTATACCACGAAAGGTCTTGTTGCGCGATGGCCTGAAGCACCTGCTTGACTTTCGTTACATCAGTGGGTCGCTTGCTTGCATCCATGTCGAGCATCTCATTAAGTAGCGATTGGAGACGGGCAGGACCTTTCATGTACAGTGGTGCAAAGGAAAATGGTTTTAGCGTTGGGTCTTCGCCTGTAATCATTTGATGCAACATGACGCCAAGGCTGTAAATATCCGCCCTCGGCGTGGTTTGTGCCTTACCGTATTGTTCGGGGGCAGCGTAACCAGGAGAGCCAAAGGCGATAGTATCTCGTGCCTGTCCAGGCTTGAAGTGACGTGCGATCCCAAAATCAATCAGGTAGAGATGACCGTCGTCGGTACGAAGCACGTTATCGGGCTTGAGGTCACGGAAGATAATTGGTGGCTGGCGTGTGTGCAAGTAGTGCAGGACATTGCAAAGCTGTATGCCATAGTCTAACACCTCTTCGAGTAGTAACGCACCTCCATGTTGCGTAAGATAGTCTTCGAGACTCTGCCCTTCGATAAAGTCCATAATGAGATACCAACGTCCTTGCTCAGAGAAGTGGTCGTAGATACGTGGGAGATTTGGATGCATCAGACCAGCGAGCAACAGGGCTTCACGTTTGAACGCGTCCATTGCCTCCTCCGCCTCTTGCTGATTCAGCCCCTTCTGGCTCATCTCTTTAATCGCAACGAGTCGATTGCCTAGCTCAGTGTCCTCAGCCTTGTAGACCGATCCCATACCACCCTGTCCGAGCCGATTGAGCAGGGAATAGCGGTGCTTGAGTAAAGTCGTTTCAGCTTGAGGAGGAGCAGGAGTTTGTAAAGCGTGCCCGCAAGCAAAACAGGTTGTTGCCTGTGGTACGTTTGCGGCTCCGCAAACAGGGCAGAAGAGCGGGGAAGAAACCATCAAAGCAAGCCTCATTTCTCATTTCTTGGCGTTGTGACGATTGCCTGTAAACAATAATATAAACGGGGAGGATGTGTCAAGAACAAATAGGGAGACCGCGAGGGTCTCCCCTACATTTTGCCTCGTTTACGTGTAGGGGAGACCCTTGCGGTCTCCCTGATATCTAATAGTCCTACACGTCACGTACATTTCGCGCATGCGAGTGTTATAATGTGGAGAGCATTTTCCTGGATGTTGTGCCAACTGTAAGAGAGCGGTTCTCTTCGATTTCTGATGACGGGGGCTATATATGGCAAAAAAGATATTGATAATGGATGATGACCCGACAATCGCTGATCTCCTCAAAGAGGCACTGAGCGATGAGGGCTATGAAACATATATGACGACACAGAGCTTGCGTTTCTATGACAATGTGCGTGAACACAATCCCGACCTTGTTTTGCTTGATATCATGATGCCATATCTGGATGGGCGTGATGAACTGAAACTGATGGGCATGGATATGGCAAGCGGCAGGTTGCGCCGCATTCCAGTGATCCTGGTTACGGCCTATCTTGACGCCTACAAAGAGGAAGAGGAATTTCGTGAGTCAGGCGTTGTGCAGATTGTCTACAAGCCCTTCGACCTTGATAAGCTGGTGACACTGGTACATGAAGCGATTGGCGGGCCGGAGGCATAGACATGAGCGTATCCAATAATGCTGATACGACGCATATTCGTGTCGCCCTCGACGCAATGGGAGGCGATAATGCTCCTGCCGAAATCGTGCTGGGTGCCGTACAAGCCGCACGCGAATATGGCATAGGCGTGTATCTTGTCGGGCGCGAGGAGGCAATAAAGGCAGAGCTTGCGAAGCATGATACAACAAAGCTCGACCTGCCTATTCTGCACACCGACGAGGTGATCGAGATGGACGAGCATCCCGCAAACGCTGTGCGGCGCAAAAAGAATGCTTCGATGACACTAGCGTTGCAACTGGTGCGCGATGGGAAAGCCGTTGGTGCTGTTTCGGCAGGCAATAGTGGTGCAATGCTAGCGGCTTCGCTCTTCACGCTCAAACGTATCGAAGGAGTCGAGCGACCTGCGCTGGGCGGGGTCCTACCGACGAAAAGTGGAGCTTGCCTCGTTCTCGATATGGGAGCCAACACGGATTGTAAACCGGAGTATCTGCAACAATTCGCCTTGATGGGTTCACTCTATATGGAGCGCGTCTTTGAGTTGAAGTCACCACGCGTTGGGCTACTTGCCAACGGTGAAGAGGAGAGCAAGGGCAATCAGCAGGTCGTCGAGACGCATCAACTGCTCAAGAAAAACGCGGAGACGCTTGGCATCAACTTTATCGGCAATATCGAAGGACGCGATATTCCGGCGGACGGAGCCGATGTCGTTGTGTGCGATGGCTTTGTCGGCAACGTTGTTCTCAAATTGAGCGAAGGACTTGCGGAGACGCTGCTTGGCCTGATTCGCGCACAGATGACGAGTTCGTTGCTCAACAAGCTTGCGGCAGCGGTGCTACTTCCTGGTTTGCGTAAGACATTTCGGCGACTCGACTACGCCGAATATGGTGGAGTACCATTGCTGGGAGTCAACGGCGCGGCAATTGTTTCGCATGGTCGCTCGAATGCAAAGGCCATCAAAAACGCGCTACGCGTGGCTCGTCAAACCCAAGAAACAGGCGTCGTTACCGCCATTGCCGAAGGTTTAGCGAAACTGCATACAGAAGTGTAGAGTAATCAATCGAGTAGATGCACGAAGACGTGTCTTCGTG
>CAXUHG010000072.1:0-5214 GCA_964250805.1 uncultured Ktedonobacteraceae bacterium | reverse complement strand
CCCCCCCTGGTGCGGTGCCACATCTACTCGATTGATTACTCTATGTTCTTCTTACGCTTGACGGAGCCGCCAATCTTTCCGATACGACGGTAGAAATCTGGGTCTTGCCGTTGTTTGGTGCTATTGCCGCCCTTCTTGCCCATTGCGGAGAAGTGTTCTGGGCCAAATTTGCCCACATTGGCCTGTCCTCCCTTTTGAGCAATAGCACGGTAGTATTCACTACCGCGCTTCTCTTTGAGTGCTTCGCCACCCTTTTTCCCTATGCGTTGATAGTGATCCTCACCATACCTGTCACGAACGAGTGTACTGCCGTTCTTACGTATTGTCTTTGGCTCGATTGTAGATGTTTGTGTCGTGTTCTCTTCATCTTTTGCTTTTTGCATTGTTTCCCCCCTTTTCCTGAGATCTATCTCTATTTTAGATGTCTCAGGTTGCAAAATGTATGAGGTCATGTACAATAAAAGTATATATTTTATAAGTATATCTTTTCAATAAGAATACACAACCTATGGGGGAGTATACTGCATTAGCTCTTTGCCTGTCAACGGTTTTTGTAACGGTCTGCCAACCTTTAAGTGATATTATTTCAATCATTGGATCAAGATTAGTAGACTATTACAAAGCGAGATCGCCTGTTCGTCGTATACGGGGACGATCCGATTGTCGAGGTACATAGTTGGGGTTTTTGCGTTCGACACGCCAGCGCATACGGCGGATTTTTGCTTCGATAAATTCAAGTGAGAGGCGATGATAAATCTCTTCCCACTGGTCGAGGACTTGAGTACGATCATGCTTGGCGATAATCTTCAGGCTCTCCGCTCCCATTCGAGCGCGTAACCCCGCATCGCTTGCCAGCACATCCATATAATGTGCCATTTCCTCGCTATCGCTACGTTTGAACAGGAAGCCGTTCTGCTCATGATGGACAAGTTCGGGCAAAGCATAGGCGTTAGCGGCGACAATAGGGAGGCCACACGCCATAGCCTCCATTGTAGCAAGGCTTTGTAAATCAGCCTCGGAAGGAATAACGAAGAAGTCGGAGGCACGGCGCAAGGCGAGCAGATCGGCGTCGCGCACGTAGCCAAGGAAGCTGATGCGGTCCTCCAGGTTAAGCTGTGCTACCTGTGCGCGTAGTTCCTGCTCCGCTGGTCCCGTACTCACGAGGGCTACATGCCCATTATTCTGCATTTTCGCCACTGCATCGATCAGGACATTGACACGCTTCTCCTCGCTCAAACGATTGACATGTAAGATAAGCGGCCTGTCATCTGGTAGATTGAAGCGTTGACGAATGTGCGGATCGCGCTCCCCCGGTGTGAATTTTGTGAGGTCAATGCCATTAGAGATCGCCTTCGCAGGTGCGCGTAGTCCATGATCGTAGAGCAATTGCAAGGCAGTCATGGTTGGTGCCGTCACATATTCGCAGCGATTACAGAAATTGACCAGATAAGAATAGGTCACATTGCTAAAATGCTTGCCCAGCAGTGGGTCCGCTGTGAGCGAACGACTCATGTTAATGGGCAGGTAATGGTTGGTGGCGATAACCGGCTTACGCAAGCCGCCAGCGAGAATTTGAGCAATATTGCCGAGGACGACAGGCGAGTGAATGTGAATGATATCCGGTTCACTCTTTTTGATCAGATTACGCAGGGGCATAAACGGAAGGAACGGGATACGCAGTTCCTTATAGGAAGGCCACTCAAAGGAGGAGAAGCGATAGACGCGCACACCTTGCTCAAGCCGACGTGCATCCCGCATACCATAACTTGGCGCGACAACCCACACCTGATGACCACGCTCGACAAAATCAATGGCGAGATTATGTGTCACCGTCGGCACTCCGCCAACCATAGGAGGGTATTGATCCGTCACAATCATAATATGCATAATTATCGCTCACTTCTTAATTGTAGGGACCGATTTATCACGTCCTTTCGACGATTGTATGCTACGAGGACGTGATAAATCGGTCCCTACATCTCTATTCAGCAGAGGTATTGGCCTCTGGTGTAGCGGCAGGAGTCTCAGTCTCCGCAGTAGCAGCAGCATTGGCCTCCGCAACCTCAGCACGCGTTGAAGCAACCTTAGCAATAGGCTCGGCAGGGTCTGTTATCAGTGTAAACCCTTGTGGCAATTTCACTTCACCTGCATGAATGGCACCGTCGATCTCGGTAATCGTGGAGATATCAACGTCTACACTATCCACGATATTAGAAGCTTGGTACTCAACCTCAATTGCCTCGACAAGATGCAGCAACACACCGCCCTCGTTCTTGACGGCAATTGACTCACCAACAAAGTTCAATGGAACTTTTGCGGTAATGCGCTCGGTCAAGCTGACACGTGAAAAATCAACGTGAATAATTTTGCCTGACTTGGGCGCATGCTCGACGTGACGAATGAGTGCCGTTTGCGTTGTAGCATCAGGCATTTTGAGCGTCAAGAGGCTGGTCGAGTGATGTGCGCGACGTAATTTATCGAACAGTACTGCATCGATCTGGACGGCCTGTGGCGGCTCGTTATGTCCTGTAATATTCGCGGGAATGATGCCCTCTCTACGCAATTTCTTAGTTGCCTTGCCCAACACTTCGCGTGGGGCTATCTCTAGTTCTATTCTGTCTGCCATGTAATTATTCCTCTTTCTAACAACGAACGAATAGAGTACAGTATACACCTATACTCTTTTTATGCAAAGGGACATTAGCCAATTTGCCAGGGCACGTTAAATAACGTAAGGACGCGCACATTGCTTCGCTCGTGCGTGGACGCGATAAATCGGGTCCCTACATATGTGCTTGGCGTGATAAATCAGGCACGTACAGAGGACGCGATAAATCGGTCCCTACCTATTACGGGCTTCTCTTTTCGCTCTTCTAGTGCGAAAGAAGGTGCGTAGAGCGTCGATATCCAGTGTGTTCGGGACATCTTTGGCACGTAACCAACCCTTGCGTGCAATTCCTATACCATAACGCATTACATCCAATCCTGCAAGCGCGTGAGCATCTGGGTCTATAGGAATAGGAATGCCTTTATCGCGTGCCTTATGTACCAGTCGCCAGTCCAGGTCGAGGCGCGATGGATGCGCGTTGATTTCGATGCATACATCATGCTCTGCTGCCGCATCTAGCACCGCCTCCATGTCCAGTTCGTACCCCGAACGCTCAAGCAGAATACGCCCTGTAGGATGCGCGATGATATCGACGTAGGGATTGGATATGGCACGTAGCATACGGCGCGTTTGCTCCTCTGATGAGAGAGTGAAATTGCTATGAATCGAGGCCACGACAAAATCAAGGCTAGCAAGTGTTTCATCGTCAAAGTCGAGCGAACCATCACGCAGAATATCGCACTCACTGCCTTTGAGAATCACGAAGCGACCTGCGAACTCTTCATTGAGGCGATCAACCTCCTCGCCCTGTTTGCGTAAGCGTTCCTCGCTCAAACCATTCGCGTAGGCAGCTACTTTACTGTGGTCTGTCAAGCCAAGATAGTTATAACCACGCTCCATGCATGCCTCAGCCATTTCGCGAATACTATTCTTACCATCGCTCCATGTTGAGTGAACGTGCAGAACACCGCGAATATCACTAGCTTGCACCAGTGCTGGGAGTTTGTGCTGTGCTGCCGCCTCGATCTCGCCCATATCTTCGCGTAGCTCTGGCTCGATGTAGTCCATGCCGAGGGCGGCATACATGTCGGTCTCATTCTTGCAAGGGATAAGCTCGCCCTGTGGGTCTTTGCCTCGAAACATGCCATAGTCGTTAATGGTTATGTCCATGCTTAGAGCGCGTCGCCGTAGCGCAATGTGATGCTCACGCGAACCACTGAAATGATGCAATGTGTAGGGAAACTGGCTGTCGTTGACGACGCGCAAGTCCATTGCAATACCCGAACTCAACACAACGCTTGATTTGGTATCGCCCTTGCCTGTGATCGCTTGCACTGAGGGTTGTTGTGTGAAGAAATCCATGATTGCGGTACGCACCTCGTCGCCTGCATCGTCCGCTACGCTCAGCACCATGTCGATGTCCTTGACCGTTTCGCGTTTCCGCCGTAGGCTACCCGCGATCTGTAAACGCACTACATCTGAACGGGTTGCTAGTGCCGTTCGTATTTGTTCCGCCTCATCCTCGGCAACTGGATATAAGAAGCGACCTGAATGTTGTGTGAGGAACGCAATGCCTTGCAGTATCTTATCCTGCGTCTTCTTACCAAAGCTTGGCAGGTGCGCCACTTTATCGTCTTTACACGCCTGCTCTAGTTCGGCAATACTTGTGACGTGCAGTTGCTCGTAAATCGCATTGATCTTCTTAGGTCCCACGCCTGGAATACGCATCATCTCTAGCTTGACAGGCGGAGTGTTGGCACGTAATTCATCATAAAAGGCGATATGACCCGTCTCGGCAGCTTCCTCGATGCGTTTGATTGTTCCTGGTCCCAGTCCCGGTGTACCTTTGAGCTTGTTATCGCGAATAAGCGTTGAAATATCGCCATCGAGTGAACCGAGGGCACGAGCCGCATTTTCATAGGCACGTACCTCAAAGACGCTACTCTTCTCTTTAAGAGCGAGCAACGTCGCGATCTCTTCAAGCATGTTGACGATCTGATTTTTATCCATATCAACCTCACGGGTTATGTCAAACGCATATCGAAAAATTCGGGCTGCTGCGTAGTCACTTCAAACGGGTTGCGCCCCTTGAGGTCTCGATTCAGGTAACGCTTACAATCGAAGTGAACAACCAACCAGCAGTAGAGTTCAGTCTTCACAAACACGGCATCCCAAGGTTGCTCGCTACCCATATCCAGCACTCGATTACAAACAAAACAACGCGCCTTCTCTGCAACGACCGCCTGTTCAAGCCATTGATAGACAAACTGATGCATGTCATCAAGCAACATCATATCCAGGCTTGAGTCGGGATAGCCGAACAGCACAGGGTCAGGACACTCACGGAAATCGGAACTGGCACGACTCAGCGCGATGATTGGTGCCTTGACGGTAATCTTGATCTCATCCTCTTCCTCATCGGATGCGACAAGCACCGCGTCTGTTAGAAGCAAGCCTTCACGAGCAAACCAGGAGAGCAATTCGTTTCGCATGAGGATATTTTACCATGAGTTGTACAGAGAGCAAAAAACATGTTTCATAATGGGGCAAAAGTTGTACAGAGAGCAAAAAACATGTTTCATAATGGGGCAAAAGCAGGGAGACCG
>CAXUHG010000071.1:0-28888 GCA_964250805.1 uncultured Ktedonobacteraceae bacterium | reverse complement strand
CGGCCCCCCTTGGTTCGCCGATCCTCGCTGGTGCAGTGTCGTGGATCGAATGCACCTTCGAAGATGTTCGGGAAGCTGGTGACCACTACATCGTACTCGGACGCGTGCGCGACCTGGCCGTCGAGCGGTCCACACTGCCGCTACTCTTCTTCCAGGGGGGATATGGAAAGTTCTCGCCAGGGTCCTTCATCGCCGCGCCGGATCCCGAGTTGATCCAAGCCTCCCATGCCGCTGAAACGATGCGTATCCAAGTCGAAGAACTCAGCGTCGAGGTCGGCGTCAACTGCAGCGTCTTAGCAAGAATCCGTTGGGACGCGGTGCAGGTCCTGGCCGCGAATCATGCGTCGGTCGTAGAACCTTTCCCGCTTGGTCATCGCCAACCGATCATCCCGCCATTCGGTGCGGTCTTCATGGCAAACGCTTCAGACCCCGATATAGACGAATGGTTGGGGCGCGCACCGGACCTCAGCGACGTTCGTCGCGATCTCAACCGCTCCCATCTCAATCGAGTTCGTGAGTGCGGCTATTCGCTGCTCGCAGCTAGGTCGGAGGTGCTCCAGCGTCATCAGGCCGCGCTGTCAGCCTTCGAACAGTCCCACCACCTCCCTCGGCAGCAGCGCGCAGTGCAACAGGTCACGTCAGATCTGGCCGACTTCCTCTTCACCGACCTCATCGTCGGTGAACACTATGACCTCGCGAACATTGTCGTCCTCGGCGCGCCCAAAGAGGGGAGACCCCCAATGGCCTTACGCATGACGGGCTTGCCGACCGGTGCCTCGACGGAGCAGATCGAATCATGGATAGACACGATGAAGCGGATCGTCGCATGATCAAACCACTCGAGGGAATCAGGGTAGTCGACCTTAGCCGTGCTCTGGCCGGACCGTACTGCACGGCACTGCTGGCTGACATGGGGGCCGAGATTATAAAGGTCGAAAGTCTGAACGGGGGCGACATCGCGCGCCAGTGGCCGCCCTTCCAAAATGACCATAGCCTGTATTTCGACTCCGTGAATCGCAACAAGCGATCAGTGTGCATCGACCTCTACTCGGCGGAAGGGCGCGAGATACTCGAGAAGCTGATTGTGAGATCCGATGTCCTCGTAGAGAACTTCAAACTCGGCACACTCGAGAAGCTAGGACTCACCACCGAGCGACTTGAGCAACTGAATCCTCAACTCGTCGTGGGATCCGTAAATAGCTTCGGCATCACCGGACCGCTCAAGGACGATGCGGGCCTCGACCAAGTCATCCAGGGGATGTCAGGGCTCATGTCGATAACGGGTTCAGAAGCCGATACGTACCGTGTTGGAGTGCCGATCGTGGACATCACCTCTGGGATGATCTGCGCGTTCGGGATCGTTTCAGCGTTAGTGGGGCGCAGCAACGGTAAAGCGGTCAGCCACGTCACCACATCGCTACTCGAAACAGCGTTCAACCTCTCAGTGTTCCAGGGGCAGCGTGCACTCAGCCTCGGCGTTGATCCCACACCCCAGGGCAACAACCACCCAACAATCGCACCCTACGGCACATTCACGACCGCGAGCGAACCGATCAACGTCGCGGTCGGCAACGACAAACAGTGGCGGACGTTTTGCAAACTGGTTGGCATTCCTGACGCAGCTGCGGATGTCCGGTTCAGCACTATGGCGCAACGCTTAGCTCACCGAGATGAATTGAAACATCTGATTGAATCGGCATTATCGACGACAGCCGCAGCGGAATGGGTGCCGATTATCAGTCGTGCGGGTATCCCGTGCGGTCCGATCTTGGACTATACGCACGCATTCACGACTGTTCAGGTATCCGCACTCGAGCTTATACAGCACGTTCGACGCCGTGACGGTTCCGAACTCCCACTCGTTCGAGGGCCGCTGAGCCTCGACGGCAAGGCCAGCGAAATTGTTTCGCCGCCCCCGCTTCTCGGTGAACACACTGCAGAGATTCTACGCGAGATCGGCTACTCCGACGACGACATCGAACGCCTCGACAAGAACGGTCGCCTGGGGCTCGGCAAGGGAACGGCATAACCAATGGCGATGAGTGACTCAATCCCGCACGCTCGAATCAGCATGAGCATCGCCGCTGGGTGACGTCGGTCGAGATCGCCGACCCCATCCAGCCGTGCCTCTGGCAGGGTGGCTTCCAGTGCCAAGCGGAACAGGTGCGCTACACCCAAGCGATGTACCGTCGGGCAGCGATTAGGCCCGCCGTCGATGTAGGCCAAGAGGCCCTTCGTGCGGGCAATAATGATCAATCTCAGCACGAACCCTTTGTCGCCTTCGCCATGTACGGACGACGCAAGTGCCACGAGCGCCGTATGCACTCCCGCTCTGCCCGCAAGCACTCACACATGCGCTCAATGCCGCTCCTCCAAGGATCGCTCTTTGCATGATGGCCTTTGAAGGACAGCGAGACGGAAAACGACCGTTCTTTAAGGCTCGCACAGTATGTTGCGGGCCGTCGTTACCTCGCTTGCACGGGGAGCCGCAGATAAGAAGCGTGCGTGCCACCCGTGTGGATGACGTGTGAGCCACTGTTCGCACCGACGTATTCCTGGATTCCCGGCATCATCGTGCCAAGCAGGTTGCTAGAGCTGATGACAAAGCGAAGCTGTTCGCCTGGGTGGAAGGCAAGTCCGATCGGGAGCAGTTCAATTTCGATCTCGACGACCTCGCCCGATGAGAGCTTCTCGATACGGTCGAACGTGTGGGCGGGCACGTCGTCAGTCGACAGCGTCTCGTCGAGGTGGCGGGCAGAGACGCGCAGGCGTCCGTCGGATCCCTTGTACCTCAGGATCGTCCCACCGTGATCGGTGACGTCGTGGATCATCGCGCTATGGTTGGGCACGGTGAACGCTTGCAGTGGCGTGCCGTCCTCGTCGAGCTTCTGCACGAGCACGAACAGGTCCATGTCGTCAGCACCCTGTGCTTCAACCCAGAGATGGGCCTTCGGATAACCGACGAACACAGTCTCCTGGTCGAACCGCGTGATGAACGACACCGCACTGGGGTTGGAACCGACAGCGTAGGTCGCTACCACCTCATCCGTCGGGGCTTCAGTGGTCAGGACTCTCGAACGTCCGTTGAGGTAGTACTTCGTCGGCGTGACATCATTCGGGGGGAATTGGTCCGCAGCGATGTTGATCCTGTCGCCGCCCTCGAGGTCAAGCACGGAGTAGCGAACGCGCGGTGTCTGTTCCCACCCGTTGTCCTCGCCCTTCAAATAGCGGTCGAAGAATCGACGCAGGTCGTCCCTGTTCGTCTCGTCATAGTAATCGGGCCACTCCTGACTGTTGTGGATACGCAGCCACTTCTCCTTCGAGGCAATCCGCCTCCAGCCGCGGAACGTTCCTGCGGTGTGCAGCGTGTTTGAATAGCTCGCGACGACATAGGCCGGCACGTCAATCCGACCGAAATCCGCAATCTTGTGCTCCCACAGGTCGTTGACGAGCGGGTACTGCTCGACCTCCGCGAGCATGTCCTCCTTCTGGCCTTTGCCGAAGAAGCTGCCGGTCTGCAACTGGCGAGCGAAGCCGGTGTCCGGCATTCCACCTCGCATGACGAGATCGCGGTAGACATCGCTCACACCCTCCCACGGGTTGATGGCGGCGAGGTGCGGTGGTTGCTCGGCTGCGGTGAACCACTGCGTGGCCGCTAGGTAGGAGGTCCCGCTCATCGCGACCTTGCCACTGCACCATTCCTGTTCGGCCAGCCACTCGATGAGATCGTAGCAGTCACGACCGTCCTGTCGATCCCATAACACACTGTCGCCATCGGAGTCGATGATGCCGCGGATGTCAGGGTTGCAGATCGCGTACCCCTGCGCGCACCAGAATGCTGGGTCAGGCCCCTCGAACTTCTCCAGACCCGAGACGACGCTGTTGTCCAGGCCGACCAGGCCAAAGATGCCCATCACGCTCGGGGAGGTGCCCTGGCCTTTGCCGTATGGGCTGTAGGCCACGATGACGGGCACCTTCTCTTCGCCTACCGGACGGAACACATCCACGTAGACCGTCACCCCGTCTCGCAACGTGACCGCGATGTCCTTCTCGAACACCACGTCGACGGGCAAAGGCTGGAACAGGGGCGCGATCTGAAAGCCCGCCTTCAAGGTGCGGATACCGGGGTCGAATCCGGTCAACACCCCAGACCTAGCCGCCGGCAACGGACTGGATGACACATATATCTTCTTGTCGTTGTTCATTGAAAGCCTCTCCTCATTTCCGATCCAAAGATCGGTTCTCGCATGGTTGCGAGCATACGTCCGCGTTTTACGTACCTCAACGTGTGTTGAGGTACGTGTCAAGTGGCTGATGGGGTCTGCGAACACTTCATTGCATTGGCTTGGCACATCTATCACCGACTTCCCTTGGCCTGCGAAGGCAGCACGACGTATTTTGCGTGTCGCCTGACCGTATTCTGGCGGTCTCGACCAATGGCATGTATGCCGCAACTCCAGAGTTTCCGATGGCGGCAACCTGTACTGGATCGAGTCTATCGGGCAACACAAGGCTATTCTCGTCGTCCACAAGGACCTGGGTTGAAAAAGCTCCCGGCCTGGCTGGTGACGCATGACACTCCGCATAAACGAGGGTTCCCTGCGCGAATCGGTCTGAGTCGATCACGACTCCCACACATTCGCTGCCGGGGACGTATGGAGATTCGTGGCGTACAGAATGAAATGTCCCCGAAGCGATGAGCAGGTCGAGGGGGTTTAATGGAGCGGCAATCACTTGTAGCAATGTGGTGCCGGGCGAGCGCGAAGGCAATTCAAGCCAGTCCACCAGCGGTTCTGCGCTGGGAGCGTTCACAATCCCCGCGAGTGCCTTCACCGCGTCCGCCTTCTGCAAGCCGTCGTTAGCAAAGCGAGCATCCATCGGCGACACGTCATCTCCCTTCCTAAACATCGATATGGTTATGATGTTTTGTAATTTTACTACCTCGTGCAGAGGATGTCAAGCCGTCTGCACTATTGCCAAGAAACCTACATAACTGTTATAATCTTTTCATGATCAGAGAGGAGACCCAAATGACGACCCGCAACTCCACCACACAGCCGACACACGAAGACGTGCAGACCATCCAGAAGTTGCTCGTTGGCGTGATTGGCCTGATCGATACGTTTTCAGCCGAGCAGCGCGGCGCAGCCCTGCTCGGATTCGATGACTCTCGTCGTCTCGATTGGGACATCATTCCGAAGCCCGACCGCGTCGGAGTCTCGATGCATAACCTCGATCGTCACCAGAAGGTCGTGGTGCTCGAACTCGTGCGACTCGCGGTCTCACACGAGGTCTACACCAAAATACTCGCCATTATGCAGCTCGAACACGTACTACGGGCGAGGGAGGCGGATTTCCTGGGTGTCGCCGCGCCATTATGGCGCACCTCCGATTCCTACTTCCTCAGCATCTTCGGCCGACCCGGGTTCGAGGACACTTGGTCGCTGCGCTTCCTCGGTCATCACGTGTGTCTCAATATCACCATCGTGAACCAGCGCTGGATTTCGACCACGCCAAGTGCTCTTGGTCAGCAGCCTATGATCGGCTCCGGTGTGCTGAATCCGATGTCCGATGACGAAGGACTCGGCTTCGAGCTGCTCGACTCACTGAATGACGATCAGCGCAGTCTCGCTGTCATCCATGATGTGGCACCCGCCGACTTCGTGTCACGACAGGTGCCGTTGATCGGCGCGCTCGAGTATCCCGACCACTACGACCTGGGAATGCCGCAGTACCAGATCACGACCAACGACCGGAAGGTGCTTGCGTTGGTGCGTGACCAGCCGTCTGGCATTTCGGCAGACCGTCTCATGGAGACCCAGCAGACTCTGCTTACCCGTCTGGTCGACACGTACCTTGCCCGCCTTCCTGCGCGAGCAGCCGGAGAGTACCGCACGCAGATCGATGCTGATGGCCCTACCGAAACTCACTTCGCATGGGCAGGTGGCTTGGTGCGAGGTGAACCTCACTACTTCCGTATACAGACACGCTTACTCCTCATTGAGATGGTGAACGCTGTCGACAGCGGAAACCATCTTCACTCTGTTATTCGGGACTTCGAGCACGACTTCGCCCACGATTCTCTCCGTGACCATGCGGCGCACCTGGCCGAGCAGGGCTCTCACCTCTCGACTCGCACCACGTCGAGCGAGGGCACCGAGCTTCGAGCAAATGACTGGTCCTGGTGATCCCCGCACCTGGTGTCGACGCTACCCAACCTGGGTAATCGTTGCAATATTTCTTGGGAGGTCTGAGCACATGAATTCCTTTGCGGGTCTGACGCGCGCGAATGTCCTTGCGAGCGAGATCGAACAGCAGATTCTCGACCGAGAGTTCAAGCCCGGCGAGTTGATCGGCACCATTGATTCGCTGAGGGAGCGATCTGGATTCGCCCGGTCGACTGTCGCCGAAGCCATTCGGCTCCTGGCAGATCGCGGGCTCGCCGAAATCCGCCCTGGGCGTGGGGGCGGGCTGTTTGCAACAGCTGCGGGACCGATGGTCAAAATCCGGCACACCCTCCTCGCGGTCACCGATGCCCCCACGGCCGTTGCCGAAGCCGTGGCTGTGCGGGAAGCACTCGAGATACTAATCGATGTCGACGCTGCGAAACACCGAACTGCCACCGACGTCGCCGATATCAAGAAACTGCTTGCCAAACTCAAGTCAGCAGCAGCCGAGGGTACGACCACGTTCCTGCTGGCGAACTGGGACCTGCACGAACGCATTGCGCTCATCTCCCCGAACCAGACGGCGTCGGCACTCTACCTGTCGATGACAAGGTTCGTGCGCGAGCACGCTGTGGTCGCTACTCACGATGCCTCCCCCGAATCGGCCACTGAGTGGCTGCACATCCGCATTGAGACGCACGAGGAGCTTGTCAATGCCATCATCGCCGGGGACACCCATCGCGTAAAGATCGCGGTCGACAAACACGCCGGACTACTCGACGTGGAGTAGCTCAACGTGCTTCTTGTCAGGGCCTGTTAGATCGGGACTTTCTTTCCGCAGTTTGGATTGACCTCATTCACGACTATGTGGTAGGGTGGATGCGGACAAGCCAGTGGAGTACCTGGGCAGTATACGCTCGATGTCGGGGACACCGACGCCTGGCCCGACGAGGCCGTCCTTGCCTTCTACGGCGCACAGAGTGTGGCGAAGCTTGACTTCCCCTGCTTGAAAGACTCGCTCTTTCTCGTCTCCTCCGTCTTCGTCAAGCGTCGGCACCCCATCATGGGGGAGAGCTACGTAAGCTGCCACAAGGGGCAGAGTCGCGGTCATTTCGGGGAAGAAATGAATGGGCACTTGGGTCGTTCCTGACACTCGAAAGAGAGGAGCAGTTCTGCTTTTTTCGCCTCACTTGACTCAAACAGGAATCTCGCGTTCCGCTTTCCGAGAGCAGATTGATACATAAGCCTGAGCAGGAAAAGTTGTTTTTGTTGGTGATGCTTCTTTGAACCGTTACTCAGCCCTTCGTGTCAGCTTACGTAGCTCTACACCTAGTAGTATGATCGTTGAGAATAGCATGGTTTTGAATATCGAATACAGTAAGAACAGTGAGCTTTATCTTTTCTGGAATTGCGGGACGTTTGTTCTCCAGTGGCTCACTTCTTCAGAAAACAATGCTTCTTTGTTTTGTCGCTTTCTCACTGCTTCAATCAAATACATTGTTTTTATAAGTCTAACACATCAGCTGCACTCTTATCCAGCCGCGCTTTATGCTTTTGATAGATACGCGTTGTGCGCGAGAAGGAGCAAAGAAAATTGTTCACTTGGGTTTCCAGTAGTAGCTTTTCATACCTCTAAAATAAACTATTCCCTGTAAATCATTTTTAAATATCTCTCAGTGTAATGGACCGACGCAAAGGGTGCAATGGAAAGTTTACATTTACACATATCTACTGATGTGTTCGCATCTGTTCCTGTGCCTTGAGTACACGACGCAGAATTTTCCCCGAAGGATTCCTGGGAATACGCTCAATATACTCAAGGTCTCGTATGTGTTTATACGTTGCTAGCTTGCTGTTTACCCAGGCCATCAATTCATCGGGACGCTGTGTTTCATAGCTATCTCTCAACACTACGAAGGCTTTCGGAACCTCTCCCGCTTCGTCATTCGCTTTGGCAATGACAGCGGCATCGACAACGGCGGGATGTTCCAATAATACTGCCTCGATCTGGGCTGGAGCGATACTAAATCCCTTATACTTGATCATTTCTTTCTTGCGGTCTGTCACAGTGACATAGCCTTGCTCGTCTCGCCACCCAATATCTCCTGTATATAGCCAGCCATCGCGTAGAGTTGCAGCAGTTGCTTCTAGTGCCTTCCAGTAGCCTTGCATCACTTGCGGTCCCTGTACAATCAGTTCACCCTCTTCACCAGAGCCTAGTTCTACCTGTCCGGTCTCGATATCGACAATTTTTTGTCTGGTATCGTGAATAGGGAGTCCAATCGTCTCGGCTCTCATGAGTCGTGAATCATACACTGGATTGGAGTGCGTTCCAGGAGCGGCTTCGGTTAAGCCATAAGCTGTCAAGACGGGAATATGTGTACGTTCTTGAAAACGCTGTGCGAGCGCAGGAGATATAGGAGCGGCACCACACTGGGTGTAACGCACAGTGTGAAGGTCAAATTCATCCAATCGTGGACAATTGAGTAAGGCAGATAACACCTGAGGTACGCTATACAGTAGTGTAATCTCATGTGTCTGAATATTTTGTAAGCACGCATCCGCGTCGAAACGCTCCATAAGCACCATTGTTGCCCCTGTCAAAGCAGCCATTCCCATGAGCATGATGCCATAAATATGATAGAGCGGCAGAAAAATCAGCATACGATCTTGAGACGTGATGCGAGCAGTGGCAACCGATTGATAGGCGTTGCAGACCAAATTTTTGTGGCTTAGCATCACGCCTTTAGGTTGTCCAGTCGTGCCACTACTATAAGGGAGAGCCACCAGTTGTTCCCATTTCGGTTCATCATATGTAGGTGGAATTGAGGAATGGATTTGCACAAATTGACTAAAGGAAAAGGTTGAATGCGTCTGTGGGGCAACTCCGACAGTCACCACAAAGTGTAATGTTTCGACGTGTGCCGCTTGCACCAATGGCAACAAGTTATCTTGTACAATCACTGCCACAGCCTCGCTATCGTGCAACTGATAGGCAACTTCTCGCTCTTTGTACGAAGGGTTCATTGGACAAGCGACCGCTCCAATCCGTGTAATTGCAAACCAGCTTATTACATATTCGGGTCGATTCGTCATGAACAGACAAACGCGCTCTCCAGCTTTAATGCCCATTGCAAGCAGAGTATTGGCAAAAGAATTCACCAGCGCGTCGAGTTCCCGATACGTCAGATTTACGTCCTCGAAGAGCAACGCGGTCTGCTCTGGACAGCGTTTAGCTGTATCAGATAACATCTCCGCGTAGGGATGTACAGGGTACTGAAGAGAGGGACGAAAAAGTCCTAATTGCCAAGGGATTGTGCTGGAAATAGAGATATCAGCCATATTCTTCTCTCCTGATTCGCTTTTAATAAGAAAAACGATAATTATACCACTCGAAAAATGCTTTTCAAGCGTCTCCAAATTGCTCTATATTTCTGTAACTATCGTCACAAAAACAGTATATTATTTCTATATGCCGTTTTGCAACCATTCCTTCACACAGATATTACTAAGTACCCAAACACCACTTTGGCATGACATGTTGCAATTTCAGAATATTATATGATACAATTCGTCATGTTACACTGTCCAATTTGGTATACACTTTCGTGCATGTCTAGGATAAGACAACTCTCATTGTCTTATCGCTAAAACGACGAATTTCCTTTTGCAATGGGAGATGCATTATGGTTATCTGGCGTTGGACACGAAAAGACTGCACCAGTGCCAACTAAAGTGTACGCACGTTTACGTACACTCATGAGTTGCCCCCATTATGAATTTCAAGGAGTTTTATGAACCAATCCCCCCCAATAATAGCACCTGCAATACATGCCATTGCAGCGCACCTTCCTGCGCCGCGCTGGACAACGCAGGAACTGCTCGAAGCATCGGAAAATCGTTTCACGGACAAACTTTTAGGCATGCTAGCTCGCCTCGGTGTGAACTCGCGGCATTCTGTGCTTGCCAATTATCCAGATGTCCTTTTCAAAGGTGCCGAGCCGGAACTAGCAATTTCTGGTAGTGTTCTCGCAGCACAAGCAGCTCGCGAAGCAATTGAGAAAGCTGGTATTGATCCTGAAGAGATCGGGCTGGTATTGGGTGTAACCAGTAGTCCTGCCAGATTACTTCCCAGCCTGGTGTGTGACCTCTTCGTTCATATGCCGGAACTTCGTCGTGACACCGCTAATCTCAGTATTGAGTACATGGGCTGCTCCGCAATAGCGAAGGCTGTTGAATGCGCTCGCTGGTTTTTGACCTGCCAACCGGACAAATACGTACTCGTTTGCTTTATGGATGCCATTACGCCCCTTTCTCCACCTCTTCCAGGCACCTACGCTCATTTTAGCGAAGTGTCATCCCCCGAGGAGAGGCAACAAACCGTCAATGCTATGCATGGTATACTATTTGGTGATGCCTCGGTAGCGATGCTACTGGGTGCGCATGCTAATGGACCAGCGTTCGGACCTATTGTTCACCTAACCAATGCCACTGCCGAGGATGCTGAACTCGGAACGGTCCCAGATGGAGGGTCGGACATTCCAGTGGTCAGAGGTGAACGGCGAGAATATACCCTTAGCCCAGATGTGACACCTCGGGGAACCTTCTATGCAATTTCCACTGTAACACAGGTGTTAGCACAGCAAGACAGGCTGAAGGCACCAGGAGATACTACACGCATATTGATGCACACGGGAAGCGAGCGAATTCTCGATGGCTTGTGTAAGGAGTTCGGAGTGTCGCCAGACAGCCCGTCGGTCGCCTCCTCTTACCGCGTCTTGCGCGATTTCGGCAACACCATCGGTTGCTCGGTTCCACTCATGCTCGCCGATCCAGAGCCTTGGGCCGCAGGGGACGCTTTGATGGTGGCTTTCGGCTTGAGCTTTAGCTGTGGAGCGGGAGTCATGACCGTCCCTCAGGGCGGATGGACACCGTAAGTTGTAGTACCTTCATGAAAAATGGAAAGCATCTCCAGTGGATAGAGGTTTAGAATGCATCGTATAGTTATTTCGGGAGACCTTCTTACGGTCAATCAGGTTTCTCAGCTCGTTCAAGATGAAGCAGTGGAGGTTGTATTTGAGGAGAATGTATACTCGAACGCGTCGAGATCGCGTGCGTTTTTAGACGAGCATCGAGAGAAGACAGTTATCTATGGTTTGAATACAGGCTTTGGCCCTATGGCTTCGCACATAGTTGGCAAGGAGCAGTTGACGGACCTGCAACGAAATCTCATCATGAGCCATGCTGTAGGGATGGGTCAGGCAGTTCCCTCCCACTACGTCCTTGCAGCAATGCTCGTTCGATTGAATACATTATGCATGGGACGATCTGGGGTTTCGATAGAACTACTGGAACAGTTGCAAGCAGCCATCAATCACCGCATTGTGCCAGTTGTCCCCGAACACGGAGCAGTTGGCACTAGCGGGGACCTAGTACAACTCGCCCATATCGCCCTCGGACTGATCGGTGAAGGTCAGGTGGAGTTTGAAGGGGAACACATCGACGCGAAAGAGGCTTGGGCACGCATCGGTGGTTCACCATATGTACTCAAACCAAAGGAGGGATTGTCCCTAATCAATGGAACATCCTTCATGTCTGGCATTGCGGCCCTGATGTGCAGTGATGTGGACCATCTACTGTCACTTGCCGCGAGTACGGGCGCATGGGCGTTAGAACTCGTAGAGGGGTTTGACGATGGCATCGCCGAGCGCTTTCACCGCTTTCGTCCCCATCCTGGACAGATGGCTGTAGCACACGCGTTGCGAGACCTCACCGAGGGATCACGCTTAACGAAGCGGCGGAGCGACTTCCAGTCGCGTCACAACATTACCCGCGATACTCACCTGATTGATGAGGGGGTACAGGAGGTCTATTCGTTACGCTGTATCCCACAAATACTGGGGCCGATGGTGGACTCGCTTACACAGTCCTGGAACATTGTGGAGACCGAGATAAACTCGACCACCGACAATCCTGTGGTTGATGTACAACAGCGTCAATTTTGGCACGGAGGGCATTTCCACGGCGAATATATTGCTATGGTCGCGGATCAATTGCGAGCCAATCTAGCGAAGTTGATGTTGCTCACTGAGCGTCGCATCAACTTCTTTTTGAATAGAAAGGTGAACGGCTTCTTGCCACCCTTCCTCAATATGAAGACACCGGGGCTGACTTTGGGGCTGCAAGGTTTGCAGTTTGTCGCCACATCAACGGCTGCTCAGGGTCAAACACTAGCGTATCCGCACCGTATCCACTCAATATCGACAAACGCCGATAACCAGGACGTGGTAAGCATGGGAACGGACTCTACGTTGATGACGATGAGGGTAATTGAACAAGCGTATATTGTGCTAGCAATAGAACTTGTTGCGCTTGCACAGGCTACTGATATCAGGCAGGTTCACGATCAACTTTCGCCCGTTGCGGTGCAACTCTATCAGTCAGTACGCGACGCAATGGCACCTGTCAGCGAGGACCGTGTCCTGGTTGACGACCTTCCGCGAGTAGTAGCCTTAGCACAGTCGGTGCATATTGAGTTAAACTGGCACGATCTCACGCATACAGGTCAACTAAATGATGTAAATTTCTAGCGAAAGGCAGGATTTCATGACTACCCATCCATTCTCATCTTTAGGAGCTTCCTTCGATCCCTTGCACGTTCAAGTTGAGATGCCTTATGACTTTTATGAACAGGTCAGGAAAGAAGAGCAGCTCCCCTTTAGCCCTGCCCTCGATGCTTATCTCGTTTCCCGCTACGATGATGTCCGAGCGATTTTATCGCAGCCAGAGATATTCTCTTCCAAAGATGTTTTCGATTTTCGTATGGAAATTCACCCACAAGCAATTGCAGAATTGATGAAAGGATATCCATATATGCCTCATGCTCCTATCGGTTGCGATGGGGTCAAACATAGGAAGTTGAAGGGAACATTACAGAAAGCTCTGTCTCCTCAGCGTGTGCGATCAATGGAACCCTTTATTCGCGAGGTTGTGACCAGATTGATCGATACATTCCTCGACAAGAAAGAGGCCGAGATTATTTCGCAGTTTGCCTATCCACTTCCACTTGAGGTCATATTTACACTGCTTGGGATTCCAGAAGAAGACCGCAACGGGGTCAAAAAAGGAACTGACTTCATACAAATGCTTATAGACCTGCCCCTAAGCAAAGATGAGCAGGTCGAATGCGCTCGCCAAGTTGTCTCCCTTCAGCACTATTGCGCGAACCTCGTTGAGGAGAGACGAAAGCATCCCGGTGAGGATATCATCTCTGATTTGATCCGCTACGGATTTGCAGAGGATGATCCTCGGCAAACTGCGGCCCTAATCGATCAGATTACTGGTTTGATCTTTGCAGGCCATGAGACGACGGCACAGTTGATTGGGAGTGGCATGGTACTCCTGCTCAAAGAGCCGAGACGGTGGCAATCGTTATGCGAGTACCCAGAGTATATTCCCCAGGCGATTGAAGAGATTCTCCGTCTACAGGGACCTGCTCAGGGATTCATACGTACAACTACGCAGGAGGTAACGATAGGCGGTAGGTCTCTGCCACTAGGGACCAAGCTACTTGTACTCTACGCAGCGGGAAACCGTGATGAGTGCCAATTTGCCAACGCTGATCATTTCGAGATGCAGCGCCAACCCAATCATCATCTAGCATTTGGATATGGTGTACATTTCTGTGCGGGTGCTTCACTAGGTCGTTTGGAAGGGAAAATAGCTTTTGAAGAGTTGACAAAGCGCATTCCGCAGATCAAACTTGCACCAGATCAGCAATTTGAGCAAACGTTTAACTTGAGAACATACGGATACAACAGAGTTTATGTACGATGGGAGTAATAGCTATATTCTTATAAAAACCGGGGTGCTATCTCATCCTTAGATAGCACCTATGAACATATTAAGGACATGAGGGAACCCAAATTAACCTGAAAGTCCTAGATTGACTTTCCGCCACAACATTTTGTTGGTATACTACCTATATAGCTACACACGCATTCAAATATATCAATACATTGCGTGTTCAGATAATTACGTTCTTTTCGTGTACCCGATAGATTAAAAACAAAATTACGTAGCAAGAACATGTTAAAATGGAGTGCCCTATGAACAATCGCTCTCAGAGCTTAGGAGATGCGGAAGCAAAACCTCAATCCAGGCAAATCACATCTGAGAGGAAGCCGACCGGCATCCTCTCAGTTTGGTATCGGATGACTTCTCCACCAGAGCCAGCAGAAACGGCTCCTTTTCAGGAGAGAGAACTGTTTCGTCGTGGACGTACAGGTAGTCAAATAACAATCGTTCTCTTCCTTCTCATTTTTATTTCCGTCCCAGCTACAGTTGCCGGATCAAACTCTTTGTTGATTAGCATTCTCATAGCTAACATTTTCATTCTTTGTTTTGCACTCTTTCTCAATCGCCAGAAGCAGGTCAACCTAGCAGGAGTTCTGGTCGTACTCAGCATCATGGCTGGGCCAACCATGAATATTGTTACAACTCCCGGAGGAATAAGCACGAGCGCATTGCCTATTTTCAGCCTATTGGTGCTACCATTAATGTGCGCTGTCTCCTTCCTTCCGCCCGCATGGGTGTTTGTGGTAGCAGTGATCAATGCAATTTTCACGGTACTTGTCTTAACTGCCCTACCTAGCGTAGGAGAACTGCACAACGTTTTACAGACGGCTTTTCCTGGAATTGTTACACCGATATTGCTCAGCCAATTTATTGTGTCAATTGTAGCGTATATTTGGGTGCGCGGTGCTAGACTGGCTATTCTCCGAGCTGACCGTGCAGAGGACATTGCTGCATTAGAGCGAAGAGAGATCGAACGGCAGCAGGTAGAGGTCGAGCAGAAGCAGCAGTTGGACATGGGTATTCAACAAATCATACAAACTCATGTGCAAGTGGCAAATGGGAATTTCTCCGCACGCGCACCTCTGGTGAAAGAAAACATTCTTTGGCAAGTGGCATACTCTCTCAATAATTTGCTGGCTCGGTTGCAATCGTACCAAGCACTTGATATCCAACAAAGGAAAAACCAGGAAGCATTGAACTACGTCATTCGAGCTGTTCAACGAGCAAAAACAGAAGGAGGGCCACTTAAAGCCAAGCAAACGGGAACACCTATTGACGCCCTCATCATTGAACTCGTCTCTCATCAATCGGGCGGCGATCCTTCTGCACCACCTAATATTCCATCGACCTCTTTACCCAGGGACCAACGTACACATCGCTAGGAAGCACGATGTGTAAAATGAGCGGTTCCTGAATTTTCTCACGCTATGGGTAGGCTTCCGTATGGTGAGGGGAGCCTGGAATGATATCCTCGTCGGCTCCCCATTCCACAAAAGTATCGTTGAGGTAAAGGAGGTACATAAAATGGCACAACAAGAACATGTGTATATTCTCAAAAAAGGCGTTCTCTATTGGAATCAATGGCGGCAACACAATCCAAACGTCTTACTCGATCTTAGTAAAGTTACGCTCACTGATGCTACCCTTACAAACATTAATTTTAGCAAAGTGAATCTCAGTATGGCGAACCTGAGCGGCGCAAACTTGAGCATGGCGAATTTGCAAGAGGCGAATCTCACAATGACAAATCTCAGCATGGCAGATATGAGAATGGCAAACCTTCGTGCTGCTAACATGCATGCAGCTATTGTACAAAGGGCCAACCTGAAAGATGCTGATCTTAGGAAAGCCAATCTCAAAGGAGCCGATTTTAGCTGGGCGGACCTACAAGGAGCCAATTTTGAGGGAGCTATTCTTGATATGACTATTTTAGATAATACGAAAAGACGTAAAGGCTTGTGGAAATTTTTCTCTTGAGGATTTCTAGAAAGCGGCACTATTACCTACTCCGCTTGCCAGACTTGTACCGTCTTGTCAAAACCTGTGGAGGCGATACGGGAGGCATTGGCAGACCATGCGATTGAAACGATCACATCGGTGTGACCAAGATAGGTAGTTACAATGTTGCCTGTGTTAGGATTCCAGACTTGTACGCTATGGTCATAGCCACCAGATGCGATGTATTTTCCATCTGGTGACCATGCCACATCGTGAATGTAACTGTTGTGACCGCGATAAATAATGAGTTGTTGCCCTGTCTCGGCGTTCCAGACCTGGACGGTACGGTCGCCACTACCAGAGGCAATGCGCTTGCCATCAGGCGACCACGTAACCGCCCAAACGCCTGCGGTGTGACGTTTGTAGGTTACAAGTACCTGTCCACTCGTTGCGTCCAACACTTGCACCGTGCCATTATCACTCGCAACAGCCAAGCGTTTGCCATCAGGAGACCATTCGACCGAGGTAACGTGTCCAGGGGTATCAGAATGCGTCAATAGCTTCTTGCCCGTAGTAACGCTCCACACCTGCACAGAGCCATCATCGCCACCTGAAGCTATGTATTTTCCATTGGGCGACCAGGAGGCCGCACTTACAAGAGCCGTATGCCCACGATATATACGTAGAACTTTTCCTGTCGAAGCATTCCAAATCTGTACAGTGGAATCGTAACCAGATGAGGCGAGGTATTCTCCATCGGGCGACCAGCGCACCATGAACACAGGTCCTTGATGCCCGTGATAGACCATGACGTGTTTTCCTGTTCCAGCGTCCCATACTTGTACGGTTCCATCAAGGCTCGCAGAAGCGATGCGCTTCGCATTCGGCGACCATGTGACGCCAAAAACCATAGCTGTATGACCTAGGTATGTATAGAACAGGCTTCCAATAGGAGTGGAAATGCTGTGTCTCTTTTGCATGTTTGATGCTTCAAGACCATCACGTTTGTTTGATATGTGCGGTGTCGGAGAAGAAGAGCAGGCAACGAGGAGCATTGTCATCAAAAGACTGAGAATATACGGTAATTTCCCTTGTTGTTTTACATAAAGCATATATTTTTTCCTGTCCATAGCCCAACTACCGCATATTCATCTTATTTCACACACAGTATGTGCCTATTCTTTACACGCGTTGAGCAATAGGAAAGTGTCACGAAGCGATGATCGTACTCAAGTATACCATAGCAAAACAACAGAGAGACTTTTCGGCCTCTCTGTTGTTTTGCTTCTATCAACTAAAAGAAAGTACACTTAGAGGTGCAGTTCCTCGACCTCCGTCAGTACTTCGCTTGCATGGTCATCAGGCTTGACCTTGTGCCAAATTTTACGAATAACGCCTTCCTTATCTATCAGAAATGTTTCGCGGTTCACGCCCATGTACGTCTTGCCATACATATTTTTCTCTTTGTAAACGTCATAGAGTTGAGCAATATGAGCATCGGGGTCGGAGAGAAGCGGAAATGCTAAACCGTACTTCTCGGCGAATTTTTGGTGCGAAGCGATGCTGTCGGTGCTAACTCCAAGAACAACAATACCGCGTTTCTGCATCTCACGATTCGCATCACGAAAATTACACGCTTCTTTCGTGCAGCCAGGAGTGTCATCTTTGGGATAGAAGTATAAGACAACTGTGTGACCGCGTAAGTCCGACAAATGGATTTGATCGTTCTTCACAATCTCCTCTGGCCCAATTGCGGCAAGTGTAAAATCAGGAGCATTTTGCTGTTCTACAAGTGTTTCGCTCATTCTATTTCCTTTCGTTCATTAGGTACTAAAAATACTATTCTTCTCCCTACAACGAATAACGCCTTCATTCTATTCCACTATTTTCTCGTATCTTACCACTTCACGTTGATATGCCCTTGTCCAGCCGATACCTGTTTCTGCAAGGTACGCTCGCCACTGTGGACGATAACCTCGTAGTTGGTGCGTGGAGGTTGATACTGTTCGTGTTGCTCTTCGATAGTGACCTCGACATCTTCTCCTTTTACCTGACAGGTGATTTTCGTTTGAGCAGAAGTCCCCTGTCGATACGCCATGCTGTTACCATCGTCCTCGTACAACGTATATTCAGCGTTTCCATCCTCGGTCATATAGCAGGTAAGGGTGAGCGGGTCGGTTTGGAGTTGCCCGACAAATTGCATTACTGGCCCACTAGGAAGAATGCTATTACCACGCACGAAGAGAGGCCATTGGTCAAGTGGTGCTTCGATCTCGTATGCTTTGCCTCCCTCATAGTGTTTACCATCCCAATAGTGTATCCATGTTCCTTGTGGCAGATAGACCTGGCGACTCTTCGCTCCTTCTGTCGAGATGGGAGCAGTGAGCAGAGATGCTCCGACGAGAAAGGCGTCTTCTACCTCGTATACAGCAAGTTCCTGTCCATAATGATAAAAGAGTGGACGGATAATCGGTGAGCCATTGACAGAGGCTTCATGAAAGAGATTATAGAGATGGGGAAGGAGTCTATAGCGTAGCTCAATAGCCTTACGATACGCGCTTTCGTAAGGCTCACCAAACGCCCAGGGTTCCTGTGGCACGTTGTCGGTTGCGTTGTGATTCCAGCACAATGGGAGGAACGCGCCAAGTTGAGCGAAGCGTACCAGGAGTTCACCTGTACAGTTCTCCCAGAAACCACCGATGTTCGCATTCATAAAGGGCTGACCGCTGATGCCCATATTCAGACACATTCTCATCGCCAGCGAGATATGCTCCCACCAACTCGAATTGTCTCCTGTCCAGGTCGCGGAGTAGCGCTGTATGCCAGCCGTACCAGAACGTGAGAGGACAAAAGGACGCTTATCAGGTGCAAAGCGTTGTGTTCCTTCGCGCATCGCACGGGCCATTTGGAGTCCATAGGCGTTATGAAAAAACTTATGTAGCACAGGTGGGCCATCCGCTCCAATGATATCTTCGCCGCCCGCAATGTGCATGACATCATCGCTAAACGTCTTTTTCGTTGGTTTATGATATTTCTTCTCCATCATCGTGGCTTGCGATGGCTCGTTCATATCGTTCCAACTGCCAGCGATTCCTTGTTGTAGAAAGTTATGAAAAAGGTCGCCCCACCAGTGACGAACATCCGAACGAGAGAAATCAGCGAAATTACAATCATCAGGCCACGCGGTTCCCATGAAGAGATCGCCCCCCTGCCTACGGCACAGGTAGCCGTGTGAAAGCCCTTGCTGATAGACAAAATAGTTACGGTCGGACTTAATGCCAGGATTGATGACGGGAATGATGTGAAAGCCTTGCTCCAACATCGCTTCATTCATCTTTGCTGGATTCGGAAAAGCTTCTGACTTCCAGGTGAATGTGCGAAATCCATCCATATGGTCAATATCGAGCCAGATCGACTCGCAAGGATGATGGCGTTCACGGAACTTCGCGGCAATCTCGCGCACCTCTTGCTCAGTATAGTAGCTCCACTTTCCTTGATGATGTCCCAATGCCCAACGCGGAGGCATATGCATACGACCAGTAAGATCGGTATATTGACGTAGAACATCGGCTGGTGTGGGGCCAGCAAAAAAATAGAGCGTCAAGCTATCACCCTGAACAGTAACTTGTACTTCAGAGAGGTCTGAGTGACCCATGTCCATGTCGATATTCCCTGTGTGATCGACGAGCAAGCCAGTTGCATGTCCCGTTGTTGTAGAAATACTGAGAAAAAAGGGAATATTTACGTACATCCTGCCTGTCTCAGAGTTGTGCCCCATCTCCGGGTCCCAATTCCATAATGGTAGGAATTCTCCACGTTTATTCATGGCACGCGTGTGTTCGCCAAAACCGTAGAAATTCTCATCATTCTCCAAAGGGCGAGTCCAGCGCATCTCATCATCGCTATATGCAAAGCCTTGCAGATACGGCTCTAACAGAGGTAGAATCTCCTTGTCGCTCTTTGTGTTCTGCCACGATTCGTCTCCAGTCGAAACGATCCAGGAATGATATGGAAGCGTTCCCTCTTGCTCATCGACAAGTTGGAAGCGTAACTCTTCGGGATAAGCGGTGTGAAGAAAACGGATGCGCACTATCTCATTTCCCAAGAGTGCCCCAGCAAATAGACAGGCACTCGTTTCGGGCGTCTCGTTATTTAACCAGATATGGTCCTGCGCTTCGGCTCCAGCATATTGTACTGGTTTTGCAGCGGTAAACATCGAGTAGAAATCTCCTTTCGGCACATAAACCTGAGGTTAGTACGGTTTGTGCTTGATAAAGGTTTCGTGCATAGCACGTAAGACTCATGGACGCGCATAAGGGGCTACGCTACTATATAATATGTCGTGTATAGTAGCATAGCCCCTTATGCGCGTCCATTATGAGTATCCAGCGAAAATTTCTGTTACGCTGGTTCTACAGTAGGCTCGACATCCAGTCCTTCGGCCTGTAGTTTCGTTTGTACAGCGGCGCGGGCACGGGCAGGACTCCAATAACCACTAGTGAGAAAAGCGGTTGGTAGGAAGACGATAACGCCAGCGATACAAACCCACCACCATGTTGCCCATTGTACTGGGTTTTTGATGTTGACCACAACGAAACTGAATGCAAGCGTTGAGAGGACAACGACCCAGCGAATGAGAAAGCCCCAGACAGCGATGCCAGTAGCAACGAGAGCAGGGTTGATGTCTTCTATGGTCTCCGTGTAACCCGCCATCCAGCCAACGTAAGCAATTGGACCAGTGAAGCCGAAGAGAGCGAAGATGATACCCATGAGGAGGGGACTTGTGGGTTGCCCAATACGGCTGATGAACAGGAGAATAATGATGATATTGGCAACGGCACCGTATACCATGAATGGTTTGCGCACCTCTAAGCGGTCAGAAACGATGCCGGTGACGATAGAGGCTATGACATCACAGATCCAGTAGATACTCAGTAGTCCGTTCGCCAGGACTAACGGATACCTGAAAATAGTGTTCAGGTAAATGGGGAAGTATGCTACGGCGGCGTAGTAGAGTAACAGGAACAGACTAATACCAAGCGCACTCATAATGATCTGTGGGCGCAACATCTGTCGCCAAGGATTTTTCAGAGCAGCGGCTACGTCAATACCTCTTGAACGTGCTTCAAGTAGAGTTTTCTCTTGTAGAGCTGTCATAATCTGGGCGCGAAGTGCGGGTGAAAGGTCACGCAGGCCAAAGAAGCACAACGCAGAGATTACCAAACCAAAGATAGCAGCAATAATGTACTGTGACTGCCATGTGCCGAAGGCAGACAGCGTGAGGCTTGCCACCAACGTAATGATAAGGCTACCACCAACAGGACCAACTGTCCAGAATGCCATTGCAGTCGCTCGTCCGAGTCGTGGCGAGAAATCACGCACAAGCGCGGGTGTCGCAACTAGAATAATACCCTCAACAAAACCGAGTATTAGACTTAATACGAGAAAGAGTGCTGTTACTCCTGTAAAGGCAATGGCGAGCGTGATGAGGGATGTTACTACAACACCATAAACAACAAGATTGGCACGCCCTAAGCGATCCGAGAGGCTACCAATGAGCGACGACATGGCACCTAATAAGTTAGAGCCAAGCGTTAGAAAGACGTAGGTGCTGAACGAGATGTGAAAGGTCGTCAAAACGAGCGGGGCAACGGACGGGAGAACATATGATTCGTAGTACAAAACGATGGTAGCGGCGACCGAAAGAGCTAGATACACGATACGTTGTGAGTTAACGGGATAGCTTTCAAGGTCTCGATTCAGGAAACTCCTTTGGCGACTAATCATCCGAATCCTCCTGTACTCTTTACGTACAACAATGTACTTCGTGTCTTAAACAAGACACTCTAAAGGGATCGGCGTACAAGGACAAACAATGTCACAAGCGAGGGGTTTAATGGAAGAAGCATACCATATTTTGACCGAATATACCATGAGTAGATAGAAATATGCCCTGCTCACAAGAAGTTTTTCTATTGTCGAAAACAAAGAAAAACGCGTAAATATTGCACCTTGTGCAGAGAAAATTCACCGCTTCTTAACCCAATCACAACCATATTGAAATGGTTTGTTTGATAGAGTAAGGACAATAGGTGAATTTCTATATTTCATATATCTATCAGACAAAAGTCGTTTTCAAATCGCTGTTCCTAAGCAAGGATACAGAATTTCACCTATATACTATCGTATATTAGTACATCTAATAACAAAAATAAACTAAAGCATGAAAAAGGAGCTTTCATGAATTCTTCGTTTTTGCCACATTTTATAAAGAGACGGTGGTGGCTACTAGGTGCCATTACTCTTCTTATTCTTGTACCACTCTTAACGGTTGTAGTTGAACATAGTCATACCACGCATGCAACAGGTGCGGCACCTACACCACAGCAGTTACAGGATGGCTGGTATGGGGATCAACCAAATCTTTCACCAGGACAAGTCTCTGCCGGAAACTTCGGTCAGATATTTAACACTGCAGTAACAGGGCAGGTCTATGCAACGCCCGAAGTCGTAAACGGAACACTTTTAGTGGCAACAGAAAGTAATAACATCTACGGTATCGACCCGACTACAGGTACTCAGAAATGGACACGTAATCTTGGTACTCCATTTGACCCATCTGTTCTTCAATGCGCTGACATCAATCCATCAATTGGTGTGACGAGTGCGCCCGCTATTGATACAGCGAATAATATTGCCTATCTTACGAGTATTACAACTGTTGGTGGAGTAACGAATTACTTCATGCATGCTATCGATATGGCAACGGGTAACGACAAGCCGGGATTTCCTGTTACTATTCAAGGCTCGGCTGCTAATGCTCCAAGCCATACATTTAATGCAACCTATGAGCTACAACGACCAGCATTATTGCTAATGGATGGAGTAGTCTACGCCGCCTTTGGTGGACACTGTGATCGTAAGCCGTATGAGGGGTGGGTTGTTGGTGTTGCCACGACAGGTAGTGTCAAAACACTGTGGACCGATCAAGCGGGTACGGATGCGCCCTCAGATCGTGGTGGTGGCATCTGGCAGTCAGGTGGCGGCTTAGTCACAGACGGAGATGGGCAAATCATCCTTTCCACCTCGAACGGAGCTACCCCTGCATCAGGAATAGCAGGTACAGCAGGGGCAGCCAACTTAGGCCAAGCTCTTGTGCGTTTGACAGTGCAACCAGATGGGTCGCTGAAAAACACTGATTTCTTTTCGCCCTACGATGCAGACATTCTTAATCTCAATGACTCTGACTTTGGCTCTGGTGGTCCTGTTGGTTTGCCACAGCAGTACTTTGGCACGCCTGCGTATCCCCATATTGTAATTGCCGATGGGAAGAAGGGCTACATTTATCTTGTTAATGCCGACAATATGAGTGGTCGCGCACCAGCAAGCGGTCCTGATGCCGTGATTAATCGCATTGGACCTGATGGTGGTCTCTGGAGTACGCCTTCCATCTGGCCCGGTAGTGGCGGTTACATCTACACAACTACGGCACAGGGCGGTAAAGGTAGTGGTGCCCTCAAAGCCTACCACTATGGCTTAGATGGCACGGGCAAACCCACTCTGAGTTCAGCCGGAACATCGTCTGACGCTTTCGGTTTCGGTTCAAGCTCCCCCGTCATCACCTCCAATGGTGTCACAGAGGGATCAGCGGTGGTTTGGACGGTATGGGAACCTGATCAGACAGGTGCAGGTGGTCAACTGCGTGCATATAATGCTGTGCCTGTTGCTGGCAATATGCAGATGATCTATAGTGCCCCAATTGGTACAGCAAACAAATTCACGCCTCCCGGTGTTTACAACAATCATGTCTACGTCGGCACCCGCGACGGACATATCATGAGCTTCGGTGCGCCTGTCAACAACGTACTCAGTGGCCCTCCACTCGATATGGGAACAGTTGTAGTTGGTAAGAGCGCAACACAAACAGAAACCTTGACTGCTAATAGCAATGTAACAGTTACCAATATCGCAAGCAGTGATCCTACTTTTACAATAGGTACGTCAACACCTGCGCTTCCTGCTACTCTTAATGCGGGTCAGACTATCCAGATACCAATCACGTTTACGCCAACGACTCCCGGCATCGTGTCATCGACGCTAAAACTGACAACTTCTGGCGGTCCGATTAGTTTTGGGTTGTCTGGTAATGGAGTCTCCGCGACTGCCAATTTGATTGTCACACCAAATCCGCTAGACTTTGGCCCAGTTGCGATTGGCAATCCAGCCATCACCACCTCGGAGACATACACGAATGTAGGTGCTACAGCTCTAACGATAACAGGAATAAGCACACCAAATTCGCCATTCTCGATTTCGGGACAGCCAACAGGGAATTTGACGCTACCACCTAATGGCAACTTCACGATATCGGTAGGTTTCGCGCCAACAAAATCCATTGCCTACACTGGCTCCATTGTGGTCACGAGTACAGCAGGAACGGTTACGCTCCCACTCACCGGTTCGGGAACTGCTCGACAAAAGATGGTGATCACACCTAAACAAAACAAGTTCGGCAATGTGCCTGTAGGAACAACGGCGACACTCACATTCACCGTTGCTAACACAGGTGGCAGTCCACTGACAATCACACGCTCTAAACCACCAATCTTAGGGCCTTTCGTAGCTACTACAAATTTAGCAGAGGGTACAACGATTGCACCAGGAGCGCAGGTTGTGGAAACTGTAACCTTTACACCGACGTCAAAGAAGGAATTCAAAGACGTATGGAGTATCAATAGTGATGATGGTCGTGGAGTGGCAACTGTAAGCTTTAGTGGTTTCGGTGTATAAGTTATTCTGCCTACGGTAATAGAGAACTAGCTTTTCACACAAGAATCACATAAGGAGGGATGCGCGAATGAGTGCGCGTCCCTCCTTATGTGATTCTTGTGTTTTCGCTCAAGATGACGAAGGCGTGATGCTGTGAGATATAATACGAGTAGTGCCCTCTAGCACAAATAGTAGAGTATATTGTAAGGAGCGTATAGAACATGTCGGTAGTACGTACAGCGAAGGTTGATTTACAGGTAAACGGCGATGGTGCCTACGCATATGTGTCACAGCCTGATGATAATGCACAACACCCTGGTATAGTACTCATTCAGGAATGGTGGGGTATCGAGCCACATATCCTTGACCTGGCACAAAAACTTGCGGAACAGGGCTTTGTTGTAGCGGTCCCGGACCTCTATCATGGCAAGGTCGCAACCGAGCCGGACGACGCACAGAAAATGGTCATGATGATTCGGGAAAATGTTGATAAGGCGGCAACCGAGATTATCGGTGCGCTTGATAGCATCAAAGCGATGCCAAATGTCGAGCCAAAGAAACTTGGTCTTATAGGCTTCTGCGTCGGTGGCTTCTTGACCTATACCGTTGCATCGCGCTATACCGATCTAGGTGCGGTTGTTCCCTTCTATGGCGCGGGTTATGATCCTACTCCTGAAGATGTGGCAAAGGTGAACGCTCCCGTACTAGCGATCTATGGAAGTCGCGACGATAGTGTATCGCCTGCGCAGATTCAGAAAATCGAGCAGACGTACAAGGAAGCGGGCAAGGATATCACCGTCAAGGTGTACGATGCAGGTCACGCCTTCATTAACCCCGTACATGGCATGGGCAATGAGCAAGCGGCATCCGAAGCGTGGCCTCTCGCGGTCAACTTCTTGAAAGATCGTCTCAAGTAAACGCTTCTTCAGAGACAAAGAAATGGTGGTATCATTTTTGATACCACCATTTCTTTGTCTCGAAGAATAGACGTTCAATCTAACTCAACTTCTCGCAACTCTTCTACATCCTCTTCCCAAAGCGATTGTCTCTTGCCATTTCCCAGGCGGAGTGACAGAACTGGCAACGATAGAACTAGTTCAAAATCGTCGTCTGCCGCGATACGATTGAAGCGTTCAAAGCCGCAACCGAGGCAGCGATGTACGAGGACATGCTCTCCGTTACGACGCTGAAAACTCCCGATAGGCTCCATGCGAGAGCGACATATGCTCTGTCTATCCCCCGTTTTTCGATCATCGACATGCAATGAATACAGACAAAACGGACAATGGTTCCTGTGACTTCCCCCAGAGGGTAAGGCTCCGATGAAACGCCGACATTGCTTACACTTGAATGCCTCATCTTCTGAGATGCGGGAATGTCGATGTCTGGTGCGCGAATACTGGTGCTGCTCTTCCTCGTCCTGGTAAAAACGCTGTTTGCGTACTTTTCGCAACTATGGACCTCTTCTTTATCTTCAACAAGTTGTACAGTTTTGTAAAGTGTTGAAAAGAGTCGGTAGCTATCGTGTAATGGATGATAGCTTGCCGACAGACAAAGACGATATCCAATGGGGATAATGAATAATACATGCTCTTACTCATAACAAGCGCACTCTTTCTATAGTTATGGTGGCACGAGCAGCTCAAGTATATGGAGTCAGGCTATGGAGTATGCACAAAACACAACGCATTGACCTGTTATAAAGCCAGGGATAGGCAAAGCATATCAATCGAGAAACAGCGTGTTTTGGCGCGAATGCAGACAGACCCACCTTGAGTGCTTGCTTACAAACAAAATGAAGGTAGTTGTTGTGTTGATAGAGATGCGGGAGTCTGCTGCTGAGGAATTTGAGAAAGGCGCAAGAACACAGAGCTACATTACATAGCCTGTCTTTTACTCATTCTCAAGCGTTTGACGGATGTACAAGAAATCTAATAGCAGACCGCCGCGTGGGGAAGTATGGGTTGCTGCATAAAAAAGCCTTTCATATCAGAGTAGTATAGAGTCGAGTATACTGACATTTTAGCGAAAAGTCAAGCATTTTATGGTTGAGTTTTACAAGATGGCACACATATCACGATTATGCATTTATATAAGCCCTGCTTTTTGCGCGATTGCCAGCTTTTTCCACTCAACGCGCAATGAAGCTGCATCCACCATCTGATCGTCGATCACAATAGCTCCGAGGCCACCTTGTACATCAGCTTTCTCGTACTCGTCGATGATATGTTTGGCCTTTGCGATCTCATCGGCGGTGGGAGTGAACGCGGTATTGATAATGTCGATCTGAGACGGGTGAATTGCCCACTTGCCATCAAAGCCCATACGTGCCGCCGTCGTTGAGTCGCGTCGGCATGCCTCAGTATTCCGTATCGCAAGCGTCACACCATCGACGACGGTCACGCCTGCCGCTCTTGCGGCAACGATGCATTTTGCCTTTGCGTAATTGTAGTAGAAAAACTGCTCTGCCCCTAACTCTTGCGCCCCGATGTCGCCTGCGAAATCGACGGTACCGAAGATCAATCCACTCACACGAGGCGTACATTTTGCGATTTGTTCCGCATGCAACACCGCGTCCGCCGACTCAATCAGCACTTCAAGCCTGATACGTCCAGGTTCAAAATTCATGTTCTCTTCAATTTGTGAGAGGAAACGGTCAACGAAAAGAATATCCTCTGGCCCGTAACACTTAGGAATGACGATAACATCAATCTTCTCCCCCGCCGCCTCGACGACTTCGATCAGGTCGCGGTAGAAGAATTTGGTGCGGACATTATTAGGACGGAAGGCGCGAATTTTTCCGCCAAAGTCCAACGTGTTCAACGCCTCAATCACAGTCTTACGAGCCTCAACTTTTTGTGAGACGGCGCATGCGTCTTCCAGGTCAAACATCACCTGATCGGCGGCTGAAGCGGCAGCTTTTGTCATCATTTTGAGGTTATGACCCGGCACGGTAAGTTCCGAGCGTCGCACAACAAAGTCGCGTGCCATCACCATTTGCGCCCTAGGAGGAAGCATATTGCCGTTATTTGGACTGGTCATTATCTACATCTTTCTTTTGAGTGGATTAGCATTGATATCAAAAATTCGCATCCATAGCCCTACGTTTGTGACGAACGTTTCTGGGTGAGCCAGCGTTGGGCAAAGTCTACGGCGGCGCGTTGTGAAAAGAGTCGCGCGTCGGCGGAGCCAACATGTCCCATTTTGACGAGCCGTGTGTCTTGCTCGAAATCGTCGCCGATATCAGGAAAGATGTCGGCATCAATCTCTATATCTCGATATGGCTTCCAGACACGTTGCCCATTCTCCAGAATAGGCGAACACAACGTAGTTTGTACAGCATAAGGAGCGCGATATTCAGCAAGGTGAAATGAAGTGTTGCGGTCATAACCAACGCCTAGCAGAAGTACCCAGCCGTCTAGTTCATAGATGCGGGCAAGCGGCGACCCTTCGCCCAGGCCGTATTCGAGACTATGATGTGCAGTCACAAACGCGGCATGCCTACCCCATGCAGCAAAAGAGTCTGTTGGATGACTGCTACGTATCACTCCAGGCCACGTGCGGAACGCCTCCACGATCTTCCCCATAAAATAGGTAGGTGTCGTTAGCGGATCGAACGCAGGCATAGTATCATAAATTACTTGTAACCACGCTTCAGGAACGGACGGGTTCTCCCATTTCGCAGGGTCTGAGTTGCCGCTTGTATGCGTAGGAACAACAACGGTGCCATCAGGCGTCACAACGTCCATCAACGCCTGCACAACGGCTATGGGTCCTCCACTCACCCAACCGAGAGAGCGCAACGACGAATGAACGAGCAATGTCGTACCAGGAGTAACACCTAAAAGGCGCAAATCATCAGCTAAACTTTCACGTGTGCGTGGAACTGGAGTTATATGGATAATATCTTCTTCACTCATAATACTGAAACTTTCTTCGTTAGCAATCTCTTCGCCTCAAAACGCTATTTTCTTCAACACCGAACTCATCTACCTTAGCATAAATCAAATTAGTCATAAAAAAGCTTGACAAGGAAGGAACACTCTGATATTATCATATCTACGCAAAGGGTACTTACAAAGAAGTTCCAAAGCGTACAACGCAAGGAGTCGTGGTGTAGTGGCCTAACATGTCTGCCTGTCACGCAGAAGATCGCG
>CAXUHG010000070.1:16496-28989 GCA_964250805.1 uncultured Ktedonobacteraceae bacterium | reverse complement strand
TATGCCCAGGAATCGAGAAAGAAAAACATGGCAACTGACCAGACATTGTATTGTCGCGATTGTAACCAGGAATTTGCATTCACCGTTGGCGAGCAGGAGTTTTACGCGAGTCGTGGCCTGACCAACACCCCAAGCCGCTGTCCTTCATGCCGCTCGGCACGCAAGGCTCAGATGGGCGACCGACAGGGTGGTGGCAGCTACGGCAGCCGCAGTGGTGGCTCACGCGAAGCACGCCAGATGTATACCGCGACATGCGCAAGCTGTGGCAACGAGGCACAGGTTCCCTTCCAGCCTCGTGGTGACAAGCCCGTCTATTGCCGCGACTGCTTCCAGGCTCAGTCTGGTGGTAGCAGCAGCAGCTACGGGAGTCGCTCAAATGATCGTGGTGGTGATCGTCGCTCACGCTGGTAATCTTTTGTAGCATCAAGATTGCAAACAAACGCGCTTCTGGCCTTGCCAGAAGCGGGGTTGTTTTGAATGTTGCTTCTGTTTAAAAACGTTGTTCTATTTTGTTTGAACGGGGTAAATGGCACGTAGAATTTTGGGAGCGGTAGTGTGACGAACGAACAGGACAGCATCATACACCTGCGGCATGACGCTAAGACGTACACCCCCTCCCAGTTGGGCAATCTGTAGTGGATTAGTACTAAACGTACCACCAATATAGTTTTGCTGGAGCGGATCGAAAAGCCATACTTCATTCGGGTCGTTCGGATTTCGTCCACGAAGATTGAGCCAGAGTTGACTATAGCCAAGCTGATTGAGTTTGCTCGACAAGCTAGCTCTCGTAAGACCGTTGAGCGTGAAGTCTTTGATAGTGTTGGTTTCTGCATCAAGTGCCTGAAACTGACCAGAGTAAAAATCTGTGGCAACTGCAAAGTAAGAGTCGCCTAGCCTATCGGCGATCATAGCACCACTAGAGCGCGTACCTGGGTAGTCATAGCCACGACCAACATGAGCATCATGTGCCCAGAAGATACCTTTGCTTGTTGAACCTTCCAGATCAGAAATTGCCAGAACATTGTTCGCTAGTGCTTTCTCACGCGGATCTCCTTTGAGGAAACGATCTTGAAAACTCTTGCCCAATTGGGTCCACTCCTGCAGTGCAAGGTAGTAATTCAGTAATGGATCAGTCGCGTCAAGATACCCTAGTAGGTTTTGGTAGAGTAAACGTGTGAAGCGGCCTTCAAGTGTGTTGTCGTTCGCTGGAATAAACTGACCAACGCGCTCAATCGCGGCACGCATGCCACTCTTCAGCGTCGTTACTTTTGCGCTAACTTTTGTATCATCCGACAATCCATTACGAATATAGTCGTTTTTACTATATGCCTGTAGCTGGTTAATTTGTGTACCATAGTAACTTACATCTGTTAAAGCTGCTAGGGCATCGCTTGAGGTTGCAAGTTGCTGCTCTAGGACAGTAACACTAGACTTCCACGCTTGATCGTCACAACCATAGAAGTGAACCATGTCGCCAGGATGCCCTTGATTCCACGTTCTCAACCAGCGTAGCAGCGTTACATAATCTTCTCCCTGCCATGCGATGACAAGTGGTCGAAGTACTTGCTGTGGAGTGCCAATCCCTTGTGTGATGTAGCGATCAATAGCGACGGCATCACCGATATCCACTTCCAGCACAAGAAAGCGGTACCCCTTTTGACTTACCAGATATTCAACCATACGATTACGCAGTTTGTCGAAATCCTGTGTGCCATGCGTCGCTTCGCCCAGCCCTACAATACGCTCATTATCAAAAGCACTACCAAAACGTTCGAGGTCGGCAAAACCGCTACCTATCTCCTGCGATTGAATAGGCACCACCTGAGTACGCAACCAAGCGACGCGCGGGTCTCCCGTAGAGGAACTTCCTCCTGTTTGCCCTTGCGTAGTAGCACCTGAGCTGCAAGCAGCCATGACGACAAGAGTAAGAAGTAGGAGTGTTACAAAAGAAACTATTTTTTTCTGCTGCATAAAGATGACCTCTTCTGCTATTCGTAGCGTAAAGCGGCAATAGGGTCTTGTCGCATTGCTTTAAGGGCTGGAAATGTACCAGCTAAGAGCGCAAGGAGTGTGATACCCCCTAGTACCAAGAGTAATGCACCAAAGGGAAACACTAATGCTTGAAAGCCTGGTAGCGTGCCCTCAAACGACTGTCCAATAATAGGATTCAAAAGGAGACCTAGTAGCATTGCCATCACAATGCCAAGCGCACTTCCCCACAAGCCTATGAGTGCTGCTTCAAAGGCAAAGAGACCAAAGATTTTTCCATCATGCATTCCAAGTGCTTTAAGCAGACCTACTTCGCGTGTGCGCTCGGTCACAGCCATATATAGTGTGTTGACAATGCCAAAGGCGGCGGCGAAAATGGCGATGGCGCTAAAAAGAGCCAATCCGGTTTGTACACTTCCTATAAGCTGGGTGATGACTGATAATGAGTCCGTATAGGTGCCTGTTGTAATACCTTTCGTTTGTAGAGCCTGCTGCACTGCTTGTTGTTGCTCGGACGATAAACCGGGCTTGAGAAAAACGGAAGCTGTATTATAGGAGTATTCCAGATCAGCAATACCGCTGGATTGCCATTCGTTGATGCTCTGAAAGACTGGAAAATTGATGAGCGTCTGTGTATCCAGAATCAAAGAGTCTGCCAGCACCGCTTTTACAGTGAATGAATAAAGCTTGGTATTCTTGAGTTGATCTTGAAAAGTAAGCGTAACCTCTTTGCCAATAGCATCTTGTGGCGAATGAAAACCGAGTGCATCAACAAAGCCATAGCCTAGAGCTATTGCATTCGTTCCTACACCGACATCTTGTAGACGACCTGCAACTGTTGCATATTGCATTGTTGGAATAAAGTCTGAGGCAATAGTTTTATATTTTTGGTCTCCATACGCGAGGTACTGAGCGTTAACCGAAGGTTCTGGTAATACCCGTTGCACGTTTGGTGTAAGGCGAATAGTGTCTAAATCTTGCGCGTCGAGTGTCTGAATGCCATTTTGACCAATGCTAGGATCGTACTTTGTTGGCTTAGCACCAATGCCTGTAATTGCACCGCTACTCGAACCTTTTGTAGCAACGAGTGTGTCAGGAACATTGAGGATCGCGCTTTGGTTTGCTACATACTGCTTTAATCCTTCTCCTAAAGCAATAGTCGTGGTAAGCGTAAACGCCCCAATAACGATGGCGAGAATAGTTAAAATGGAACGCACTTTTGACTGCGTAAGATTACGGTTCGCAGTTGCCACGAGATCTATAAACTTCATACTCTTTCTCCCTCTCTTATTTAGCCCTGAGCAATTTGCCCATCTACGATCAGTACATGACGCTGAAACTGACGGGCAAACTCCATATCATGTGTGACTACAATTAGTGTCTGACCGCGTTCGCGGTTGATTTTGAAGAGAAAATCTATGATTTGCTTGCCTGTAGTTGAGTCCAAATTGCCAGTAGGTTCATCAGCAAACAAAATCTTTGGACTACCTACAAGAGCGCGAGCAATCGCAACACGCTGTTTTTGTCCGCCTGACAAATCTGTTGCTCTATTACGAGCCTTATTTGAAAGGTCTACAAGGTCAAGAGCCTGCATACCAAGTTGGTCTCGCTTTTGTTGCGCCATACCAACAATTTTGAGTGGTAGTGTTACATTCTCCATGACGCTCAGTCGCGGCAGGAGAAAGAACTGCTGAAAGATGAAACCGTAGGCTTCACCACGCAGATGAGCGAGTTGCGTCTTGGAAAGGTCTACAATGTTGCGACCATCAAAGCGAATTTCGCCCGATGTTGGCTTGTCAAGAGCCGCTAAAAGATGCATAAGCGTGGATTTACCCGACCCAGACTTTCCAATAATTGCGATATTTTCACCCTGGTGAATATCTAGCGAGACGCCGCGTAGGGCTTGAAACTCATTTGGTGAATGCCCATACGTCTTCTTTACATTAATTGCTTGAATAAGCGGTGCGGAACCGTTTGTCATAGGAGAAGGCCGCACCAACGACTGTGGTGTAGTCTGGAAAGATGCTCTGCTGTCCATAAGTAGCACTCCTTGTTTTTCTGTCCTTTTCGATAGCACTTGTACTATTCGTACAATGGCAAGTATGCACGACCACAAGGATATGCTACAATTGCAATAAGCAAGCAACTGGCATACAAGTCAATCAACTAGCATACAAGTTGCCCATATTCTGTCCCTGGGGAGTACAGACACCATGAAGCCCAATCATTACCTAAGAGAAGAGCGAGAACGACATGGCTGGTCACAGGCTAGACTTGCAGAGATGCTTGGCACAGAAGCGGTGACGGTTGGGCGGTGGGAGCGTGGTATATCCTTTCCTTATCCATATTTTCGTGAAAAGCTGTGTCAGCTTTTCGGCAAGAGCTTACAAGAATTAGGGCTACTCACCGATGGTAGTGATGCATCCCCTGATACCTCTACAGGCATAGCAGCTTCTCCCTTGTCATATGTGTATGATCCAGCCACACCACTGCCACTGCGTCAGCCCCTCATTGGACGTGATAAACTACTCCACACCCTCAAACAACAACTCTTTCAAAAAAACATACTAGCCCTCAACGGTTTGCCAGGTGTAGGAAAAACAACACTGGCAACGCAGCTCGCTCATGACAAGCAAGTTCTTGCTCACTTTCCTGATGGTGTGTTATGGGCGGGTTTAGGTCCACAGCCAAACGTTGCGGCACATTTTAGTCACTGGGGCAAACTGTTGGGAGTAACTTCTGAAGAAATGATGCCATCGCATGAGTATAGTGTGTGGGCGCGAACACTGCGTGCAGCGATTGGGCAACGTAGGTTTTTGTTTGTCATTGATGATGCATGGCAGAGCGAAATCGCTCTAGCCTTCAAGGTGGGAGGGCCACAGTGTGCCTATCTGCTTACGACACGCTTCCCTCAACTTGCGCTCCTGTTCGCTCACGAGAACGTGACGAGAGTTCCAGAATTAACAACCAGCGACGGTATTACCCTGCTTACGCATTATGCACCAGAGATGAATGAGATTGAGCCTGAAACGACACAATTAGTGCAAGCCGTCGGAGGGTTGCCTCTGGCTCTGGCTCTGATGGGCAAGTATCTGCATATGCAGGGATATGAGGGGCAAACACGCCGTAGACGTGCTGCAATCACTCGACTACGAAATGTAGAAACGCGTTTACGCCTGGCAGTACCACAGGCTCCACTAGAACAATCATCAAGTCTTCCAGTGGAGACACCACTCTCGCTACAGTCACTTATTACAGTGAGTGTACAGTTATTGCCTGAAAATGTGCAACGTGCTTTCTTTGCATTTTCTGTCTTTCCCGCCAAACCTAATAGTTTCTCGGAAGAGGCTGCCCTAGCTATTTGCGAGGAGGCAAGCGAAGCACTCGATTTATTGAGTGATACAGGATTGCTAGAAAACAATGGAGCAGGTCGCTACACATTTCACCAAACTATTCTTGACTATGCACGCACCTCTCTTCGAGAAAATATATCCGAAACACGCATGGTCGCATATTATGTGGAGTATATAGGGCAGCACGGACAAGATGACGAAGCGCTAGAGCGCGAGAATGAGAATATTCTGACCGCCTTGGAAATCGCGCAAAGGCAAGGCATGCAAAACGAATTAGTACAAGGTGTTCTTGCCTTCATCCCTTCATTACAACGGCGAGGTTTATACGCTTTAGCATATATGTATTTGCAGTATGCATATGAGACCGCCAGAGAGCAGAACAATTTGCTTGCCCTCACTTCCGTCTTACTACAGCAAGGAGAGGTTGCTGTGTGGCAAGGAGAGCATATCCAGGCTGGGGACTATCTGCATGAAGCTCTAGCACTTGCCCGACAACTAGCCAATACAGAACGTATTAGTGCAGTATTATCAGCGTTAGGCTTCGTAACAATGCAGCGAGGAGACGAGGCACAAGCGGAAATATATTTGCAAGAGAGTCTCGCACTTGCACGTCAACTGAAGCATCGTGAGTTGTGTAGTGAGATACTCAGGCGTCTGGGAATTCTCTACTTGCAACAAGCAAATGCCTCTCGCGCGCAAGTGCTTTTGACGGAGGGACTTGCTTTAGCACGGGATATTCAGCACACAGAGCGTATCATTAGCTTACTCATCAACCTTTGTATGACCGCAAAAATGCAGAACGATGTACTGCAAGCAGAAATGTATATCACTGAAGCTCTTGCTATTGCACAGCAGAATGAACTACCACAATGGATAGGCTTTCTTTACATACACCGAGGCGAAATCGCAGAGCAAAAAGCAGATTTTGCTCAAGCGGAGCAGATTTTTCGAGAGGGGCTAGAGCTTGCGCGTCAATTCGGACATGGGCAACAGATTTGTAGATTTTTGTTAAACCTAACGAATGTGCTAAGTACACAGAAGCAGTATGAGCAGGCCATAGACACCTGTCAGGAAGGTTTAGCACTTGCGCACCAGCTCGAACTCCGGCAAGATAGCTGCTTACTACTGATACGACTGGGAAAGATTTATAGCGAACAAGGTAATTATGTACAAGCCGAGCAGCAGTTACAGGATGCGTCGTCACTTGCACAAGACCTTGATACGTCCTGGTTGGTCGATACAATTTTGTATGAGAAGGGAGAACTGTACTTGAGAAAGAAGCACTTTGACGAAGCCATCGCCATCTTTACTCAACTACAAACAACTTCCGCAAAAAATAACGTAGCAATGCAAGCATGGATTCAGTACAAGCTGGCATGCATTGCAGCAGATACAGGAGATTTTGAGCAGGCCCAGAAGCTAGGACTAGAGAGCCTATCTATGCTTGGAGATATGCAACCTACTACGACCGCAGAAATTACAGAGTGGCTGAATCATTTGCAGATGCAGGCTCAAAAAGCGAAAACAGCGTAAGCACGTGTTTATAGCCTTGTTCCTCTTAGCGTTATGCCTCATTTTGCCATTGACATTCACGCTCTTTTCGGGTATAATTGAATGCATACACCACACAGAGGAGATTCCACGAGTGATAGTTTTCAACTAACCTGTACAAACCGTAGGACTTGCTGTTTCCAACCTTCTTTAGAGACCGATTTATCGCGTCCTCATCTAGGTGTTGGCAGATGTGTTTTCTTACAGTACATGGTGAAAGAAAGCTGTTGCTTATCCCACTCTCGTTCGGTTTTCCACGACGTTTCCTGCAACATCGCCACTTCTCGCATAGAGATGTATTTCGCCTGTATCTGTCCGCGCATGAGCCACCTATTGGCAGCAAGGGTCTGGCCTTCGCCAACACTTATAGCAGAGATGTAATTCCACAATAGTATTCACATGAAATTCATGTAAGGAGCGTCTTTTGGCAGAATATTATACCCCCAACGCAGCAGAAGAGAGGCCGATGAGCGGCCTACTTGCCGAGGCCCCTACACGCGCTCTCCTCGTGGGCGTTGAGTTACCAGATAATCCCTGGCCCGTCGCGGACTCGCTCGACGAACTGGTCCAGTTGGCGACAACGGGCGGCGTGACATGCGTGGATCGCGTCATTCAGCGCATGGAGCATCCTCACCCCGGAACCGTCATCGGCTCAGGCAAAGTACAGGAGGTCGCGGACCTTGTACGCTTTCATAACTGTGATGCAGTCATCTTCGATCTGGAATTGACACCGCGCCAGCATCGCAATCTTGAGAAAGAGTTAGAGACGCAGGTGCTAGACCGCACAGCGCTGATTCTGATCATTTTTGGGCAACGTGCCCGCACCCGTGAGGGTCGTCTACAGGTCGAGCTAGCGCAGGTCGAGTACGATCTACCACGACTCGCGCGGCAATGGTCGCACCTCTCGCGTCAGCGTGGTGGCACGCAGCAGCGCGGCGAAGGTGAGAAGCAGATCGAGGTTGACCGCCGTATGCTCCGTCGTCAGAAGGAAGACCTTCTGGAAAACCTGGAACAGGTACGCAACCAGCGCCAGCGTCATCGTGACCGTCGCAAGAGCGTCGGCGCACCCGTTGTAGCCCTTGTCGGCTATACCAACGCGGGCAAATCTACATTACTCAACCGTCTCTCCGTCTCTACGGTTGACACGCTGGCGGAAGACAAATTGTTTGCAACGCTTGACCCAACGACGCGACGTGTACGTCTTTCAGGTGGACAGGAGTTTCTTCTGACCGACACTGTAGGTTTCGTGCAACGTCTCCCGACGACGCTAGTGGCGGCCTTCCGTGCTACACTGGAAGAGGTCAAAGAGGCTGACCTGTTGATTCACGTTGTCGATGCCTCGCATCCCTCAGTGCATCGCCAGATGGCGGCTGTTGACGAAGTATTGGAAGAGATCGAGGCGGCAGGGCGTCCCATGATTGTCGCACTAAACAAGCTCGACCTGCTCCCGTCTGACATGCCTTTACAACTGCAAGGTATGGCGGCTGGTGTACCAACAGTAGCCGTATCCGCGAAGGATGGCACAGGCATTGATGCACTGCTCAAATGTATCAGCGAGACCTTGATGCAACAATTCACAGTCCTCGATGTCGTCATTCCCTACCAGCGCGGCGACCTCGTGGCACAGTTCCACCAATTCGGCACAATTGAAGACGAGAGCTTCGAGGAGGAAGGTACTCACATACACGGTCATCTACCGCAAAACCATAGCGGCCCGTTCCTGGCTTATCAGCAAACGCTTTCCGCGAAACGCGTGCGGGCATAATTCACTTATATTCCGTGTAACGTATTAGATGCCAACATCGCATGATGTTGGCATCTGATACGTTACACGGAATATAATGTAACTCAAAAGGATTAGCGATGGCACCACGCATTGTTAAAATCTATTCGGAAAATAACGAGTTTCAATATATCGAAACGCTACGTCGTCGGCGCGAGAAGCGACAACGGCACAAAGAGTTTTTTATCGAGGGCGTGCGCCCAATCAATCAAGCCTTGCTCCACAATTGGCATATTCGTGCGTTTGTCTACTCACGCGAGAAGCACTTATCGGACTGGGCGGAGGGAATTCTTGCGAGTTCACGAGCAAGCGAACACTACGAACTACGCCTTCCTCTACTTGAGAAATTAAGTAACAAATCCGAGGCATCGGAACTACTAGCCCTTGTCACTCTACCAGAGGACGACCTTGCGCGTATTTCAGTTCATGAAAGGTTGCTTGTCGTTATTTTTGACCGCCCTGCTAGCCCTGGCAATCTGGGAACAATTATTCGCTCCTGTGATGCTCTCCGTGTCGATGGCCTCATTATCACAGGCCACGCCGTAGACCTGTACGACCCCGAAACCATTAGTGCCTCCACCGGCTCTTTTTTCGCCCTCCCAACTATACGTTTACCCTCACAAAAAGAGTTACTGCCCTGGATTGAAAAGATACGACATCAGCTACAGCATGTACAAATCGTGGGCAGTAGCGAGGATGCTGAGGTAGTTATCAATCAACACGACTTCACGTCCCCAACATTGCTCGTTGTAGGCAACGAGACATGGGGTATGAGCGCGAGTTACAAAGACTTGTGTGATACTATCGTCAAAATCCCGATATATGGCTCAGCATCGTCACTTAATGTAGCCAGTGCAACGTCAATCATACTCTATGAAATAGATAGACAGAGAAATTTTTCGAGTAATTTAAGAAAAAAGTCATGAAAACACGCTTTTACCTTGACTTTTTTCAGCAAATCAGTATACTTCTATATAACGTATACTTTATTTTCACCCCTTAGAAAATGATGTACACAAGTTGATGCTCACGCAATACTTGAGTGGGAACATCTGCTGTTGCTCGTACAGCGTGCCAATAATGTTCTACTCATAAAGTTGCATGTAAGTAATCATCATTTCTAAAAGAGGAGACTGCATTGAAAAAGTTTACCCTTTTACTCGCATCAGCCCTTGTGCTATCAGTACTAGTAGTGAGTGGTGCCTTCACCTTCACGTCAGCTTCAGCACATTCGGCAACACAGGCATCTTCCCATCATAGCCATTCACAACGCGTATGTAGTGCGTCAGCACCAGGTTTTGTCCATTGTAACGCGCTTTTGCTCGTCAAGGATGGCGTCAAGCCGAACGCAAGCAGCCCTTCGGGATATAATCCTCCCGACTTGCAAGGTGCATACAATCTACCCAGTGCAACGGCAGGTTCAGGACAGACCGTTGCTATCGTTGATGCCTACAACGATCCCAATGCTGAGGCCGATCTCGGCACTTATCGCTCCTATTTTAATCTTCCCGCTTGCACGACCGCCAACGGATGCTTCAAAAAAGTGAATCAAAGCGGTAGTACAAGCAGCTATCCGCGAAACAATTCTGGTTGGTCACAGGAGATTTCGCTCGACCTCGATATGGTCAGCGCAATCTGCCCCAACTGCCACATCCTGTTGGTAGAAGCAACTAGCACTTCAACAGCTAATCTCGCTACCTCGGTCAATACGGCGGTTAGATTGGGCGCGAACGAAGTCAGCAACAGTTACGGTGGAGGAGAGTCTAGCAGCGAAACGAGCTATGCATCCTACTACAGCCATCCAGGTGTTGCTATCACTGCCAGTTCTGGCGATGGTGGCTATGGCGTCGAGGTGCCTGCAGCATACAGCACTGTTACGGCTGTTGGTGGTACTACGTTGAACTACAGCGGTGGTGTACGCTCTGAAACCGCGTGGAGTGGTGCTGGTAGCGGTTGCTCTGCCTATATTGCGAAACCCAGTTGGCAACATGATAGTGGCTGTAGCAATAGAACAGTTGCCGATGTTTCGGCTGTCGCCGATCCTAATACGGGTGTCTCTGTATACGATAGCTATGCCTCTGGTGGACAGAGCGGCTGGCTCGTCTTCGGCGGCACAAGCGTCGCATCGCCAATCATCGCTAGCGTTTATGCGCTTGCAGGAAATGCATCAAGCATCTCCAATAGCTCATATCCCTACAGCCATACGGGAAGCCTGAATGATGTCACCTCCGGCTCAAATGGAAGTTGTGGTGGCTCATACCTCTGTACGGCGGAGCCAGGCTATGATGGTCCCACTGGTCTTGGTACACCGAATGGTACGGGTGCATTCTAGCACTTTGTGAGAATTAAGGAGGGAGCGACAACAAAATTTTGTTGCCGCTCCCTCTTTATAGTCTTCTGAATCAGAACATAGAATGATGATCTCTATTGCACTGCCAGCAAACGTTTCTTGAGCAGATTCCTCGCCCGAAAGAGATGAGTCTTAATAGTGCCAACAGGCATCGTGAGGATGTCAGCCATCTCTTCATAAGTCCTATCTTGGAGGTGGCGCAGAATCAACACCATGCGATACTTGGGTGGCAAGTGTTCCAACTGCTCACGCACCAGCACCTGGCGCTCCTGCTGCTCTATGTTCTCCATTGCCTGCTGCTCGTTGCTTCGCTGGAAAAACATCTGGTCCATCTGTATCGCTTCCCGCAAAGTTTGCTCTTTCTTATGCTCTTCAAGCACACGCAAACAACAATTGTAGGCAATTCTGTAGAGCCAACTTGAAAACTGGGCTTCGCCACGGAACGCAGGCAACCCGCGCCACGCAGCTAAGAACGCCTCCTGTGTCGTCTCACTCGCCTCTTCAGCATTGTGCAGAAGACGAAAATTCATGTTGAAGACACGACGCTGATGTTGTTGCACCAGAAGCGCAAAGGCATCCTGGTTTCCTCGTTGACTGGCCTGTACTAAGTGTGCGTTGTCCTGCTCGGCATGGGAGGTGCTATCTGGAATTGCGTGCTTCGAGTCCTGTGATGATTGCATGTGCTTCTCGTTCATAGTTTATGTTCTTCACCTAAGAGAGGGTTTTCTTGTCTCTCGCACCAGTACTCGTAATCCAGAAAGACTCCATTCACCAGTACAAAAAGAGAGGGAAGCATGACGTAAGTATGCCTGCCTGGGACGGTAATTCGTATGCGGTAGAGCGAGAAGGCTCTCCCATGTGTTCGCGTTGAGCCAACACGATGAGCCTTTCCGCACCGTTGTTGTGGAACAGTTGTCGTTGCGACAGGAACCTTTGGCCCTGCCACATCTAAACTCTCCCCCGTAGCGGCAACAACGTACTGCTGGCGGGGAAGTGACTGAAATACATCCTCTTTTCTCATAAGTGAAGGAACCTCCCTCTTCACTAGTATTCCTGTTCTCCTCCGAGGATGGGCCTGTGAAAATAGCTGGCTCCTCGTCCCATAAACGGGTGCATGTGGGACTCAAAGGTCTTCAATCTCAGGGAGAAGATACTACGAAAACGTACTACGGAAGGCTTTCTGTCCTGTTGTCTTTCGTGTCTGAAGCTCACTGTTCATACTCACGAGCAAGTGAAGGTGTAAAAGCCGAGAATTGCTCTCAGCTTTATAAGTAATACGTATAGAGTATCCATAAAGTTTCATTTTCAATCGTTTTGCTTTTCCTTTATAATCTACAAATTTCTTATAATTTCCAATTTAGTGTAATTAGTTCCAACTCAACAGTAAGAAATACTCTCGGTTGGAAAGCGCATGACAAAGGAAGAGCAGGTGAGCGGCCCCCAACACAAAGAGGTTTTGGGGGACGC
>CAXUHG010000070.1:0-16486 GCA_964250805.1 uncultured Ktedonobacteraceae bacterium | reverse complement strand
TCTCGTCTCCACCCCTCAAAACAAACCCCGCCCTGCCCACCAACACCTCTTGCTTGGGGGCCCCCTCACCTGCTCTTCCTCTGATAGAATGCTATTTTACTGAGCGGCTATTGGGCTTGTAAGCATCGCTATCCAATCCCCAGCCGACGATACGTTCAGGAAAGATGCGAATCAATTCGGCGTCAAAATCCGCGTTCACCGCTTGTCCGCCAGCCGTATGTGTCTCGGCACGCCCACGAACCTCAACACCACGTGGCTTCCAGGGCGGTAGCACATCATCAATCACAAACGCCACACGTCCATGTTGAGCCGCTTCATGAAACTTCTTGCTCTTGCTCAGATTATGACCACCAATGTCGATAGTATCCAATTCAGCATTATAACGGAAGCCGACTGGCACAACATGTGGGTCGCCAGCTTCGTTTATCGTCGCGAGGCGTCCCAGAGGTTGCCCCTGCATATATTCGATCTCTAATTGCGTAAAATTGCTCATTGCTCTTTTCTCTTTCGGTATGCTCGCTCTATGTTCTCACATAATGAAGCGATGTTCGGTATATTCGCGCCAAACCTGAGCGGCTTCCCATGAATACGATCCACAATGATTGAGGATTGGAAACTCCTCGCCGCTTCTTGATAGAGAGAACAACGCACGCGGGCTATCTCTTCCCAGCGTACCACTACTGGTCGTGTTGCACGCAGCTGAATGAGACCGTGCTCATAGAGATATACACGCAGATTACGCGTGAAGGGATCGTATACAAAGCGTTTTTTTCTTCGTGCCGCACGAAACGTATTCGTAAAGTTTAATGCCAGAAATAGCACAAGCACAGGTAAGAATAGTCTAGCAACAGAGGCATGAAAGAGTTCAAGGGCAACAATAAAGGCTAATGCCACAGCAATTGTGAGTAGCGACGATGCTATCTGCCACCAGAATAGGAGTATATCTGCACGACTATAGGATGCACGATAAATTGCAGTTGGCGTGCCTAGCCCATAGGTTTCGCCAAGCTGATAAGCTTCATCTGGCAACTTTTGCTGTGACACTTGCTTTATTTGCTCCCCCGATGCCTAAAGCATCAGTATATACTATTTGGTAGGGGCCGATTTATCGCGTCCTTTTGATGGCTGACACGTTCATAGGACGCGATAAATCGGTCCCTACCTCTGCAAGATACTTCAAAATTCCCTTACGCGCAGGTGGAATAGAGGCTTTGAGCAATTGCTTTTCCGCTGCTTTGGGCGGCCACGTCATTACGCCTACATTCAGTTTATACGCCTCAAAGGTAGAGTCAAGTTGGTTAAGATCGTCAACGCGCTCACGTAGAAAACATACTATTGCATGCTGCTGACGCTCTGGTAAATAGGTTATCGCCTCGACCACCATATCGACAAGTGCATCTGCCTCTATGCGTTGCTCAATGATAGACGCAGGGTCCGAGATATAATCACTCTGCACGGTCAGAACGCAACCTTCAATTTCGCCATATTCGTCGAGTATCATAGGCATAGAAAACTTCTTTTGTCGTCGTGAGGCATCAATAAAAGCATTGCGTACCATACGCTGGATATAGCTTTTATAATGGATGATTGTGTTTTGCTTTTTCAGCGTCTCCCATAGTTTGATACGAACACGCTGAATAATCTCTTTCACCTCCAAATCAAGCACATCTGGATGAGCAATACACGAATACATGTGCCCAAAGGCTTCTCCCTGTTTGATAATGTAAGAATCGAATTCTTCTAAACGCTTAGCAATGTCACTACCTGCATCTTGAGCGACGGGCAGGTTTTGCGTTCCCGTTTCGTCCATGAAATGCCTTCTCTCTTTACGTTTTCTCATGAGACGCTTTCATAGCGCCGTACCTTTGCTGTACAAGATACCCGAAAACGGCTTGTAAGAACATGGCATTTTCCTAACAAGTACGTATCATTTTTGTTGCATTTTCCAATATCTGGTGTAGAATTCCACAACCATGCCATATCCTCTCTACATGGTTAGAATAGATAGTGGACAAACAGCTATAAGCCCTCTTATACTAAGAAAACAGTTTTGCTTGTAGCACGAAATCAGGAAAGAATTATTGTATTATGCAGACTTCATTTGATACCGTCGTCACCACCGCTACCGCTTATTTAAGCGACATTGATCCAATCATGCGAGCAACCATCGAGCGCATCGGTCCATGTACTCTACACCCTGACCCCGACATCTTCAATGCCCTCGTCGATGCAATCATCTCACAACAAATCTCTGTAAAGGCCGCCGATGCAATCATGGCACGCGTGCGAGCGGCACTGCCCAATCAACAAGTCACCCCCGAAAATCTCTTGCCCCTCGATTTCGATGCACTCCGTCTACTTGGCTTGTCAACTCCTAAAGCTCGCTATATCCGCAACCTGCTCGAACACGTTAATAGCGGACAATTGCACCTGGAACAGCTTTCATCATTAGATGACGAAGAGGTGATCAGCCAGCTTACGGAGGTGAAAGGAATTGGACGCTGGACCGCCGAGATGTGCCTCATCTTCACGCTTGGGCGTCCCGATGTGTTGCCTGTCGATGATCTCGGCTTTGTCGAGGGTGTACGCGTGGCTTACGGCTTACCCACACGCCCGACACCAAAAGAGATGCGCGAACGTGGTGAGCTATGGAGACCATTTCGCACCTTCGCAACATGGTACATGTGGGCAGTGCGCCGCGCAGAACTACAACAGAGCGAGCGTAAACGCACTCGCATCGTCTCCCTGTAGAGGCTAATAACGATGATGGATACACCAGAAAATTATTATGCGATTCTCGGCGTCCCCATTGATGCCGACTCAGATACACTGAAACGCGCATATCGTCAATTAGCACGACGTTACCATCCCGATCTTGCTGGAGCAGATCTCGCCGCCGCGACAGAGATGAAGCGAATCAATCGTGCCTATGCTGTGTTGAGCGATTCTGAAAAGCGACAAAGCTATGATATGGTGATTGGCGGTATCATAGACTTTCGCAAAGGCACACGCCCTCGACCTCAACCAAGACGCTTCGACTCCTCCGATGATAAAGAGTTCGACGGCCTCAGCATCTTTAGCACAAAGGGACCATTTCGCGCAGGTCAAGCTATTCATTCAGCCCTCGGCGTAATCTCTGCACTGAATAGTGTCTCGTCCGTCAACAGCTTCCTGATCGCGGCTGGTTCACTGGACGGCAAGGGCAAACTGTGGTCGGTCACAGCGAACTCGGTTGAACAAGCCGTCAGTTTCGCCACAGACACCTCCTTGACGGTTGAGTCATTACGCGAACTACGCTTCTCATCTGCTGGAAGGTTGTTGGCAGGCTGGGGACGACTGGGTATTCATGTGTGGGATACTGTGAGCGGAACCACACTATGGAGCCATTCGCTACTGCAACGAGCGGTCTCTGCTCACTATTCGCTTGACTTGACGCTCCAAGCTGAAGGTAGCCGTCAAATCCGTATGGCTCTCCCACTGTTAGGAGAAGACGCACGCTTACCGCGTTCACTGGGTGTACGCGGCACCGATGTCGTCACACACGTTCTCGAAACACCTGCGGCAAGCCTTGTCGATTTGGTAAGATGTGCGGAAGAAAACATCGAACGACGACAGTTCTGGGCCATTCGTCACCGCGCAATCTCCCGTGACGCTCAGACTCTTATCACGCTCTCGTGCGCTCAAGTCCCTGATGAGGAGCAGGAAATGGCGATACTGCGGTGCTGGGATTTACATGTACGGACACGCCAAAACACTATTCGTCCACGCATCACAGCTTCAGTGCTAGTTGGACTCTGTGCTGATTGTAGTGCCCCCTATGTGACAACAAGGAACGCTAGTACAACCGCATTCGTCTATCAAGGGCAAAAACTGCGCATCTGTGACACCATAACAGGCACCTATAGCGAACTCCAGAGCGGCACAATGGGGAGTAGTTCAAAACTCGCTCTCTCTCCTGACGGACAATTCGCAGCGGTTGCACGCGAAGATAGCGAGGTGAATGAAGGAGTGGTGGACCTGTGGTCGATTAGCACAGGCCAGATTGTGCAAAAGTTTTATCATCCTTGGCAAATCAGTGCCTTGCATTTCGCGGATAAACAACTGCTAGTCGCACTTACCGATGGTACCATTCAAATCTGGCAATAGAGAAAAAGTAATGCTTTCTGTAGCCAACCTGCTAAGCACTTCGTTAGCTATAAATGATAGTATTTATTTTGGTTTTGTGGTATAAATATATGGCCTTATACTAGAGGTAGGAAAACAAGGGAGTATCTTATGCTTATTTCGGTGGTTGTCCCAGTCTATAACGAAGAAAAAACGGTTGAACAAGTCCTGACACTGCTCTCACAGGTTCCGCTGACAATGGAAGTGGTGGTGGTTGACGATGCATCGACAGATAACACGTGGCAGATTTTGCAAGGGCTACGCCAAAAAGAGCCGTTCAATGCATATCGTTTCATTCGTCACGAACACAATCAGGGTAAAGGCGCTGGCCTACGTACAGGTTTCGCGCAAGTAACGGGCGATCTCGTCACAGTCCAGGACGCAGACATGGAGTATGACCCGCAGGAACTACCTTCACTGGTACGCAAGTGGCACGAGGGACGCAACAGTGGACACGAGAAGGTTGCCGTGTATGGTTATCGAGACCTCTCACCGCAAAAGTTTACGACACGCTGGGGCAATCGCTTCTTAACGACTGCCACCAATCTGCTCTTCGGCTGCCATATTCACGATATGGAAACCTGCTATAAATTGATGCCCGGAGAGGTTGCGCGTGCATTACCTATGACTGGACGCCGTTTCGAGATCGAGCCGGAAATTACCTCATGTATTATACAGGCTGGTTATACTATTCTCGAAGTTCCGATCAGCTATTCACCTCGTGTAGAAAAGAAGTTGGCACCCTGGAAAGATGGCTGGCCTGCACTTGCAATGTTGCTACGCCGACGCTTCGGCAAGCCTTTTCAGATCGAGCAAACCGTTGCAGAGCCTGTGCCCGCGACATCAGTAGTCTCCCGCAACGCTTAACTGAGAGACATGATGCCTCCTACTATTCTGGTAACGCAAAAGATACCTGATGCGGCCTACTCTCTCTTAGCGTCCGCTGGATTGCTTGACGCCAACATGGAAGAGGGACGTATCTGGTCGCCTGAGGAATTGCTACAAAAAGCACCAGGGCACGAGTATATTCTTAGCCTCGTCACTGATACAATTAATGCGCAGCTTTTAGAGGCATGCGTACCCTCCTTGAAATTGGTGGCAAACATGGCGGTTGGTTACAACAATATCGACGTAGCCGCCGCTCATCGGCTTGGTATCAGTGTTACCAATACTCCTGGCGTACTCACCGACACAACAGCTGACCTAGCATTCGGCCTTTTGATAGCGACTGCAAGGCGCATGGGTGAAGCCGAGCGTTACCTACGTGCAGGTCACTTCACAGGTTGGGGACCATTACTGCTGTGCGGCACCGATGTCTCCGGTGCCACACTTGGCATCATCGGCGCGGGTCGTATTGGGCAAGCGATGGCACAACGTGCGCGAGGCTTCAATATGCGCATTCTCTATTATAACAGACATCGTTTATCCCAAACTGAAGAGCAGCAATACGCCCTCACCTATGCTCCATTGGATGAATTGTTGCAACAGTCCGACTTCGTGAGCATTCATGCACCATACACACAAGAAACACATCACTTGATAGGCACACGTGAACTTGCCTTGATGAAGCCAAGTGCCATGCTCATCAATACAGCGCGTGGACCGCTCGTCGATGAAAAAGCTCTGGTCCTGGCTCTACAGCAGGGTACTATCGCTGCCGCTGGCCTCGACGTATTCGAGCGCGAACCACTTGTCGAACCTGCTCTGCTGACAATGGAGAACGTCGTGCTGCTGCCACACATCGCCAGTGCCTCCATCAAAACACGAACGCGTATGGCAACAATGGCCTGTGAAAACATTCTCGCGCACATTCATGGGCAGCAATCTCCAAATCTTGTAAGGTTTTCGTAAATGAACAATGCAACCTTTCTCTGGCAAAAGCCAGAGCTAGTATTTCCTGTACCATTCGACACGCTTTTCTTCGATGTCGATGGCGTCCTCATTGACACGCTCGCCTCATTTCATGCCACCGACATCGCCGTCGCCGAATATGTCGCGGGCACAATTCACGCTCTCGACTGGGGACAGCGCAATGGTAAGCATCTCATGACCATTAATGACGTTGATGCCTTCAAACGTGCTGGCGGTTACAACAACGATTGGGATATGTGCTACCTGCTCGCCGCCCTCGGCACGGCTCGCCTACGTGAATGGCACGGCACTCCGTTCGCCACGCGCACAAGCCAGGAATGGGCAACGCTCTCGCGTGCCGCCAATCTACAAGGTCATGGTGGTCGCGCATGGGTCGATGCAACCTTTCCCGCCAGCAGTCGTCTCGATTATGACGTAATCGGCGACATCTACCACGAATACTACTGGGGCGCGGCAAACGTTCGCACCTACTTTGGACGGGAGCCGCGCTATCTCCCCAACTTTGAAGGCTTTGTGCATCAAGAAAAAATGCTTTATGTGCCAAACTTTTTCTCACGTCTACGAAAAGCTGGTATTCACCATCTCGGCATGATTACCGGACGCGTGGGGCCAGAGGTCGAGAGCGCATTAGAGCGCATGCGAGTCTATAGTGGCGAGCAATGGTGGGAGACCGTCATATCCGCCGATATTTGTCCCAAACCCAATCCACATGCGCTCCGACTCGCAATAGAGGCAACGGGCGCGAAGGGTGGCCTCTACATCGGCGACACTGCCGACGATTACGACCTCGTAAGAAATTACCGCGCGGACAAGACAGCGACAGAGCCAGATATGCTCGCGGCAGTCCTCGTCATGCATCCCTCCGAAGTCGAACTATACAAACAGCGCGGAGCCGACATTATCGTGACAGCCGTCGAAGACCTGCTCTCGCTCTTGCCAGAACGGAGCAAAACGCTGTAGGGGTCTAATTCATTACACCTTAAAACGGCTTCAGACGCGCAACCAGGGTGTAATGAATTAGACCCCTACGCCGAATCGATATCCATGTTGTTTCGTGAATGTTCATTACTACATTCACGAGCGAAGCAATGTATGTGCATTGACAAAGAACATGCCATAGCATATACTGATTATAACCTAAAGACTAAGCAAGGAGCTAGCAACATGAGAACTCAATCGAGCGACACCACCCCCGAAGCCGAACAAATGCTCATTCACCTCATTCGCAAGGCTCCCATCACCAAACGCTTTGAGCTGGTGAACTCGTGGACAAAAAGCATTGTACAGCTAAGCATGCATGATATTATCGAAAGTCATCCAGATGCTAGCAAGCAAGAGATTATATTTCTCTTGCTATTGCAGGATTATGGGTTAGCGATAGCAGAGCAAGCCAAAAAGAAACTAGCAAACGGTCACGCACTCCCCATACCGGATTTGCTCGTTACCCTCGACTCCATTGCAGAAATTTTCGAGCAACTGAACATTCCCTACTACATTGGTGGCTCTATCGCAAGTTCAACGCATGGTATGAGACAGGCTGCAAAAGATATAGACATCGTTGCCAGCATTAGCTATGCTCATGTACCTACATTTATTGCTATGATACAAGCCGATTACTACGTGGATGAAAAAGCCGTTGACAAGGCCATTCAAGAACACACAGTCTTTAGTATTATCCATCTGGACACGCTGTTTAAGGTTGATGTGTTTGTTCCTGAAGCAGATGAGCTTAATCAACAAACATTCAAGAGAACACAAGAGTACGTGCTAGAAAAAGATAATCACAGCTTTCACCTTGAGTCACCCGAAGATATCATTCTCATGAAATTAAAACAGTACAAGCACGTCGAAAAGAATACTGATGACCAATGGAATGATATTCTCGGTGTATTCAAAGTACAGGGACTAACGCTTGACTTCGCTTATCTCGATAGATGGGCATCTCTATTTAATGTGCAAGACTTGCTTAAAAGCGCAAGTCTTGATGCAGGACTTGATGGAGTGAGAAAATGAAGCAAGATGCGAATGAGTCGGAGATTGTAGAGGTACTATCGCCTCTAATAGAAATTTTTGACGACTTAGGTATCTTATATTTTATTGGTGGCTCAGTGGCAAGTTCTGCATACGGGCAGAGACGTGGTACAGCTGATGTCGATGTTGTCGCGGATATACAGGTATCTCAAGCGCAAAGGCTGGTCAAACTATTGGAACACGAGTATTACATCAGCGTCGATATGATAAAAGATGCTATTCGTTATCGCTCGTCATTCAACGTTATTTATCTCAGTACGATGACAAAAGTTGATATTTTCATCCCCAAACCACGAAGTTTCTCACAGCAAGAACGTCTGAGAGCTAGACCCATGATACTGATAGCAGGTACTCGACCATTTTTACTCTCCTCCCCCGAAGACATCATCCTTAATAAGCTCGAATGGTACAGAATGGGTGGCGAGATTTCGACCCGCCAGTGGAACGATATTCTCGGCGTCTTGAACAGGCAAAAAGCTACTCTCGATCTCGCATATTTGCGCCAGTGGGCACAGGATTTGCAGGTCTCGGACTTGCTTGAACGCGTTGTGGCAGAAGCTGGAAGGTAAAATTAGAGAAAGAGAAATTTAGCCATGTCGGAACGAACGCTTTCCATTTTAGAGGCTCAAGCGGAACTCGCAAGCTTGCCCGATCAATTCGAGCAAGGATTAGAGCTTGTTACCATCACGCGCGATGGCAGAGCGGTTATGGTAGCACTTCCATTTGAAGTATATGCTCATCTTTTAAAAACGATTGGTAGACTGCAAGAAGAAGTCGAAGCCCTACAAGAAACCTTAAAAATTATTCAGGACTAAGCATTTGCTTTTTACATTCCTCATACCTTAATCCCTCATATACATCCCTAAAAAGAATCCTGCTTTTTGCTTCTTATAATATTAAAATGGATGTTCCTACATATCATGACACTTTTGCCTTTTGACTTCGTACTTTTGGGATCAATAGCCAATACACTGGCTTCACTTTATTTTTACATTGTATATATAAATGTATTTTTTCATAGAATATCATTCAGATTTATACAAAGGCTTGACTCTTATCAGAAAATATGGTATAAATGCATTGGTCGTAGAAGTCTGCTACAAGTTGATTACCAAGTAGAGTTAGCATGTGGGTACATGTTGCTCTTATTTTTCTACGCCACTTCTCGCTTTTGCTTCCATTTCAAGAAATTTAGCTATGCTTGCTTATGGAAGAGGAGTATGCTTTTTTACACAAGAAAGGAGTGTTTCGATACAGCTAGTGAGATGAATACATTAGATCGAACCTAGAGTAGAGCATTGTAACCGTACATTTCGCCACAAAAAACAGCATGATGCCCTGGCTTTGATTGGACCCTCAGACAGAACATCATGTGCGATTGTTATCGCATGCATAGTATAGCATGTGGTAGCTCCTGTGTGAACAAAAAGGAGATTCCTTCATGAAGTTTAGAAAGTTGTTTGTTGTCTTTGCAATGCTAGTTGTTGCCCTCTCTGCTAGTGTTTTCGCCAGTCCCCCGGCACATGCAGCACAAATACGGGCTACAATGCCTGATAGTTGTGGTAATAATTGCACTGGTAAATATATCAATGGTTCAGGTTGTACAGGCATTCAATTACTTACATCCGCAAACGTCTACGATTCTTACAACAACCTAGAAGGGACCATTAGACTTCACAAAAGTACAAGTTGCAATACTATATGGGCAACGTTCTTGTCCAATAACAACACTTGGCAACATGTAACGGTGTATACAGAATATACGGATGTATACGGTTATCTCCAAAGTCCGCTTTACAACTACGCATCTAACACAAATTTTGATGCACCAATGTATCAAGGTTCTGATTGTTACTATGGAGAAGTTGTTTTGCAAGACAATCGTGGAACCAAAAATCCGGCTGCTACCCAAAATGTATGTATCTAAGCTCTAAGGATTATCGGGTAAAAACTAGCATCCGCCCAGGTATCCTCTAATCGTTATTAAGCAGACCTTTCCATTGAGTGACAATGGAAAGGTCTGCTTAATAAGACACCTTTATAAACGAAAATGATACAATAGTACAAAGATATAGGAGAACAAGAGTATATGCTAATGTATTTAGAACATGTAAAAAGATATAGATCGTATTTAATAGAGATTTCTGTGATCGCACTTATTGGTGTACTCTTCTTTATTTGATGCCTTTTGATGGCAGCTTGATGTGCGTACTAGTAACACCTAATCCTATAACGATGTTTCTTACTACTCCTTTTCACATTAGCTGTATTCTTTTATATATCGTTTCGCGTTTCTGCAAAAACCATTGATTCTTCGGACAAACCAACAAGTTCGTGATAAAAAGCATACATAGTATTGCAAGTAGTACCGAAAAGTATAGTTATCTCCACAATTAGTAATTTGCTTATCATTATATAAGCGAGAAATCTGAACTTTGTAGCATAGCGCAAAAGCTAACAGAACATTTGATAGGAAACGAATACATGAACCAAAAGCAAACAGTGAGATGCCAATTCTATAAAAAAAATTTCGGGTCTGGGCTGTTAGGAGCAGGCCAACTGGCCGTACTCGTCGTGGTCGCAGCCGCGCTCCTTTGGCCTGCGCCCTTTACACAGAACCAGTTGTTCGGGGTCTGGCCGGACAGTGATCTGGTCTTTAGCCAGTGGCCCTTTGCGCTCCTAATCCAACGCACCTTCGCGCAAACACACCAGTTGCCGTTCTGGAACCCGTACTTTGGTGGTGGTCAACCTGTAGGTGCTAACCCGCTCGCTACGCTCTTTTACCCATCTACTCTGCTCGTTCACTTTTTCTCTTTGCGCAACTACTTTCTAATAGTCATTCTGGGGCACTTGATATTCGCAGGATTGGGAATGCTGCTTCTATCTCGCTGGGCACTCAAATTACCACGTTTTCCGGCTCTTGTAACGGCGATATGTTATATGGCAACGCCCAGACTCATCAGTCATCTTGGTGCAGGACATATAACTATAGTACAAACCGTTGCTTGGTATCCCTGGCTTGCTTTGACTTGTTGGGTTACAATTTGTGTTTCATGGCACTGGGGAGCATTTCTTGGAGTTTGTATAGGGTTAACACTTCTAGCCGGACACCCGCAAATGGCATACTACGGATTGCTACTAACTTTCGGGCTGGCTATATGGCTCCTTATAAGACGTTGGAGATTGGGAAGACGCTTCCCAACACTAGTAAGTCTTGCCGTTGCGAGTGTAATAGGCGTATTGTTAGCGGGAGTTCACCTTTTACCGTTGCTGGAGCTTACTGCTCACTCTACTCGTCAATCATCGTTGAGTGCAGGTGACGCATTCCCACTATTAGATTTTTTGCACGCGCTATTCTTTCTGCCTTCGCCACAGGGCACACCCTGGGAAGAAATTATTTCTCCTGGATTGCTTGCCCTTACGCTAGCACTACTTGCAGCAGTAAGATGCTGGCATAGAGTTTGGCCTCTCGTTCTTGGTATTATACTCGTAGCATTACTAGCAATGGGAAATGCTTCATTTCTTTATATAGTCGTTTCACGGATACTACCAGGGCTTGATCTTTTTCGTGGTCTCGCTCGCATCTGGTTTATTGCACTTCTTTTGATAGCTCTCATGGCTGGTGTCGGTGCGGACTGGCTTCTCTCTTATATCAGACATGTCATGTCTCATGAAAAGTTTCCTCCAAATTTCCGTGACATCTCTACAGCTATTGCTGGATTTCTTATTGTACTAATTGTTGCATACTCACTCATTATCACAGACATCAGCTACTCTCGTACAGGAGACATAAGTGCAGTTACCACACCTTCGCCGTTGGCACTCGTTGCAACGCATTTGGCTGGTTACGGACGTGTTTATAGTGAGCAAGAAAATATCTCACAAACGAACGCGGTACAGTTACAGACTCGCCTGGCTGATGGCTGGGATCCTCTTTTGATTAGCTCCTATACTATGTATATGCAACTTGCGGGTAATTATGCCCATACAGGTTATACTCTTCATATTCCTTATGATTCGTCTTCTGTTCAGCCAAATGCTACACTCCTTGGTTGGATGAATGTAAGCGTTGTGGTATCAAAGAGACCGCTAACTGATCCGCTTTTAGTACAGGTGGGAGAAGTAGATGGCACACTAATCTACAAGAACACTGCTAATGCCGGACCCGCTTACCTCGTTGAACCAGGAGCCAACAATGCTTCACCAGTACTTGAGAGAATGCAAAGGCTCGACACACCTGTACGAGTAGTTACCATTGCCCCAGAGCAAGAGACGTTCACCTTTTCCAACCATGCTAGCGGATATTTCGTGATTGCGACGCCAATGTTTCCTGGTTGGACCGCTACCTTAGACGGACATCCTGTGCGGATTCAACTGGTTGCGAACGTAATGCCTGCAATCAAGGTTGGCGCGGGTAAACATGTTTTGAGTTATACATACACTCCATCATATGTGCGCCTCGGTGCTGTACTTTCTACATTTGGTGGCGTAGCTACTCTTGCTTGGATAATAGCTGGATACTACTTTAAGCCACGAAAAACGCGTCTGTTCTGGCTTAGTGAAGCAAACGATTTAAAGAAAAAACAGACATTGGATACTGAGAAAGAAGGCGATAAGAGAGATGCATATGCTCAGGCAAAACGTTTAGCGGATTTAGGTCTGCTCAATGACATTGAGTGATATATCCTCAACAATATTTCTTGCATGGTAGAGGCGAAGTTCATTCGCCTCTACCCTTGCCCTTTCTCCCTCTTCTGAGCATCCTCAATCAACCCTACTAACAACTGCAATTTCTTGATCGTATGCTCGGCGTTGCGTTTGTTGCGCTCGTAGCCGTCGGGGGCGAGCAATTGCGCCCATGTGCGGATATCCTCTTCGGATACGTCGTACCACTTGGCATCGGCCTGGAGGCGCAGGTAGACGCGCATCTGTGGGTCCTGTTTCTTTTTGACGGGTACCTTGCTTTCACCCGCGCTCTCCGCCTCATCCTCGGCAACCGCCTCGGCGAGTTCTCCGGCGGGATGGAGTTCGTTGTATAACGTCTCGACATCACCGGCGCGGAAAAAGGCGTCGCGGCCTACGCCTCTATGTGTCTTGATACGTCCCTCTTTGACCCACTGGTCTAACGTCACACGGTCTATACCGAGGCGTCGCGACGCTTCGCCAGCATCTACAAAGGCGAAACGACTGCCTCCTGGTTTACTCACCATCAATTGTTTCCTCTTCTGGCACTCTATAGAACATCAAGAGCGTACTGCCATACCGCCGTTCATCGGTCAACAGCAATCGTGTACAGGGTACAGCGACAACGTTAGCACGCTCTTTGGGATGAATTTGAATAATGACGAGTCCACTCTCAGGTACGAGCGGAGACACGTCGAGCAACGTCAACGCACGAGCCGCCATCTCATGATATTGTGGAGGTGCTACGTAAATTATATCGTAGTTGCGCTTCTGACCAGGAAGCGATGCCTGATTTTCGAGAAATTTGAACGCATCCGCTTGAACGGTATCCGCACGATCCGCCAGTTTCGTAATTTGCAGGTTCTCGCGCACCAGCTTGAGAATTTTAGCATCCATCTCAATAAAGGTGGCATGTGCCGCGCCACGACTTAGAGCCTCGATACCGACACTACCCGTACCCGCGAAGAGGTCGAGGAAACGCATTCCCACGATCTCAGAGGAGAGAATATCAAACAGGGCAGTCTTGACGCGATCCATTATCGGGCGCGTACCTGTCATTGTCTTGAGCGTCTTGAGCTTACGCCCCTTCGCCTCACCTGTTACCACGCGCAAGGGCTTCCTCCTCTAATAGCAGTAGCACAATCTCTACATCGGTCATGAAATCGTCTTCTTTGGCCCAGGAGATGAGCGACTCAACCTGATCAACCTTCAACTTCTTGACCGAGGACATCCCCCAGATACCTTGAATCAAATCCTGAATCTCTTGTTCGCTCACCTGACCATCCGTGACATTGGTCAACACGCGTAAACGCGCTGGATTAGCAACCGCTGCCCCCTGCGACTCACGGAACTTGCTCACCAGGTCTTTTGCTTGCAACCGCTCCTGTGGTGTCAATTCTCGTGCCTGCCCCGTTCCCTCAAAGTCGCTTCCTTCTTCAAGCTCAGCCAGGATATCCTCAAACTCCTCTTCCTCGTCAAAGTAGGCGGCGCGTCCATCACGAACTGTACTCGATGTTGGAGGAGGCGATACTTGAGTACGGGCAGAGCCGTTGGCATCAGGATTCTGTATAGCAAGCGGTTTCGACGGTGTTTTAGGCTTGCTTGTTGGCGTCTCGACTCTTCTCTCTGGTGTAGAGAGTTTCTCATCGTCATCTTCAATGTCTTTATCAAGCTGCCCATTGCCGTTCGCATCCTGTCCCTGCATGCGTTGCAGCACCTCTAGCTTTTCGCGCAAGTTAACTCCACTCAGAGACTTGAGTTTGAGCATCTCCATCGCCTGTGTAGGATTCAGGTCGAAACGATCTTTTATCACGCGAATAAACTGCGGTATCGAGAGATTACCACTGCTATCGCCCGTTGTCGGCATGCTCACGCCCATTGCTGTACGCGCTGGCGGTTGCGTCTGTGGTGCGACCTCTTCGGGAGCAACCACAGGAGGACTTGGCTCTCCTCTTGCCTCGCGTACCTCACGTTGCGGTGATTGTTGAGGCGCATCTTGAGCAACGGAGCGTGAATTGGCATTGTTCGCTACAGGAGCCGCTTGCTGTGACACGGGTGCTGAGGCAGGTCGAGAGACTGCGCGTGGCGGTGGGCTAACAGAAGGCTTGGCGGTCGGAGTGGGTGCCGGAATATTGCCCTGCGTGGGTTGGACGCGCTGCAACATCTGCGCGATACGATTTTCGACATGGCCTGTAAGCTGGTTCATTCCTGCATCGGCCTCGCGCAGAAGGTGCTCACGCTCATCTTCATCGGCCCCAATTGGCATGGGAATACCTATCTCAATCGTGCGCGGCCTACCCGCAATAGTGATACTCGTCGAGTAACGCAGCCAGATGTAGTCTCCTGCTCCTTCCTGCGCGTGCTTTCTGCCATCCATATATTCGCCTTACCTTCCTATACACATAAAAATGATACAGACCTATTATAACATGAGTCCTGTTCTACTAAAAGCAAATTCTTTTTTGCAATCTGTCCTGAAAGGTAACAATATCCAAACATTAGAAGATAGTTAATGCAGTCGGTTGCTGCTCTAAAGTGAGACCATTTGTCATGCATCTCCGTGTCAAAAGAAGAATGTAAGAACTCATCATCTTAGAGTATGCTTATTTACGTACATAATCATGAACAGGAAATAATAACAATGGCAACAGATGCTCGACAACCAGGAAAAACACACAACACTGGTGCTATGGCATCACTGAGTAAAGATGTGCGACCAGTAGAAGGTTTCGTCGTCAAATTAAATAACGATTGGGTACTCAACCTTGCCTGTATTATCGCATACAATATGCTGATGGCAATGCTGCCAATCGCGCTTGCGCTCGTCGCTATTCTTAGCATCTTTTTAGGGAATAGTAGTATACGTACCACCGTTATTCATCAAGTTACGGCTTTATTTCCAGGTCTAGCAGGTCAACAGAATGCACTTGATCTTGCATCACGCCAGTTAAGTCAGGCATCGGGAATTTTTGGTATCGCGGCGATTGTACTCGGTATCTTCTTTGGCTCGTTCCTCTTTGTCGTCATGGAAGGCTGTCTCGACATCATATATCGAGTACGTCAACGCCCGCCTGTACGTCAATTTACCGTTGCCATCCTCATGCTGATCGCATTCGTTATTCTCATTCCAATTATGGTTTTCGCGTCAGCCGCACCATCGGTTTTCTTTTCCAGCTTGACAAAGCTTCCCATCCTGAGCAGCATTCCAGGCAGTAGCCTCGTCTTTATCAGTATCGGTGGTATTCTAGGCGGCTTTCTCACTTCCTTCATCTTGATTGAAATCATCTATATTGTGGTCCCCAATCAACGCATTAGTTGGCGCAATAGCTGGCGTGGGGCGGCATTCGCGGCACTCGCAACGGAAATATTCCTTGCAGTGTTTCCATTTGTCATCTCACACTTTTTCAGTGGCTATGCGGGTACGCTGGGATTTGCCGTCATTCTGCTACTTTTCTTCTACTACTTTTCGCTCATCCTTTTAGGTGGTGCCGAGATCAACGCATTTTTCTTTGATGGAGTACGTCCAATTCCCAACGATATTGTGACATTTGTGAGTACAATGGCTGGCAAACTCAACAAAGACTTGTCACCTGTGGAATCCTCCTCACACGTGGACACCAAACCTACGGACAAGGCCGACGAGAAACACGTCGAAGAGGCAAACGAACAACAGAAATAGGAGTTGGTCAACGTATCCAGTATCTCTTGCTCGGATGGTGAATTTTTCTCTTGTACA
>CAXUHG010000069.1:0-29111 GCA_964250805.1 uncultured Ktedonobacteraceae bacterium | reverse complement strand
TTGGCAACCGTTTCTTTGCAGGAGGATTTTCATGGCTACAATGAGGGAAGCCGTCATCGTAGACGCTGTTCGCACCCCCGTAGGGCGTAGAGGTGGAAAGCTCAAGGACTGGCATCCAGTAGACCTACTAGCTCAGACGCTCTCGACGCTTGTTCAGCGGACGGGTATTGATGCTGCGCTTATTGAAGATGTTATCGTAGGCTGTGTAAGCCAGGTTGGAGAGCAGGGCCTGAACGTGGGTCGTAACGCCGCTCTTGCTGCGGGCTTTCCCGAATCTGTGCCAGGAACCACTGTTGATCGCCAGTGTGGGTCGAGCCAGCAGGCAATTCACTTTGCGGCACAAGGCGTGATGAGTGGTGCATATGATGTCGTGATTGCTGGGGGCGTCGAGGTGATGACCCGTGTACCAATGGGTTCAACCTCACAGGGACCCGGTGTACCATTTGGCCCGCGCATGATCGAACGCTATTCTAATGGCCTTGTACATCAAGGCATCAGCGCAGACCTCATCGCGCACAAGTGGGAGTTGAGTCGTCAAGACCTTGATGCTTATAGCCTTGAGAGTCATCGACGTGCGGCGCGAGCTACAGCCGAAGGACGTTTTACCTCGCAGATTGTGCCGATTCAGGTAAAGAATGAGAACGGCACAACCAGTGAGTTCGTGCGTGACGAGGGTATTCGTCCAGATACTAGCCTTGAGAAACTAGCAAGCTTGAAACCAGCCTTTAAGGAAGATGGCTTGATTACGGCGGGCAACTCCTCTCAAATTAGCGATGGAGCCGCCGCTGTTCTCATTATGGATCGCGAGACCGCTGAGCGGCTCGGCTTCAAGCCACGCGCTCGCTTTGTCTCATTCTCACTGGCGGGTGCGGACCCCATCTTTATGCTCACTGGACCGATTCCCGCGACACAGAAAGCTCTTGCGAAGGCTGGCCTCACGATTAACCAGATCGACCTTGTGGAGATCAACGAGGCATTCGCGAGTGTTGTGCTTGCGTGGCAGCATGAAATCGGGGCAGACCTGAACAAGGTCAATGTCAATGGCGGTGCAGTTGCTATTGGACATCCCCTTGGTGCCTCTGGCGCACGCCTCACAACAGTTCTCTTGAATGAACTGGAACGTACAGGTGGTCGCTATGGATTACAGACCATCTGCGAAGGTGGTGGCATGGCAAATGGCATGGTGATCGAGCGCATTTCGTAAACACAAACCCACTCAGAAAGCCGCTCATAAGCGGCTTTCTGAGTGGGTTTGTGTTTACGAAACGGCATGCAGCCACACTACAAAGATTGTTGCAGAAATGCTCGCGCTTCTTGCAGAGTCGGCAGCGACGAAATTGCTCCCGCCGCCGTCGTCGCCAACGCTCCAACAGCATTGCCAAGCAAGAGAGCCTGCTCTATGTTCTCTTTGTCCCACATAAGGTTGCCCGCAAGCAAACCTACAAGCATGCCCGCTACAAAACCATCTCCGGCTCCGGTCGTATCGACTGGTTGCACCGAAAAACCTGCGACATGATTTCCTGCTTCGGGGGTGAAATAGGTACAACCATTCTTACCCTGGGTGATAACCAGTAAGCGCAATTTGTCATGCCAAAGCGAACGAGCCGCTGCTTCCAACGTTGGCTCAGTGCTGATAAAGAAAAGTTCTTCCTCGCTCACCTTGATAATATTTGCATGTTGCCAGCCGCGCACTATACCCGCTCGCGCCGCATCGGGCGAAGGCCACAATGGAAGGCGCAAATTAGGGTCATAGGAAATTATTGCTCCACTGCCTTTTGCATAGTTCAGGGCTGCAAGAGTCGCACTCAGGCTTGGTTCGTCGATAAGCGAAATAGAGCCATAGTGAAAGATACGCGCTGAACTTGCATATTCTCTATTAACTTGCTCGGCTTGCCATAGCATATCGGCACTTGGATGGCGATAAAACATAAAATCGCGCTCTCCATCAGCGAGTAGCGAAACGAAGGCGAGTGCTGTACGAGCCTGTGTTGAAAATTGTACTGCCGCAACATCGACACCATTTTTTTGCAATGTGTCGGTCAGAAAGTGCCCGAATTCATCGTCACCCACCTGCCCCATAAAGCTTGCACTATAGCCGAGTCGCGCTACACCAACCGCAACGTTAGCAGGGGCACCACCCATTGCCTTTTTGAAGCTTGGTGCCTCGGCAAGCGTTACTCCCGATTCTGTGGCAACAAAATCGACGAGCAGTTCTCCACAAGTGATTACATCCATCGTACATCCTTTTTGCCATCATTCCCATACGATAGCGACTTTACCTGTTTTGCCCGTATCGAAAAGCTCATATGCCTCTTTTACCTGATCGAGTGTAAAACGATGCGTCACCATTTTGTCGGGATGAAGGTTCCAACGAACTAGTAATTCAACGAGGTCTTCCATTTGTTGAATACTGCACACCCAGGAACCATAGAGCGTAAGTTGCTTATGTAGTAACAGGGGACTCGGCTCAAATTCGACTGTACTCCCCTCTCCCACGAATACCACGCGCCCCCACTTCCGCGCCAGTTCCAGGCAGAGGTGACGAGCATGTGCGTTTCCCGAACCGTCAAGAGCGACCTCGAAACCGTGTCCGTTCGTCTTCTGCCGTAGTATTTGAGAGACATCTTTGTCTGCAGAACTCACAACATCGGGAATACCAAGCGTGCGTGCCAGTTCAAGGCGTTCGGGAATTGCCTCGACGCCAACAACACTAGCCCCCATCGCCTGACAGAGCAGTGCAATGCCGATGCCAACAGGACCGAGGCCAGTTATAAGCACACGATCACGACCAGATACGTTTGCACGCAGACATGCCGCGTAAGCCGTGCCTAGCCCACAGGCCACCATCGCGCCATCCTCGTAAGTCAACTCATCGGGCAGAGCGACCAGCGTGCGCTCCTCGGCTAGCAGAAAGTCTGCATGTCCACCGTCGCGTTGCCAACCGTAGGCGGCGCGTCCTAAGTCTAAGCCTGTGCAATTAATCATCCAGCCAGCACGACAATCGTGGCATAGCCCACAGCCCGCGATATGATACAAAATTACCCTGTCACCCTCTTTGAAACGTCGTACTCCTGGACCAACGCGCTCAATAATGCCACACGGCTCGTGCCCGCCGATAACTCCTTTATAGCCTTCTGGTCCATCCCCCCAACTATTTGCTCGATAGATTGCACGTAGATCGCTTCCACACAATGACGACGCCTTCATACGGACGAGAACCTGCCCATATGCAGGCTCAGGGAGTGGAAATTCCTGTAACGCAAGTTGTCGATTCCCTAAGAATACTGCACCGTTCATCGCTGCCATCGAGGATGTCTCCCTCTGTAAGCTGGTATATCCACTAATTTCTGAGTCAGTAGTTCAGCCATTATATCATTACACCATCCATCCATCGTCCCATCACGAATGGCAGCAGCATAAAGACCAACTGTTTTTCCTACAAGACCCAATGACCGGTCAGGAATTGCGTCAACAGGAAAAAGAGCAATGCACCAGAGATGACGAGGTAGTTCATATTAAACATGCGATACTTGCCAAAGGCCGCGAGTATGATGAACGCTGGAAAAAGCTCCAGGAGATAGCGTGACACCGACTGTAAAGGGAAGAGTCCGGTACCTGCAACTGGAAAGATTTGTAAGAATATATAGAGGACAACTGCATAGATAGCATATGACCAGAGGGCACGCGAAAACTTTACTGGCCCTACGAACATCAATGCAAGCAGTACAAGCGCAAGCAGGTCAGGTACAAGGTCCAGAAGGTTACGCATAGCCTGGAAGCTGAGAACGCCTCCACTTAAACTAATCGCCTTGATCGAGCCAATTATACCATGCCAGGGCCATTTGAGTTGATGGTTCCAGTAGGTCTGAGCATGCGAAAAGGCCAGAAAATCATGAAACTTATAATAGCAGTAGAGCGAAAAGACGCCAGCACCTGCTAGAACCAACGCGCCGCTAACAATATCGAGACGTATACGTTTGAGCGAGAACTCGTGCTGGCGCAGGTATTCATAGCAGAAGGGGAGCAAGAGAAAAATACCCGCCGAACGCGTCAGACTGGCGAAAAACCCAAAGATGCCAGCAAGCCACCAATTGCCGTGACGCAGATGGTAAAAGCCCAACAGCGTAAGGCACAGGAAGAGTGCTTCAGTATAACCGGCGGCGAAGAAAAAGGCGGTGGGAAAGAGTGATAAGTAGAGAACCGTGCGATTAGCACGCTCAATACCAAAGTCCTCACGTACTAGTTGAAAGAGAACGAGTAGCATAAAAAAGCCAGCTACATCTGAAACCAGTAAAGCAGCTACCATAGGATCATGACTTGTAATAGGCGTTATGAGACGCATAAGCAATGGATAAAGTGGAAAAAAAGCTGTACGGTACGCCTCTTGATAGCCATATTGTGAGATTACGATGTAGTGTCCTGTATCCCAGTGATGCCACGCTTGAGGTAGATTGACCAAGGGAACCCAGTGCCAATCGAAATCGGAGTGGACGAAGAGATACGAGAGGCAGGTTGTTAGAAAAAAAGCCACATGTACCGCAATATAGACGGGCAGTATATTGAATGCTGCGTTTGACCATTTCTGCCAGAATGAGCGAAGCTTTGAAGCTGACGAAGTTGTTGCTGTCTCAGCATCAGTAGTAGCTTTGTCAACAGCGGTAGCGTCGGTGAATTTCTCATCGGAAGCTGTGGTATCGACGACATCATTTGATGAGGATACGGAAGATTGTCTATTTTTTGTAATCAGTGGGTTATGTCCTCTACCCGGAATATGCATCATAACTCCTATAAGTGCCTGAGCTTGCTAACTTTTCCTACATTATGACGTTCTCATTATAGAGGGGTAACAAATCTGGTAGCAGTCCTATTTTCCCTTTATTCGTTACAAGCACTTTGAAAGACTCGTTTCCATGAGTAGTTTATTCCAAATACGAGTTTTCCTGAATGTAGTTTTGGGGTATAATTCATGAGCATATATCGTTGGTGCTTTTAACAGTTTTATTGTAACAAATATTTGAGATTTTTTCAGTACTCACTATAGCACACTCTGCATATGAGAAAGAGGAAGAGATGCAGCAACATTCACAGGGACAGGTGAAAGTGCAGAATAGAAAGCTTGCATATAGTCTTTCAATCGTGATGCCTGCTCACAACGAAGAGGTTGCGATTACAGGAACGATGCGGTCCGTGATTGATGCCGTATCAGTATGGACGCAAAATTTTGAGGTGATTGTCGTCAATGATGGCAGTAAAGACCAGACGCGCAGCATTCTGGAAGAGATTGCTGGAGAAGAGCCGCGTGTTCGAGTCATCAATCATGAGGTCAATCAAGGCTATGGAGCCGCCCTTGTGAGCGGCTTTGAGGCCGCGAGTAAGGACCTTGTTTTTTTTATGGACTCAGATGGACAGTTCGATATCTGCGACTTAGAGCGGTTTTTCCCACTCATCGGAGAATACGATGCTGTGCTTGGCTATCGCATCGACCGCCAGGATACGGCGTTACGTAAGCTGAATGCGTGGGGCTGGAAGATGCTGGTACAGTTGGTTTTCAAACTGCGGGTGCGCGATATTGATTGTGCCTTTAAGCTCTACAAGGCTGATTTTTTCCAGCGTAACCGCTTGGAAACGCGTGGCGCGATGATTAACACGGAAATGCTCTACAAGTTTGCACGCGAAGGCTACACTTACACTGAGGTTGGCGTACAGCATCTTCCTAGGCGTGGCGGTCGTGCGACGGGCGCGAAACTATCCGTGATCACACGTGCCTTCCGCGAACTCTTTTTCTATGCCCGCAAGTGGTACCGCGAAGAGCGGCAGGCTCCTCAAAAAGATGGTACTATATAAATAAAACATATTCATCGTGATGTGTTGTTCGTTGCCACAGGTAGCGAGCAACACATCACGATGAATATGTTTTATAGGAATTATTATTCGTTAAGGAAATACACATGCCTACCAATTTTGAGGAACTGTATCGCCGCTTGCTCAAAGACGTTTTTTTGGAACAAGCTCGCCAACAAATCACGGAGGGAGGCGACGCCCTCACGCTTGCCGATGCCTACGCGGAGCAGGGCAAACCAGAGTTCACGTTAGCGTATCTTCTTTTGACCGACCTGTCCGACGAGGCCAAGCGTGACATCTTTGCACGCTCTTATGAACGCCGCGCCGTGTTCTCCGACGAAAAGGCCGAATCGTTTGATCGCCAATTCAATCGTCCATTTCCGCTCATTAAGCTTGAGGCACAGAAGGACCGCACCGCTGCCCAGCAAATACGACAAGGAAAACGAGTGCGGCGTGAGGCGAAGCCCCTTCGTGTGAACTGAACTCCCCATCCCCAAAAATGGGTCATATGTCACATTTCAACGGGAAATTTCGATGATATGATTGCAACACTTGCTGATTAAAATGCGTTATTGCAATTATGTAGTATAATCTCTTTCTTTTTTGGGGTGTTCCAATGCGGTATTGCCTTAATCCTAGAAGTCCGCATAAAAATGTGGGTTCAGTTTCTCTCTCTACCCAACAAGATACAGATAATAATGGTGAGGGGCAATCTTCTCAGATAACATGTCGCTGGTGCAAATATCTTCTTGCTGGCGCGGTGCTTGGTGATTGTCGCGTGTTGCGCTGGCTTGGCTCAGGAACCTTTGGCGATGTCTACGAGGCTGAGCAGTTACCACCTTTGCGGCGCCACGTCGCGTTGAAAGTTATGTCTAGTGAACATGTGACTGATGGCGATGCAACCATGCTGTTTGAGCGAGAGGTAAGCGCAATAGCAACACTCGATCACCCAAATATTATGCCAGTGCTACGTGTTGGTACTATCGATGATGGTCCTCCCTATTTGGTGATGAAATATGCCGCGCATGGTTCACTCCAAGCGTTCTGTACTATACCAACTCCCGTTACATTCGCATCCGCCGTTGTTGCTGAAACGCCTCCCACCAGACGTATATCCAAGGAGCAACTGCTGTCGTTATCGATACAAGAGACGTTGGTGGAGGAAGAGTTACAACAGGAAAAAGCACCTGAAGAGCAAAGTAGCCCTCCCGAAATCGCAGACCAGGAACTGCACAAGGAGAGCGATAACGTTACCCCCGACAGTGCTACAGCGACAAAGCACGAGGAGACCATTGAGGCAATCGAAACTGTCGATTCCGTTGAGCATGTAAAAGAGACTTCCCTGAACATTGATACTAGCGAGAGTAACAAGTTGGTTGAAGAGGCGCACATTTTGACGCCGCAACAACTCTTGCCCTATCTTGAGGGCGCCGCTAATGCTCTCCAATACGCGCACAATCACGGTGTTATTCACCTGGATGTCAAGCCCGCGAACCTGTTGCTAGACGGAGACAATCGTCTCTTGCTGGCGGATTTCGGCGTGTCAACACTGCTCGAAGGCTACACTCATGCCTCCTTACGTGGCTTTGTGGGCACGCCGCTCTATACTGCACCGGAACAATGGTTAGAGCAGCCTCGTGCCGCTAGCGACCAGTATGCCCTCGCTGTAACCTGCTACCAGTTGCTCACGGGCCGCCCTCCTTTTATCGGCACGCTCTATGCCATTATGCATGGGCATATCAAACAATCGCCGCCACCACTACGTACATTTCAACCATTGATTCCCGTTGAGGTGGAGAAGGTGATTTTGCGTGGGCTGGCGAAGGAGCCATGCACACGTTTCCCAGATGTGCAGACATTCGCGGAAGCGTATCACGCGGCGTTAGAACAAAGTGCGAGTACACAGACAGACGTAGATGGTGATTATGCTACCTCCCTGCTTGACACGATGAGCGGCGAACATATTGCTGTTCCGGTTGCTATTTCAAATGAGTCTATTTCTACTCCTATTCCCGCCAAGCAAACTACTCCTATGAAGCTTGTTGAGGAGGATAAAGAGCTTTCTAAGCTTGAGAAGAGGCAAAATACCGAGGCTGTTGAACCTAAAGTGCTTGCAAAAGTAGGACGTGTGTCATCAAGTGAGAGAATACTACTCCGTAGAAATAATTTCTCATTAGTGACCCTGTTCTTATTGTTGGCTCTGCTCTTTTCACTTGGTGGCACATTCGGACTGGTGCGAACTCTCGATCCCTGCTTGCTCAAGATATGTCCTGTAATGGTGCTCAATACGCACGAGTTAAACTTTTTGAATGATGGATTCCAGAACATTCTTGTTCAGAATACGGGTACCGCCGATATGCAGTGGAGCGCGAAAGTACAGCAAGAGTCTTCCTGGCTGCATCTTTCTAGCACACAAGGAACGTTGCAACCAGGACAAACTACGCGTTTAGTGGTGCAAACGAGTTCGAGTGGGCAAGATGCAGGTACGCATACTGATGCAGTTCAGATTCAAGGCTCTGGTATAATGGCGCAATTTGTGAGTGTGCGGATGGACGTGGAAACTGGCATCGATGCGGTCGCAGTAAAGAACAGTGGCTCCGATTTTATGCTAGCGCAGGGGCAACTGCAACCACAATCGCAGAGCATAACTATTCTCAATAAGAGCGGGCAGAATCTAATCTGGTCGATGACCTACAGTGAGAATACATGGCTGGCGGTGACGCCGGATCATGGCATACTCAAAACTGGCGAGACCGCGACACTCAAGGTGACGGTGAATACACAGGCACCATTGACCATCGATGCCTACGACGCAACGATCACGATAGCTGGTAAGCTCGACGATATGAGCAAGCCACAGTTGCTCAATACATTCGATATTCACTTGAGTGTGACAGACTCGTCATCGGGTACTACTCCACAGTCTTCCAGCGGAGCCGCGACGCCAACGGCAACGCCGCAAACGTTTAAGTTTCCTACATATTCCGCGCAAGTGCCAACGTCCACAAATGCCCCCACGACTCTGCGTTCGGGGCACAGTATGGTGTGGGACGATGCCGACAACCAATTGCTTGTCTTTGGTGGTGTCGATAGCACGGGAACGCTTCTTAATGATCTCTGGTCATATTCTACGGATGCGGGTAGCTGGAAGCAACTGAACATGTCAACCCCTGCTCCGAGTAGTGACTGTGGTAGTACACCTGCACCACGTATGAATGCGGCGATGGTGTGGGATACGCTCAATCATCGCGTCTTGCTCTACGGCGGCGCGGGCGCGAACGGGCAATATTTCGATGATCTCTGGTCATACTCACCGAGTTCGGGCAACTGGACGGTACTGCAATGTACGGGAAGCGATCCTGGCATGCGTGCCAGCAACGCGGTGTGGACGGGACAACAGATGCTCTTGCTTGGTGGGAGCAATGCTAGCGGGTTGTTGGCAGACTTCTGGTCATACACACCCAATAATGGCTGGCAAAAGATATATACATCGACTCCGATGGGACCGCGCTCCTATCAGGCGATGGCGTGGGACAGCCACGATAGTCGGCTCTATGTCTTTGGTGGTGTAGACTCAACAGGGCTTCAGCAAAACGATTTCTGGTCTTACACGAGTGGAGGTGGTTGGCAAGCCCTTAATCCAGCTACCAATAATGTTGTGCCACCCCCACCCGCACGTCAGCAGGGACTTATGGCGTGGGATAGCACGCACAATATGTTACTCTTCATCGGTGGCTGGCAAGATGGGCAGAATGTGCCATTTCACTCGCTCTGGGCCTACGATCCTGTACAAAACGCCTGGAATCTCTACAATTTGATCGATAGCAACAAAAATCCTCTTATTCCTGGTCGAACCGCCTCAGCTATAGTGTGGGATGCCGCTCATCACTGTGCCTATATCTACGCTGGCGCAGGCAACGATAAGAGTCATAGCACACTCAATGATTTGTGGAGTGTCTCCTAAAGCAAGGCAATTTAGCTTCCTCTCGTACTTTCCAAAGGAGGGAAGTACGAGAGGAAGCTAAATTGCCTCTTGCATCCTTCTATGCTATACTTGCCAGCGAATATGAAGGAGGAAATTCCCATTATGGCTGAAGATACATCGTCTATGCAAAATCCGTTTATCGTTGGTGAGCGTCTCTATTTACGTCCTCTGGAGCCAGCTCAGGACAACCACGCCTACTCGACATGGCTCAACGACGCCGAGGTACGTCGCTATTTCTCTGTCTATCCCACCAGCGATGCTCGTGGCAAAGAACGCCTTGAAAATCTCTATAAGTCTTTCGGACATATTATTTTTGGCGTCGTTCTCAAAAGCGACAACATACTGATTGGCCTCGTGGGTCTCAAAGATATCAATGTGCTGAACCAGAGTGCCGAATTTTATAACATCATCGACGAGGCATACTGGGGCAAAGGCTACGGTACCGAATGCACAAAATTGATGATTTCCTATGGTTTTATGGAATTGAACCTGAATCGCATTCAGACGCAGGACATGGAAGAAAACATCGGCGGTCAACGTGCCGACGAAAAAGCTGGCTTCAAATATGAGGGCACACTACGCGAGGTCATTCCCAGATTTGGCAAATTTCACAATGTCCGCGTGTATAGTATGCTCCGTAGTGAATACCTTGAAAGTGTAAACAAATAATACGACGGACGCCCACAAGGGGCTACCCTACTATATGCCCCTTTGCGTGCTTCGCACGTCGTTGTATAGTAGGGTAGCCCCTTGTGGGCGTCCATTGGGAATATGAAGAAACTATAATTCATCATGACAACAACCGCGATTTCCGTGCAAGAGATTACGGATTCAGAACAATGGAACGCTTTTCTAGTTAGTCAGCCGCGTGGGCATCTCTTACAGTCCTATGAGTGGGGTGAACTCAACAAATATCTTGGTGGGCGCATCTATCGCCTTGGCGCGATAGAGGAGAGTCGTCTTGTTGGAGCGATGCTATTGACCGTTGCTCCTGTGCCTCTGCCAGCGAAGGTGCCAGGAGTGCAACTCAACTGGCTCTATAGTGTGCGCGGTCCCACCGTCGAGCGACCGGACTCACCAGCACTGGCGTCACTTATTACACATGCACATGCGCTTGCAAGGCGAGAGCATGCGGTGGTGCTGCGCGTCGAGCCGAATATCGCTGACGACGATCCTGATGAAGACCTGTGGCTAGCTGCCTATCACCGACTCGGTTTCTCTACGAACCCAATTGCCGTGCATGGGCGTCGTAGCTGGGTACTGGACATTCGCCCCGATCTCGATACGTTGCTGGCAAATTTCAAGATGACGTGGCGGCAAAACGTGCGTGCCGCCGAACGCAAAGGTGTGGCGATACGTGAGGCCGAGGGCGAGAAGGATTTTGACACCTACTATAACCTGTTGACCGTGACGAGTGAGCGTGACGACTTCTTTATCCATAGCAAGGACTATCACAAAGAAATTCTGCGCTACTTTGCTAGCAAAGGCGACGCGGTGCTATACCTTGCCGAGCATGAAGGCGAGGCCATTGCTGCCAAGATGCTGATTCGTTTCGGCGACTGGTGCTGGGATATGTTTGGGGCGTCGTCCAACGAGAAGCGCAACCTGAAGCCGACTTATCTGCTGCAGTATCGCTGTTTCGCGTGGGCAAAGTCGCGTGGCTGTAGCTATTTCGACTTTCGCACCATCCCCGAAATATTAGAGCCGGGAGAAGAGATGTGGGGTGTATACGAATACAAAAAAGGCTACGGCGGCTTTTCGCGCCTGAACATGCCTACACAGGATTATGTGTATCGCCCCCTCGTTTACAATGCGTGGCGCAAACTGGTCGAGATACGCCGCTCCCAACGCCATGCCGAGCGCAAAAGAGTCGAAATGGAACGTGCCGCACGCGGCGGCAAAACGTCGTAGCTAGTTTCCAGGGACCCCCCAAGGGTCCCCATTACATTTGCATCATTTTACGTGTAGGGGAGACCCTTGCGGTCTCCCTGCAAAGGTGTAGCATCAAAAATCCTTTGGAGAGGAACAATACACATAATGCAGGCCAAGATTATTACAGACCGGCAGCAGTGGGACAATTTCGTTGCCGCCTCTGAATGTTGCAATATCACACAATCGTTTGAATGGGGCGAACTTGCACCTCATCTCGGCGCGAGCGAGGCTCTACACATTGGCGTTGTCGATGAGATGACGGGCAATCTGTGCGCTGCTATGCTTGTGTTGGTGTCGCTTGCCCCCGTCATTCATCAGACCTATTTTTATGCGCCACGCGGTCCCATTATCGACGACCCCGATTCGCCTGCCATGACCGTGCTACTGAACTACGTCAAGGCAGAGGCTCGCAAACACAATGCCTTCATGCTCAAGGTCGAGCCAAGCGTCTTCGCTGATAACACCTACTGGTCTACCTCCTTGCAAAAACGTGGCTTTCGCATCAATCCGTTCGCAACACATATTCGTCACGAGTGGGTGCTAGACCTGCGACCTGGTGAGAAGACGATTCTCGCTGGCATGAAAGAGAAGTGGCGTTACAACATCCGCCTCGCTGGACGCAAGGGTATCGTTGTGCGACGCGGTGAGGGACAGGCCGATCTCGATACCTTCTATCGTATCTACGAGACTACCAGCGAACGCGACCAGTTCTTCATTCACGACAAGGCGCATTACGAGGATATTATGTGCCTCTTCAGCGAAGGCGACCGTGCCGCTCTCTTCCTTGCGGAATACGAGGGTAAGGCCATAGCGGGTACCATCGTGTTGTGCCTCGGACACTGGAGCTGGTATATGTTCGGTGCCTCTTCTAATGAGGAGCGCGAACGCATGCCCAACCATCTCTTACAATGGACAGGTATGCAATGGGCGAAGTCGCACGATTGCTGGTATTACAATTTCCGAGGTATTCCCGATATTCTGGAAGAGGGACAGGAGCTATGGGGCGTCTACGTCTTCAAACGCGGCTTCGGTGGTTTCCCTATGCGTTCTCTTGAGACGCACGATCTCGTCTATCAGCCCCTCGTCTATCAAGCGTACAGACGCCTGCTGGACGTGAAGCGGTGGCGCGACGAACGACGCTACAAAAAGATTTTGGTGAAATAAACAAGACAAGCATGACAGCGGCAGAGCCGCTGTCATGCTTGTCTTGTTTATTTCACCCGTTCAATTTCACCCTTGAGCGCGACAAGGGAGTTATTGAGTTGTAGCACCTGTTCCTGCATCGCCTCGGTTTTTTTCTGTTCGGCGCGAACGAAGCGTGTATAGGGCGCGATGGAGTCTTGTACACGTAGCAGGGCGTTGTTCAATTCTTTTCTGAATTGCTCCTGCATCGCTGTATGGAGCCGTATACGTAGCTCTTCCATCTTGGCGTTGAAGTCTTCTTTGGCGCGTTTGCGACGTGCTGGAATGATGTAGAGTCCCAGGCCAAGCAGAGCAACGCCTGCTAAGATACCTGTGATGTCAGCGGCGACCGCTGTACCTGCAAAGGCAACGATGGCTGCTCCTAGGCCGATGCCGCCCGCGCCCGCTACGGCTGCTTGCGCCACTGCGCTACGCATATTCTGTGATAGCTCGATGGCTTCCGCCTGCTGATCGTAGGTCTGTACAACGCTTGCTGCTGTCCGTGCCACCGATTGCAGGAGAGTACGACGGTTATAGTCGAACTGGCGTGTGACGGAGCCGATCATCTCATCATCGCGGCGCACGCTTACTTGACGGCGGCGGTCAAGATATTCCATCACGTCTTGCCACAGGCGATGCTCGTTTTGCACCAGCCAGTCGATGAGGTCTTGTACCGCATGGTCGATACGAGCAGCACTATCACCGATTACGTCGCGGTCAAACTCTTCACGGATACGTTCTCCCTGCACGAGGTCGAAAATACGCCCCAGTCGAATCGTTTCATCAAAGAAACGATCACCGCGTCCACGCATATCGAGAATGATGTTCTCGATTTCGCTCAGGCGGTGTATGAAGTTTCTCTCCATATCTTCGCGGTGGAGGCGCAACTGATCCTCTATCGAACTGACCGTGCGTGCATCCTCCGCCAGTAGCTCGGCGCGTTGTTGCACAAAAGAATCGGTCTCACTCAGTAAATGTTGCATCACACCAAGCGGACTGAGCAACTTGAGGCGAATACGCTCCGCCTCGTCCAATGTATCGAAGAGATAGTCTTCGAGCTTACCAAAACGACTGCTCTCCCATAATCCCATTGCCTCATGACCGACGGCACCGCGTGCGCGTTGTGCAAGCAAGGCTGAGACCGGAAAAATTTCGGGTTGAAAGCCTAGCAGGTTCTTACAGTTGTCACGTACAAACGTCAGCACCTCTTCAAGCGCGCCAGGAGTGCGTAGCATGTCAATTTTGTTGACGATGACGATAACCTTTTTGCCCCATGTGCGAATGCGCTCCATAAACATGCGCTCGCTCTGCGTAAAGGGGCGGTCAACCGAGGTGATGAAGAGGATAAGATCGCTGCGCGGTACAAACTCTTCCGTCAAGCGTTCATGTTCGCGTAGCACGGCATTGACGCCAGGAGTATCGACGATGCTGATATCGCGTAGAAACTCAGCGGAATTGTCAATCTCCAACACGTTCTGCTCGACCTGATGCTGCATGTCCTGCTCACCATAGCGCACAATCGTCACCTGATGCGTGGTCGGAATCACACCCTCTTCCAGCACATCATTATGCAGAAGTGCATTGATACAGGCCGATTTTCCCGCGTTGAACTCGCCCACAATGACCAACAGAAAAAGATCGTCGAGGGCGTTCGTAACTTGTCTCAGCGTGGTCGCGTAGGCATCCGCCCCCTCGAATCCGACAAGGGACGCCTGTAGTTGGCTTGCGATGCGTCGCTCCTCTTGTAATAGGCGGCGTTGCTGATTTTGTAAAATGGCCTGTGTCATAACCGTTGTACCCTCTCTTTGCTCTAGTTATAATACGAAAGAAAGGGGATAAAAGTTATCGTCTATACATCACGGTTTCGAGAACAAATCCCTCGGTGTATCGTGCGGCACAATCACCTTGAGTGCATCGGGTGCGACGCAAAAATCAACGGGTGGGAAATTTCGTGATTGTGTTTTGCCAGCGGAATCACCGTCTATTTGCATGGCAATATGACGGAGTGTGCGAATCTTGATATCTTTACACGTTTCGTACTGCACCCAGTTACGGCGTTGCTCGCGGCGTAAAAGGAAATCACGTGCGATAGCAAGGCGTCCAAAGACATTTTGCTTGCGAATAATGCAGACATCTAACAATCCATCATCACACTTTGCCTGCCACGTATATTTAATTGCTCCCGCATATAACTGTGTGTTGCCGATGATGATTTGTACCGCACTTACACGAAAAGTGCGTTTTCCCATCTGAACGACGACGCGAAAGCTAGGATAGCCGAGTCCGAGCCATGTGCCTACAAAGAAGTAGCCAAGCACACCAAAGCGTTTCACCGATTTCTTCTCGACCGTACTTGTAACCTCGCCATCAAGTCCCATACCTGCCATGAGCAGAAAGTAGCGTTGTCCCATTTGACCGAGGTCAATGCGTCGTGTACGTCCGTGTACAAGTATCTCGCGTGCCTTTTCGTTTTCCATCGGGATGCCTGTTTCACGCGCCCACACATTGACGGTACCGCTTGGTAACACTCCCAGTGCAGTATCGCTATTTGCCAATGCTTGAATAATCTCGTTAATGGTGCCATCACCGCCGACCGCGACTACCACCGAGATATGCTGCTCGACAGCCTCATGTGCAATTCTCGTCGCATCACCTGCAGCCTGAGTCAAGCGTAGTTCGGCCTGCCATCCTGCCGCTTGTAGGTAGGCAACAGTCTCCTCGATCTGCTGTTTGTTCTGGGTATAGCTGCCGGATGTGGGATTTGCGATAACAACCGCTGTTGTGTGAGTAATCGATGGAGATGGTTTTATAAGTGTCTCTTCTTGCATGAATAACCTCTTGCAAATTACGTAACCGTTTATTCTGATACGATATGGTTGTAAAAACAGTTGCAGACATAGCAAATTTAGTCCACGCGTGGCACACGAGCCAGAATTTCCGCGACGACCTCGTAGTTGATGGTGCCGAGGCGTTGTGCCACCTGTTCCGCTGTGAGAGTTGCATCGCCCTGTTGCCCGATTAGCACCACCTCGTCGCCCATGCGTACATGGGGAATGTCGGTTACGTCTACCATGCATTGATCCATGCAAACACGTCCGAGAAGAGGTGCCTCCTGACCGGAAATAAGAACTGAACCCCAGTTATAAGGGCTACGCCGAAAACCATCCGCATAACCGACAGGCAGTACAGCGACTAGAGTTGGACGCTCGGTAATGAAGGTGCAACCATAGCTGATACACTCTCCTGCAGGTATCAGCTTGACTTGTGCGACTAGCGTTTTGAAGGCTAGTGCGGGGCGAAATCCTGTTGGTATACGTACCTCAGCCGATGGGTCTAACCCATAGATGGCAATGCCGGGGCGCACCATGTCAAAGCGTGCCTCTGGAAAACTGAGCGTAGCGGCACTATTCGAGGCGTGAACAAGTGGTGGACGCAATCCTTGTTCGTCCAGAACATGTAAGACATGCTGAAATCGCTCTAGTTGCAGCAGAGAATGCGTTTTATCGAGTGTGTCTGCCATCGCAAAATGTGTATAAAGGCCCTCTAGTACTAACCCTGGCAACACACGTATCTCGCGTATTAGTGTGACGATCTCATCCATCTGCTCTTCGCGTATACCTAGGCGACCCATGCCTGTATCGACCTTGACATGCACCTTTACTGTTTTACCGAGCGCGACTGCGGCACGAGAAAGTGATTGTGCCGCCTCACTACTATAGAGCGTCACGGTTATGTCTTGACGTACCGCTTCGCGCATCTGCCATGAGGGGACGTAACCAAAGACAAGAATGGGAGCGGTAATGCCGCCTTGACGGAGCGGCGTGGCCTCGCTCAATGTCGCCACGCCGAGCATCGAAGCTCCATTGTGGAGCGTTGTACGTGCCACCTTTAACGCTCCGTGCCCATAGGCATCAGCCTTGAGGCTAATCAAGACCTGTACGTCTGCCCCCACCATTGACTTGATGCGGCGTGTGTTGTTCGCGATTGCGTTCAGGTCGATCTCCACCCATGTTGGGCGTTCGGCACGCGCCACTACAATCTGTTTCCACGCGGGCGATTGCCGTACCAACTTTTCGGAGGCGCTCCACGGCTCCGCCATCAGCAGTTCTGTTACACGCTCCATGCGCGTCGCCTCAGAGCCTTTGATGAGGATGAGCGATTGTTTGCCTTGTATTGCTAGTTGCCTCGCCGCTTGCGCCGCGTCCTCGTGAGTCGAGGTAACGATGATATGGGATGAGGGCAAACCAGCTTGCCGCGCTGCCTCGGCTATAATAGTAGCTCGTTCGCCTTTAGTAATCAGGTAATCGACGCGCGATGCTGCTTCTCGTCCTACTTGGCGGTGTGCCTCCTCCTCGTAGCTGCCAAGACTGAGCATGTCGCCAAGAATAGCGATGCGTTGCCCTGTTGCTAATACCTTGAGCGTTTCCAATGCCGCGAGTATTGAGGCGGGTGCGGCGTTGTGCGTATCGTCGAGGAGTGTTGTGTCGGTGATGCCTACGAGTGGCATGAGTCTTCCTGGTAGTGGTCGCACTGCACGTAATGCCTGTGCGATTTCGTCAACATTCATACTCACATGCCGCCCAACTGCATAGGCCGCGAGCATTGTCTGAACGGAATGTTCTCCAAGTAGCGACGACGCTAGTTCTGTTGTGGAGACGACGGACGTTTCTGTATTCATTGTAATCAGTGAACACTGTGTCCCATTCAAACTCACCTGGATATTCTCGACTGGCGGCGGTGCCTCGTTCTTTGTGAAGCCGGGCATATTGTGCGCGAGATAAGGGTAGAGCGCGACGTTGTGCGGCCTTGCATTGTGGCGAAGCAAGAGACGATAGATTGTCTCGTCGAAGTTATTGTAGAAAAACGCCCCACCTTCTGGGAAGCTAGTAAGCAGCGTACCTAGCTCCTCCGCCAGCCGTTCGAGCGTCCCAAAGTATTGTAGCTGTGCAGGACTGATGTGCGTCAACACGCCGATTTGTGGACGGGTGATACGGCACAGGTCCGCGATCTCGCCCGGATGGTCGCACCCCAACTCTAATACTGCATATTGATGTTGCGGTTCGAGCCGACCCAGCGAAAGCGGAATGCCCAGCAGGTCGTTATAGTTTTGCCAGCTTCTAAAGGTTGCGAATTTACTGCCTAGCACCGTTGCGATTGCCTCTTTGGTGCTGGTCTTGCCCACGCTTCCCGTTACTGCGATCACTATTGGATGCCATTGGTGTAGAATAAAGCTGGCATAATCCTGTAGCGCGAGACGCGTATCTTCAACCACAACAGTTGCGATCTCAAGCTGTTCAAGCTGTTGCTGTATCTCCTCTGGTAAATTAGAGAGAGACTCGACTAGCACACCAGCAGCCCCACTTCGTATGGCATCACGTAGATACATATGTCCATCGCTACGCTCGCCACGCACCGCCACAAAAAGCTCTCCCGCCGCGAGTTGTCGTGTATCATGACCGAACGATGGAAATACCGTTTGCTTCCCCACGAAACGAAGTGTTCCATGTGTCGCTTTGAGAAGCAGATCGAGAGGAATCATAAGATTGTTACTCCGTCCAGAGCAATTTGATACGTTGTGAGAAGCCGCCACGTTCGCTACGTCGCAGCTCCTGTGCTGATTTTACCGTGTCCAGCGAAATATTGCTATATTGCATAAGCGTGTCGAGTACTTCATAAAGGTCGGCTAATTCTGTAATCATCTCCTGTTGCGTCCCGGCTTGCACCACCTCTTGCGCCTCCTCGACCAGCTTTTGTCTCAATGCCTGTGTAAATTCAATCTCTGTCATAGTCTCCGTGTTACATGTATCTCCATGCCAACGGATGATATCAGGGATGTGATCGCGCACAAGCTTGTTGTATGTCTTCCTCATAGCAGACCTTTCAACGGTAATATATGACCAATTTCGTAGGGACCAGATTTATCGCGTCCGAGGGCGTGATTTATCACGCGAGATATATTATGATACATTTATCAAAATATTAACAAGAATATCGCGCAATCAATTGCGCCTCGGACGCGATAAATCTGGTCCCTACGAAATTTAATAATCTTTAATGCCCTTGCGATCTTCCAGCGTCATCGCAAAGATCAACGTGCTACGCAATTCACCAGCAGGATTCTGTGTGTCGTTGCGTTTTAACCCTTCTTGCACGAAGCCGAGGCGACGCGGTACGGCTGCGCTACGCTCGTTTTTTGCATCACAGCGAATTTCGACGCGATTGGCGTGCAAGTGCGTGAATAGGTAGTCTGTGAGCATCTCCACGGTTTCGGTTATGTAGCCGTGTCTCGTTGCGGAGACGCGGAGCCAGTAGCCAATCTCGAAGTAGCCAATCTTCCAGTTGTGGGGATGAAGACCACTCCCGCCGACAAAACGCCCGCTTGTTGTATCCCAAAGGGCAAAATTCATATCTTCGCGTAACAGGATTTTTGCTTGTTGATGAATAATCCAGTCGCGGCTCTCCTCAACTGATTGATGTGCGTCGGCAAACGGAAGCCACGGACGGATATGGTCGCGTGACTCAGCGACCGCTTCAAAGAGTGCCTGTGCATCCTCTTCTCGATAAGGGCGTATCGTTACTCGTTCGCCCCTGAGTTCTGTAAAGAGTGGAAGCAATGTACGATATTGCTTGGCTTACATAGAAAACCTCCTGAAAACCAGGGCACCCCCGAGCCGCATTCGGGGAATGATGAAGGCAGCGGGTGCCCTGGTCCTGACACTACCGCGCTAACACGTATTGCATGCTACCAATCTGCTTAACCATGCCTTTTAGCTCCATCATCACGAGTGTCGATGCGACGACGTTTGCCTCTAACGCGCTCTGGCGTGTCAATTCGTCGATGTGGCATGGTTCCAGGCTCAAATGCTTGAGCAGTGCCTGTTCCTCTGGATTATCTGGTAGGATGGCTTGCATGTTTCTTCGTGTCTCTTCGGGATGGGGGAAGGTGTGAATGTTCAGTTGTTCCAGAATGTCGCGTGTGCTGGTGACTGGATGCGCCCCGTCTTGAATCAATTTATTTACCCCACCACTTGCCGGAGAGAAGATGCCACCAGGGACTGCGAACACCTCGCGGCCCTGATTGAGTGCCGAGTTAGCGGTGATGATCGCGCCAGAGGTCGGCGGAGCTTCGGTAATCAGTACGCCAAGCGATAACGCCGAGATGATATGGTTGCGTGCCGGAAAGTTGCCAGCGTCGGGGCGCACACCAAGCGGAAAGGTACTTAATAGGGCACCTTGTCCAGACTCAACAATGCGTTTGGCAAGGTTGTAGTTGCCAGGGGGATAAATAGTATCGAGGCCGCTTGCTAGCACCGCGATTGTGCGCCCACCTGCATCGAGTGCGGCTGTGTGCGCGATTGTATCAACACCGAGGGCGAGGCCGCTCACTATCGTCATGCGGCCCTGTGCGAGTTCGGTGGCAAACTGCTCGGTTACTTGTCGTCCATAGACGCTCATTTTTCGCGTGCCAACGATTCCTATGGAGAAGCGACGGTCATCTTCAGTAAAGGAGCCATACACGTACAGGACGGGCGGCGCATACTCGATTTTTCTGAGCAATGGCGGATAGGTGTCATCCTTCCAGGTAATCACCTGAATGCGTTTCTTTTCCAGTATCTCTAGCTCACGTTGCGGCGTCACCGTGCTGCGGTGCGCGATAAGTTTATCTATCGTTTTCTGATCGAGACCTGCTTCGACCAGATATTTGCTCTCCGCTCGCCATGCTGCCGCGATGTCGCCGGAGAAAAAATCGAGCAGCTTCTTGAAGCGAATTGGCCCGATACCGGGGAAGCGGCTGAACGCAACCCAGTGAGCTAGTTCATCCAATGTAAGTGCATCGGACGGATAATAAGGTGTTGGCAGATCAAACACAACATTGTTTGCTATCTTTCTCTCCATAAAAGCTCATCTCCGAGACGCTTGTAGAAATCCCTTGCTTGTCACTGTGGGAAGGAAACACGCGCCTCTCCTTTCTCAGAAACTATAGCTATAGCCGTCTGTCTTGTGGATAGTGTGACAATACTGATAGCCTATACCTTGTATCGTACCATGCGCTTTCGTGGTGATGTTGAAACTTCCCTTTGCACGTACAGCCACTCGCCCAATGTAGACACCTTGCTTCTTGCCACATGTCACAACAGCTTTGACCATATCACCCGTTTGAAAGCCCTTGACCACTTTTACAGCCTTTGGCTTCGTTCGGGGAAACCCGAATTTGTCCATCAAGCACATCTGCCGAGTGCCATACCCTGTTGCCTTGATGAGCAAGGGACGCACACGATCAATCAGAAGTGCATTAGGTGTTGACTTTCCTACACACGCAGCGTCAATCCAGTGAGCTTTCTCAAGCCCTTGTCTTATGCGATTATATTTGGTTCTACCACCCGTTCCTGTATCTGTTTGTTTTAATCGTTCATACAATGCCCATCGTGTTGTATTGACTACTGTTGCATCCTGTAACGGTGCTTTTGCTTGTGCAAGTACTCTTTTGAGAACATCAGGTTTGTACTTCAAAAACTCTTTAACATCTTGTGTTCCCTTCTTCTGATTACAGGACTCGCAAGCAAGTGTGAGATTACTCACTCGATTGGAACCGTGATGCCTGCGACACTGGATATGCTCTATCTGTAGAGGAATATTTGCTGCTCCACAATAGGCACAGGTGCGATTCCACTTTTCAAGCAGGTATTCCCGTACCTCGTAGCCGTAGAGTGTTCCTTGTTGGTACTCGATACCCCCTATTTCTGCATCTTGCATTGCCTGGGTGTCAAACTTGACTAGCTCTTGACTGATGAATGCTATAGAACAATATTTTGACAACCGATTGCTCCATGTCATGATGTTTCTGATACGGCTCTCAAGCGACGGTGCGAGCCATCCCTGTTTCCGCCGTCGATTATTGAAACGCGGCTTTCTGTAGCGCGTCTTGCGGTGCCTACGTCCTCTGCGAAGAGCGCGGCGTGAGTCGAGTGCCACTTTGATACTTTCTCCTCGGTGTTCAAGTTCTGCCGCCCAGACCACTTCGCCTGATGCATCGTTGACAATCGCTATGCCTGTGGTCTTACTGCCAGGATCAAGTTTCAAACGCAAAGGCTGTGTCACCGATGCTTGTATCTCTCGTTTCAAAATGATCGTAAACGGAAACCTCCGATAGACCGCCGCTTTGCCACTAGTGAGCAGATGGCGAGCGCGACCGGGGTGGATAGGGTCGAGCGGTGTATACATGGTGTCTACTACAAAGACGTTGCTCATGATGAGCCTCTACTTTCGTAGGTAATGAGTGCCTCGACAATGCTATGAGAAGGTTTCTTGAGAGCAACACTGCATATCACCCCGACACGCTGTTTAATTCCTCTCCGTAGTGGTCAAGACTGGCATGCATCCTGACGTACCTATGCATTCTTCCCTAGCGGAGCTTTCGCTGAGTCTGGTCAAGACAGGCTTGCTTTCACAAGCCTTCGCGTTCTACGCGAGGGGTTCTTGACTCCTGTGAAGCCTGCTTAGGGGGTGGCTGGCTCGTGTATTCTTGTGCAGGAGGAGATTGCTCCTGCTGAGGCTGATAATGCCTGAGGTCTGTGTACGGATGTGTCGTATCAACATCGGGCATAGGAGGTATCATCATGTTCCCATACGACTCGAATGGTACAATGGGACGTTGTGGCGGTTGTACCTGTCGCGGGGGATAGGGTTGAGATGGTTGGATGCCATATGGCGGAAATGTCAGACTCATAATACGCTCGGCCTCTTGTAGCGCGAGTTCTCTCTGCCGTTTGCGCCGTTGGTAGGCGAAAAGACCAGACAAGCCAGCAATTGGTAGAATAATCAAGAGCAACCCTGCTACTGCAAGTAAGGGCGTCAAGTAGTCGGGCTTTACTGGTTGTGGCGTTTGTCCTGATGGAGGTGGAGTTTGTATAACATCCGAAGGTGTTAGCACAGATGACTGATTCAATTGAAGACGCCACTGATTCTCAAGGTGTATCTGATCCTCACCCAGTGCCTGTTTGAGATCATCGTTGAATTCTCCCTGTCGGGCGCCCATCAACGAAATCAGGTTTGTCATTTTTGTCTGACCAAAGGTCGTATACATGTAGCTAATGAGATTCCAGCTTTGAGCGTAGGCAAGATAGGCGGCGTCGGAGTCGGCAGGAAAATTGTATTGAATTTCGCTCAAACGCAAAAGATCATGTTTTGCTAAAGCCTCTTTGAGTTGTAGCGTCATATCCGGCTCGTGATAGGTCTGGTTGTACACAGCCATGCCTTCATCGAACCAGAGCGGCGCGAGGATACCATCTTCCGTCAATTGATGAAAGATGAGATGAGACAATTCGTGTGGCATGTCGCGTATCAACGTCTCGTCGTTAGGGCTATCGACAACGATTGATGCTTCATTTAGGGAAGGAAATGCAACACCGCCTACCCATTCATAGACACTTGGTGGGAGTGAACCATGAAAATCACTCGACGTTTGATAGACCCACAGGTTGATGGTATGCCGTAGCGAGCCGCCGAGTTTTGTACTGATTCGCTTGACGTTAGCAACGGCTTGGCTGAGCATGATTTGACCGAAGTCCGCGGATTGACCATACCAGTGTACGTCTACCTGTCCCTGTGTAAGGCTCTGCCAGTCGAAGCGATTGTCGGTTACAGTAAGAGTTTGTTGCTGCTGTGTATTTGTGCTACTCGCATTACTATTATTGGCACTATCTTGAAACTGCCAACTATAGCTCACCGTCGTCCCCGGATCGATGAAATTGTCGCCTGTAGTGTCTTCATGCCATTTCAGAGTAAGAGTCTGCTGAGGGGTTGTCACAGGCACCGTGCGCTGAAACTCCTCATGATGTGGATGGTCATAGGAAAGAAATAGGATGGCTTGCGAAATTGTGCTTGCCGAATCCGTGACCGTCACCTGAAAATCTATGCCTTTAGGAAAGGTTTCGGTGGCTGTTTGGCCTGTAATAGTAAATGGATTGGTTGCCGCCAATGCAGAAGGTATAGAAATTGTCGCTGAAAACAAACTAGCACAGAAAAAAGCTATCAATAATAAGAATAAGAGAGAGATACGCCGTAAGAACATGGACTCGGCCCCTTCCAGCAGTAGAGTATGCACGAAGTGTATTATACACGACGTAGTGTAGCTTCGCTAGTCTTTTCTGATAACGTAACAAAGACGAAGTGCATGACAGCGACGCCGTCGCTGTCATGCACTTCGTCTTTGTTATGCAATGCTGTAACCCGAATGGGGGGTTGAGATGACACGTTTCGTTTTTATCCGTTATTATAGAAGATAAGAGAAAGCTTAGAAATCCCCAAGAGAGGGAAAGCTTTGGGTTGAAGTGTGGAGGAGGATATGAAGGGCGTATGTCTCATTGTATGAGTGGACAGGGTAGGTGCAGGAGGTCGAGCGCAATTCTACTAAAAACTGTCTCAATGATTCGTTTTCTTTCTTATACACAAGAATGTGGACAAGAGATGGTGTGTTTTTACGATCACTATATAATATGAAGGATACTATGCTATGAGTAACAATTGGCGACCTGCAAATAATCAAGGACAGGGAAATGAATCTCCTCCTCGTTCGGGAAACCTGCTACACGAATACAATTCAAGACAGAGCCAGCAGAATCAGCCGCCGCCACGTTCTCAAGAGCAGCAATCTGTATATCAAAATCAGTATCCCCCCATTCAGAATAACAATCAGGTGCGAGAGCAATACGTGCCGCAAACGCCGCCAACTTTCCAGGCTCAACCCCAGCAATGGGCCGCGAGTGCTATGCAGATGGTGCGTCGCTGGTCCGGCAAGATGGCAGCGCAACATGCTCAACGCTACGGGCAACCGGAACCGCCAATGGTACTACGTCAAGTACCACAGACGCCCTTACCTGTTGTAACGCGGAGAACACAGCGTTGGAAGCGCTCGCGTACTATCCGTATCGCGATGCAGATGCGTCACCGTCGGGACCGCTGGCACATACAGGGTCCGAACGGTGGGCGGGTCGGGATTGGTATCTTGATTGCTGTGTTAGCATTGCTCATTATCGTTACCTCCTCAAGTAGTGCCTATGCCTATAGCTACTATCAGAGCCAGTTGCCACATGTGCAGAGTCTTGCCAACCAGCATGTCGAGCAAACAACACGTATCTATGATCGCAACGGCGTGCTACTGGGCGACCTGTTCGATCCCAATGGTGCTGGTCGTCGTACCGTCATTCAATACAAAGATTTGCCACAGGTGATGAAGGATGCGATGATCGCGGCGGAGGACAAAACCTTCTGGACAAATTCAGGTGTTGACCCACTGGCGATTATTCGTACCGCTACTGGCAACCTTCAAGCACAAGGTGTGCAAGGTGGTGCCAGTACGCTAACACAACAACTCATCAAAAACTTGACACACGACACTCAGCAAACCGCCGACCGCAAATTGACTGAGGCCGCGCTTGCCATAGGCTTGACGCAGCAGTATCCCAAGTGGAAAATTATGGAGATGTATTTCAATGTCTCCCCCTTTGGTACGCTCGATCTTGGCGTTGAGGCGGCGACAGAAGAGTACTTTCACCTGCAGCGTACCTGCGACGCATCCTTTCATTGCGTCCCTGGTATCTCAAAGTTAGAATATGACCAGAATGGCAAGCTCAATCCTGTGCTTGGCCTTGCGCGTGCCGCTCTGCTTGCAGGTATGCCGCAAAGCCCTGTAAGCTACGACCCTACCAACGGAACCGATGCTCGTACTCGTGCTCTTGGACGCCAGGACGAAGTGCTGCACAATATGTTGAACGCTGGTATGTCTGTTGATGGACAGCCCATCACCGAAGCCATGATTCAGCAAGCGGAGGCTCTCACCGCGAAAATGACCTTTACCCGCTATCAACAGCAAGTGAAGGCACCACACTTCTTCAACTGGGTCACACAACAACTCGCCGTCAAGTTAGGCAACGGCGACGAAACCGCTGGCCTCATCGCCCTCTACACAGGCGGTTTCAATATTCGTACCACGATTGACGCGAACCTCGAAGACTACGTTGAAAAAGCTGTAAACCGTCACCTGAACCAGCCAGAGTACCAGCCCTTTCAAGGCGATTATGCGATAATTAGCCGCGATAACAATGTACACAACTCAGCAGTTGTCGTTATGAACGCGCAAACGGGCGAGATACTGGCAATGGATGGCAGTGCGAACTACAATGCAACCGCCGACAAAACTATTGATGGTCAATTCAACGCGGCAACCGATGCATTGCGTTCCCCTGGCTCTACCTGGAAGCCAATTGTCTATACTACAGCCTTCGAGATGGGCATGTATCCTGGTATAGTGTTGCCAGACTTCAAGACGTACTTTTCCAAAAACGGTGATAACAATATCGCGGATACAGACAGTATGTACGTTCCCCCAGACTATGGCAATGGATATAGCGATACTAATAGCTCAATTCATGTTGCAACTGCTAACTCACGCAACGTGCCCGCAGTCAAGGCGGCAGAATTCGCTGGTATCGACAACGTTGCCAATACTGCAAGACGTTTCGGTATAACTGATTTGGACAAAGACATCGAGAATTTTAACAAAGCGAATGGCACGCACTACACTAAAGTTAGTGAAGCTGGAGGACTTTCTTCTGGACTTGGTGCAGAAGGTGTTTCGCTTCTACAAATGACGGGTGCTTATCAGGTATTCGCCAATCAAGGTATGCGTGTTCCTCCACAGAGCATTCTCGATGTCTGGGACAACTACGGACATCAACTGTACCATTATGATACCGCCAATCCACCAGCAATTCGTGTTATCAGCCCACAAATCGCCTACTTGATGACAAGTGTACTTGCAGACGAGCCTGCTCGTGCCCCTGAATTTGGCAATGACCACGTTTTGTCGTTCAACGACTGGGACCCAACGTACCAGGTGCATCAGGTTGCGGCAAAAACTGGTACAACCGATCAATTCGTCGATAACTGGACGATGGGCTACACATCGAAGGTGGTCGTCGGCGTATGGTCTGGCAACTCCGATAATAGTCCTTTGATAAATAGCATTGGTATCACGGGTGCCGCTCCAATCTGGCATAGCGTCATGGAGCGTGTAAGCGGGAAGCCATGCGATCCCACCAGTCCAACTTTCGATAATGTACCTTGTGGAGCCTTTAACGCTGCCCAGTACAACTTTATGCCGGGAGTCTTCCCTGCACCTCCTGGTGTTCATCAAGCCACGATATCAAGCGCAACTGGTTTGAAGGGGGGTGGCAACGTTGATTGGCTGCTCGATGGCGAGGACCCGACGATCTAAGACAAGTGTTTTACCTGTAAGATGGCAGTTCATAGGGAACTTCCATCTTACACGAATGATTTTGTTCAACTTGCGTAGTAGTAAAGATGATCTCTATCAAATGCGAGTAGAATAGAATGCCCCGATTTTGTGATGAACCAGAGTACGCTTGTGTTAAGCTCAACATCTGAGTCGATTTGCAGAGGTGGAGGGGCTATTCGCTCCCACTGATTGTTATTCCATGCGGTCACTCCTGCTGGAATAGTTGCTCCCTGTAACGTCTCTGCTTGTTGTGTTGCGTGATACATCACACCATTATTTGTTATCGCAAATTGGTACTGTCGGTCTTGATTGGGTATCTGTATATCGACTCGTGTGGAGACATCTTCCCTGGATAAGGGAGAACTACATACTTCAAATGGAGCATCGCCGAATATTCCTCCTAGCAATCGTGGCAGAGGCGTCCATGTATGACCTTCATCGTTGGAACGCATGCTTCCTGCGCTCACTCCCGATGCATAAAGAATAGAAGGATTGTCTGAGGCTAGACAAAACTTGGGAGCATACGTATCGCGACTGAGTGCCAGCGTGTGAAGATAGTGCCACGTTTTCCCACCATCATCAGAGCGACAAAGCTTTTCCCGAAATTTTGCAATTTGATCCGTAGGTGCGCCCGAACAAGTCGAGAGACTTGTATAGAGAATGTTTTGCTGTTGCGGATTGACCGCTACTAACTGGAGATTTTCACTATAAGCAGGGGAAGGAGACCATGCAATCCAGGTATGCAAATCGCTCGTCCAATATCCTCCAACGTAAAGACGATTGCCAATAGGTTGTATATTCATATCTTCTATTGGTGCTTTTTCCCATCCAGGCGGAGTTGGGATAAGCGACCAGTGTTGACCTCGATCATGGCTCACATACTTACCATTCCTGTTATCAAGTAAAACAATCGTATCTTTAGCCGTTGGATCGGTCTTGATTGCACAGTTTGCCGCTGGCTCTGGTAGGGGAAGTGCTAGCCAGTGTTGACCGAGATCATCGCTGCGGTAAAAGACGGTAAGGGCATTTGCTGGTGCAGGAGTACTATAGTCGAGTAACACGCGGCACAGATAGAGCGTCTGTGGGGCAGCAGGAGACCACGCCATAGAAGGTTTGAGGAATGCCTTCTCTAAATATGATGATGAATCCATTGTTGGTAGAGTCCACAACGTCTTCCATCCCTGATTTAATGTGCTAGCTGTGATTGTAGGAGTGAAAGATTTAGGTTGAGTTGAATTATGATGTACCGATTGCTCAGAGGTACAAGCGCTGAAAAGGGTTACTAAGACAAGAAATACAGCTATGAAGGTTTTATGGATATAGGTGTTTTGGCTTAAAAAAAGTTTTGCAAGCTCAATTTTCTTGTTGTTAAGGAGGTGCGTCTTTCCCGATTTGCGTTGCTTTGAATAGTGGAATGTACTTTGATGCATATATTCTCCAAAGATTCTGTTTACGTATGTATACGATGGAAGCTTTGATTTATCAATACATCACAAATGCCATTCATGAGGTAGTACAAATACAACTTCTATCAAGAATATAAATGCGCTGATCGAGTACATCGTCGCATAAAAAGATTCTTCTGGGTCATTCAAGTGGCCTAGATATCCTTGCAAACCACTTGACAATCTCCCTTCACGAGTGCTATTCTATATTTGCAGTCTCAGGGTGAGAGTGCTAGCAATCAGAGTTGACAAACGTTGTATCATCTCTTATAGACTATGGCGTCTGAGGAGAGAGAACAACGGGAGACGGCACGAGGTACATTCGATGACACCATTAAGCCAGCGCAAGCAGCAAATTTTGCGTGCTCTGGTGCAAGAGTATATTCACACTGCCACTCCTATTGCGTCTGATACCCTTGTACGAAAATAT
>CAXUHG010000068.1:27141-29332 GCA_964250805.1 uncultured Ktedonobacteraceae bacterium | reverse complement strand
GGCAAGAACTCCGTTCTTGCCCCTGTTGCTCCTCTTGTTTATTAACATCTATTAGGAAAGGTCAGAGCGCAGGATGTCGAGGTACCAGAAAGGTTGGCGTTTGCGTAACAGCGGTTTGCTACGCACGACATTGCCAGGAATGCTGTCCAGTATGTCGTAGGCGAGTTCGCCAGTCAGCGAGTTTACCATGTCACCAGGACTATAGGTAAGAGATTGCGTGGTGCGTCGTCCAGTGCGTTGCTCGCGCGTATCTATGGTCATCAGGGTGAGCATTGTTTCATCTTCATCGACAACGACCTCCGACCAGGGATAGGTGGCGGCAAGCGGGGCGAAGATACCGCTCTGTCCATTGGCGGAGACTCCGCCATAATGCCCTTGCCAGTTTGCCAGCGCAAGGTAGACATTGTGCTCAGCCGCACGCACACGCCATATCAGGTAGTGGATGGGATCATATTCCTCCGGGGCAACGATCAGTTTGTGCGGAATGGTGGTAGGAGGTAGGCCGATAGGGTCGGGAAAATTGAGGAGCGCGGGGGCACAGACGAGATCAGCACCAAGACCCGCTAGAATACGCAACGTTTCGGGAAACAACACATCATAACCAGTAGCCAATCCTATGCGACCCGTCGGCGTGTCGAACACAGGGAAGTCATCTCTTCCTTGTTGTGCCCATAGACGATCATGAGCCGTCAGATGGACTTTGCGATACTTTCCATAGACGCCACCTGGATCAATAAGTAGCACAGTATTGTAGTATACGGTGGAGCTATTGCTGATATCGCGTTCGGCTATCCCTAGCACCATGCTAATTTGTAGTTCGTCCGCGAGGGCAACCAGCACATCCGTCTCAGGTCCCGGAACAAGAATGGCATGTTCCTGCATATGAGCGATATGCGATTGCTGGCTCCAACTCGCTGTAGAATGAACTGGTCCGGGTAGCACTAATTCAGGCAATACTAGTACGTCGGGTTGAGCGGGTCCTGCATCCTTAATCATGGTACGCACAGTGTTACGCAGCATTTGCAGCGTTTCGCGCGAAGAGGACGCGGCGAAATCCTGCAAACGCGCCTGGATAATACCAGTACAGGAGAGTTGCCCTGGTGGAAGTTCTCCCAGCGCATACAAACTGTGATAGCGCAACGGCTCCCATAGGTACGTGTTGTGCGTCACCAGAGCATACTTATCCGGTCTACGGTCGGCTAGTCTATCGCCACTATCCTCGCTGGTAGCGTCGCTTTGACTTCCCCAACGCTTCTTGCGCGACTGCTCCAAATCGACCTCACCATAGACGATACCTTCACCGTTGTCGAGATACGCCTGAATCGAACCGTCTGGATTCAGTACACAACTGCCACCGCTGAACTGCACACCGCGCTCCTCACCATAGCGATTCGCGGCGATGAAGTAGACGCCATTCTCGAAGGCACGCGCCATCCACCAGCTACTAGGACTCTTCTCATCGAGCCAGTTGGTGGGAAAGAGCAGGACATCAGCTTGATGCAGAGCTGGAATACGAGCCGCCTCAAAATACATGGCATCCATACAGATGAGTGCGCTCAAACGTCCCAGCGGTGTGTCCCATACAGGCATACCAGAATCGCCATCACGCGCCCAGCGCGGCTCCGAGATGAACGAGTGTATCTTGCGATAGCTGCCAATGAGTCCCTCCGGCCCAAGCAACACCATAGTATTGTAGTAGACGTGGGTGCGCGAGTCTATCTCTGGCAGACTCAAGGCAATGTAGCACTCCGCAGAGGTGGCAAGCTGCTGGAAACGGTCAGTGGTCGGGCCGGGTATAGTTTCCACGTAAGGAGTAATCTCAGCGCGAGATTGCCAGCAATAGCCCGTTGTCGCCATCTCAGGCAAGACAATAAGTTTTGCGCTGTGCGCCGCCGCCTCTTCAACTAAGTGCAGAAGACGCGTAACATTGCTTTCTTTCTCCCCCAACACCGGCTCATACTGAATAGCGGCCACGCGATACGAAGATAGAGGGAGCATACTCATGATCTCTCCTGCTCGGACGCGATAAATCGGTCCCTACCATGATAAGGTTTCATAATAAATCTGTACAGAAGATACCACTAGACTCAAGAATAATCAAGTGTTCAATAAATAAGTAGGTGTGTAGTGCTTATATTTAAAAATTTTGAAAATGAGGTGTGTGGGAATGAAAATTTTTTTATTATAAAAT
>CAXUHG010000068.1:0-27131 GCA_964250805.1 uncultured Ktedonobacteraceae bacterium | reverse complement strand
AAACGTCCCACATGCCGTTGGGCATGAGGAACTTTTCTGCTATAGGACTACACACTTTATGCACCGTGACACTTTTTGTACTTCTTGCCACTTCCACAGGGGCAGGGATCGTTACGTCCGATTCTGCCGAGAGAGGCTGGGCGTGATGATGTATTAGCACCATTGTTTTTGTGCGATGCATTACCATTGCGGCGCGGATTGGCCTTTGCCTGTGTATCGCCTTCGCTCTTGGCTTGTCCGCTTGCCTTCGCAATAGCGTCGGCATTGGTGCGAACGTTGCGCGGAGCTTTGCGCTGTGGCTCTGGCTTGTTCACAGTGACCGTCAAGTCGTTACGCAACAGCTTGAGTAGAGCATCGACGGTGTAGTGCTGAATGGCTTGTTTCAAGTCCTCGAACATGCGGAAGGCTTCGTTTTTGAACTCAACCAGCGGATCGCGCTGTCCGAGCGAACGGAAACCGATACCTGCACGCATCACATCGAGCGAGTCGATATGATCCATCCACAGGCGGTCAACCACTTGTAGCAGGTAAGAACGCTCGAAGTCGCGCAAGAGGTCGGCGTCCTCAACGCCCTGTTCGCGTGCCTGTCGTTTCAGGTCTTCGTCGCGTTGCTCGTAATGGTCGAGTACAAGCGTAATCAGGTCTTGCTTGATATCCTCGCGGCGCACGGCGTTGAGGTTCTCTGGCACCATTTCTTCGGGAATATGCACCCAGACTTCCATCGCTTTGAAGAGCATCTCTAGCTGCTCCTCTTCCGTCAGCATATTGCCAGGAATGCAGGTATCGACGAGCTTACTAACCTCCGCGCGTATCATCGAGAGAATGCGTTCGCGCATGTCGCCACGCTCAAGCACGGCGCGGCGGTCGGCATAGATGACTTCGCGCTGTTTGGCGATTACATCGTCATACTCGACGACGTTTTTACGAATGTCGAAGTTATAGCCCTCAACCTTTGTCTGTGCGCTTTCAATGAAGTTTGAGACCAGACGGCTCTCTAGTGGCATGTCCTCTTCCATACCGACGCGCTCCATCACCTTCGCCACTCTGTCGGCGGCAAAACGGCGCATCAGTTCGTCGTCAAGGGCGAGGAAGAAGCGCGATGAGCCAGGGTCGCCCTGTCGTCCAGCGCGTCCACGTAGCTGATTGTCGATGCGGCGCGACTCGTGCCGCTCGGTACCGATGATGTGTAGGCCACCTAACTCCAAAACGCGGTCATGATCCTCTTTACATTCGAGCACCTTACGCTGGAAGAGTTCGTCTTTCTCAGCCTCAGACATCTCTTCAATGTATTGCCTGATGGCATCTTCCTTCTCGTCGCGCTCATCCTGTGAGCTTGTCGGCATTGCGCGAATGAAATCGACATGCTCGGCATGAGTACGCAAGATGCTCTCGAAGTAGCCCTCCGGGTTGCCACCAAGCAGAATGTCGGTACCACGACCTGCCATGTTGGTAGCTATCGTAATAGCGTTGCTACGTCCTGCCTGTGCAACAATCTGTGCCTCACGCTCATGATGTTTGGCGTTGAGGACGGAATGCGGAATGCCTTGCTTGTCAAGCAGGTCGGAGAGATATTCCGAAGTCTCGACGGAGGTAGTACCGACAAGAACAGGCTGCCCAACTTCATGCCGCTCTTTGATCTCCTCAACGACGGCATTGAACTTGCCCTGTGTCGAGCGATAAATGAGGTCTGGCATGTCTTTACGAATCATTTCCTTATGCGTCGGAATTACCATCACGTCGAGCTTGTAAATTTTGTGTAACTCCTCGGCCTCGGTCAATGCGGTACCAGTCATACCGCCAAGTTTGTTATAGAGGCGGAAGAAGTTCTGGAAGGTGATGGTTGCCAGCGTATGATTTTCGCGCTGCACTGCGACGCCCTCTTTGGCCTCGATTGCTTGGTGCAAGCCTTCGCTATAGCGGCGTCCAGGCATCTGGCGACCCGTGAACTCATCGACGATGATCACCTCGCCATCCTTCACGATATAATCTTTGTCGAGTTTAAAGATAATCTCCGCTTTAATCGCGTTCTCCATATAGCGCGTCAGGTCAAGGTTATCCTCGTCGTAAATGTTCGCAACGCCCGCTAGTTGCTCGATCTTCTCGATACCGGCATCGGTAAGGATTACAGTGCGCGTCTTCTCCTCAATGGTATAGTCAAGTTCTGGTTTGAGGCGCGGTGCCCAGCGTGCGAACTTGACATACTGGTCGGTTGACTCTTGTCCCTGACCAGAAATGATGAGTGGTGTACGTGCCTCGTCAATCAGAATATTGTCAACCTCGTCAACAATAGCGAAATTGAGTTCACGCTGCACCGCCTGTTCGAGTGATGCCACCATGTTATCGCGCAGGTAGTCGAACCCATATTCGTTGTTCGTGCCATAGGTGATATCGGCTTGATACGCGGCGCGACGCTCTCCCGTTTGTGGCTCGACACCATTGACAATAATACCAACGGTAAGGCCAAGGAATGTATAGATGTTGCTCATCCACTCTGCGTCACGTTTTGCAAGATAATCGTTGACGGTGACGACATGAACACCCTTGCCAGTGAGCGCATTCAGATATACAGGCAATGTAGCTACAAGCGTCTTACCTTCACCAGTACGCATCTCGGCAATCTTGCCCTGGTGTAGCACCACGCCACCGATGAGCTGTACATCGTAGTGGCGCATCTTGATACGTCGCCAGCCAGCCTCGCGTACAACCGCGAACGCCTCTGGCAACAGATCATCAAGCGTCTTCCCGGTGCGCAACCGCTTTACCATATCTGGAATAAGCTTATCCATCACCTCGGCTTTGAGTGCCACAATTTCTGGCTGCAACTGCTTTAGAATGCTGCCAAGCATATCTTCTAAGCGTTCGTCGGCACCATCGTCTTTATTAGCGGCACTATCGCGTGCGGCCTCGAACACAGCCCATGCGCTCTGGAATGCTTCGGCAAGCTCATCGTCGTCAATATCTTTCAGAATTGGCTCAACCTCTGTCAATAGGGCGAGCGTCACCTTCTGTGGATCGCTAGCCTCGTCGGGCCACTCCTGCCGCTCCTCGGCAATGTCCATGACTTTTGTCACGCGTAGTAAATTAAGCTTGGGCGTCAGCTTCTCATAGGAATGCTCGAAAAGCTCGGAGAGCGTCACCTGTAGATTGTCGCGCAGATCGTATTCGGGGTTGCGTCTCTGCTCAACCTTCTGTCTATATTCGGTAACGGCGGTTCGCAAGTCTGCATCGGTACACTGCTCTACAAGCGACTCGACATCGTTCAGAGCCTTCCGAAAAAGGGCGAGCAGGTCATCTTCTAAAACCAGACCACCTTTGAGGTAAAGAGCGAGTTGTGAGCGAAACTGCACGGTTTTCGCGGCAAGTTCTTCATCGCTCAATTTCTTCATTGCCGCTTCAAGTGCGTTGATTTTCTCTATCACGGGATCAATCACTCTGAGGTCTCGTTTATTGGGGTCGCCAAGAATTTTCCCAAGTAACTGCATAAAAATCTATTCTCCTGCCGCATGTTTGTACTATAGATGAGAGGCAAATATACTCACGTTTTTATGTTCAAAATATTTCATCTCATTATATCATACGGCTCTCTTTGTATGAGGTTAGAGAAGGGGGTTGATAGCACAAGATACGTGAACTACAGGTACTATCGGGTCTGGAACGTCTTCTGCACTTGCTTTCCGTAATGGTTATGGCATAATGGAATTACAATAATAAGAACAAGAGTTCATATGTATTTTATTCGCAGAAAATGGGTAAAAAGAAAATGAGCGAAAATTCTGCTATCGAATGGACAAACTCAACCTGGAATCCAGTGACAGGGTGTACAAAAGTTAGTCCTGGTTGTGATCATTGTTATGCGTTGACTTTTGCCGAACGCTTCCGTGGTGTCCCTAACCATCCTTATACGCAGGGCTTCGACCTCAAATTGTGGCCTGAGCGACTAAACTTGCCTTATAGTTGGAAGAAACCAAAGCGTATTTTTGTCAACTCGATGAGTGATTTATTTCACAAAGATGTACCGGATAGCTTTATTCTTAGTGTGTTTGAGACAATGATAAAAGCTAACCAGCACATTTATCAAGTTCTCACGAAGCGTCCATCACGCCTAGTCAACACAGACCTTACAGAAAAGATTACGCAATTAGTATACGAATTAACGGGAACAATATTATGGCCTGCACACATCTGGCTTGGTGTTTCTGTCGAGACCAATGCTTATGTCTGGCGTGTCGATGCACTACGAAAAGTGCCTGTTGCAGTACGCTTTATCAGTGCTGAACCACTATTAGGAAAGCTTGACCAACTGAACTTAGCTGATATTCATTGGCTCATCAGTGGTGGTGAAAGTGGTCCTGGCTTCCGCCCTTGTGATCCCGAATGGGTACGCTACCTACGAGACCGTTGCCAGAGCGAAGGTGTAGCATTCTTCCACAAACAATGGGGAGGACGCATTCCAAAGGCGAATGGGCGTGAACTAGACGGGCGTACATGGGATGAGTTTCCGACGATGACTTTAGCTACTTCATTCGCTTAGAGTATACTACTCAAAAAACACTTTACATACTATAGGGAATAGCTCCCCACGCTATTCCCTTTTTGCTTCTAGGTGCTTTTCACAAATGTAATTTATCTTCTCAAAATCTTTTACTTAAAGTTTCATGATTATGTTGACGTTTTGTATATCATATTATATAAAATATAAGTATCATATTAAAAAATTAACAAGGGAGTTAGAAACGGCATGAGCAATGAACACTTCTTTACCGAAAGAACAGGTCAATCCGCTGTTAAAGCAGAAATTGTGTCTAAATATTTCTGGTCTTGGGCTAAAATCATTATGCCTTGGGCTAAAGACGGTAAAATTGCTTATGTTGATTTGTTTGCAGGACGTGGACGTTATGAAGATGGAGCAAAATCTACACCTTTACTTGTACTTGAAACAGCAATTAAAGATAAAAAGATGAGGGAAATGTTAGTAACCATTTTCAACGACGTAGACGAAAACAGTTCCCGATCATTAGATACAGAAATTAAAGCATTACCTGGGATAGATTTACTTAAATATAAACCCCAAGTTTACAGCCGTGAAGTTGGTTCAGAAATTGTTCAAATGTTTCAGCAGATGAGGTTAATTCCTACATTCTTCTTTGTCGATCCTTGGGGTTATAAAGGTTTATCTCTCAAACTCATTAATTCGGTACTTAAAAACTGGGGATGTGATTGTATATTTTTCTTCAATTACAACCGCATCAATATGGGTTTATCTAATGAATTGGTAAAAACACATATGGATGCTCTGTTTGGAGAACAAAGGGCAGAAATGTTACGGCAGAAACTAGAGCCTTTAACTACTTTCCAAAGAGAACTTACTATAGTCGAAGAACTTGCCGAAGCACTAAAGGAAATGGGTGGAAGATTCGTTTTACCATTTGGCTTTAAAAACGATAATGGTAGTCGTACAACTCATCACCTTATTTTTGTTAGTAAGAATGCAACAGCTTATAAAGTGATGAAGGAAATTATGGCGAATGAAAGCTCTGCTAGTAATCAAGGGATAGTATCCTTTGAATATAGTCCAGCAGATGCTCGGCAACCATTACTCTTTGAATTAGTGCGCCCATTAGATGAACTCGAAGATTCACTACTTATAGACTTTGCAGGTCGTTCAGTTACATTAGAAGAGGTCTATGATGAGCATAACGTTGGAAAACCCTTCATATTGAAGAACTACAAGGATGCTCTCAAGAATTTAGAAACGCATAATAAAATAGTCGCAGATATACCAGTATCCCAAAGACGCAAGCGTAAAGGAGAGGTATCTCTAAAGAATGTTAGATTTTCTTTTCCCTCTAAATCTAAAAAATTTGAGCCTACAAGCTAATTGCTAGCATATTAAATAGCCATAGCAGATAAAAATGCAGAGGTGACAATCAAATTTATATTGGCAACAATTGCTTCTATCTACGAAAACAGAGAAGAACGCGAGAAAATGCCTTGCTCACGTTCCTTTCCGTCCTCTAAGAAAGCCTGCTTAGGATGGGATCATCCCAACTTGTTGCAGCAATTGCATTATATCGGCACACAGCCAGTATTCGACGATTTTCCCAGCTTCGACGCGAAAGAGGTCTATACCTGCATACTCGACGTGTTTGCCAACTGCAGTAGGCGGAGTTCCTGGCATGCCCCCTTGATAGGTCGCGCGAAAGAGCCAGCGACCCGCAACGTTGTCTTCGTCAACAATAGGACCAACCGTAGTTGTAAAGCTGTAGTCTGTGAAAGCTGCCATATTCCCGCCAATCCACTGCTTCAACCCTTCGGGTCCGCGCACCTCACCAGGACTATTGCCTACAGGAGCAAAGTGCGCGACGAAGTTCGGCGCGATGATCTCATCAGCGAGAGACAGGTTGCCATTCCATAGTTTATTCCAAGATTGCCAGAGTTCTTTATTGGTTTGTGAAGACATGTTATATTTCCTTTCTTTACATTGGACTCAGTTCTTGATATAATTACGAGCAATATATCGTAATTATAAAGTAATTATACGAGCAATATATCGTATTGTCAAGGGCTTCTGAAAAGAAGTTCCTTCCGTTTGTAGGAGAGGTAGTCATGGGAGAAAATCAGGAACGCCGTCAGGCTCATCGTCAGAAGCGTGGTGTACTGCGCGTGGAAGAAATTCTTGCCGCTGCTGGCGTACTCTTTGCCGAGCTTGGTTACGATAGAGTGACGACCAATATGATCGCTGCCCGTGCGGGCATTTCACCGGGGTCGCTCTATCAGTTTTTTCCGAATAAAGAAGCCATTGCACAGGCATTTGCAGCAGAAGTGACCGAACAGCTTCATCAGGTGTATAACACCCTTCTTGCGCCCGAAGTCATTACCTTGCCTCTGCGAGATTTTTTTGATACCTTTATTGATAGGCTTATTGCCTTTAATCGAGCCTATCCTGGCTATCTTGCGCTTGAACTTGGATCAACGCTCTCTCCACCACTTGCTCTCGTCTTAGCAGATTTGCATCAAGAAATTCTAGCTCATCTCGATGCAATGTTTGCAACACGTTGGCCTCAAAGTACAGGTAAGCAACGTCATCTCCCTCTGCTCGTCTCGTATCGCCTTTTTCTCGCGTTACTGCCCTTGGCGCTCCAGGACGACGAAGAACATTCGGGTGCAATCGTGCGTGAAATGAAAGTTGTTTTGTCTAGGTATTGGGAACCGATAATAGGAGCTGAAACTCCGAACGAACAAATGTATAGCAAGAGCTAGCAGATTATTCGCTATCCTCTTGCCATCTCCGCTCTAACTCCCCCCACGCATCTCGAAGGCGCACAATCTCAGTTTCATCAGGTATAGATTGCCCATAACGGGTTGCGATATAGGCATGAGTAATGAGTTCTAGTTGCGGTTCGGCAAAAGGAAAGTGTTGGCTAAGACGCCTGCAAAACTCATCCGGTGTTTCACTACGGCTACGGGGATAGCCAGCACTTTTCGCGTACTGTAACACGGTGCGGTAAAGTTCACGGATTGGGTGCATAGTGGGTGTGCGCTGTACTGTCTCTACTTGCGAAACCTCAACGGGTTTCTCCACTCGCGGCGGTTCTCCCACCTTATCTTCTTTTTGAAAGGAGAAAAAACGTGTGAAGAGGTCGTAGGTGAACGCTTTTAGTTGACGCCAGAACAATGCCCAGGACCAGAGACTTTCGTGAATATCGTCGGAACGATGTGCTAGCAAGCGACGAACAGCCCACAGTACCAAAGCGATAATGAGTAGTGTCAACGCCACAAAAAACGCAACACGAAGCCAGGGAAAAACTGGTAGATCGAGTTGTTCAGGGCTTCCCTTTGAAGTCGGAACCTTGGGCGTCTGATGTGCTACCTTAGGAAGATATTTTGCTCCTAATCTTGTTCCAACGACAATCCAGTGATTGTAAAGGAAGATGACGTACCATAGGCTCAGAAGCGCGAACAGGTAGAAAAGTGCCGTTCCGCATAGCAATACATACTCTTGTTTTTTGAATACTTCGCGATTCTCTGTGGAAAAGCGTAGCAGATAGACGCGTTGCGCTAGTGGGTAGGCAAAAAGACTTAGACAGGCGAAGAGCGTGACAAGAAAGAAAAGGGCGATATCCTCATGTGCGATCTCATCGTGATACAGTAGCTCCTGAACGACACGCTGCACGAGAATAAGGGCAAGGCACACCACGACTATCCGTAGAATGCGTCCTATAGCATCGGTATCAAGACGAGAACGCGCAATCTGTATACCACGCCAACAGAGAAAAATGGCAATGGCAAGCACAATAATTATTCGTACAGCACTGAGTAGAGGTGTATCAGTAAGCCACGAAATATCTAATAGTGGAGCGTATATGGTAGCGCATACAAAGAAGAGTAGCTCAAGAATTATCAGCGTGAGCAAGAGAGCAAGCAAAGGTTGAGGATAGCCTCTTTCATTTTCTTGCTGCTGTAAAGCGGGGAATGTATGCTGTAGACGTTGTGTAGGGTAGCGCGTAATCCAACATGCAGTTGCAATGAGGAGAAATGGAAGCCAGAGTGGAATCAAGGCATCGGTTGAGCCAAGAAATCCTATATTTGCCAGCCCAACACACACAACATTTACAATGCACGCTTCAATTGCAGCTAGAAGAAAAGGATAGAGATGTTCGCTGCTACTCATTTTTTGTAGTGTCGATGCGCTCACCATATATACGTTCCTCAGCTAAAACAATTTATTTTATTGTTAGTATACCAATTTCGCCTTCCATTTGTATAGCTTTTGCTCCTAGATAACGCAAGAAATCAGCTTTTGCTATACGCAATGCCTGCTCCATCTCTTCATCCACCACCGCATCGGGTTCCCACCACCAGTTCAGGATGTTCCACGTGCCCTTTTCGAGGCGTGAGTCGAGTCGAGCCACGAAGCGATTTTTGTAGAATACGGGTAGGACGTAGTAGCCCCAGCGACGCTGAGAGGCTGGCTTGTAGACTTCCCACATGTAGTCAAAGTCGAAAATGTGCTGTACGGCCTTGCGATCCCATAGGATGCTGTCGAGCGGCCCCAGGAAGAGCATACGCGATAGAGATGGTTTCGTATCGAGCAAGGGCAAGAGATGAGTGAGGATGTAATACGTCCACGTCTTACCTTCAATATGCAACGGGGTGAAGGTGCCTTCCTCTACGAGTTGGGCGATGGTACGTTTGCGCGTAAGTGCGTCGCCACAGGCACTCCAGATACATTGCTCTGCCATTGGACGTAGTAGACCCATTGCTTGAGCGCGTCGCGTCATAATCCAGCGATGATAAGCGTCTTCGTCTACAATCGGAGGTTCATTGTAGTATTGAGTGGGTATGACGCGTTCGGGACGATCATAGTAGTGCCTGCCGCTCTTGCGATGATGCGTCACGAGCCGACCACTTGCCCAGAGCGCACGCAAAATACGTTTGGAGACGGTCGAACCATTCCACGAGCCGCGTTCGCCATAGCTGGTACGGTCTTCGAGTTCGAGCGATGAGAGCGGACCTCGTTCGTCGAGAGCGGCAAGAATAGCAGTAGCTTCTAGCGCATGACTTTTCAATATCTCGCGGTCATGATATGGCTCGTAGCGTTCCCGTAACAATGTGCGCTTAGCCCAGTCGCTCGTGGGAACGATACAAGCCTGTTTATCCCATGAGTCGTATAGCACACGTTCGGTATATGCTACGTGCTGCCAGTCATCGACACGATACTTCGGAACGCGTGCCTGAAAGACGAGATCAGGATTGCGCCCGACGGGATTGAGCGGATCGTACTGCACAGTGCTTAATCGCTCAAATACACCTGCAATATCGGTTTGTGTGAAATGGTAGTTCGAGAGAAAAAGCCGTGCTTCTTCTCGCGAAAGATGGAGTGTCATACTCGTAGTCCTATGCGTTCTTCGTTTGCTGTAATGATTTTTGGATGTAGTGTGTATGTTCCTGATAGTGGTCGGAGTTGTTACCCACAACCCATCCTACGACAGGTCTATTATCTAACCATGCAATTGGCTTGTTCAGGTCGTCTTCGCTCAACGATTGCAATGCGCTGATTGTTTGTTGTTGTACAGCGTGCAAATCTGCCAGTGCCTTATCAAGTGGGAGCGACTTGTACTGCTGATAAAACATAGCGTTAATCTCGTCCTCATTCATATTGGGCGTCGGGTCGGGCAGTTCTCGGTTGTCTCGCACCGCTTGTAAAAGATTGATTGTGCGTTGCTGCCATGCCACGAGATGAGCAATATTGTCCTTTACTGACCATCCATCGTCTCCTTTCGGAGCGAGTATCTGCTCAGTTGTTAGTTGAGACAACAATTGCTCGAAGTCGTCGTAGCCTTTTTGTGTATCTGTGAGTAATGTATCCTTTTTTACATATTCTGTCATGACATTTTCACCTCATTTGTTGGTAGCGGAACGATCTCGCGTCCGTCAACGCTGAAGCCAGTCACGAAGTGGTTGAGTTGAGCGATACGTTGCGCGGCTGTTAGAACTGCTCCATCATAATCTTCTGTCGTGTGGGCATCGCTTACAAGAATCACATCGTAGCCTTCTACCAGAGCGCGACGAATAGTTGTATCGACGCACCACTCGGTCGCACCACCAGTAACAATGAGATGCTGAATACCTCGTGCCTCTAGCTCATGTTTGAGATTTGTATCGTAGAAAGAGTCCGAGGCGCGTTTGTGGACAATTGGTTCGCCTTCGTGTGGCGCGATTGCGGGATGAATTGCCCAGCCTGCTGTGCCAGGCTCTAAACTATCTCCTTTAGGACCATCATGCTGGATGTAGATGATTGGAGTCTGTGTAGCGCGGGCTTGCTTGAGCAGAACGTTGATGTTGTTGAGTACCTCTTTGCCTGTGTATGCCGTCTCGATCAGACCAATTTGCGTGTCGATGATAACTAAGGCAGTATCGTTCATGGTAATCTCCTTCTTTTGTTATGCTGATAAGAGTTTATCATGCGATGTGGACAAAAAGGGTCCTGATTGAATGGTTTTTCTACTACCACACATTTGTTGATACATGTTAAAACCGATTGCCAGGGCGCGAAGGGCGTGAAAACCAGGAAGGCCGCGAGTTCAGCGATGCACGCGGCCTCGCCACCTGTAACTGCTCCTCGCCCTGTGCATGCGTCATCTGCCACGACGCGCTGAAAAACAATATCCAGCCCCAAAGAAGCAGAGGAACACCGATGCTTACCAGAGCTTGACCAGACCATGCCGAGGTCAACAGCCAGTAATAGCTAAATAGCGAAGTTGCAAGCAGAAGAGTCATCAGCAATATAGTGCGTAGATTTGTCGAACACAGTGCCAGCGTAAAGGGCAGTATCAGATACCAGGGCCAGTATGTCGGCAACAGTATGGCACAGAGCAATAGCACCCATGCACTGAAAAGAGCGACAAGCTCTAACGTGTCTGCCAGCCATGTGCCAAACACGAGAAAGAGACCTATCAGGAGAACAGCCACGAACGACCAATGTCTCGGATTCACCAACCATGTTGACTTGGTAGGCAGGTTCAGCAGTGAGGCATCCAACGAATTGATAGCAGTATTCTGTATAAAGGTTTGCTGTGTCTGCCCCAACATGCCAGCAAAACCAATTGAGTGCCAGTAAGGTGCATATGCCAGCACGAACACTACCAGCGAGATAAGAATCATTCCTGCCCACCATAGCAGTTGATGCCCTGTTCGTAAGGTGCGTGCCTGCTTGTACATAAGGCGAAAGAACAGTGGCAGAAGTGGCAATAAGAGCAGGTTGAGTAGCGAGCCAAGCAGCACAAGCACCCAACCCATCGTCGGCGAGTTGCGCTGAAAGAAGAGGAGAGCCGCAAGCACAACGCATACCAGCACAAGCTCTTGATGCATTTCCGCAATCCCAAAGAGTAGCACAAGTGGATTCCACGCGTAGAGCAACGTCGCCCATAAGCGCATCTGGGGCTTTGCCTTTGTGAGAATAGTCCAGAGTAGCACAACGTTGGTGAGATGAACAAGCAGACCGAGACAGCGAAAAAACAGTAGCATACTCACCACGCTATCCTTCGCAATCAGCGCCGCCAGAATACCTACATCGGTCCACACAGGGCCATAGGGCGTCGTCGTTTTTATACTCATGAGCCGCTGAAAAACGTCTTGAGCCTGCGGAGGTACGCCATAGGGATTGACATGTTGCACCACAATTATATGCCCATAGAGTCCGTAGACCAGCGTGTCACGCGAAAAGGCGGTAAGGCCGACAGGCATAAAAAGCATTGTCAAGCCAAATATAGCCGATGCCAGCACGATAAGCCAGAACAAACGCCTGTTGTTCATGCCCGTGAGACGCTCTAGCACAACACGGCTCAACATACGCACAGCTAATAGCATGACACAGACCGCGAACAGCACGAGCAAAGCCGAGAGCAATACGTTGGCCTCTCTACTAGTTGTTTTATTCGAGATATCGAGCCAGGAAATATGAGCTAAGAGCTGCGGCAAGACTGGCAGAGCATTCGTCCAGTATAGCGACGGCAGCCAAGGGAATAGAGCAGGAAACGCCTGTTGTACTTGCTGTCCTGCACTGTCCGCGCTCGTTATAGCAACAATGAGAGGATAGAGCGCGAGATAGAGCAGTTCTAACACAAGGGCAAATACGAAGAGCGACAGGAGAGTGCGCCCTATCCTGGTAGTCCTGCTAGAATATCCCGTAGGGCGTGGCGTCGTAGGCGACATAACAGGTGTTGTAGGTTGCGTTGTTCCCGGCAATGCAGGTTGAGTGCGGCGTGAGCGCGACGAATCCACAATTCGTTGATTAGGACGTTGCTGCATGATTTCTCCGTCTTCCAGAAGAGTAGTGCGTTGCTGTTATATCCGTTTTGAGATGCCCTACAGGTACAAACGCTGCTATGCTACAAATGTTTCAGACGGATAGACAAGAGAGCCGGTTACAACATGGCTGTAGTATGCAGGAAAGAGTAATCCCTGTCAATATATTTCCGCTTTTGTGCTAATTCTAAGTAGATGGTTACATGTAACCACTCGTAGTGGAGTAACACCTGTCGGTGGATTTCCACTTTTGTGCTAATAGAAAAGAATAGGGTGCCAGAAGTATGTAAACCTCGGCTCTATTGTCAGATGTAGCGAATAATGATATAATAGCGCGGTGTTTGACTCCCCAAGACAGTAGCGTTTCAGGGAGAGACACAGCAGGACCGCTAACAGGCGGATATCTGTTCCATGCATCAGCGCAGTGTTGATGCTCCACCTGCTCCGGCAGCGATTTGTCAGTCAACGACGTGTTGACAGATGCCTGACCGGAAGCATACCCAGAGGAAGGAGGTTGCTTCGTGAGTAGAGATTACGAACTAGGTATGATTCTCAGCCCCGAAGTCAACGAAGAAGAGACACAATCTATTCTAAACCGCATCGAGCAGATCGTCGCTCCATATGACGGTCAGGTAGTCAGAGTTCAGCAATGGGGTCGCCGCCGTTTGGCTTATCCTATTGAGCGCAACCGTGATGGCTATTATGTTTTTATCGATATGATCCTGTCACCTGAGACCGTGAGCGAACTCGAACGTACACTCAGGGTTTCCGAGACTGTTCTCCGCCACATGTTCAGGAGACGCAATCCCAAGGCCGTTCAGCAGGAGCGTGAAGAGCGCGAGGCTCGTGCTGCGCAAGCGGCAGCGAACGCCGAAGCAGCTGCTGCGAATGCAGCCGCGAACGCTGAGGCAACCGCTCCGAGTACTGAGGTAGTAACCGCGAACGCTGAGGCAACTCCTCCAAGTACCGAGGTAGTAGCCGCGGATGCAGCAGTAAATGCTGAGACAACCGCTCCAAGTACTGAGGCGAATGCAACTGAGGAAGACCAACAGGCTCCAACATTAGAGGAAACAGTGGCAACACCAGAGGCACCGGAGACACCAGAAGTTCCCGATGAGGACTATGGTGAGGTTCCACCTGCTCTCGCAGGAGAAACTGTCTAGTCGCTTGAGACCTTCACATTTAAGTAATACGTTTGGGTCCGTTCATCGAATCTCCAGGAATTTATAAAAAGAGCCGGGGTGTATAACAAACCGTGCCGAAAGGATTTTGACTCATGAACAAGATTATACTTATCGGGAATCTGGGTCGTGACCCTGAGATGAGTTACACCCCAAATGGCCTAGCAGTCACGAAGTTCTCTATTGCTGTCACTCGTAACGAGAAAAATGCTAATGGAGAAAGAATAAAAGAGACCGACTGGTACAATATAACTGCTTTCCGTCAGCTTGCTGAAACCTGCAACACCTACTTGAAGAAGGGGAACAAGGTTTATGTTGAGGGTCGTATCTCTCAACGTAAGTATACAGACAGAAACGGTGTTGAACGTATATCTCTTGATGTCATTCTTTCCGAAATGGAAAACGTAACGCCTAGAGATCAAGCAGGTGTTGGTTCCTCGTCTGGCTTTGGTGGTGGAGACGATGCTCTTGGAGATTTGGACGAACACCCCTTCTAGGTTTTGAAAGGGAAATAAGTCCGTGCAAAGACGTTCTGAAAGTAGTGGTCCACGCCGCGATAGACGTGAGGGTGGACGTGGCGAGCGCTCATCGCGCCGCAAAGTTTGTCAGTTCTGCCACGATCATGTGCGCGAAATTGACTATAAAGATGCAAACCGTTTCATCAAACGTTACATTTCTGATCGTGGGAAGATCGAACCCCGCCGTAAGACGGGCACCTGCGCCAAGCATCAGCGCAGTCTGAGTACAGCTTTGAAGCAGGCACGCTTCATGGCCCTGCTCCCATACACCGCAGAACATATTCGCAACATGTAGCGGCATAGCAGGAAGTCTACCTGCTACGCTGGAACAGCCGTTACTCGGTGCGGTGCAACTTCCTTAACAGGAAATACCGAGGCAAGAGGACAACAAGATAGTGTTCTCTTGCCTCTTCTTTTAAGAATAATTAAGAGTTATAGCTTCTTCCCCCCGTGCTATGTAGTCGCGGGTAACGTATCCAAGTAATGGAGGTTTTCGATGAATAGTCAGACAGCGCGTCGGCCTGACAGCAAACGACCCGCGCGTTCTGCCAAGTCAACTAAGTATGTGAAACAGACTGCGCGTGTAGAGGCTCGACGCGATGGCACACCTCTTATTTTTGGTTGGGGAGGCCATCTTTCACGTAGCGAAAAAATTGTGCTACAGCGACGCGCAATCTGGTCTCTTACGATTCTTACTGCATTGCTCATCGTTGTCGTACTTGTCGGCTTCTGGGTTAATCTCAACATCATCACCCCCGCCCAGCCGATTACGACCGTCAATGGTCATAATATTCCACAGGCCGACTACCGCAAACTACTCGCGGTCAAAGCCCAAATTGAGCAGAATAAGATTCAGGGTAAAGGCGGTCTCTTCGCACAACGTGACGCCCTCAACAGAGAAGTTGCGGCGAAGCAAGCGGATATAGATGCCACAACGAAGCAGATTGATACGGTCAATGCTCAGATTAAGGCACTTCCCGCTAGCTCCAGCAATCAACGCTCTGATTTAGAAACGCAACTTGCGGGACTCAAGCAGCAACTCAAGACAAACCAGTCGGCACACGATACCGTTTCTGCTCAATATCAGGATATGCTCAAAAACACTATTCCACTTGAGCAGCAATTGTATACACAGCCACAGCAGACAAACGATAGCGCGACATGGTTGCAGGATGACGAAATCATCCGCGAATGGCTAGCGACGCAAAACAATAGCCTCAACGCGCGCATTAATCCTAGCTCTAGCGCGATTGATAATGCGGTCAAAGCGTTCGCAGCCGATTTTCCAGCGGGCAGCAGTTACAGCAAGTTTTTGAGTGCTGATAACGTCAGCGACGGCGACGTGCATGCTGCGTTTGCTTTGAAACTACGACGCGACAATATGCAGACCTATGTTACCTCATTGGTCACATCACCGACCTATCAGGTTCTGGCACGAGGCATTACCGCTAGCACACAGGCAGATGCCAAGAACCTGCTCAAACAACTCAAGAGCGGCACAGACTTCGGCAAGTTGGCGAAAAGCAAGTCAGTCGATAGCCAGACGAACTCAAAGGGCGGCGATTTCGGTTGGCTGGCACGCGGACAGTACATTCAGACCTACGCTACAAACACGAGCGGCGTCGTAGAAAACTGGATATTCGATCCGTCGCGCAAACTCAACGAGCTGAGTCCGGTCATTTCCGAGAATGGTACGTTCCACATCATACAAATCCTGGGTATCGATCCATCACGCGACGTGGATAGTGCTACGCTCACAAGTCTCAAGGCTAACGCTTTGAACAACTGGCTCGTGGCGAAAAAGGCTAATGCAACGATCACGCCAATTGACCAGAACAAGATTTCCGACACAGCGAACATACCACCCGGCCTACCTGCTTCCGCGCCAGGACAAACCGTCCCTGGTGCTGGTGGTGCTTCTGGTACGGGGAATGTTGCTGGTAGTATTATCCGACAATAAATAGCACAGAGAAATTTCGTAGGGACCAGATGTATCGCGTCCGTGTGTGATTTATCACGCGAGATCATGCCTGACACGTCTTGTAAACAGCGTTCGTCAAGATTTCGCTCAATGAATTGAGCCTCGGACGCGATACATCTGGTCCCTACGAAATATTCTTTCGTTGACATGAATGGAATATCATACACCGTTTAATGCGTAGCATAATATTATGTGACCCAATGCAAGGAACAACATACCCATAATGACCATAACGGCACCAGACACAACGCTTATTCAACGCACTCAAATACATGAGCCAATCCAGCAAGTATTAGAGACCGCATCGCTGTACCTTCATATTCCTTTCTGTCATACCCGTTGTCACTACTGCGATTTCAATACCTACGCTGGCATGCTACCGCTCAGGGAGCCGTATGTGAAGGCGTTATTGAAAGAGATTGCGCTAGCTGGTGCGATGGCAAAACACACGGATGGCACGAAGCGACGTTCACGCACTCTCTTCTTCGGTGGTGGCACACCAAGCCTGCTTACCGTTTCGCAAATAAAACGCTTGCTGGACGCTTGTTTCACGTCCTTTGCGATTGATGAGGATGCGGAAATCACGATGGAGGCGAATCCTGGTACGCTTAATCAGGAACAGTTACATGGTATACATGCCGCTGGTATCAATCGCTTGAGCATGGGGGCGCAGAGCTTTGACGCCACCTTGCTAGAAACATTGGGACGCATTCATACACCTGAAGAGATTACACAGGCCGTAGAGTTTGCGCGTGCCGCTGGTTTTACCTCGATCAACATAGATTTTATGTTTGGTTTGCCAGGACAGACGATGCAACATTGGAAAGAGACGCTGGAGAGTGCGCTAGCTCTTCGTCCCGAACACCTCTCGCTCTACTCGTTGATTATCGAAGAGGGTACGCCCTTTCGCACATGGGTAGATGAAGGACGTATCACTCCTGGTGATGAAGACCTGTGCGCCGATATGTACGAGTACGCTGATGAGCGGTTGCGAGAAGCAGGGTACGAGAATTATGAAATCTCGAATTGGGCGTTGCCGGGACATCATAGTCGGCACAACCTGACCTACTGGCAGAATCTGCCTTACATCGGCATGGGAGCAGGAGCTTATTCGACGTTCGGCGGTAGACGCTTCTCCAATATACGTGAGCCACTCGAATATATCAAGGCAGTGAATGCGCAGCGTTTGCCAGAGGCGGACAGCGAACAGGTTGAGCGCGAGCAGGAGATGGCGGAGACCGCTTTTCTCGCCATGCGCACAGCGATGGGACTACACCTTCCAACCTTCGCACAACGCTTCTCGCAACCGTTCGCACAATTTGTCGGAGACCGCTTGCAACCTGTAGAAGAGGCTGGTTTACTGGAACACGAGGACGATTGGCTGCGCCTGAGCAAACGGGGTCGTTTGCTTGGTAACGAGGTCTTTCTTCGACTGTTACCCGACTAGACACGCAAAGGATTTCTCGTGGAATCATTTCCCTCAACATCATGGCAAACCTATCCTCTACGCTCGAAAGCGGAGCGACAGACCGACGCCGAGCAGGGTATCGACTCGCTGTACGCGCAACTCTTGACCAATCGAGGCATTGTACAGCGCGAAGAAATCAGCCGCTTTGTGCATGCCTCGTATAGTAATAGCCTCAACCCTCTGCTTCTTGGAGATATGCCCGTTGCAGTTCAACGCATTCAACAGGCACTTGCACAGAAAGAACATATCACCGTATATGGCGATTATGACGCCGATGGCGTCACATCTTCCGCTCTGTTGTTTCGTGCCTTGCGTACCTTGAAATCGACGGAGGCTGTGCTTGATTTTCATATTCCACATCGACAGCATGACGGCTGTGGCCTGAATCTCGCCGCTATCGACGTGCTCAAGCAACGCGGCACGCAACTCATTGTCACCACCGATTGCGCCAGTTCCGATGTAGAGCAGGTGCGTTATGCAAACGAGCTAGGCATAGATGTGATCATCACCGATCATCACAATCCGCCCGCTGAACTACCTGATGCGTATGCAATGGTCAATCCCTGGCGTGCTGATATGCCCAATGAGGATGCACTCCCGTTTCGGCCTCTTTGTGGTGCTGGTATGGCCTTCAAGTTGGTGCAAGCTCTGTATCGCAAGTATGACTATTCCTCGGAAGAAGAGATGGAGTTGCTAGACCTCGTAGCCATCGGCACCATCGCGGATATTGTGCCGTTGATTGGCGAGAACCACATTCTCGCACGGCTAGGTATGCAACGCTTGAACATGACGCGTAAACCTGGACTACAAGCACTCATTCGCAATGCGAATTTGCAACAAGGGCGCATTCGTGAGCGCGACATTGCCTATGGTTTAGCTCCACGCATCAACGCGGCAGGGCGGATGCAGGATGCTAGCATCGCCTTTCATCTTCTCACTACCGAGAGCGAAGAGGAGGCAGCGGGATACGTTGCCCAGTTAGAAGACCTCAACATCGCACGACAGCAGCAGACAGAGGAGTTAATGCGAAAAGTACGTGAGGAGGCACAGCACCATCCAGACGATACCGTTATCCTTGTCAGTGGTGAAGACTGGCACGAGGGTATCCTGGGTCTCGTCGCGGGCAAACTTGTCGAGGAGATTCACAAGCCAGTTTTTGTCGTAAGCAACGATGCAGAGACAAGGCTCAGCCGTGGCTCGGCACGCAGTCAGAAGGACTTCAATGTCATAGAAGCTCTGCGCGGCTTTTCGGATCGTCTGGAACGCTATGGAGGTCACGCACAGGCGGCGGGCTTTACCATCGAAACGGCGCGAATTGATGATTTCCGACAGCATCTCCTCGAATGGCAAACAACAGGCAACAGTGCAGTCGTAGAGGAAGATTTAGCCGAGGCTATCGAACCTGTATCAACCGCAGTCGTGGAAGCAGTTGTACAGCAGGCGGAAATAGTCGTCGAGCCAACAGCAACCGTACACATGATTGATTTAGTTTTGAGTAGAACCGATCTGCTGAACTACGGAGGTTATACCAAACTCCGCAAGCTGAGTCCCTTCGGAGCCTCCAATCCAGAACCAATCTTCAAGATAGAACGCGCCTATCTGATTGATCGCTGGGCCAGCGGCATGAACAGACAAAACCTACGGCTGAAACTCGCCGTGACTGATCTCAAAACGGGAAAACCTCTCACAACGACTGGTACCCTCACGCGTGGTGCCGAGTTACTCGAAGCATTCGACCGAGGCACTCTGGTCGATATCATTTTTCGCATCGAGTCGTCCGAAGACGAAAGCCGCCGTGATATATGGCTCAAGATATTGGATGTGCAGAAGTCTAGTAATTCTTAGCGATAGACATCTTTCCGTGGTTTTCGTAGGGACTAGATTTATCGCGTCCGCTGTGCGATTTATCGCGCGAAATCCTTGTTAATTGTTACCACACAGTAGAAAAACACATCTCGCGCAATGAATTGCGCCTCGGACGCCGTAAACGTGGTCCCTACGACAACGTAAGGCATGAAGATCGGCTCCTACATAGTCTTTACAAGAACCTGCACAAGGTACAACGTTCCCATGCCCACAATCAGCGTCATAAAAACATTCTTCGTGCGCCACGCTACAATCACAGCAACAATACCAGCAATCAGACGTGCATTACTATAGGAAAGTGCAAGTGTTCCGTGTGGCAAGAGCAAGGCCGGGAGAATGATGGCAGACAGCACCGCCATCGGCACAAAACGCAATGCTCTCTGTAGGAGTTGAGGCACGTCTATCCTGCTGAAAAAGAGGATGAACGAGAGGCGAATGGCATAGGTGAGCAATCCAATAATGAGAAGAGTAAGCCAGAGCGTCATATATTACTCCGTAACAGGCTTGTGTTTGAGCGTCTCCGTATCGTTTCTACGCATAAACCGACGAGGATACCTATGATTGTTGCGACCCCTAGCCCTAGCTTGAATGGCAAGGCATACGCAAACACCGCGACAAATCCCGCTGTCAAAGCCGCCGCTGTGCTTGCTCGATCTTTGAGGGATGGTACAACAAGCGCGATGAATGTCAACGTTGAGGTGAAGTCAAGCGACCAGCTTGCGGGTACCTGTGTGCCGAGAAATATGCCAATCGCGGTACTGATTTGCCACGTCGTCCAGAGTGCCAGACCCGCGCCAAAGAAATACCAATGTTTGTATGCTTCATTGTGCGTTTCATCCTCGCTCTGCCGATAATGCGAAATCGTGACCGCATAAGCCTCATCCGTCAGCAAATACGCCAGTAACCACTTCCAGCGTGCGGGCAAGCGTTTGACAAAAGGCGCAAGCGAGGCACTGTACAACATATGCCGGATGTTCACGATAAATGCTGTAACGATGATGACGAGAGGTGGTGTACCTGCCGCAACAAGTTGCGCGATGATGAATTGTGACGAACCCGCAAACACTACACTCGACATCGCCTGTGCTGTAATCGCGGGTATATGGGCACTTAGAGCTAAGACGCCATATATCATACCAAAGGGAAAGACTCCCGGCAGTATTGGTGCTTCACCTCGAATACCTGCTAAAAATTCAGATCGTCTTGTTGCCATTAGCAAAACCTTCATGTATATGAGGCGCAAACAAATGTGTGATATAAGTTGCGTAAAAGAGGGTAGGGACCGATGTATCACATCCTAGTGGCAATCAACCGCCGACAAGGACGTGATACATCGGTCCCTACCACATTATAGATGCCTATATCCTCACGGATAGACGCCGCGAATCTCGGTGGCCTCGGCAACACGGGCGACCGCAAGCAGGTACGCACCCATGCGAAGATTTGTCTGTTGCTCTTCGGCCTTCTGGTGAACGGCGTGGAACGAGCGCATCATAATCGTTTCGAGTCGGTTGTTGATTTCGTTTTCGGCCCAGAAGAAGCGTTGCAAGTCCTGTACCCACTCGAAGTAGCTGACCGTGACACCGCCAGCATTCGCCAGGATATCCGGGACAACTATTATGCCGCGATCATTAAAGATGCGATCAGCTTCTGGCGTAGTTGGGCCGTTCGCCGCCTCAACAATCATACGCGCCTGGATACGTGCGGCGTTACGCTCCGTCAACTGATTTTCTAGCGCGGCAGGTACCAGCACTTCACAAGGAAGTTCGAGCAGTTCCGCGTTTGTCACAGGCTCGGTATTAGGCAGACCAGCCAGATTGCCATGTTCCTTTGAGTAGCGCAATGCTTGGTGAACGTCGATACCAGCGGGATTGTAGACACCGCCCTTGATATCGCTCAATGCAACCACTTTGCAGCCTAGCTCACTCAGAAGACGCGCACTAATGCTACCAACGTTACCGAAGCCCTGCACAACAACGGCGCATTTGTCGGGACGCATACCGTAAGCGGCTAATGCCTCGCGTGTCACAACCTGTACACCACGCGCCGTAGCCTCTAAGCGACCTTCACTACCACCAATAGCAAGCGGCTTACCAGTGATTACGGCAGGCACCGAATAGCCTTGATGCATGGAAAAGGTATCCATCATCCACGCCATAACCTGTGGATTGGTGTTCATATCGGGCGCGGGAATATCGCTATTGGGACCAATGAGAATGGAAATTTCGGTAGCATAACGGCGCGACATACGCTCAAGCTCGGCACGCGACATGATATGAGGATCACAGATGACGCCACCCTTCGCACCACCGAAGGGAATACCAACAACGGCGCATTTCCACGTCATCCACATGGCGAGAGCACGTACCTCATCGAGCGAAACCTCTGGACTAAAACGAATACCACCTTTAGCAGGACCACGATTGATATTATGCTGCACCCTGTAGCCCGTGAACATCTCAACATCGCCGTTGTCCATGCGTACAGGAAAATTGACAATTAACTCACGTTTTGGCTTACGTAAAATAGCTCGCATCGCCTGTGAAAGACCAAGACGGTCGGCAGCTTCGTCGAACTGCTCCACCGCCACTGCATACGGACTCATGACCTCGATAGCCATAACTCGAAAACCCTCCTTGATATGGGCCGCTCTTCGACCCCTAATGCACCAATGCACTTGAAGCAACACTGCTTCTCTCGAAAATCCTCCCTGACAGACACTTCATCACCACCTCTATCTGCATGTAGCATACCACAGAAAAGCCCGCCAATTGCGGCGGGCTTCGCTCCTAACATACCTAATAGTATAGCACAACGCAGAGGATTCCGTTGTGCTATTTGCGTGTTTAACAACCATCGTGGATTTGCTGGAACGCATCTTTAAAATACGGGTCGAGAGGCGAGACTGTCTGGCTTAGAGGGGTGATAACAATCAAATCTTTTCCTGGTATGGTCTCGAAACGCTGAGTACGATACGTGATGTGCCTAGCATCCATTTTTTGCAGGATAAGTGGTTCAGGTCCAGCGGAGTCTACAAGAAAAAGTAGACTATAACGATCACTATGCAGCACTGTATCGCTCAGACTCTGCACACGATACCTATCCTGTGTCACCAAAATTTTCCCATCAGTTTTGAACGTCAACGGGTCGCCAACCCACCCTGTCCCTACCGCATAGCGAATATGTTGCTGCTCCATATAGTGAATGATAGATGTCGCATCAGCCGGAGCTGCTATACAACCCGATGTCTGAAATGTATTGTGCGAACTCGATTTCAGATATGCATAGCCCGTGGTGCTGAAATATACGAGGAGTATGGCTACTAGCAAGGGCACCTGCAAGCCTTCTTGCATCTTGCCTGAGCGAAAGCTAGAACGTTCCCCTTGCCCCGTTTCGACACTCGTAGAATTACTCTCTACCTGTCCATTCGCCTCATCTCTAGGAAACCACAACACCGTCACTACAGCAGCGAGAATAAACGGCAGCCCGACAACGAGAGGCACAACATAGCGTCCAGTGAGGTCCCACGGACCACAACCAGCGTACACACTGGCAACCGCAATAGAAGATAGGCAATACACGACTGAGGTACAAGCAAGAAAGATGAGTGGTAACAGCGTAAGTTTTCGTAGTCGCGCCAGCAATGGACGCGACCAGAAGAGTGAGAGCGCGACAGCACTCACGGTGATTGCCAAGCAGACGACGTTGATAACGAAGCTAGCTGTCAATATCTGAGGATGATTTTGCGTCACATATGGTTCGGTTGGCAATGCGCCTCCAATCACACGCGGCGCAATACAACGTGTGTAAAGCGACTGCACCTGGTTAATCGTCTCGATACGCTGTCTGTTAAATGCCCCGCCTCCATTATGGAAAATGTAGGCGACATTGCTCCACTTGTTATAGTATCCCCAGTAAAGCGCAGGTGCGGCACCCACGATAGCCCCTGGAAGCATAACGAACAGTAGCAATAGCTCACAAACAGAAGTAAGACGTGCAGAGACCTCACTACTTTGAAAAGTTTTTATCAGTCTCGAAATGATAAACCAGCCAAGCCAAAGCGCAATCGCAACAACCGCGTATGTGATCAAGGGATCAGTCCACATACCAAGTCCGAACAAAAAGCCGATACCAAGCCAGCGGAGAGAGAGTTCGAGCATCGAAGCACTACCACTACGCCAACGCTGTGTCAAGCGAAACGCACTGTAGAGCAGCCAGAGCATGATAACCATTGCCTCGATATAGCCGCCAAGAGAACGTAGCTCCAGCACAGCATCATAGAGAGGCGGCAACGCGGCACAGAGTGTTGCGATATACATAAAGCAGCGTTTGGCGCGAGGAGATAGCTTTGCCTCGTCCGCCAATGTCGCCGCGAACACCCATGTGAGAACAACCAGTCCAAGCGAAACAAGTGAGGTCGCAAGGCGTAGCGTGAAGACGGAGGGACCGGCGATAGCGAACATGAGCGCAAGGATATAGGCTTCGAGGCTCCCCATATATGGCTGTCCATAGTAGTACACAGGTCGTTCGCCACGCAGTATATGCTCAGCCTGAATGCCCGTCACCGACTCATCACCAGCAATAGCTCCATGAGTATGAATAATTAAATATATGCGAATAAGCAGAGCAATACATAAACAAATTAGTAAGGGCAAAAGAGATAGGACATGCGAACGCCATGCGGAACGCGTTTCACTCGCCTCCGCTGGTGCCCTTGATACATGAGCAGGCCCCTTAGTTGCAATAGAAAACATAGAGATAGAAAAGCCCTTCAATAAAATAGCTGTACAGCGTAAGAAAGTGTAGCAAATAATGGGTATGATAGCAATATGTGTGGACTATTGGTTGATGGAATTTGTGTTCGGATATAATTCTTTTTCCGTCAACACAAGCACTTCACCTTTATACCAAGTCTTCAAGCTATCAATACGTTGTTGAGTCCCTTTATTCCATTGACGTTGAGATGTTGCGAACACAATTCCATCTATAGCGACTCTTTGGCATACCTCTTCATAGAATGAAAACTGTTTCGTTTCAATCTCGTCATTGCTTTTTGCTTCACCTACGTAAAATTTACCATCGACGATACATAGTATATCTAAGTTTCTGTGAGATTTGTCGTCTCCTGCTTGTCTGTAAACATCTGAGTCGGGTACCCACTCGAAAGAATGCTGGCTTCTCTGCCTCAGATAATTCAAAGCTAAAAGAGGAACATGCATGTTATCCTTAAATCCTTGAAATATCACCTCCGGTAACTTATACAACCACAGAGGATTCGAGTTATAAACTTGGTTTTGAAAGCAACGCGCACACTCAAAGGTTTGTCCAACACGCTCTGTAGGATACCATGATTTATAAGAACAAGAGGCACATGACAACAGAAATCCTCGTTCCAGTAGCCCTTTTTCTAAGAGGTCGAATGCTTCGGTAGGTAATTCGTCGGATACAGTATTAAAGTATTTCTTTGTTTCAGATGGAGTAGTATTCCGAAGTATCTCTCGAAGATGCAAATGATGTACAGCGCGTCTTTCAGAAGGATTTTCTAAAATCCAGCCCAGTTTGCTCTTGTTACTGTTATCCGACAGTATCTCAAGAAGTTCACGATAGGGGGAAGTTGCAAGATAATGAGTAGCTTGTGCAAGATCACCGCAGCGATTGATAAAATTCGTATGATATCTTGCGGCACTGCTTCGCTCGACTTTTGAAAAATCACTAGTAACAAATAGAGATTGAATGATTTGATCAGTTGTTGGCTTCTTAAATTCTATGGGCTTGCTCAACATATTTTGTATTGCCAAGTAACGCTCTTTGGTAACTCGAAATTGAGGTAGCAAAATATCATTTACTCCCATAAGCCTACTCACGGTCTTGGAGGAAACATTGCCTTTTATAAACTGACGAGATATTTTAGGAAGCATGAGATTGCTCCACTTTAAAATAATTGTACTTACGCCCATAGTATCTTTTTCAGGCAACTTAGGAACGAATGTAAAAAAAGAGTTGCTCTCCACCATTATAGTCTGCTCTTCCATAATAGGAAGTTTGTTATCACTATAAAATATAGTGCTTTCGTAAGGCATACTTTCACAGGGAGGAAACTGTACATGTCTTTTCTCTTGAACAATCTTGACGATTTGTTGAAGTCTATCAAGTTCTCCCTTAATTGTGGAGAAAACGATATTAGTGCCGGAGTTTCTTAACAGAAGCATATTCATATGGTTGGAGGTAAGCCATTCAGCAATCTCATATAAATTGCTTTCCAGGTCTGCAAAGGATACCCAAATCACATACGTTCCACCTGCACGTAAATTCCAGAATGATGTAGCTTCTCTTATACCAAATTTTTCTGATACCTGGATTACAATACTCGGCTGATTTCTACGAGAAGTATGCGTGTAACGCATACTATTGTATGAAGTAGTCAAACCAATAAGTGATTGATATACATTTGGAAGATGTTGCATTCTAACACAAGTATCAAAATTCTTAACTGTATTGGATAAAGGAAATACATATTCTTCGGAAATAATATTTACTAATTCGTAACGATTAGGCATAGAATCGAAGCGTCTATGTTTAGCAGGTTCCTTATCACCTTTAAATAGCCCTTGCAAAAAGTTTTCTTTATGTTCAGAACCATATACAGATACATCACCACACGCCACTAGACTTAACCGACTAGTATCTGGTTTTGTATCATCTTGTATTGATATATAAGTGCTAACCGAAGGCTTTTTCTCTATAAACCCTAGTGAAGCGTTTAGTCCTGTTCCTTCTGTCCAAGGATCAAGAGTAGCTATTTGTGATACTGCTTCCCAAGGAATGACACCAAAGGGATGGATACGAGTCAAAAATATATCTAATTGAGCCGTTGCCATCTCAGGCGCAAGTACAACAAGATCAGGATCATAATCTACTAAAAAACGTTGATACTCCTCAGAAATGTCATCTTGCTCTGTCAAAGGAATAATTACATTGTAGTAGCCGCCTACCATTGCACAGTTATAATGAACAATCTCTTCAAATCTATCCCACTCATCTAATCGCACCAACCATGCAATACTTCTTGGATACACCGAAGCAAGAGCAAATTGTTGCACTATATAGACCTTTCTAAAGATCAGCATCCCATTCTAACGCATGATAATCACGCCCTGACAGAGCAATATTATAGCACTCATTAGCTCTTATGGCATCACCATCAAAAAAACATCCACGATATTCCGAATAAGGACTTCCACTTTTCATCCTCGCCCAAAGAATATCATTATGTACCATGCTTGACAGAACAGTTTCATTTGGCCTATAAT
>CAXUHG010000067.1:10926-29449 GCA_964250805.1 uncultured Ktedonobacteraceae bacterium | reverse complement strand
CCCTCTTCGGGCCGGAGTTGGCCGAAGCTGTCGGCGGTGAGTTCCTTTTAGCAACTTCCCTATGAAAGAATAAAATGCTCATGAATACAGTCGCGTGGACACCGACTCGTATATTTTCCCAGATGAACGTTACAGGTTCTGACACAAAGTTGATACTCTCCTGAAAAATACTGGTTTGTGGTAGCAGTTAGGCGGCGGAGACCGAAACCTGATAGCCAAGTTTCTCCAACCGTCGTACCAGTCGCTTCTGGATGATTCGTCGATCCTGTTCATCAAAGTAGTTTCAGCCCAAATCTGTATATGGCTGGTGTTCAGAAAGCATGTGATAGATAATGGTCAAGAGAATGTGACCCACCGCGATCATGACCGTTTTCGCTCCTCGCCGTGCTGCGATGGTACTGAGCCGAGAGATACGTGTTCTTGGTGTGGCCGCCGCATGGGCCGCCTCCACCAAGAGTTTGCGCAGCCATGGACTCCCTTTACGTGTAAATCACTTTTTTAGATGGGCCAAAATCACACAATTATATGGATATACAAGCAGGCAGCATGAAACAACCTTCGTACAAGTGTGAAGATAGAAAAGAGCAAGATTACTTGACCCACCTAATTGTGTGATTTTGGCCCATCTAAAAATGTAATTTACAGCGTAGGTGTTCGACAAAACCCTCAGCAGTCATGGGAAGGTTAAGCCGCTGACAATACTGAACTACTTTGGATTCACATTCTTCTCAGGAAAGCATTTGGTGCCGGTAATCAGCAAACTGTTCCGAACCAGTCACACTGATGTCATCCGATTTGAGTTCATCAGCTAGGTAAGAAAAAAGACAGGTTTCTAGATGATGACGAATGAACCGTTTTTCCCTTTACGTTTCACTAGGGCCGTCCGTTGCCACTTTTTGCTCGCAAACGAGAGGTCAAATGTGGCTTCCTGATACTGTTTTGGGCTGTGTTCATTGGCAGTGATGAAATGCGCTACTTAGGATCTGGATAAAAAGCTGCAGCAGGAAGAGGCATTTCCTTGGTCGTGATATTACTTCCAAAAAGGTAGACGTTTCGTTCGTTAGCTTTAAATGTAGGCCAATGCGTCGACCCTGTACTTGCAAACTCTCGCCATACGCGATGCATATCGTCAGCGAGTTTTTGTGGTGGATTATTCCCAGCAATGCCGTGCAAACCGGTTACTGTTTTGAGGTTATCAAACACAAACGCAATGTCCATTCCGTGGGCCGCACCTAGTCGACCACCGCTAGCTGGCGAATGCCAGTCAAAATCATAAACGTAAGTCTGTCCCTGATGCGCTTCCGCGTATTGACGTGCAGGCCAGCGGAACGAGAGATCGGTAAGGATACGGGTGAAAGTTTCACCGCCTCGTGATCGTCTCTCCTTTGTATACGCTTGTATAAGTTCGCCGGAATGAGAAACCATACGTCGAAGAATCGGGCGAATGAGAATTGTTGGTAGTAATATCAATCTGTTTGGCGCAAACCAGGAGTTGGCTTCATTCTTCGTCGTGCCAATTATCAACGGCACCTCTTTTGCTGCACCTTCGCGCAGTGCAAGGAGCGGGTGCCTGGGTAGAACATCATCTCCAATTATTGGATTGATAACCCCAAGCCCAAATGATGGGTCAAAACCGTTTTCGTCTTTTAGGTTTACAGTGCCAAGTCGTGCTACACGTCTAAATGCAGCAACGGTTTTCTCAACGTCGACGGATCGGAATCCGTCAATGTCAGCAGGTATGTTGAGAATCTCTGCTACTTTTTTCGTTACTCTATGAGCAATCTCAAGTGGGTATACAGCTGATCCATGACCACTCTGTATAATAGCTTTTGAGAACAAGCCTTTAGATAGAGGACTCGATAGGAGACACGCAACAGCAATACCGCCACCAGATTCTCCGAAGACTGTGACATTATTAGGGTCTCCACCAAACGCTGTAATGTTCTCTTTAACCCATGCAAGCCCAGCCAGCATATCGCGAAGTCCTAAATTTGTTGGCACTCCTGGAATAGCAAGGAAGCCATCTATACCAAGTCTATAGTTGATATTGACGGAAATGACACCATCTCGTGCAAAGTTTCTTCCGTCGTATACAGTAGCATCTTTCGTACCAAGAACGAGGCCACCACCGTGAATGTATACCATCACAGGAAGATTTTTGGCAGATGATGGAGTCCATATATTTAGTGTTAAGTAGTCATCGCCTCTCCGCCACTCTGAACCTGTAACGGCAATCATATCGAGTCCAAAGAATCTTTTCGCGCCATCTTGGGGAGCGGACGGTCCTGGCTCGAGGGCATCGCGTATACCAGACCATGCTGACGCTGGTTCTGGTGCGGCATATCGTAATCTCCCAACAGGAGGTGCCGCATATGGGACGCCGAGATATGTATCAACATCGTTGGCTCTTAGTCCTCTGATTATGCCAGTATTTATTTTTGTCGTGATGTAATCGGTCATTTGTTCTCCAATCATAAATTATATTGACACCATATGACCTGTTGGCACCTTATGTCAAGTATGCACCTTAGTGTATAATGCTACTATGAACAAAACAGAACCGGTTGAGAATTTATGGAGTAAGACTCGCGCAATAATACACGCTCAAGTTATTGACGTGGCGTTAGACATGTTCCTGGAAGATGGTTTTGATAACACGACTATTGAACAGATAGCGACAGCCGCTGGAATCTCAAAGCGATCATTCTTTAGGTATTTTGGCACTAAAGAAGATATAGTACTTGGTGATATAGAAAACCAAGGGCGAATACTGGCTGAGGCTCTTGCCGCTCGACCCATAGAGGAGAACCCTTGGATTGCTCTTGAGCGTGCAGCTACATCACTGCCTTCCTCAAAGTATTCTGATGAACGAGCTTTCGCAATAGCGAAACTCGTACTTGAAACGCCATCTCTTCACGCAAGACATGCACAAAAGCATGCTGAATGGCAACGGGTGCTTGTGCCAATTATCCAAGAACGAATGGGTTACACTAGCTCAATACCCGATATCAAAGCTACAGCAATTGTTTCAAGTGCAATTGCATGCCTAGACGCAGCTATGAACGTATGGGTTAGAGGTGATAGAAAAAAGAGTTTAAATAATTTATACGCCGAAGCAATTGATACTGTACGTGGAAGATAATCTGAAGAGGATTTTCTATTAGCTTTGTTCGTGGAGCTTACGTCTGTTGATGTAGGTGTTGAGTGCAAGATGGTTGTGGTAGCCAAGAAGCGTGGCGATTTTGCGTACCGAGAGTCCCAACTTGAGAAGCTCCTTGATCCGCTCCAGATCGGCGTCAAACTCGCTTTTCTGAATGGTGTCTTTTGGTTTTCCCAACAGAACGCCCTGTTGTTTTTTCGCAGCGAGGCTTCTTTGGTTCGCAGACGAATGAGATCATGTTCCAATTCTGCAAAAAGTGAAAAGAGAGTGATAAAGATTTTGGAGATCATATCGTGCTGAAAAATATCCAGGTTTTGTTTGAGAATGATCACGCGGATGTTGCGAGCAACCAGCTCATTCACAAGAGCAGTGACTTCATCCGGGCTGCGATCCAGACGCGAAAGCTCAATGACAATGAGTGTGTCGGAGTCGACCAGCATATGCAGCGCTTCTTCAATGCGTCGCTGTTTGCCAGTCTTGCGAGATGACATAGTAATCTCGACAAACTCGTCCACTTTCATCTCTTTTTTGCGGGTACATTCCAGGATTTCTAATTTTTAGTTGTTTAAATCCTGTCTGTCCGTCAAGGTTCGGAGATAGGCGATGATCTGACTCAATTTTCGAACTGGTTCCTCTTAACCTATTTTCTGCCACAAGATGGGGTGACTATATCAAAACGGGAGAAACATACGTTAAGCAATCAGTTGGCTTCAGAAGCCAATCCACTCCTGAGATAGTATTCAAGAAAACCAGCGGAAACACTGACGTATTACCCTATACGCATGAATCGCATAGAAAATACGAGGCAAGGAAGGAGAGAAAAGCAAAATTTTCTCTCTCATCAGTTCGTTATCTTCTTAACCTATGTTTCTCCGATTTTGATATAATCATCCCATGATGACCCCTTAAAGAATGACTTGTAGCGCATGTTGTGGGTCAGCTCCTACAACGATAGGAAAGTGTGAATTGCTTCACAGTTTTTTTCCCATAGCTTGCCTATACTCTATATTATGTGTAGTTGCTATTTCCCCTTCTTGTTAGAGAGATATGAGCCTGATAAAATTTTCGAGTTTCAAGCAATGTTTTCCGAGGAGAAGAGCAGTTGTAATAAGGGACATCCCGGAGAGGCACGGAAGAGAGGTACGTTTGGACAAAGACGATCCGCTTATGCGACGACCCAATGTTTCTCAAGTACCAATGGTGACACTGCTAGCTATGACATTGCTCACATGCTTCGTCTTTGCAACCCGTGGAGCAGGACGCCTTTCTACGAGTATGGCAAGTACACATCTAAGCGTGCAGCTAGTTATATTCTACTACGCTCGTAAAACTGCAGAGAGATGCTCTGAACGCTCTACAAATGCTGTCTGCAGAAAGGTGGGTTAAGTATGAACGAAGACAACGATACTCGTGACACATAACGATAGAAGGGACTGGGAAACAGTCTTTTCCACTCCCTTTGCTGCCGTTCCTACTGTTTCTGATGCATTTCATGCGTCGAGAGTGTCACAAGTTTGTAAAAATATGACTGCTGCACAAGAAGCAGTGGTGCATACTACGGATGATGCAAGTTACAATGGATCGCTTGTATCGCTCCCATAGCTCGCCTCTTTTGAGTCAACGTTACAACACAAGAAGCAAGAAATTTTTCAGAGAGGAAATTTGATGGCAAGTAGATATCCGAACAATAATCCAGAGCAATCTCCGCTGTCTTTACGACGGGAACTGCTCCGCTGGGGACTTGTGGGAGGGGCATTGGTGATAGGAGGAACGATCAGTGAACCCTTGTGGAGTCCTTTCTTCCAGTCTTCCCCTCCTTCCCCCACTCTGTACACCTATGCTGGACATCCGTCTGGAGTGAGTTCAGTTGCGTGGTCTCCTGACAGCACCCGCATCGCTTCTGCTGGATGGGATTCGACGATCCAGGTTTGGAATGCAAAGGATGCTCAGCATCTCTTGACGTACCGGAGCCATCCTGACGCCACAGATGTGGCTTGGTCCCCAGATAACACCCGTCTTGCATCGGCGGGCAATAACTTCACCATTCAGGTCTGGAATGCAAGCACTGGTCAGCAGATTTGGACGCATCACGATGTTTCAGAGAATACGGTTGGTGCAAACATTGCGTGGTCTCCTAATGGAAAACAAATTGGTACCTATGGAACTGCTGATACAGGCACCACCGTTGAGATACGAGATGCGACTAGTGGTCACCTCTTCTTGAACTATAAAGGTCATCCATTTCTATCGTCTTTTGCTTGGTCTCCTGACAGCACGCGCATCGTCTCAGGTGGCTGGGCACGCTCTGTCCAGGTCTGGAAGGCACAGGATGGTCAGAAGGTTTGGATATATCAAATTCCAGATGCGCTTGGCAAGGACTTCAACTATGTCAATGCAGTTACGTGGTCTCCTGACGGCACCCGCATCGCTTCAGGGGGAAGTTGCCCTGATGTCCTCTTTGCCACCAACGGGGGTATTCAACTCTGGGATGCCGTCACTGGTCAGAAAAGCTGGGCTTATTTGGGGCACGATAGCAGAGCTGATATTCAAGTGGTTGTCTGGTCTCCTGATGGAAAACGGATTGCGTCAGTCGAGACAGACAACATAGTTCAAGTGTGGAGTCCAACAAGTGGCAAAAGGCTCTTCACCTACCGAGAGCATACTGACAGAGTACGGACGGTTGCCTGGTCTCCTGATGGCACCCGTATCGCTTCAGCAGGCGATGACCGAGTCGTCCGAGTCTGGAAGGTCCTCTGAGAAATAGTTCGCTCTGCATTCCTTCTTGCACGACCTTAACAGGTATACACGTGGAGTGTTTTCCAGAGGACTCCCCCTACGGCACCGCCTAGATAATTTTGACCAATAGGGAAAGTTCTTGTCCTCATGAAACGAGGAGTAGTACTTCTTCTGCTATCTTAACAACGTGTTCTCTATTCTGTTATGCTCTTCTCAAGACAAGAAAGACTTTCTATGTCAAGACCTAAAAACCCATCAGTGAGAAATTGAGAGAAAGCAATGCAACAAGGAGAATGGGAGAATCCTTCAAGCGAGCATGAAGTAGTGTACCATGCCGCAGTGTAGTGTCAAGCCGCTTCGCTTCAGACGAAATCTTGAATTTTCACAAAAAGCAGTGTATTGTTGTTGATGGAGAGGCACGGTGGTGTAGCTAGCCGCCGGAGCAGGCACCGCAGAACCCTTGCTTCGCTTTGGAGCTCGACTCTTGAAGGAAAACTGGGGGGCATGTTCGTACTCCTGATAAGAGTTTGAAGCCGAACTTCTGGTCTGAAGTTGGCAGAGGCATGCCCACGGAGCCTCGCTTCTCCACCCACCTTTTTTTCGGCTTCATCATCATACAAGTCTCTAACAGCATCGCAGAAGCTGCTGTCAAGGGGCCACGGAGCGAAGCGGAGTGGCGGCGTAGCCCTTGCCCTTGACGGCAGTGAGGCGTGCTGTAGACTAGAAAATGATGATGAACAGCTATGAGAAAAGTGCCACCAAGGAGGTTGGCTGATGGTAACCAAAGAAAAAGTGCATCCCGGTCTTCACGTCATTCCGATGCTGAGAAATGAATCTTTGTATGTAGGAGTGGATGTCGGAAAGGGGACCCATGTCGCCGGGTTTCTCTCTCCAACCTTGCTGACTCGACATCAACGATTTGAAAGCTGTCCGGCCTTGTCCTTTGAGAACTCACGAGAAGGCTTCCGGTCGCTGGTAGATCGCATGACTTCCTATGTTCCACTCACCCAGGTCTACGTCGTCATGGAAGTGACTGGTCACTATCATCGTGCCTTGCTCCAGTATTTACAAGAGATGGATATTAGCGTTTTTGTGCTGCATGTCCAGAAGCGGCAAGCGGGGATGCTCAAAACTGACAAACGCGACGCCCTTGGCCTAGCGAACCACTTGTACAGCCAACTTGAGCTAGGTGCTCAGGTAGCTGACAAGCTGCAAGCAATACGTCGTCTAGCTCCGCCAACTGAGGCGGCAGCTCAGCTCAAAGGAATGGTTCGACATCGGTATGAGTTGATTGCGGAAAGCACACAACGCAAAAACAAGTTGACGGCCATCTGTGACGAACTCTTTCCTGAATTAACACACGTCGTGAAAGACCCGAATTTGCCTTCTGCCCTTGCACTGCGCAAACAGTTTCCTACTCCTGCAGCACTGATGGCAGCGAGTGTGAGTGCTTTACAAGCGGCTCGGATCGGTCATCATCCCTCCGATGTGAAGCTGGTTGAATTGCAGCAACTGGCAACACACAGCATCGGAACAAAAGACCCAGGGCGGTTGCGAGGTCTCACCTTCGAGCAGGAGCAGTTGATCGAGGAACTTGAACTCATTCGCAAGCATCTTGAAAAACTGGAAACAGAGATGACGCAGATCGTCAAGAACTCTCGTGAAGGGCAAATTCTCATGTCCATACCGGGCATCGGGGCGATTCCTGCAGCTACCATGATTGCCATGATCGGCAACATTGCGAATTTTGAACGTCCCTCTCAGCTCAAAGCCTACTTTGGCTGGGCACCCGCAGTCGCGCAATCTGGGCATACCTTGGATAGCGCACGCCTCTCCCCACGAGGAACACGCCAAATGAAGCAAATGATGTATTTGATTGTCTGGACAGCGATCAAAATGGACTGCGAGTGGGCAAGGATTTATGAACGCCTAGTTCCAATTAAATGCAGTTACGATGAACGCACGCGTAAATATACAGCTCGTGGAAAAGTAATTGGTCGCATTGCAGGACAAATGATCTCTGTTGCCTACGTTCTGCTGAAAAAGGACCAGGAAACAATGAGCAAATGGATTCCTGGCACGAAACAGCCAGACATGGAACTCTATGATCCAGAAATCCACCGCAAGCATCGATCTGGACAATACCAGTCGTCTTCGTCCTACGTAAAGCCAAACAAACTGATTCAGCTTCCTACGTATTAACTCATCCTTTTAAGATTTCATAAGAGTTTTCCTTGACACCACGCTGCTTGCATGGTCAGAAGAAGACATGCTCAGTTGAAGGCAAAAAAACAGGCGTTTTTGCCTCTCAAGAAAAAGCGCTCCTAAGCCGCTTTGGGGGCATGAAGTCGCTGGGCCTGCTCAAAGGTCGTCGGATCATAGGGCTTGTGAGACTTGAGCATGGCGAAAAGAACGCGTGCCCAAATATTCGACAAAGCACGAACAGCGACGCTATGACTCTTCCCTTCTGCGCGTTTGCGCTCATAGTAGGCCAGGGCCCACTTTTCTTGCAGCGTACTTTGCCAAGCAATTTGATGCAAAGCATTCCGCAAGGGTTTGATACATCCCAATCGTCGGTGGACTGACTCGTGAGAAATGCAATCACAAGGTTAGGAACAAGAGCAACTCCTACCCCTTTGAGAAAGCCCACAAAAAGAGAAAACGTGATTGTGATACGATGTCATTCCTTTCGTCCTTGGAAGCACTATGAAATTCGGTTGCCAGAGAACTTGGAGCGGCATTTTTCTCCTCTTTTCGCTCGGGGACACCTTGCTATCCATTCATCCTTGTGAAAGGGACGAGAGGATGTCACTCTTTTCGGGGAGGGATGAAGTCTCCGCACGCTCGTGATGTACTAGGCAGTGAGGAACAGCATCCGCTTAGACACCTGGAACGTACCTTTCAAGCGCATCCCAATTCGGGGTCAAAATGTGTGCTTTTTGCTTCAAATCATCGAAGGCATTCGTTAACGCTATCGTCTCATCAAATTGCGACATCGGGTCTACAAGTTTGGTCAGTGGTGTGAGTGCATATATCTTGAGGAGCAGGGGAAGTATAAACCGCCCTGTACGAACAAACTGCGCCTGACTTGCAGGGGTAATCGTATATCCAAGTGTTTCTAAGACCTTGTATCCCTCGTCCAATGCTCCGATGATGTGGTTTAGCAGCTTTTTGTCTCCAACAGCTTTGCGTAAAGCACCCTCACCAGCATACGTCGCATAGCTGAGTACCAAAACAGGGACGATGTGACTTTTTAACCATGCATCAATCCTCTCAGAAAAAACCAGCCTATAGTTGGCCTGTTCAAAGGCTCTTTCGAGTAGAGGCCGCCAGGAGAGATCGCCGTCTAGCCCACCAATATCCATACGCCCGCCTCCACGCACGCAGATGATGCGACCATTTTCTCGCCGTCCTCCTGAGGCTTGAAAGCCGAATGCGACCTGTTTTTCCACAGAACTGTTTTCCTTGAGATACTGTTCAATGACGCGAGCATCTGCATTATTGCCTACAAAAACAAGATGGCGGCTCTGATTTTCTGCGAGAACAGGGAGGATTGCCTGGATATCAGAATACTGCACCACCACGAAGAGAAGGTCGTAGACATCATCTGGCCGCAGTGTACTGATGACATGTACCTTGTCAACTGTCGTTTTCCGCTGTAGATAATGGCGAATGACAAGTCCATCTCCCTTCAGTTCTTCAATGCGCTTTCCTCTAGCAAGCACGGTGACATCATTGCCTCCACGCACTAGCACATGAGCAAGATAACTGCCCAAAACACCCGCACCATAAATTACTATTTTCATAGTATAAACCTCCTGGTTGATAGCTCCATCGCACGTATTCGCGATAGATGGAGATATGTGATCTAGAATGTTACCGGCAGACTCATAGGACCATGTAAAGCGAAGTAGGGATTCCAGAAGAGTTGCTCTGGCTCACAGGCCAGTTGTATGTGAGGCAGACGACGCAATAACGTGCTGAAAGCAATCTGACCTTCCAGACGTGCCAATGGCGCACCCAAGCAGACATGAATACCCCTGCCAAAGGCCAAATGTTTCTTCACCTGGCGCGTTAGATCCAGTGTTTCAGGATCAGAGAATTGCTGTGGATCAGTATTCACCGCAATCAGGGAAAGAAACACCAGATCGCCCTTGCGAATCACGTTGCCGTGCAAGGAGATATCCTCGCCCGCCCATCGAGGTGAGGTTATGCTGACCGGAGAGGAGTAGCGCAATAATTCCTCAATGGCAGAAGGAATCAAGGAAGCATCCTGTTGCAACAGACGCAGTTGGTCAGGATGTTGTAACAGTGCTAGCGTCCCAGTCCCAATTAAATTGAGCGTGGTTTCATGTCCAGCGACAATGAGGAGCAAGATCGTCGAAATGAGCTCGGTTTCGCTCAAAGCATCCACATTGTCTTTCGCTTGCACCAGTCCACTCGTCAGATCATCGCCGGGATGGGTACGCTTCTCAGCCAGCAACGCTTTGAGGTAGTCAATAAACGCTTCACCGGCGGCAGTTTGTGCCTCTTCTTGCTCTTGCCCCTCGGGAGGACGTGCGATGGCCTGTACCCAATTGCGAAAAAGCGTTCGATCCTGTAAGGGAATCCCTAATATGTCTGAAATGACGTTGATGGGGAGTGGATAGGCAAAATCGGCGATGACATCTATCGTCCTTTGTTCTTGAACAACATCTAACAGCTCATCCGCAATCTGCTGGATGCGTGGACGCCATTGCTCAATCATGCGTGGCGTGAAGACGTTGGAGACCAACCCACGTAGGCGACCATGATCAGGAGGGTCTACCAGGAGCATATCTCGCCTCCAGAGCAGAGAATTTTTCCAGGATATCTCCCCCTGGAAGGACCCCTGCTCTGAGTGAAAATAGTCCTGCCGCTCTTTGAGAAGACGCGCATCTTTCAGAAAACGTGGATCTTTCAGAATGGTGAGGGCATCGTCATAGTTCGTTGCAATCCAGGCTCCTCCCATACCGCCAAAATCGGCGATATAGGAGAGCGATCCCTGCTCACGCAGTTTTCCATAAAACGCATAGGGAGTTTTTTCGGTATCCTGACTGATTAAGTCAGCAAATGTAAGTGTTTTCATGTAAATGTATCCTTTCAACAATGACTTCCCGTAGAGCGGCCTTGCTATGCCCCTTCGGAGATTCTTTCCGAACGTTGGGGACAATGTGACCCCGTCCATCCGAGCATGTTCTTATTGTTCTTCTGTTGCGTATTCAACAGCCATCGTTCATAATAGTAATCTGTAAGCAGAGAACAATCAATAAGCAATTCTACATATGTGTTGGATAGGGAACAAGCTCAAGAAAGTGTTGGGGAATCAGACAAGATGACTCGGTAAAATTGGCAGAAGTCGAGCAGAGAGGAGCAATATGTATGGCTACCACACCCAAAAACAGGGACCGACGTGCTCAACGAACACAGCAACTCTTAAAGCAGGCGTTCGTTGAAGTCCTGAACGAGAAAGGCTTTCCGGGGATCAGTATTCAGGATGTGACAGACCGGGCAAATGTCAACCGAGCGACCTTTTATGCTCATTTTCCCGATAAATATGCGTTGCTGGAGGCGATCATCAGTGAGAAGATACACCAGACTCTGAGCGAGACTCTTCCTCCGGTCTCTCAATGGGATAGAAGCACACTGCACCTTTTCATTCGGATCGTGATCGAGTGTTGTGAGAGCAGAGATCGTTCTTTGCATCGCCCCGAGGAGATAGTGCCACCGTTGGAACCTACGATATTTGAACAGGTTGCACGTGAGGGAATGGTCAAATTCTTACTCGAATGGCTGAATCAGCAGGGAAAAATCCGCCCGTCGGTTCCATTGGAAACGATTGCTCATATGATGAGTTGGACTATTTTAGGTGCAGCAATGCAACGCTGGCAAACGTCAACGACACTCTCTTCAAATGAGATGGCAGACACGGTCATGTTGGTGATGATGAAAGGGGTAGAGCAACTCGCTCTGGCAGGCATTGCACCCGACTAATGTCTCTGTGAGGAGTGGATGGTGGCGAGTTGCATGATTGTGTAGGCTGTAATCCTAACATTCTGAAAGTGGAATCTATCCACGTATTCTGATGACGATTGCATTTCTCTCCCCTGATGTGTTTTTTGTTCATACTGCTTCACAAGCCAAGAAAGTTCATGTCCCTTGTGAAAAAGTGTTTTCTTTTTTCGCCAGAATATGTGGATAGATTCACTCGTTGAAAGTTTGTATGTACACCACAGACTTCTCCCGAAATGACCTATTTCCCTGCATCTATGAAGGGAGAAACGCGTCATTGTTGTTACTTTTCTCCCTTCATAGATGCAGTCTTCATCGTTCGAAACGAAATAGCGTCTCTTCCGTCATCTTAAGCACTCTCTCCTTCCCCTTGCAGACGTAATGGACGAAGATTTTCCAAAGAAACTAGGACTGCGGGGCAAAATGATAGTCGCCGATCAGACGAATGTGCTCCCAGCCGAGGGGTGCGATATGTGTAGCGGTCGCTTCTGGGATAGTTTCGCCTCGCGTGCGTAAGGGGGCAATTGCTTCTGTGAGATAGACAGTGTTCCATGCAGCAATAGCAGCCCTGATCAAATGCAAGCAACTCATCCGATGCATTTGATCTTCAAATGCCCGATCTCGCAAATCTCCTAACTGACCAAAGGAGAGTTGACGTGCGAGTGCATGCAATGCATCCCCTTTATTCAAGCTGATCAGCATACACTGCCAGAGCGACTCGTCGCGAAAATACTCCAACAGGAACGCTGTCCGCTCCAGCTTTCCCATTTCGGTGAGTGCTCTTGCCACTTGGTTTTGACATGGATAGGCTGCAAGTTTGCGCATGCGCAAACTTGCAGCGACGGTTCCATGATGGATCGATGCGACCACGCGCCGCATTTCATCCCAATGTTCCACAATCAACTTGCTTTATCGTTGTTTTCCGTATGATTAGTACTCAACTCCCTACTCCATATAGTCTTCCAAACGCCGCCCAGATCGTTGGGCAGCGTTCATCACCTTTCTTATATCTTCGAATCAATGTTGAGCCATTCGTGAGGTGGGCCTTTGCCTAGCTAGCATTTGAGCCAGCTCGATATGGCACGAGTGACCAAATCGGCAGCGTCATGCAGCACGAAGTGTCCAGCGTGGGGAATGGTCAGCAGGGTCCAGTCATTCTCAAGCCATTCCCAGGTGTTATTAAGAGATGGAGCTAGAAGGTGTTGATCCTCCAGACCATGAATTTGCAGAACAGGTGCTTGTATCTTGACGACCGACGATGAATATTCTTGATAGGGAGGATGTGGATAGTTCTGCTTATAGTAATTGAGCATCGCTTCTGTACCTGAGCGGCGGAAACCCTCCATGTACCGTTCGTGTGCTACCGGGTCTTTCACCCAGGCACTGAGCGTCTCGGGAGTCAGATGCTCGTGCGCCCCCTCTTGTTGAAAGGTGCGTGCATACTCGCTATTCTGTTGTTGTTCAGGATTATGCGTGAGTTCACGGACGAGGCCACGGAGATGAATGTCGTTTGTCACATAAAACGGTTCTTACGCAGCTCTGCTGAATCGAAAAGTGATACACTGAGGGTTTAGGATATTTTCTCCTGTCCTCAGTTTCTTGGAAGGACCCTTTCGGCGTTGACGCTTCGTATCCATCTCCGTGCTCTGTACTTCTTGAGAAGTTTTCGGATGATGCAGCACCCGAAGCCTGAGCAGATCAAACTTCGCGCGGCCATACAGACTCCTCTTAATCAGCTTGAGGCGATTCACATTGCCTTCCAACGGTCCATTACTCCAAGGTAACGTGAGCCCTGCGAAGACATCTGCTCTATCCCGCCGAATACTTGCGACAAACGGCTCAAATTCACTCAAGTGGCTGGCTTGAACCTGCTCATGTCAACGCCAACTGACTTTTGACTCATGAACCTTTTTGGTGAACCGCTGGTAAAATATGGAGAACTTGCTACACTCCATTCATCACACATGAGGAGAAGTTGCAAGCACATGCCAACGACACCATTGCTCCCACTCCCCGGCGGATTGGAGATGATCGCAGTGAGCCAAACTCAGGAAGGATTACAGGTTCGGGTCATCTCCACTCGCCCCAGTTCCCTGTGTCCGCTCTGTTCAACGCCGTCGAAAGCCGTCCACAGCTACTACCGTCGCAAACCACTGGAACTTCCTTGCGCTGGACAACCTGTCCAATTGCTGCTTTCCGTTCGGAAATTCTTCTGTCATGTTGGCACCTGCCCACGCAAAGTCTTCACTGAACGACTTCCAGAGCTGATCGAGCCATCTTCTCGACTGACCACTCGTCTTCGGAAACTGATACAGGCGATTGGACTTGCATTCAATGGCAATGGGGGAGTTCGCCTAGGGGAACAGATAGGATTTCACCTCTCCCGAATGACGTTGTTGCGTTCCCTTCATCGGCTTGCTTCGCCGCCATCTGAACCTGTACGCGTCGTTGGGATCGACGACTTCGCTTGGAAAAAAGGAAAGCGGTACGGGACGATTATCCTGGATATGGAAACCCATACGATTCTCGATTTGCTTCCTGATCGCGAGGCCGTAGGCGTCAAAGAGTGGCTTTCGGCTCATCCAGAAGTGGAGATTGTGAGCCGAGATCGAGGAGGTGCTTACGCGGATGGAGCAGCTCAGGGTGCGCCTCAAGCGGTGCAGGTAGCAGACCGCTTTCATCTGTGCAAAAATCTGGGTGATGCAGTTGAAACAGCTCTCCTGCGCTTGCGTCTTCGTGTCCCAGACCGACCTCTCGCTGAGGGAGAACTCCCCTCGGTTCAGACGCTCCCTGATCCAGCGACACCCGATGGAACTGAACGGGATCGGCGATCCCAAGTGACACGAGAGCGCAAACAGGAGGTCATGGACCGTGTACAAGCACTGCATGAGGCTGGCACGAGCATTCATGCCATTGCTGCTCAACTTGGCCTTGCACGCAACACCGTCCGCCGCTATCTCCGCATGGATGGCGTCATCCACATGGCACCAGACCTACGATGCAAGAGTATGCTTGATCCGTACTTTGACTATCTCACTACCCGATGGAAGCAGGGAGAGACAAATGCTCGCCGACTGTTCGAGGAATTACAAACACAAGGCTATCGAGGTGGGAAGACCACAGTCCGCAATTTCGTGGCACGTCTTCGCAAAGAGCTTCCTGGAATGGTGCATCCACCTCGCAAAGCCGGTGAAGGGTCGGGAGCAGCATGTGCCTCCTCACCACGAGCCATCAAGTGGCTTCTCACGAAACAGGATGAGGAGTTGAAGCCAGAAGAACGCGCAGATCGAGAACGTCTCTTGGAACACTCCTCCGATGCGAAGACGTTGCATCGGCTGCTTCAGGAGTTCATGCAGATGGTCCGCGAACGACAAGCGGATCGGCTCAACATGTGGATGCATGCAGCTCGCACCTGTGACATCAAAGAGATGAAGAGCTTCGTTGCCGGAATTGAACGGGATTACGATGCTGTCAAAGCAGGGTTGACGCTCGAATGGAGTCAAGGACCCGTCGAAGGAACTATCAATATGCTGAAAATGCACAAAAGGCTGATGTATGGTCGCGCAAGCTTCACCTTGCTCCGTCTGAAAATGCTTCACCAAAAAGGTTCATGAGCCAATTATAGCTTGGCGTCTATACTCAAGCCAGTTCTCAAGCTGTTCGCCTGTTCGCTCTCGAGCATATGCATAAAAGCCGTGACCAACTGGTACGCGGCTTCAGCTTGTGGGCTTGCAGTTCTAATGAGACGGAGGTTCTCTTGCTCCTTCTCATCCAGTTCGCCCGGCTTTCGCAAAAACAGCCACGTCGCCTGCCGAGCCGAAAAGTGTTCTAGGGAGATTGGTTTGGTCAATGCTGTAATTGACTCGGCAGAAGGAGCAGGGCCACGTGACCCGCGAGCAGAAGTAGATGGCCCAAGAGTGGTGAGGTAGCGATACACCCCACGTTCTGACCCTCGAAAGCCTTTCGCTTTCAGTTCCTGATACAACTGGATTCCATTGCGGCATCCTTGGTGCCATCGCTTCTGGATGTAGGTCTGGTATGCATCGCTTCGGCTCGCACGTTTTCGACGCGGTTTCGACTCAGGAGCATGACCCTGATTCAGCCAGCGACCAATGGTTCGTGAACTCAGCTTCATTCTTTTCGCAATCTCCTCGTTTCTTACTCCTTGTGTGCGTAGCATGACGACTTGCTCATATTGATCCAGATGCTGTGCTCTTCGGGCCACTCGTGCTTGTTCTTCATTCCGAGAGGAGGACGCAGGTTGTGGAGAGACTTGTTCTTCTTCCATGCGTTCTGACGAAACGCTCGTGTGTCCAGTTCGGCGGATCTCTGTTCGTAAGCGTGCGAGAAGCGTTTCTACACATTCCGCTAAATTTTTAGCAAGATGCCATCGGTCGGCGACCTGAGTTGCTTGAGGAGCACCTTTGCGAATAGCAGCAGCATATTCGGTCGAACGATCACGGCTCACCAGAGTGAGAGAAGGATGAGCCTGCAACCAAGTTGCAACTGTCTCAATGGAGCGATCAGGAAGCACGTCAAGAGGAAGACCACGTTCGAGATCACAGATGAGGGTTCCATAGCGTAATCCACGCTTCCATGCCCAATCATCCAAGCCAATGATTCGTGCTTCTGTTAGCTGAACTGGTTCTTGCTGTCGAAGCAACCGCAAGAGAGTATCACGACTCCCACTCATGCCCAGTTCACTTCCCAAGCGTGTTCCGCTCTGTCCACCACCAGCTTGCCCAAGCTGATAAAGTGCCTCCTGTAGCCGCTTCGTGCGTTGAGCATGTGGCGAGAAAAGCCTGGGGAGTTCTGTAAAAATCTTTCGTCGGCAGGTGCCTTTCTTGCAGAAGAAACGACGAACATCAAGGATGAGATGAACTGGATGCCCACTAGAAGGAAGGTCATGCAATGTCCGCCGATAATGGCTCTGGACATGTGTAGCAACTGTTCCACATTCGGGACAACACGCTGTTGAGGACGTGACACGTCCAGTGAATGTGATCTCATCGGCAATTTGAACCTGCTCAATGAGTATTTCAGGAAAGTCAAAAAAGGTGGTTATGGGTGTCAAATGGGGAAAAGTCCTTTACTGAGGGAAAACTTGTGCATCTATTATACCACATTTTGGATCAGCAGAGTTGCGTAAGAACCCATAAAACGGGTCTGGCACACATTCGGTGTTTCAATTATTGTAGAGTTGTGGGTACATACTATGAAATCGCTGTAGGAGCCAATATGTATCTCTTTGTTGACTTAAACGATGAGTTTGAATCACCAAAAGTGATACTGGTGGCGAACCCTCTTTTCTAAGAACTAACTCCCCATCTGGAGATCATTTAAGCGAAGAAAAGGAGATGTGCGTCCCACGTTGTCATGGAAACGGTGTCTTTTTCAAGAGAAATTACCACCGTTTGGGGTTCGCTACCAGTATCAAAAGCGCGGAAGAGCCAGTCATTCATGATGTGGCCTCCTACTTCTTATACTGCCTTGATATCTCCATTCCCAATAGGAAGGCCACAATGAGTGCAAGTCATCACTGGATGAGCTTCATGTCCGCATACACTATGCTGATAAACGACAGGCGGCCCTGCTTCACCTGCTGTCCATCGATCTCCCCATTGCGTGAAGGCAAGTAAGACAGTTTGCAAATCACGCCCTTTCTCTGTTAAGAGATACTCAAAGCGCTCCGGTCCTTCCTGATAGCGATGCCGCTCTATCAAGCCATACTTCGTGAGTGTTTGGAGACGAACCGTGAGAATATTGCGTGCAATCCCAAGGTGTTCCTGCAATGCATCAAAATGGGAAATTCCGGCGAAGAGGTCGCGTACAATAAGCAATGTCCACCATTCTCCTACAATTTCAAGCGTTTGTGCAATTGAACATCTCATCTCAACAAAACTTTGTCGGCGCACTGTCTCTTCTCCTTCCATACATGCATAGAGGTGTACTTCGGCCTCTTTTCTCTTTATGCTAGCACAAAAGGTTGCATTATGCAACGCACAATGATATACTTTTCCTGTAAGTTTCATGATGAAACTCACTGAATTGTAAAAGGAGAGAAGGAATGACACAGAATGGCAATGATTCCGTTGATTGGAATCGCCAAAATGCGTGGAATCGTCAGCTCATTGAAGACTTTCATGCTAACGGTGGGAAAGTAAGTGGCCCTATGGCGAGCGCACCTCTGCTGTTGCTCGAGACGACCGGAGCCAAAAGTGGACAGCAGCGGACAAGCCCATTACTATACTACCGTGAGCATGAACGTCTTTTTATTTTCGCTACCAAGGCTGGCGCGCCGACCAACCCCGACTGGTATTACAACATTCTCGCACATCCAGACGTCACCGTTGAGATAGGAACGGAGAAATTTCCTGCGACCTGTGTTGTTGTAGGAGAAGAGGAACGCGCTCAGATCTATGCGAAGCAGGCAGCAGCAGTCCCCGTATTTGCTGAGTACGAAAGGCAAACTACGCGCACGATTCCGGTGGTTGAGTTAGTGAGGAAGTAAGCAGAACTGCTCCTACGTAGAGATAGCGGGATGTGGGGGGGGGGGGGGTGGGGGGGGGGGGGGGCGGGGGGGGCCAGCGGTGCGGC
>CAXUHG010000067.1:0-10916 GCA_964250805.1 uncultured Ktedonobacteraceae bacterium | reverse complement strand
ACACACCCCATTGTTTTTTTTTTTCCGCCCCCCCCCCCAATTCCTCCTCACATCCCGCTTCACGTCGTCGCGGATGAGATAAACGCTCTCATTCTATACGACATGGAGGACATCGCGAGCATAAAGGTCTCACGACGTTTTGAGCCAAGACCCAGAAACATTGGAGTCGTAGCCGAGCGAGAGATACGTTGCATCCACTAAACTCTGTCCCCTCTCGTTCAGTCCCAATCCATTTCCCATCTTGTTCAAGGTATAGCCAAACGACATCTTCGCTTCTGGGTCTGCAAAACCAAGAAAGCCGCCTGAACCAGGATGTCCAAAGGCCGACTCAGACAAAATAATGCTATCGTCTTTTGTACACGAAGGTTCATGTCGATTGTCCCATGTTTTCGCATATCCTAGTCCAAAACGTGTTGGGGCTAGCAACGTCGCGTCAAGTGCGCTCGCTGAAGAGACGGCAGCCATCCGAGCAATATCTTCTCGCGTCACCAGAGTAACCCCATTGAGACTCCCACCATTGGCAAGAGGTGCGTACATTCCAGCCAATCCTCGTGCATTGGTCACACCGCCAGCTGCACCAATTTCCGCTGCGTGAGCAGCGTGCGAATTATATCCCAACTCTCCATCTGGTCCAGGGAGCATGTACCCACCTGAATTGAAGACCGACAACCCTTGCATAGATGTCATGTCGGCCATCGCCACATAGATGGATGAGATAGGCTCATTGGGGCGAAGAGGATCAGCAGAGAGAATTGGAGCGACTCGGTTTTCTAGAGCTTCTGGCAGGCCAATCCAAAAGTCCAGACCCAGGGGCTGTGCCACTTCTTCACGAAAGAAGGTTCCCAAGGATTTGCCAGAAACTCTGCGCACAATCTCTCCGACTAACCACCCAAATGTCTGCATATGATATCCATGCATCGTGCCGGGTTTCCACCAGGGTTCCTGTTTTGCCAACGCATTCACGACCACATCCCACTCATAATACGCCCCTTGCGGTAACGTCTCACGAATTGCCACAAGTCCCGCTTGATGGTTCAGCAACATTTTGACGGGAATAGACTCTTTGCCAGCCTGAGCAAACTCCGGCCAATAATGCGCGATAGGAGCATCGAAGTCGAGCAAGCCACGCGAGGCAAGGATGTGAGCACACAGAGCAGTTGCACCCTTGGTACACGACCAGACGATGGAAAGAGTTTCTTGTGTCCAAGGCTCATTCAAGGAGGGACGAGCCATTCCTCCCCACAAGTCCACCACGGATTTTCCCTCGAAGGTAACACTGATTGATGCCCCAACCTCGCCACGTTCGCGGAAGTTGCGCTCAAATTCTGTCGCAACGCGCTCAAACCTGGGATCACAGAACCCATTGATCTCGCCATGAATGACGGGTGTCTTGACCATAGTCATGCGCTGATTCTCCTTTGTTTCTTCTTATAACTCTGTAGGATATCTAATAACTTAAGGCGGACAGGGCGAAGCAGAACAATGCTTCAGGAATGAATGAAAGGAAGACGCGTTGAATGCTCTATCTCAACTATACAATACCTGTCTGTTTTTCGTCAAGAAGAGTTTCTATTTACAACCCAACTCAACTGCAGACCCCACCATCTGTTTTACTGGATGTCAACTCAGATAGTCCAGCAAGGCATCTGAAGTTCTTTGACGATATGCCATACTTTGATATGTGGGTCTCAACATTTTACCCGTCAAAATCTCCTTTAAGAAAGCGGCAGTACGAGTAGAAGATAGTATGAATGAATTTCAAGAGATGCGTAGGCTCATCAACCAACGTCATACGCAGCAACGTTTGCTATGGTCCCTTCAAAACCTCTGTCTCTCGTCTCTCATGAGTCAAAAGATACCTCATGAGTGCGTCTTCATCTATGAAATACCTCTCAGACATTCCAATTCTTCTTCTTAGCGAGGATTTTGACGGGGAAAAATGTTGAGACCCCATTCAGGATGGCTTGCTCATCAGAGCAATCGCGCTTGGAGACGAGAGACGGATACTTTTTCGCGCTACAGATGAGCTTCGATAGCTGCCTTATCTGGGCGAGTGCTACGTACGCTGTCACCAACCGCAAAGTAGAGTAGTAGGCACGAGTCACTTTCCTTAACACAGAGCCTATAACGTGCATTCGAGCGAGTTGCAAGCACTCCCCTGATAAACTGGTAAACAGGATAGTGCTTGCAAACTGGGGCAAGGCGCAGATGAACGATCATAAAACGGTTGTTAGAGAGAGCAGCCTCTTTTCTTCACCCGGCAGTTAATATCGTTCCTTCTCATTCTTTAGCAGAGTAGGAGATATGATAGTAGAGGGTACGCCATTGACCGTGGCACCAGCATGCGAGCCGGTCGGCGCATACGTGAGATAGGGACTTGGAAAGTCGAGGGTAGGCTCTGACAGCTTATTGAGTGCAGCAATGTGGGTAGGTGAAAGCTGCAGATCAAGTGCGGTCAGATTCTCGTTCAGTTGCTTCAGCGTGCGTACTCCGATGTTGGTGGAGGTGACACCCGGACGTCCTTGTACCCATGCCAAGGCGACTGCAGCACTCGTCGTCTCCAACTCACGGGCAATTTCGCTTAATGTATCAAGCAATGCAAAATCTTTCTCCGTAAAGGAGGGTATGATATCTGCTCTGATGTCTCCTCGGCTTTTTTCTGCCGTCCCAGCATTCTGGCGCGTATATTTTCCTGTTAACACCCCGTTGTTCAATGGACTCCATGGAGTCACTGCCAGACCAAGTTCTTGCGCCATCGGGATTAACTCACCCTCGACGGTGCGTGCTCGCAAAGAGTATTCGAGTTGTACTGCTATGATCGGTGCCCATCCCCGTAAATGTGCGAGAGTCTGAGCCTGCGCGATCTTCCAAGCTGGAGTGTCGGAGAAACCGATGTAACGGATTTTGCCCGTGCTTACAAGATCATCAAGCGTGCGCATCGTCTCTTCGATCGGCGTAAAGCTATCCCAATTATGCAGCCAGTACAGGTCGATATAGTCGGTCTGTAAGCGTCTAAGCGATTGCTCACACTGCTCAATGATTGCCTTACGGCTTGCCCCGCCGCCATTCGGGTCTCCAGGATAGAGATTGTAGAAGAACTTGGTTGCCAGAACGAGATGATCTCGGCGCACACCGCCTTTCGCCACGAAGTCGCCAATGATCTTTTCAGCATGACCATCGGTGTAGAAATTCGCGGTATCGATGAAGTTGCCACCAAGCGCAAGATAGCGGGCAAGAAGAGTCTCGGCCTCGGATACACTGCTACCCCAGCCCCAATCATCCCCGAACGTCATTGTCCCAAGAGCAAACGGGCTTACTCGCAAACCAGACCTTCCCAGAGTAACATAGGAGTTTAAAGGCATCGAACATTCCTTCCTTTTATTAAATGAGTACTTAGGCACTCATTTAATGTGGTAAAAATTAAATCTTTGTCACTGCATGCCAGAAAGCAGTAAAACCAGCGTTACGGAAGCTGAGTGCTTCCGCAGGATGTTGAAGAATGAGTGTAATCGTCATATTCATGAGTGAGAGGAGTAGGGCAAGACCAAATTCAGACGGTTGGTCCTTGAGAGCCCCGTAGCCAAGGCATTCTTGCAGCATCCCCTCCAGTGCTTCGTATCCCTCCCTTCCCAGACGCTTGACCTGTTCATTAATGTGATCCGAAACGCTTAACAGGATCATAACCTTATATTTATCCGGATGGTTCACACCGAAAGCAACATTCGTATTCCAGAAGTGACGTACACGCTCCTCTAAGCTCGCCTGAAAGGGATAATCGCGCATCATGACCTCGCGCTCCCCACTCTTCAGCACCAGATACAGGTCGTTGAGCAACCTCTCCTTGGTCTCGAAGTAGGTAAACAGAGTCCCCTCCGCGATCCCAGCAACCTGCGAGATTTTAGAAGTGGAAACGCTCAAGCCCTGCTCAGCAATCAACTCAGTTGCTGCCACAAGGATAGCGTTGCGTTTATCTAGACTTTTGGGTCTTGCCATACAATATCACCGCCCGGCTAATGAATGAGTACTTACTCAGTATAACCCAAAGGAAAGCTTTTTGCAAGGGCAGAGCGAATATTTCTGCAATATCTCGTCTTCTCGTTTGTGTCCGTCGTGCCTACTGCTTTGCGGCTGGTGACAGCGCAAGTAGTGATACCCCTACTATGGTACAATAAAGGTGGAGAGGTGCGCGAGAAAGGGAACCATATGGACAACAATATCTGGTATCTTCATCTGCTTCACGAGTGCCAGTCGGCTGACCTTCACCATCGTTTAGACACGCTGGAAGCGTTACAGAAGGATGGCTACCTGGACTAAATTGAACCTCAATTTCTGCTAGATCGGCTCAACTCGACGTCTAATGCCCAGAAGCAATCATCTCTCCTGAGACTGATGTGCGAGATCAACACACCACTTCCCATCCAAGCATTGATGACCATACTTGCTGACTGGGAGACCTCTTCCGTGTTTCTGCGGATGGGGGTTGCCCATACCCTGGCTGTGGTGAAAGCGGAGGAAACACTTGGTCTCTTTCTTCGCATCTTGCACGACTCCGAGGAACATCCCTGGCTACGCGAGGCTATGACGGAGTATCTCCCGCTCTGAGGCACACGTATTTCCAAAGAGCTTCTGTTCACGTTCCTCACTGATTCGAGGTTTGTGGTGCAACGGAACAGGAAAATGGTTGAAGCTTTCGCTTGTCTTCTCAAGCCGATGGATGAAAAAAGTTTCTACGGTGTTTGACCTCTCTCTTTGTTACTCCTTGCTTGTTCTGCACTTCTTAACCATTTATATAGAATGTTTTTATGACGCAGTTGGCCTTCGACCACTTTCCTGTTCCGTTGCACCACAAATCCCGAACTATCGCGCAAATCAGAGGCGATGCTCTCACACATTCTGCGCTTGCTCGTGATCGAGAAGGACTATCACGGCTACACCTATCACGCCCTCAAAGCAAAGGAGGGGGAAGTGTATACACAGGAGCACATCCCCCACGCATGGCGTCACTATACGCACGTCTACTACTATGCGGGTCCCCCTCTTCGTCGCTCCATTCGGCGATCTTGACCACGCGGTGCAACGTGGAGACGTACTCAACCATGAAGCCCAACGGATCTTAGTGTGGTGGTATCCCCTTCCTGACACTGATACCGAGCTGGCACAGGAGGAGAACGAAGAGAACGCCTCAGTGGACACGGACGAGGACATGCAGATGTTTCGGGATGAGTGGGGAGATCGGTCCTCCTGACGCAACGTCGGGTTCGTTGGAGAGAACAGAACCAGTTTTCGCATCCCTTGCCTGTCTTGACGCATACCCGTATACTGAGAAAAATATGCCAGGAGAAGTACTCAATGTCTCAACAACCACAACCGCAATGGCAACCCATCAGCCAGCTCGCGCTCATTACCTCGCACATCGACGGGATGCTGGAAGCGGCACAGGGGCAGTATCAGACGCTCCAACCCGTGCGATCGAAGCCGCATGTCCTCAATACTTTCACCGTCGGACGCATGATCGAGGTATTCACCATTCAGAAGAACGATCTTTTGTTATTTGACGGGCAACTGCAACGCCGGACCGCGCAATCGCTCACTCCTCAGCAATGTCAGTCAGGAGGTGCAGCGACTCATGAAGCAGATGGCGCAGCTATGGTTGGTCATCACCAATATCTTAGCACTCGCCGACAAAGTGAAGGAGGGGACTATCGAACGCGTTCTTGGCACAAGCGATATGGAACATGGCAAATTATCGCGACACAACAGAGAAAGCAAAAAACCTTAATTGTGTTCGGGAGTAATTAAGAATATGGAGCAAAAACCTGATCTTCAGCATATTGAACCGTTGCGTAAAACATTGAAACAATTGAATAAAAATAATAAGTGTGTCTATCCAAATTGCACCTAAAAGCCTTGTAAGTCTCACGTAATAGCTGAATCTGTGCTCAAGCGTCTTACCGCTTCACACGACGTCCTCACGTTAGAACCTTCTGAAGACGACGTTAGAGTAAACTCCGCGCGTCAGCGGTCGTGAGAACACGTTTTCAGGGAGCCAAAAAGTATTGGCATTGGCGACCAAGCTACATACCGTATTTTTTGCTCAGATCATGATAACGGTGTTTTTAAATCACTGGAGAAACTAGGATTTTCTTATGAACCTCAACAAGTCGCGCTGTTAGCATATCGCATACTTGCTCATGAGGGAAGAAGAGAAGTTCATACCATATCTAGGAGGAGAGAAAGCAGTGCAGAGCAAAACGAGCACGCTTGTAGGAACAACACTTGGAACCTGTGTCTTAGAGAGACTTCTTGGTACTGGCGGCATGGGAATGGTCTTTCTTGCACAACAGACACGTCCCGCACGAGAGGTTGCGGTGAAGATATTGCATCCACGCACGCTGGTGCCAGAGGAAGAACGTTTGCAGTTTCTTGCACGTTTTCGACGCGAGGCTGATGTTGTGGCACAACTCGATCACATAAATATTCTCCCTATCTATGAATATGGAGAGCAGGCTGACCTTGCCTACCTCGTGATGCCCTATCTGGCTGGGGGAAGTCTTCGTGATCTGCTCACATCACGTGGCACACTTTCCCCTCAAGAAACACTTCTGTACATGGAACAAATTGCTGCTGCTCTTGATTACGCTCATTTGCATAGAATTGTGCATCGAGACATCAAGCCTGGTAATATGCTGTTCCATACTGATGGACGCCTCGTCCTCGCCGACTTTGGCATCGCGCGTCTTCTTCCTGATGGGCATACTCTGCAGAGTACTGTTCAAACACATTCAGGTCTCTTTCTTGGCTCGATGAACTATATGGCACCAGAGATGGTACAGGGTCGTCACGTCGATACTCGAGCGGATATCTACGAGCTTGGCGTGGTCATCTTCCAATTGCTTTGTGGACAAATGCCTTTTCAAGGAACTTCTCCCTTTCTGGTTGCGGCAAAGCACGTTCAAGAACTCCCTCCACATCTCTATAAAATCAACTCATCTCTTTCTATGGATATTGATGGAGTTGTGCATAAAGCCCTTGCGAAAGCTCCAGAAGACCGATATCAGTCGGCAGGGGAGTTGATAGATGCATTACGCAATGCAGTTTCTATGGCGCATACTACGTCGTGGAACAGAGAACTTCCGCGTACAACGATGCCAACGCTCCCAACGGTCCTACTACAAAAAGAGGTATACGAGCAGAACGATGGCTCCCTTTCCTCTGGCACCAATGCACATAGTGAGAAACAGCCCTCGCGTTTGTCTTCGTTGCCAAGTGGCACGCGAAGAGGGCCGTTTCTCGCTCTCGCCCTCGTTCTTCTGCTTCTGCTTGGCGGGCTTCTTGTTGAACAACAAGTTATGAAAGGCTTCTGGAGAGGAGTTCCTTCTCAATCGAGTGGAACGTCCACATCAGCCACATCCACACCAAGAATCGCATCCACAGCAACACTCTTCCCCACACAAACGTCAACGTCCTCACAGCAAGCACAAGCTCTTGTACAGCATTACTACGACGACATTAATCAAGCGAATTATCAGGATGCGTATAATCAGTGGGGAAGCGACTACCAGAAATCATTGACGTATCCTCAATTTTCAACGGGCTTCTCAACGACAACGCATGATGATGTTGTGGTACGTGTGACAACACTGCAAAACGATGGCACAATAACTGTGGAGATAACGCTCTACGCAACTCAGGCAACATCGTCAGGAACACGTCTTGCAGCGTTTGAAGGACACTATATCGTTGGACAGGAGAACGGCACCTGGAAATTATTGCGCGCTGATCTTCAGCAAACCGGAACCTCCTCTCCTCTTGCAACTCCATCGGCACAGAATCAAGATCAAGCTGAGGCTGTTGTGTACCACTACTATCAGGCAATTAATGCATCTGACTACTATACTGCCTATCAACTTTGGGATGCAGAGTATCAAGGCACTCATACGTATACTCAATTTGCGAAGGGCTTTGGCGCAACGAAACATGATGAGATAACAATCACGACCGTCACGCAACTCTCAGCGACCGTCTCTACGGTACAAGTTGTTCTCAAGACGACAGAAGAAGAGAAGGGAGGCACAGCAACGACTACCTATAGTGGGAATTATGCTGTTGGGCAGGAGCAGGGCGTCTGGAAACTCTTCACGGCTGATCTTCAGGAAAATTCGTGACATGACATCTCTACGCATGCAGCAACTTCGCTGAGAGGAAAGACATCTAGGGTCTCTTCAAGAGAAACGAGACAGCAGTTCTCCGTGCGGTGCTACGGCTCACTCTCTTCACGCCGGACAAGAAGGAGACGAACATTTGGAAATGCGCGAAATGTGAACTTCTTCACATGTCAGAGAGAGACAGCAAAAAGCGCATTTATTCTGCAACGGAGTGCGTTACTTCTATCGTAAGGTTTCTCAACACCATTCTCAACAGTTTTCTGCAGGAGATTGTTCAGGAGTTGGAAGAAATGAGGAGATGTGGGAAAGGGAATACGGAACATTGTCGTACTAGGCATGGAGAAAACAATGCAAAGAACAACTCGCATCCTACAACGTATAGACGGTCGGCATCCTCTGTTTGGATTGCTTCTGGCACTTAGCGTGCTCCTTTTCACGATAGTGCTTACAGCGTGTGGCAATACCGGTGGAACAACTCTCGGCACAGCATCAGCCGCAGGACCTGTCTCCACCGCTACAGCAGGTGGAAGTACAACCGTTCCTGCACATGCAGGGACGGGAAAGAGTTCCGTTGCATTACCCGCAGGAAGTATTCCTGCAAAAAAGCTTCAATTCACCAGTATCCGTATGCTCACTCCCACGAGTGGCTGGGGCTTCACTCCCTCGACCGTCTTGAAGACCGCTGACGGTGGCACATCGTGGTCTCCTGCTGGACAAGCGACAACCAGTTCACAATTGAGGATTGTCGCTGGCGACTTCTTGAATGCACGCGTTGCATGGATTGTGGTCAGAGATGTCGCTCCTAGCGGCAACCTCAATCCCATTCGAGTAGTACGCACTCTCGATGGCGGTCAAACATGGCAACCAGCATCCACCGTCCTTTCCACAAATGCCTCTGACTCTCCTGGTACTCCAAATTTTGTGAATACGCAAGATGGGTGGGTTGAAGTGGCGACGAATGGTGGTCCTGGCGCGGGGAGTGAAAGTGTAGACATCTTCGGGACCACTGATGGTGGACTCATATGGAGAAAAGTTGCAAGCACCGATGGATCGAGTGGTTTGTCACGTGAAGGTATAAAAAATGGTATCTCTTTTCAGGATGCCCAGAATGGATGGGCAACGGGAAGTACTGCCTCAAGTATTCCCTGGCTCTCTGTCACGCATAATGGTGGATTGAATTGGCAACGTCAAGCCCTCCCAGGTGTTCAGCCAAATGGCTTCTACCAGACAACCCCTCCAGTCTTCTTCGGCAATCAAGGCATTCTCCCTGTTTCTGTCTCCTTGCCCAATGGAACAACAGGAACGGCACTCTATACGACAGCGAATGGCGGCAAGACCTGGAACGCCCCACAAGCGTTAGCCCCATTCCATCTTCTGTCCACCGCTAGCATCTATGGTGCAAATACAACTCATGCATGGGCGATAGACAGCACGAGTCAACTGTATGCAACGACCAGCGCAAACTGGCAACAGTGGCACTTGGTGTCGGGAAATGCAGCACAATACAAGCTTGTGCAAATGAGTTTTGTGAATGCATCTGACGGTTGGGCAATCGGAACTGTCAATGGCACAAGAATCTTAGTCTCTACAACTGATGGTGGTCATACGTGGCGGCAGGAATAGTCTTGTAACTGCCGTGTAAGCAAGAAAGACAGTGGTTGACAGTGGTTGTCCACTGTCAACCACTGTCTTTCTTGCTTCTTGTATTTCTGCTACTGTTGTCAATATCTCTCTACATGCATCTCTGCTAGAAGTAACTCTAATATTCTCGCAAAAAAGAGATGATAGGATGTAAAGTGTTGATGAAAACTCTCGAAGTAGTTGAAGGCAATGTCAAGGTGTGGCGACCGTGGCAGTTTAAGCAACTCGAATTCTTCCAAGGAAATGCAGTCACTACCCCCTCTATCCGACATTTTTTTCAGGAGTATGTGATTGTCTCTATACAATCAGGAACAGCGAACTTTCAGTATCAAAACACTCATGTGCATGACCATTTTGTCGATGGTGCCTTTTATGTGTGTGAGCCTGGAGAAGCTTGGACCTGTGAGGCTAAAGACATCACCTTCTCTTGTATGTGTCTTGATCCTGTTTGGCTACAACAGATCGCCAAAGAGATGTTCCAATGGGAAAAACCCCTGCCCCATTTTCCTAGCCATTCCCTCTTTGATCCATCTTTGAGCAGGGCCTTGCGTGACCTCTTTGTCAGTTCGCTCGCTCCTACTTCTCGTCTCCAACAAGAGGAGATGCTGCTGCACTTGGTTGCTCAGTCGCTGTTCTCCTATGCCCAAGATGCTGAAGTACTTCCTCAGTCGGGTTGCGACCACCCAGCCATTGAGCGGACGAAGGAGTATCTAGAAGCACATTGCACAGAGGAGGTTGCTCTGCAAGAGCTGGCTAACGTGGTCAACGTCAGCCCCTTTCATCTCTCCCGCGTCTTTCGTCAAGCCGTTGGCTTGCCTCCCCATGCCTATCAGACACAGCTTCGCTTGGCTCGTGCCAGAACATTATTAGTGCAAGGGTTCGAGGTGGGTTATGTTGCCAATGAAACTGGCTTTTTTGATCAATCGCACTTCTCTCAGCAGTTTAAGCGGGTATTTCTTGATGACACCAAGAAGCTACCTCAAAACCGCAAGATTTTCCTAGTCGGTCTCCCTTGAGAAAGCTATCATGTATCTACACAGCATTCTGTTGCTCACGGTCATCTCAGATATGCGAAGTGTACTGAGATAGAACGACAAATAACTGTCATCG
>CAXUHG010000066.1:333-29593 GCA_964250805.1 uncultured Ktedonobacteraceae bacterium | reverse complement strand
TGGAAGCCCTCATTGCATGACCAGGTAAGGTGTGACGCTGACTATTCGACGCCGCCGAAACAGACACCGTATGCCAGACAAGTACTGACAATACTAGAGCCAGCAATACAACACACGCGACGAGTTTAAAAAGAGTCGCGACTGTTTGCCGTACACTGTTTTTCACGTTTCCTCCTAAAAAATGATAGAATGACGAACGCTCCACGCTCATCATAGAGCCTGCCAAATTGGATAGGTAGTAGATAGAAAGGAGTAAAATTTTCTTCTTTCTAACAGCAGTAACGAATCTCCTCTTGCAATCACTACACTTTTCACTCTTCCGTTAATTTCTCTTGACATTTCCACTACTTTCAATTAAAATTATGACTAACGAGTCACGATTTTAGAAACAAGTCATAAAATCTTGTATTCAGTCAGATGTGGAGGGAGATAATGCAAGGAACTGAGGTGCCGCGCCGTCCGTTGAAAGAGCGACAACGCCAGGAGCGCGAGGAACTCATTTTGCAGGCATCCGAAGAAGTATTGCTAGCAAAAGGCTATCAAGACACCTCTATGGATGAAATTGCCGCACGAGTAGGTATCGCTAAGGGTACCCTGTACCTGCATTTCTCTGGCAAAGAAGACCTCGTGATCGCGCTTTTCGAGCGTGATATGCTCGCATTTCTTCAAGTTGTCGAGGAAAGCGAAACCTTCGATGCACCTGTCAAGGAAAAGTTAGAGACCATTCTCCGCTCTATGTATAAAGGCGTACTGGGTAAGCGCGTGCAATTGCTTTCTTCACTAGCGGAAAGTATCGACATACGCAAGCAACTGCTAGAGAAAAAAGATAAGTTGCGTGACCGTTGGGAACGCATTATAGCCGCCATTACCGCTTTACTAGAAGAGGGCAAAGCTGCAGGCGAATTTGACACCCATATACCGACCTCTGTGATGGTAAGTGCTTTTTTCACGCTGCTACCACCAAGAGGAGCAACATTTGTTACGGAAGAATTACCGTCCGACATCCTAATCAATCATCTTATACATTTTTACTTCAAAGGCATCGCTGCCCTATAAAGCAAGTCACTTTGCAAGAAGCAGAAATCTATGAGGTACAGAGAGTAATCATATATAATAAATAAAAAGGAACCTTTATGCAGCAAGCAACAGCAGTCGCCCCAAGACGCATCGGCAACTTACCATATAAATGGATTGTTGCAATCGTTGTGATCTTCGGGCTATTTATGACGATTCTCGACGGCACCATCGTCAACATCGCTATTCCAAGCCTACAAAACGTCTTTGGTGCTAACCTTACCAGTGTACAGTGGGTACTTACAGCGTACACGCTTGTACAGGGTGTGGCAACTCCGCTCACCGCTTACCTAGCGCAGCGTTTTGGCTCGAAGCGTCTCTACCTAGCCGCGCTCATTGGCTTCACCATTGGCTCGGCACTGTGTGGATTATCTATCAATTTGCCCATGTTGATTTTCTTTCGCGTCATACAGGGAGCGACAGGTGCATTTCTGTCGCCACTGGCAATCACACTCCTCTGGACCGAGTTTCCACCCGAAGAACGTGGCACCGCACTAGGTGCGCTGGGTGTACCGATTCTGCTCGCACCTGCCCTTGGTCCAACCATCGGTGGGTATATTGTGACCTATCTCGGCTGGCGCTTGATCTTCTACATCAACTTGCCCATTGGTATTCTTGGCTTCATCTTAGGTGCCATTTTTCTGCGCGAAGTGGCAGCCGAGCGACGGACAACCTTTGACCTTCCTGGCTTTTTGTGTTCAGCGATTGGCTTGGCTTCGCTTCTCTACGCCCTCTCAGATGCCAGCACCGATGGCTGGGGTTCAACAAAGGTGGAGGGATTCTTGGCACTTGGTATTGTAATGCTCGCTCTCTTCATCGTCGTTGAACTCAATGCAGTCCGCAACGAGAGACAGCCATTGCTTGATATTCGCGTCTTTGGGAATCGTTCATTCACCACCAGTAGCATCGCCAGCACCTTTGTGATATTCGCGCTCTACGGGGGCCTGTTCGTCATTCCAATCTACCTGCAAGACCTGCGTGGACTTTCAGCCTATCAAGCTGGTCTACTACTGCTACCACAGGCTTTCGCGTCTATGGTATCGTCTGTAATTGGTGGACGACTGGTAGACAGAATCGGTGTACGCGGTGTAGTGATTCCTGGCCTGATTATTCTCGCGTTCGGGTTGTGGCAGTTAACATTCATAAGCTCTAGCACGCCTTATGGCACGCTACAATTCTGGCTGATTATTCGTAGTTTCGGCCTCGGCTTCTGTTTTCAGCCACTATCAGTATCGGCACTATCAGAGATTAAGCCGCGTATGCTATCACAGGCAACCGCAGTCAACACAACCCTACGCTTCGTCATAAGCTCACTCGCGGTCGCAGTCATTGCAACACTAGTGCAGACTCAGACAAGCGTTCACTATGGGCATCTCGCCGAGCTTGTTACACCTGCCTCACCACTTGGGCAACTGATACCTCGCTTGCAGGAACTCTTCTTTATCAACGGTGCAACATCAGTAGCCGCCGCATACTCGGCAGCACTGCAAGAGGTCAGCGGCCTGCTCACGCTACAGGCAACCGTTCTCGCCATGCAAGATGCCTTCCGCTTGAGCGTCGTACTGACCGTCATTTCTATCGTAGCCACATTCTTTGTGCGCTACCGTAGCGCAAGACGCCAGACGACAACAACTAATGCTCAACCCACCACACCGGAGGAGCATGAGGAAGCCGCCGCCCGTCAAGAGGCAACGTTAGCCGTCTAAGCGGGGATGCGAGGGGTTGTACTCCTTGACTGGGGTCTGGGGCGGTACCTCAGTCTCTCTCACAAGCTGCCTACGGCGGCTTGTGAGAGAGATTAGCACTCTTGAATTTTTCTGCTTGCGTTTGTTTCTTGCAAGTGCTATCATAACAGTACGTATTCCCTTTCTAAGGAATAACCTCTGCACAGAGTTTTTCGGTAATCTAGTTCTTCCACTCAGAAGTGGAAAAAGACCCGTGAATGATAAAAAGGAGCAAAGATGAGCAGCATATTCAATCCAAATGATCCAAAATGGATCAAGGAATCACGAGAGTTCCTCGAACCCAGAGGAATGATCCCTGCTGTTATCGAGTCAACGCCACGTGGTGAGCGTTCCTGGGACCTGTATTCGCGTTTGCTGAAAGAGCGCATCATCTTCATTGGCACCCCCATTGATGATAATGTCGCTAACAGTGTTGTCGCACAGTTGTTGTACCTCCAGAGTGAGGACGCAACCAAAGACATTAACATGTATATCAACTCCCCCGGTGGCGTGATCTACGCTGGCCTTGCTATATATGACACGATGCAATGGCTACGCCCAGAAGTATCGACGGTTTGTATGGGCATGGCAATGAGCATGGGTGCTGTTCTGCTGACTGCTGGTCAGAAGGGCAAGCGTTATGCACTGCCAAATTCGACGGTGCTGATTCACCAGCCACTCGGCGGTGCCGAAGGTCAGGCAACTGACATCGAAATCACTGCACGCGAAGTCTTGCGTCTGCGCCGTACCTTGACCGACATTCTCGCCAAGCACACTGGACAGTCCGTCGAGCGCATCACTCAGGACTCTGACCGCAACTACTACCTCACTGCTCCTCAAGCAGTGGAGTACGGTCTCGTTGACGAGGTTCTCGGCAGCGAAGAAGATGTCATGAGATAAGAAACAAAGAAATAGCCATGTGACAGGGCGTGCCCTGTCACATGGCTATTTCTTTGTTTCTTATCAGCAATGCCTATTAAGGAGATGTTCCGTGTCGCAGCACTCTGTGCCAGCACTTGCAGGACGCACTATTCGCTGTATCCTCTTTGACCTCGGTTCCACACTCTGGACATATAAAGAAAATGCTTCTCTCCCTGCACAAAAGCAGTTCGTTCAACAACAGGTTCTTGCTATTCTTCATAGATATGTCGGCAATCATGATTTTCCTTCTGTAGACGAGCTTACGTCAGGTACACAAATTGCGGAAGCTATAGATAAGCGCGTCTACGAAATGTATTTGCAAAATGTTGATAGAGAGCCTGATTTCGCACAGGCGGTGGTAGAGGCACTACAGCAACTCGGCCTTCCACTTCTGAACCGCGAAGTTGGAGCAGAGATTTTCGAGGCTTCGCGTATTCGCTCTTTTGAGGGGCGGGTTCTCTTCGATGGTGCGCTTTCCACGCTTGCTGAACTGAAACAGCGCGGCTTTCTATTAGGCGTTGTCACCAATCGCTCCTATGGTGGCCCTCTCTTCATTAAAGAGATGGAAAAAATCGGCCTACTCGATTACTTCGAGGAACGCAGCGTCGCTATTTCGGTCGATCTGGGTATGCGCAAGCCCAACGCAAAAATCTTTATGTATGCGCTCGATGCCCTCAATGTTCCACCAGAAGAGGCAGTAATGGTGGGAGATTCGCTAGGAGCAGATATTGTAGGCGCGAAAAGGCTTCATATGATGGCAGTATGGAAACCTAATCCACATGTGCTTGCACGAGTAAGAGCGGAACAGGGAGCAACAGCACCAGATAAGCAAACATTTACGCGTATGCTCTTTGAGTCTTCACGCCAATATGAAAAGTCTCGTGGTCGTCCTATTCCAGAGGATATCATGCCAGACTTGATTATCGAGCATCTCAGCGAATTGCTCGATGTTTTTGGAGAAGTGGGACAGTACTAAGATGACGCCAAATCTACGCAAATTGCTCTTCGAGACACTTTATAAGAATCGCTACCTCTATCGCTTTGCTAGCACCGTCCCCTTCGCAGGTCAGTGGCGCGTTTGGCAACGCCTCGTCATACCGCGTATTACGGGGAAAGATGTGTTAGAATTGGGGTGTGGCCTTGGCGATCTCTTCGTCGATATGCTACAAGCTGGCTATAGCTGTCGCGCTATAGAGCATTCACCGCAGATGGTGGCGGCGGCACGCGATAACCTACAGAAGCACAAGCTAGGTCAGGCGACATGGATTATGCAAGGCGAGGCACAACATTTGCCCTTTAGCGACGACTCGTTCGATACCGTTGTCAGCACGTTTCCGTCTGAATACATCTATGATCCCGACACCATTGCTGAGGTAGCCCGCGTGTTACGTCCCAATGGTCGTGTTATCATTATCGAAGGTTCAAACCTGCTACCCGTTGGCTTTGTACAATCGCTACTCGTAGTGCTACAAACATTCGTCTACGGACGCGCCGCCCTCTTCGGCCCACGCGAGCGGCGCACCCTGCAAGCAGAGGTCGCACGAAGCCGCTCAGTCCAGAGTGCTGATGTCGTCACAGAGGTATTACCCGATGCATGGTTTGGTCGCCTCATACCATTAGAGAAGGCTGGCCTACAACGCCGCTCCGAACGCATTCGTAGCCCACGCTGGGAAGTCTACATGACAATCGGCGAGAAACCAATTTAATACATCATCAATCTTCATGTGTCACGCATCGCCTCCGGTGATGCGTGACACATGAAGATTGATGATGTATTAGAAACATCTTGATGCAACTATAAAGGCACCATTTTATGCAGACATACATAGAACAATTGACTACAGACTATCCTCATCTCGCGGAGGCATTCGCACGCATTCCACAGGGCGAGGCTCACCTGCGCCGCTTACAGGACCTCAACACGACGTGGCAGAGCATGCTGCAATCGAGCGCGAACCGCGACTATGCCGAGGTCGTCGTGACGGAGGAGCGAGATGCGCAGCCAGAGGTTGATACCTTTGACATAATTTATGCGGGTGGTGGTCTCAATCTATTGAATGCAGCGGTGATGACGGTGCGTTATGGCTTGCGTGTCCTCGTCTTTGATCGCTTCACCGTTGGCGCGGTTCACCGAGAATGGAATATCTCGCGCGACGAGTTACGCGAACTGCTCGCTGTGGGTCTGCTCACACCTGATGAACTTGAGAGTGTGATTCAGCGCGAATACAGCGACGGGCTGGTACGCTTCCATCCAGCGAACATCAAGGTCAAACCAGCCGAGCTACACCTGAAAGATGTATTGAATGTAGCTGTTGACGCGGAAAAGCTCACAGCACTCTGTGTCGAGAAGATTCGTACACATTCACCGCACGGCTCTCAGCCCAATGTCATCTTGCATAGTACCACCTTTATACGTTGTGCCGTACAGCCAGCACATGGTGTCACCATTGACGTTACGAACGCCGAAGGCGAACAACATAGTTACGGGGCGCGATTGTTGATCGACGGCATGGGATCGACTTCACCCATCGCCTGTCAACTCAACTGCGGGCGTCCCTTCTCGCTCGTCTGCCCCACCGTCGGCACTGTTGCCCACGGCTATAAGCAAGGCACAGGACTTCAAGAGATCAATCCAGCCGTTGGTGAGGTGCTGGTATCTACCGAGGATGCACGCAAGGGGCGACAACTCATCTGGGAAGCCTTCCCCGGCGTTGGCGATCAGGTGGCAATTTACCTGTTCTACTATGCGGAGACGGGCAGCTCTGTAGACCTGCTTGAATTGTTTGACGACTTCTTCGCGCTATTGCCCAGCTATAAAGATACTGAAAACGTCGAGATACTCAAGCCTGTGTATGGCTTCATTCCTGCGGGTTACAATATCGCGTTGCCCTGGCAAAAAGAGCCAAAGGTGTTGGCCTATGATCGCGTCCTCTCGCTCGGCGATGCCGCCGCCTTTCAATCACCACTCACCTTCTGTGGCTTCGGCTCCTATGTTCGCAACCTGCGTCGCATCACCACGTTGTTGCACGAGGCACTCGTCACCGATTGTCTCAGCGCGAACGATCTCAACAATGTCCGCGCCTCCGAAGCCGTACCCGCCGTTGCTCGCGCCTTCAGCAAGTTCATGATTGCGAAACCAGCAAATAAGGAACCGTTATGGCAGGTCAACGAGACGCTCAACGTCTTCTGCAACATACTCGCCAAATTAGGCCCCAAAGTCACGAATGCCTTCTTCAAAGACCGCATCGGCTGGCTTGACTACACGCGCGTCGTACTCAACACCCCTGGCTATTATCCGCGCATCTACACTCTAGCCCTCAGCACGCTCTCGCCAACCGAGATTCTCGGCTGGATTACCGCGTGGCTCAAACTCGGTCGCCAATCGGTACTCTTCAACTTGTATCGTATAGTAAGGCCAATCCTACATTCGCCAATTGGTCGCATACTTACACAACGCTCATTAGCGAAGACAAAATTATACTTGACCATTTTTGACGAACGTATGCAACAAGTAGAGAGGGGAACGAGATGATTTGATAATTTTTCGTAGGGACCGGATTTATCGCGTCCGTCCGCGTGATTTATCACGCGAGATCATTCCTGAAACGTCTTGTATACATTGTTCATCAAAATCTCGCTCAATAAATTGAGCGGACGGACGCGATAAATCCGGTCCCTACGAAAAAACCGCCGTATCAAGATCGATGAAGGATTACAGATGTCCCCATTTATCCCTTATATCATACAAAAGTTGAAGACATGTCCAAAACTCGAATACAATACGCAACATATCCCTGTTCTAATGCTGTATAATACCTGTGCTAGCGATGTTCGCATGCACAATAGGAATAACTTACCAGACCCTGAGAGGATGGCGTGATGCGCGAAACGCAAGGAAGCGACGACGAACAAAATACTAGAAGCTCACAAAAACTCTCTACGCCACGTACTCAACGTCCGGCACAACAATCATCTGTCCGGCGACGAAAAAATCCTATAGAACCAACGACTGCTTCTACCTATTATAGTGACGAGCATCCTGCAGTGCCTAAAGTTCGACGTGCCTCACGCTTTACCGAAACGGCAATGGAAACATCCTCTACCGCGAAATTGCCTGAGGTAGATGAGGGAATTGAAGACGAACACGACGAAGAGGCTGAGGAAGGCATAGTTGAGGAACACGCGACAGAGCGAACTGCAACCAAAATCATGGTTTCGCGCTCGCGTCGCCGCCCTTATGTCTACGAGCCACCATCTACACCACGCCCCAACTCTCTTAGAACACCGCGTCCCCGTATGCCACGCTCTGAGGGGGGAACAGTCTCGACGAAGGGAACACGTTATCCACGAGAGCAATATGCACGCTATGGACGCCATGAAAAGCGACGCCAAACGCGCTCACTACAGGAGGTATTGCAGGATTTCCGTCATAACCGCACTCTCGTCATCATCGCGGTTAGCTTAGCACTTCTGCTTATTCTCGTGCCGGTTCTCATCAATATCATGGCGAACGCATTTCATAGTCCATCAGGAAGTTTGGTAACAGGAACGGGACAAAGTAGCAGTAATAACAGTAGCACTACGCAAGGTGGAGGCCAACAATCGACCGACCCACACACAATTGTCATCACCCCACCAGAAAGCGACCATCCCGCGCCTCCCGTCTACGCAACGTCCGCCTATCTACTGGACGCGGATACAGGCGATACGCTGTACGCGCAAAACCCGTTTATGCATCTGCCAATGATGAGTACCACCAAGCTTATGACGGCAACGCTCGCTCTTGAAAAGGGCAACCTTGACCAGAAAGTCACGATTAACGGTGCCATCGCCAAAGACCTCGGCACGCTCTCGGCAGATAGCTCCGTTATGGGTATCAAGAAGGGAGAGACCTACACACTACGCGAACTGATGTATGGCTTGATACTAGTATCCGGTAACGATGCAGCGATTGCGATTGGCGATACAATTGGTGGCAACCTACCCAACTTTGTCGCAATGATGAATGACAAGGCTCATAGTCTTGGACTGCTCGACACACATTACATGAACCCGCATGGCTTGCTGGCAACAGGTCATTATTCAAGTGCTCATGATCTCGCCATGCTCGGTCGCTATGCCTTCAATATACCAACGCTCCTCACAATCAGTGGTACTCGTACCTATGATATAGCGAAAACTAACACTCATCCCGAACACAACATGATTAACGGTGACCAGTTTCTGTGGTGGTATCCTGGTGTCAATGCTGGCAAGCCAGGCTGGGATGGTGGCAGCAACTTCGTGCAGGTTGTCTCCTGCGTTCGTAATGGTCATCACCTCATCGGCGTCACCATGCACACTGGCGACTGGTGGACCGATATGCGCGACCTGATGAACTGGGGCTTCGACAACTTCACCTGGGTTTCCCCGCACGATGTCGATCTGCATAACCCGATTCCCTATGACAATCTCTGGGGCTACTTTGACCGCGATAAAAAGACCGACACCATACCTGTCATCAACGGTGGGCGTTACTACATCTACACAGGCTATAGCGTCTCCAGTCCCATTCTCACCTATTTCGATAAGAACGGTGGCCTCGGCAAATTCGGCTATCCCATCAGTCTGCTCTCTGCAAGCGGCGGCTCTCTTCTCAATCAGAAATTCGAGCACACAACTATTCAATGCGACACCACATCGAATCAATGCAAGACAATCTAAAATATGGTTTAATTTCTGTGGTAGCACATGTGCTACCACAGAAATTAAACCATAGTAACTATCTCACTTGCCCACTTTACACAGGTTTGATATACTGCTTGCGTTCTCTATAATAATAAACATTGACTTCATATAAAAAACACTGAGGACTCTTATGGCAACAGAAAATGCAAATTTAGAACAAACGCCCGTTCCTACTACTACAACTACTGCTTCTACTGTAACATCACCCTCTAGCCTGAGCAAAGCACGTCTCGCTCTTGCGATATCCGCGGGCAAGTTAGCGGGCGCGTCTGGTCGCTTCTTCCGCATCGGCGGCGGCACAAGCCTTCCTGGTATGATCGCGCGTCGCATCGACCCCAATGTACTCAAATCGGTGGTGGGTGCGAGTAAGGCGAAGAAGATCGTAATTACGGGCAGCAACGGTAAGACGACTACTGCGCGTATGACCGCAGCTATTGCCGACGCAAGCGGGAGACGCGTCTCACAAAACCGCACTGGCTCAAATCTATTGCAGGGTATCACTTCTGTTGCCGTCAACTTCGCAGACCTGTTTGGGCGACTCGATAGCGATGTGTTGCTCTTCGAGATCGACGAGGCGACAATTCCGCTGGCTGTTCCTGAGATTCAGCCCGATGTTGTGGTCATTACCAACATCTTCCGCGACCAGCTAGACCGCTATGGCGAGCTATACGCGGTAGCACGCGCCCTGAACACGATGCTAGAGAACCTACCTGAAACCTCGACCATTCTGCTCAACGGCAACGATCCACAGGTCGCCAATTTTGGCTTGAAGACAAAAGCCAAGAAATTGTACTTTGGCCTGGATACAATGGATGTCGGCACACCTGTACCGGAGCAGTCGGCGGACATTATTCGCTGTGTCAAATGTAACGAAGACCTAGACTACAAGGTCGCGTATATGTCGCACCTCGGCATCTATAGCTGCCCCAACTGTGGCTATACGCTACCCAAGCTCGATATTGCCGTTACCTCTGTCAAGCTGGCAAGCGATGGTGAAGGTCCGACACACATTCAGATGCGTACTCCACAAGGCGAGATGGAGCTAGACATTCCCCTTCCTGGTCTACATAACGTATACAACACCGCCGTTGCTGTAGGTGCCGCCCTTGCTGCTGGCTTCTCAAAGGAAAAGATTCAGGCGGGGTTGAGCGGCATAAAAACCGCTTTTGGACGCCTCGAAAAGATTCAAGCGGGCGACAAGACCATCTACCTATCCTTCGTGAAAAATCCGACCTCGTTCAATCTGATGCTGCGCTTGATCGCGCAACATGCTGGCAACAAACATCTGCTATTGGCGGCAAGCAACACGGTTGTCGATGGCGAAGATTTCGCATGGCTGTGGGACGTAGAATTTGAGGAGATAGCTGACACTGTCAGCGACGTTGTATGTAGTGGCAACAAAGCGGAAGAGTTCGCTATGCGTCTGAAATACGCCGAGGTGCCAACGGAGAATATGACCATTATTCACGACCGCGAGGCTGCCCTTGACGCGGCACTTCAAAACGTTGCTCCTGGCGAAACCTTGTATATTATGTGTGGCTATACTCCAACCCACGAACTGCGACGCATCATGCAGAAACGCGGCTGGGTCAAGCATTTTTGGGAAGAATAATACAAACAATGAGCAAAGATATAAAAGATACGGGTATGGTTCTCAAAATCGGACATCTCTACCCCACATTGATGAGCGTCGCGGCTGATCGCGGCAACCTGTACTCAATCGAGAAACGTTGCAAGTGGCGTGGCATTGGTACTGAGGTCGAGCAGATTTTCGTGCGCCAGACACCCGATTTCACTCAATATGACCTGATCTTAGTACACGGCGCTGCTGACCGCGAGATGGAGATTGCCTCACAAGACATTCAGGCAAAGGGACCATCGCTACGGGAGGCCGCAGAGTCAAATACGGTGTTTTTGAGCGTGTGTGCTGGCTTTCAACTGCTCGGTCACTACTACAAACCATTCGAGGGGCCAGAACTGAAGGGTGTCGGTCTGCTCGATCTGCACACCGACGGCGGCGGTACACGCTTTATGACGCATATGGCACTGGAATGCAGCTTCGAGGAGACGGGCACACAAGTACTCGTCGGCTACGAAAATCATAGTGGACGCACCTACCTTGGCACCAAAGCGCAGCCACTCGGCAAAGTACTTGCTGGTTGGGGCAACAATGGCAAAGATGGTGGTGAGGGTGCTATCTACAAAAATGTCTTCGGCACCTACCTGCACGGGCCGGTACTCCCCAAAAATCCCTGGTTTACGGACCTGATTATTCAACGTAGCCTCGAACGTCGCTACGGCAAAGTCGAACTTGCCCCGCTCGACGATAGCACAGAGAATGCTGCCCATGATGCAGCCCTCAAGCTGGCAATGGAGTTCAAGGGAACAATGTCCGCTATCGAAGCGGTCTCCTGGCAGAAATAAGTAGGTTTATAGACATAAAATATGCTTCAGCGTTGCTGAAGCATATTTTATGTCTATAAACCTAGAAAGATATTATAATGTTGCCTAAGAAGTTTTATACGCTTAGCATCCTCCTCCTTTTGCTTCTAAGTACGCTACTTGCCTGTAGCACACCCACGATCACTATTGGTGGGAGTACTCCAACTGTTTCGCCAACACCAGCGAATGGCACACCTGCATTAAATCAGTGGGTAACGGCGAAAGCAGGTGTGGAGATTCGTTACGAGGATTGGAAGAGTCCAGGCAACAACGAAGATACCGTGACGATTGTACGCTTTGACCTCAACAAAGTACATCTCAAAATTGGCTATCAACCAACGAATCCACTGGCGATGGATGCTTGGATGAACCAGGAGCAAGCTACCGCTATCATCAACGGCGGCTACTTCGATCAAAATAACGAGACAACCGCCCTCGTCGTCTCAAATGGACAGGCATACGGCACCTCATACAACGGCTTCGGCGGCATGCTCTCCGTCGATGCGCAGGGCAACATCAGCCTGCGCTCGCTCAGCCAGCAGCCCTACGACCCCAATGAACAGTTGACACAGGCCACGCAATCCTCGCCCATGCTCATGATGAACGGCAAACGAACTCAATTTCAGGCTAACGCCGCCAGCCAACGTCGCAGCGTCGTCGCGGTAGACACACAGGGTCGCCTCCTGCTCATCGCCAGCCCCGGCTCCGCCTTCTCGCTCGACGAACTAGCCGACCTTCTCGCCTCATCCGACCTCTCCATCAAAACTGCTCTCAACCTCGACGGCGGTGCCTCTACAGGTTTGTATGTCAATGCGGGCAACCAGCATATAGCGATAGATTCGGTGACAACGTTGCCGATTGTGATTATTGTGAAATAAGCGAGAGGGAATACTATGGTACAGGTACATCTACGCGACGTGACTGTCGGGAACTTTCAAGAGTGCATCAACCTCAGAGTAGAGCAGAAGCAAGAGGGGTTAGTAGCGTCGAACATGAAATCATTAGCAGAGGCAAAGGCCAACCCAAACTTGTTTCCATTTGCCCTCTACGACGCTACAACTATAGGATACGAGAAGCCCTTATCGCCGATGATTGGCTTTACGATGTACGAGATAACCGCTGGTGTCGGCTTCATCCAACGCCTGATGATTGACCAAAGATACCAACATCAAGGCTACGGAAAAGCCGCAATGATTGAGGTAATCCGTCGCCTCAAGCTCTACCCACAGGTACAACTGATCGCTACAAGTCATCGCCAAGAAAACATAGCTGCCTCTCAACTTTACCGCAGCCTCAGCTTCGTTGATTGGGAAATCGCATGGGCAAAAGAAAATCCAAGTGAGGTGTTTTTGCGACTTGACGAAGAGGTGTTGAACGTGCAATTGAAGCTGGCAGCGAACGAATAAATGTAGGGGCTTTTATTCATAACGCCCTCGTACCCGTTGATCATTTCTTCAACCATTGAAACGTTGTTCAACCCTTGCCAACATGGTACATCGCTCACAGGGCGTCATGAATAAAAGCCCCTACATGTTTCCACAATTAGACCAGATAACCAGCCTCAAATGTGGTCACAAATATACGACTCACATTTGGCATTGGAAACTCTTCGAGATACAATTCTGTTGCCTCTTTCAAATTAGCAACCGCCTCCTCAATTGTGTCACCGTGACTCGCTGTACCTACTTCAGGACATTGTGCAACGTACAGTTCATCCTCTTTGTTAAGATAGCAGTAAATGTTTTCACAGAATGATAGCTTCTCCTCACGTAGTATACTCCCCATTCACGCGCACGTACTCATACGACAAATCGCAGCCCCATACGGTAGCCTCTGCCTCACCTAAGCCAAGCCCGACACGAATAACAATCTCTTTCCCTTGCAAATATGCCTTCAATTGCTCTAGGTTGTCTTCGCCAAGACTTTTTCCATCATACACAAGGATGTCGCCAAAGGCAATCGAGACTTTTTCGGGTGTGATGTCAGTTTGCTCATCACATTTACCGATTGCCATTGCGACTCGTCCCCAGTTCGGGTCGGCACCAAAGACCGCCGTTTTGACAAGCGGCGAGTTTACAATCGCCTTCGCTACGCGTTTCGCCTGCGCAAACGATGCCGCATTCTGCACCGTTACCTCTAGCAGTTTCGTTGCCCCTTCGCCATCGCGTGCAAGTTCTTGTGCCAGTTCTATCGCCATTGTACGTAACGCTTGCCCGAATGCCTCTAGGTCTACCTCACCTGCCAGACCGTTTGCCATGATTGCGACGGTATCGCTGGTACTGGTATCGGTATCTATACTGACCATGTTGAAAGAGACATCGACCGCTTGCTTCAAGAGGACTTTCAATGTATCAGGAGCAATCTGCGCATCGGTCACAAAATAACTGAGCATAGTTGCCATGTTTGGCTCGATCATCCCCACGCCCTTTGCCATACCTACCAGCACAGCATTTCCTACCTGATAGGAGCGTATCTTGGAACGTGTGTCCGTCGTCATAATCGCCTGTGCCGAAAGTTCAAGCTGTCCCTCTTGCATCTCGGCTTTCAGCCCTTTAATCCCATTACGGATACGCTCCATCGGCAATTGTCGCCCAACAACGCCTGTCGAGGAAACCAGTACATCGCCTTCTGGTATCGCTAGTTCAGTCGCGACAAGCTGCACAATTTCGCGTGCATTGGCGAGACCCTGTTCGCCCGTTGCCACGTTCGCGTTTTTGCTAGCAATCACAAACGCTTGTAGCTGCCCATCGCGCACCTGCTCACGGCTGACAATCACCGCTGGTCCACTGAAGCGGCTCTGTGTAAACATCGCGGCAGCAGAGGCAGGAACATCCGAAGCGATTACCGTAAAATCGTATGTATCATCTTTGATGCCAATATTTTTGGCACACGAGCGAAAGCCCTGTGGATATAGTGTTGTGGAGTTCATACATTCATCCAATCTTCTTGATAATCAATCATGATTCGTATTCTCTTTTGGACGGCTCTTACTCGTCTAGCAATGTTGATTCAGCGGTTTCGTAGGGACCAGATTTATCGCGTCCGCCGTGTGATTTATCACGCGAGATCGGGTCTGAGATAGCTTGTAAAGTGGGTTCACAAGAATCTCACTCAATAAATTGAGCCGCCGGACGCGATAAATCTGGTCCCTACGAAATAATATCAGATGTTCTATATCTGTCCATCACGTTTTTCAGCTTCAAAATGAGCGGCTTGTATATTTCAGGATAGTCTTGCTCATTTACAATATCCATCGAACGAACGAGCTTAGCATAGGTAAAAAGATTTATCATTCTCCTGAATGTCGGCAGGTGGGAAAGCAGCTCATTATCCAAAGGATACTGTTTGGAATAGCCACGAAGAAACGCTTGAAAGGATGCGTTACTCGGATCGATAGAATTCTCAAAGAGGTCGCGGAGGGCGAATGCAATATCTGCAACGTACCAATAGTGCGAACAATCGTCGAAGTCCAACATTGCTAGAGCATCATCTTGCCAGATAAGATTATCGAGTTCAAAGTCAAAGTGAATGACGCCAAAGTTGGTTTCGGTCACTGGAAGCGTTGAAAGCAACGAAGTAATTTGCTCAAGCTCAGCTTGTACCACTTCATCATCTTTTGGCACATACATTCGTACAAACTCCAGATGGTCTTTCCATGTGCTTCGAGCGGACAAGCTTACATCCTGATACAAGTGCATAGTCGCATGAAGTTTTCCTAACGTGGCTCCCCATGCCTCGAAGCGAGAAGTATCAAGCTCTTCAATATCAAATTGAGTGCCTTGCAGTCCAGCGAATACCACCGCATGAAATATACCTACATCGGTCTCGACGCTTTCCACATCTAATCCATTCTTGGACTGAATGGGAGTCGCAACCGTCATTCCCTTCTTTGCGATCCAGTGGAGGAGAGACATCTCCGACTCAATAGCCTCCCGTGTTCGCTCAGTGCTATCAGCGAAACGTAGAAAGTAACGCTTACCCTCTTTATTGAAGACATACACGAAGTTTGTGCTAGACCTGAAGAACTGTGCAGACCCCTCGTCATGCTCCCAACGCTCCAGAATTTGTTCCGCGATTGGGCTATGCCAGTCGGCGTCTACGGTACTATCAACTTTGTACATCGTACTCAATTTCATCATAAGCAATTTCTCCTAAAACATTTTCCCACCTAGCGGCACCTCAGTCGTTGGGCTGAGCAACACAACGTTGCCTTCGCTATCAGGGAGGCCAAGTGTCAATACCTCAGAGATAAAGGGACCAATTTGTTTGGTGGGGAAGTTCACAACGCAGATAATCTGTCGCCCTACCAACTCCTCTTTTGTATAATGCTTCGTAATCTGTGCCGACGACCTCTTTGTACCAATTTCGGGGCCGAGGTCAATTGTGAGTTTGTAGGCTGGCTTGCGTGCCTGCGGAAAGTCCTCGACCTTAATAATTTTGCCGACGCGAATATCAACTCTCTCAAAATCGTTGTAGGTAATCATGAATATCTCTCCTTGTTTGGAAATTCTGGAAATGGATTGTGTACACAATCCATTTCCAGAATTTCCAAAACACTAATACGCGCGAGCGAATATAGCTTCGCAGGTTGCGGGTTTACCTGTGTAGATGCACTTGCCCGACACCTCCGGCTGATCCAGCGGGATGACGCGTAGCGTAGCCTTCGTCTCTTCCTTGATGGCCTGTTCTGCCGCGCTGTCCTCGGCCCATTTGACGCGCACGAAGCCGCGCTTGTCGGCGATGATTTGTTTGAACTCATCGTAGCTCTCAGTGTAGTGCATATTCTGCTCACGGAACTCAAGGGCGCGTTGGAAGAGAGCCTTCTGCACCTCTTCTAACAGTTCCGGCAGACGTGTCTCCAATGCATCGAGTGAGACTGCTTCTTTGGCGCGATTGTCGCGGCGTACCAGCATCACGCTGTTGTTCTGAGCGTCGCGCGGACCAATCTCCATGCGGACAGGCACACCGCGAAGCTCCCACTCGTTATACTTCCAGCCCGGCGTGTTGTCGCTGTTGTCAATCTTGAAACGTACCTTGCCTCTGAGCATTCTTTGCACGCGCTCAACCATCTCACCTACGGCTGATTTCTCGGCATCCTTACGCGCAATCGGAATAATCACGGTCTGATACGGTGCCAGGTGCGGCGGCATAATCAGCCCCGATTTGTCGCCATGCACCATAATGATGCCACCAATCATACGTGTACTCATGCCCCAACTTGTGGTGGCGCAATACTTACGCTGACTATCGGCATCGAGATATTGAATGTCGAAGCCTTTAGCGAAATTGGTGCCGAGGTTGTGACTTGTTCCCGCCTGTAGTGCCTTGCCATCACCCATAAGAGCCTCGATGGAGTAGGTCCGCAACGCGCCCGCGAACTTCTCACTTTCGCTCTTGCGCCCAACGATCACAGGCATCGCCGCCTCTTCCTCGGCGAATGCACGGTAGACCTCAAGCATCATCAGCGTGCGCTCTTCCGCCTCTTCGAGCGTGCGATGAGCGGTATGACCCTCTTGCCACAAAAACTCTGATGTACGCAGAAACAGCGTTGTGCGCTTCTCCCAGCGCATTACGTTGTTCCATTGATTGATGAGAATCGGCAGGTCGCGGTAGCTCTGAATCCACTTGGCATAGGTATGTCCGATGATGGTCTCACTTGTCGGACGAATAGCTAGCGGCTCCTCAAGCTCCTCGCCGCCGCCACGCGTAACCCATGCTAGTTCAGGCGCGAAACCCTCGACGTGTTCAGCCTCACGCTCAAAAAAGCTACGCGGAATCAGTAGCGGAAAGTAGGCATTCTCAACATCCGTTTCTTTGAAGCGTGCATCCAGGTTGCGCTGCAAATTCTCCCACAGCGCATAGCCATAGGGACGAATAATCATACAGCCGCGTACCGGTGCGTAGTCGGCTAGCTCGGCCTTGCGAATAACCTGGTTGTACCACTTTGAAAAATTGTCCTCTTGATCGACGATATCCTCGACGTATTTTTCTTCGTTCGCCATAATTCCTCCTAAAAATGAACATAAAAAAACTCGTCCTCTCTAAGGACGAGCTTGAACCCGTGTTACCACCTCTTTTGAACCGCGCAATAAACACGATTCCTCTCAGTGCGGCTTCTCTGATAAATTTCCTGTACGGGTCTGATTTATCACACCCTGCCGCGTCCTCTATGGTAACGGAGAGGCTCCGGTCAACTTCTTATCGCTGACGCTCTCAGGTGGGTTCTACGGAGTATCTGTCTGCCGCCTTGCACCGTCACGGCTCGCTACTCGACAACGCCAACGTGTAGTAATCCTGATCTGCGCGTTCTTTGTTTTTGCAAGCATAACACTATCATGTAACGGTGTCAAGCAGCAAGAACATTCTAGTATATAGAAGAGTATTTATCTATGTTTTTGGCTTAATTTTTGTTAAGAGTTTTATCTATTTATGCAGATTATGGTTACATAATGAAACGCTTTAAAATACGAATACGTGAATAATATGTCCCCCGATACAAACAAGCGGTTTTAGAAAGTTGGATGTAGAAAGCGAGAACAGACGTACCGTGAGACAGTTAACACAAACTCGACAAAGCGTAGGCGTGATACAACTAGGGATTATAGTTCTGACTATAGCGACAGCAGCGATACACTTTTTCTTAGCAGCTCAACCAGACGAAGACCTGCGCGTCTGGTTTTTCCTGAATGGTCTAGGCTATGTAGCTTTATTAGCAGCGTTGTATATTCCACAACTTGTACAATTTCATACAATTGTACGTTGGGCATTGATAGCATATACAGCGATAACAATTATCGCATGGTTCATTCTAGGGCAGCCCTATTCACCATTGGGCGTTATAACGAAAGTTATCGAGTTAGCCCTGATTGTGCTACTCTTCATAGAGATGCGACAAAGGGCTAATCATAGTATATAATGGTTGCCCAGAAAGATAAGTACCCTGTATAACAATGCCATTGTCATACAGGGTACTTATCTTTCTGAGCAACCATATACAGCTATTGCGCAATAATAGCAGGATTGCCGGATATATAGAAAAGCGTGAAGGTGAGCGCGGAAATTCTCCAACCATCCTCAGTTCGCATAAGTTGATCGCGATATTCTCCTCGCAAGTAAAATTCTTCGCCTCCCTCAAATCCTTGGATGTAATGCTGACCTAAAAAATTTGAGATACATTGCGCGGTATCCCCATTGACAGCAATACGAAAATTCGAGGTGATATGTTGCGTCCGTAATCCTTCTCGACTCAAATTGTGGCGATACGAGTTAGCCAACTCCTCTCTTCGCACTCTCTGTGGCGCAACGCCGTATGATGTAAAATCGGTATCAACTTCCGCCAGAAATAAGCTTTCCAACAGTGCCCAATCCTTATAGTCTAATGCCTGAGCAAACAGGACGCGAACCTCTTTGATGGCCTCTCGATCAAGAAGCTCTTGCAATTTCTGATTATCCACGAAAACAGTTTCCTCTCTGTGTACTTATTGGTTTGCAACCTCTTCAAGCATATATGTTTATAGTAATATAAGGGAAGGTAAAAACTATGCTAGCAGCATAGCTCTAGGAAAAATCCAGCCCCACTCGTCTTAGTGATATGATGTATAGAAATCCTCATGGAGGGACATGCAATGAATTTCCAGAACGATTCGTCAGGTGTGCGTGTCATCAAGCCACACCAGTTTGATACGAACACGCCACAAACGCCAGGAATGCAACGCGTCGCTGCCGTGTCACATGAGTTGGCAGGCTCAGTTGGCATCTGGGCAGGAGTGACGGTTGTAGGACCGCATATCGCCAGCGGTAAGCATCATCATGGCGAACTCGAAACGGTGATCTACGTGGTTTCGGGTCATGGTCAAATTCGTTGGGGCGAGAACCTGGAATTCTCCGAAGCGGTCGAGCCAGGAGACTTTATTTATGTGCCGCCGTTTGTGCCACATCAAGAGCTGAATCCATCTGATGAGCCTTCACAATGGGTGATTGTACGCAACTCGCAGGAACCCATCGTCGTCAACCTCGAACCTATGGACACCACACAACAGCAAGCAAACGATGCAACGCATAAGTTTTAACAAAGGAATCAAAGCCTCGTGAATGAACCCATTACTGAAGAGAGAACACAATCACCAATTCCGCTACAACCCAATACGCCAAATAGGTCTCTTTTCTCGCTTACGCTCTATACACTACTTATCGTATCATTGCTCGGCTGTGCAATACTCCTGTTATTTGACTTCTTCCCGCGACTTCTACCAAGTATAACACACAGTCCTGTTTCGGCCCTACCGCTCTTGCTGATTGGAGTTGCCTATCTGGGCCTACAAGTATGGTTAAGGCCACGTCCTCTCGAACTTGTGAAGCGAGTGATGTTGGCATCTGCATTTATTCTATGGGGTATCGACCAGTTGTTACCAGCGGGGGCAGTGGCAACTACGCTTGGCGACGTGGTGATTGTGCTGTACATCATTGATCTTGCATTGATGATGCATGATGCATTGAAAACGCCGCATAAAGCTAAAGGTATAGACATGTGACACGTTTCCTATTAGAGACGTATATTATCCTGTACGCTACCAATGGACATAGCCAAACGTTTATATCTGCAAATACGCGTAATGGGAAGAGCAATTGTATCAAGATATGGTTGGCAAGCTTATAGGGCACTACCGCATTATACGTCCTCTGGGCGCGGGTGCCACCTCGACAGTTTTTCTCGCTGAAGATGTGACGCTCAAACGCGAGGTTGCCTTCAAGTTATTTCAGCCCAGCACAGGTGAGACGCAGGATTTTCTGCGTCGCTTCGCACGCGAAGCTCGCGTTGTGGCGCAACTCGACTCCCCTAATATCGTGCCCGTTTACGAATATGGCGAAGAAAACGATACCGCCTATCTGATCATGCCACACATGACGGGTGGCTCACTACGCGACCGTCTACAAGTACAAAAGCGGCTATCATCCCAGGAGACGGTACAGCTTACCGCGCCAATTCTCCAGGCACTACAATACGCACAGAATCGTGGCTTAATTCACCGAGATATCAAGCCCGGCAATATTCTCTTTAAAGCTGATGGCACGCCAATGCTCTCGGACTTTGGCCTCGTCAAAATCACAACTCCTCCGACCAGTGAGGCAACGGTGATACAGAACGATACCGCAAGTGTGACGGAACACGCCATAGCTGGAACTCCTGAGTATATGTCGCCAGAGCAAATCACAGGCAAAGTAACGCCCGTAAGCGATATCTACAGCGTCGGCGTAGTGCTATATGAAATATTGACGGGAGAGCGACCATTTACAGCGGACAACTATATGGCAGTGCTGATGAAACAGATGTATGAACGTCCACGCCCACTACGAGATATCAATCCTCAGATATCGCCAGCACTCGAAGCGGTTGTCTTGCGAGCAATGGAGAAAGAGGCATCAAAACGTTTTCAACGTCCCGACGACCTGCGACAAGCACTACAACAGGTATTGATGCCAGTGGAAAATACTACCCTCAACGCTGATATCGCAACGATTTCATCGTGGCCTACCATCGAACACAGTGCGCTTCGACCGCCGCGCGGCGGCGATTCTACGTTGAACGCGGACATACAATCATCTCCTTTGCCATTCTCTGGACAGCAGCAAAAGCATTTTCAAGCTACTCCGACGACATCACCTTCTATAGTGGTAGAGGGAAAACTCAAGCCGAAGAGACGCTTTGTATTACCTATTGCAATCACGCTCGCTCTCGTTGCCCTCCTCATTGCAGGGAGCGTGGGAACTGCCATTGTCAACCCACAATTATTTGGCCTCAGAAATGCTGGCAGGACACATCCCGTGGCTACCGCAACAACACCAACGCTTAGAAGCACCCCTCCACCGAGTGCCACAACTGTTATCACAACGCAAAAGGTGCCGCCGACCACAACAATCTGTCCCACTATTAGCACGGCTCGTGCCGCGGTACTTGCTCCGCTTGTTCTCGGTCCGCATCAAAATCTTGTCTATGTCGTGAACGAGTTCAATCCTACCTATGGTACTCTGAAACGGCGTGATATAAATGTACCTGACCTGAAAGCCATCGAGATTGTGAAGATGCTCAATGTGTCCATCAGTTGGGCGCAGATTTCACGCGATGGACAATGGATTCTCTTTGTCGCTCGTATTCAGCAGCAGGATCAGCTACGCATGGTGCGCGTCGATGGACAGGGACTACAGACGTTGTATTGCGCTCCCGTCGGTAACTTTATTGTTGGCAGTCAATGGTCGTTCACTTCGCAGTCGGTCATCTTTGATGAGAGTGCGGGCGGAGTCATACCAAGCGTCTACCTGCTCACGCTCAATAATGGTACTCTGGAAACAGTGATGACGCCAAAGGGGACGATGGGCTATTTGCCGCGTACATGGCTCGATTCAACACATGTATATATGGTTAGCTTTCTGACACAGGCTAGAAACGCTTCGTTTCAGAATGTGTATCTTCTCGATCTGCAAAAAGGCGCGAACCAGCACGAAAGCAATCTACAACGGGTGCTTACTCCTACACAGCCTTGCATGAGCTTTGATACCAGTTTCGATGTGAAACAACTCTACGAAAGTACTTGTAGCGGGAACAGCACGAAAGGTTTCAATGGACCGAGTAGCGTTACGATACAGGATACACATGGTGGTACACCAAAAGAGATTTTTGCGAGCCAGAACATGGCAATTACAATGGTTCGTGCCATCAACTCAACACAATTATTGCTTCTGATCGAAAACACAGCAGGAAACACGACACAAAATGGCCTATGGATAGTCAACATTGATGGCACCAACTTAGTGCGCCTCTCAACTGATACCGATAACGCGCAATCGTTATGTCCGTTCTCGCAGTATACATGGTCAAACACTTCTTTCGACAACAACTACTATGCCCTCCAATCTCACCAGCAAAATATTCATAGCTACGGCATGTATTATGGTTCGCTCGCTGGCGGTCCTCCAACTCAATTCGCCGATATTCGCAACGGCACACAGTTGTTCCTGGTGGGTTGGACCACGATGTAAGGATTTGTACGGAGTACACCCGACCCCAAAGTTCAGGTAGACAGCACAAGAAGCGCAGCTTTATAATCTCTCTTAGAAATGTAACAGCAAAAACGTTTCTGTATATGTCTGCTTCGACAGATACATACAGATTTTTTTAGGAGAGCAACATAGTAGCATATGAAGAAACTTATTGGCAGCATTATACTTCTGGGACTTCTTACGATTGCGCTTGTCGCATGCGACGGTATCGCGGGCAGTGATACATCCACCCCCAACACCGTCCATATGACCGACTCGACGTTCGGACAAAGCTCAATCACCATTGCAAAGGGAAGTAAGCTCACGCTCATCAGCGATACATCACAGGCTCACATCATCGACAATGGCACATGGGGTAGCGATGGCATTCCTCATCCTAAGATAGAGTCGGGGGCACCTGTAATCAAAGATGCCACATTCCAGGATAGCACACCTCAATCGTTTGGTCCCTTCAATACTCCTGGTAAGTACCAACTCTACTGCACCATTCACGCCGACATGAATTTGACGACAGACTCATTATTGTGCAGCTACGCTCACATCATCGACAAAGAAGGAGGTCGCGCGTGATGAGGAACCCGACTGTGTACTGAAGACCAGCGTTACCGTCTGGCCCGCATACTGTGAGAGTTGGCTCGTCACATCGACCGTCTTCTGTTGCCATCTTTGTGAGGCGTTGGTGTTGCATACCTGTTGCAGTTGCCCGATTACCTGACCACTGCTGTCAAGTACGGAGACGGTGAGGTCAGCATTGCAGCTTTGTGACGTACTCTTCGTCGTCACCTGCCACCAATAGCTAATACTCATCTTTGACACGCTGCTCGGCAGCGTGACATCTTGCGAAATCGCATCGTTACAATAGCTGTAGCCACAGAGATAGGCTCCATAGTAACCAGTGTGCGGATGCTTCGCGTCGATCAGTTCGTAGCCACCTGCGGAGGACTCTTGCCACACATTCGCGCCATCCTCGAAGCCATTGTTCTGAATCAGATTAGAGGATGGACCACCCGATGGTGGCGTATTGGTTGGCACAGGAGTATCCGTTGGCGTTGGAACCGTTGTGGCGGTGGGATTCGGCGTTGGCGTCGTCGGCACTGTTGTAGGAGTTGGAGTTGGTGTGCCTCCTGTGCCGCCTGCGAGGTCGCGTGCGATGTTGTAGATGTCCGGTGAACCAAGACCACTCGCTTCGTCATAGTTTGCCGTCGCGGGATAGTACAGGTTGGTGCCACTTGTTACGTCGTGGAACGGTGAATACTGTTGCTGCGAACTTGCCAGCGTGTAGAGTTGCGGACTGACAAAACCAACACCCGACTTGCCCTGTGATTGCAGGTAGTTGTTGATCAGAGCCATACTACCAGCCCAGAGGGGAGCAGCGGCACTGGTGCCACCAACGGTGATGCTTCCCGAAGAGGGACAGCCAGCCGCCGAGACGGTACAATAGACGGTGTAGCCCGTCGCTGGGTCGGCATCGGCGGAGACATCTGGCACCTCACGATTGCCATTGCTATACTGATTTTTGACGCCGGGTCCCGTCTGCCACGTTGGTTGTGCGAAGGTGTTGCTGATACCACCACCGCCGCCAGAGCCCTGGGGACTGCGCTGTGTATCGCTGGGATTGCTCCACACCGACTCGCTACCATAGGCACCACCACTGGTTTGCAGGTTTGTGCCACCCACGCCGATGACGTTGGGATCACTCGCGGGAGAGTCTACCGCGAGATTGCTATCGTTACAATCATATGCGCCAGAGTCGCCAGCCGCTGAGAACATCGACATACCCTGCGCGGCACCTTGCTTGAAAATACCGTCGAGAGTTTGCAGTTCGGCGGCACCCGTTTGTGTCTCGCACTCGCCCCAGCTAATTGTGGTAATCTGGGTCTTGTTATCGGTCACAATCTTGTTATACGTGTCGTTGACGCCCTGTGTCGAGTTTGGACCCTCGTACACCGTCTGGCTAGCTCCTGGTGCCATTGCCGCGACCACCTCGATGTCGAGTTCGACCTCGATAGCACCTGCGCCAGCCGTCCCAGTCGCACCATCGACCAGCACATTGCTGATGCTTGGGTTGCCGAGGTTATAGGTCTGTAGATACTGGTTGATGTCGCTCTGCTGATAGCCGTCCAGTTCAAAGACGGCAACGCTCTGATTAGCACCTTTGTCACCTGCTTGCTGCAAGGCGGCACCATCGTAGGCCCCAAGCAGGTCAGTTGGTCCAAAGCCAGCCATAGCGCGTTTCGCCTTTGACGATGCTGTGACGTTCTTGCTGCTCCGTGATGTAAGATGGTAGAGCGGACGCATGTGCGTGCTATTGTCCAGACCACCAATCGAGACGATTAGTGAAGAGATAGCACTTGGAACTTTTGGTGCGCTCGCGTTCGCATAGAATTTTCTCGCTCCAACCTGATAATTATTGATCTTGACCGAGAAGGCAGCCTCGACCTGCGCGACATCGGCACTCGCGTCGATGAGCAGACCGTTGGGCGAGACATGCGAAACAACAAAGCCTGAATTGTGCAGGTACTGAACAACCTGCTGCTGCTGCGCCGCGCTCGGACCGAACTCGGTGGCGAACTGCTGCGGCGTAAGATAATGATGATACAGGGACGAATGAGGATTGTGCTGATTGACGAGCAAGATATTCAGTTCTTGCTGGTTACGCATCTGTAACCCAACCGACAGGTTCAACTGCTGCTGCCCGCTTGCAGTCCCCAGCAGTTTCGCCTGACTAATCAAAGGGACAGTCTGCCCACTAATGGAGACAGGGGAGCTTGAACTTTGTCGGGCGCGTGCAATCAGCGTGATGCTGAAGATGCCAACGCCAACAACGAGCAAGGCGACAACGGCGAGTACAAACTTGTGTACGATGCTACTACGTTGCATGTAGTTCTCCAAACTTCCATAAAACACACTACGAAAACGTTGTATTACAATTCAAATTGCGAGAATGCCTTTATCAAGCGACATCCTGACATACAAAGATAAACGTGGATACACATAGGCTTCGCGGAGTTGTGGAGGGGATAGGAGAGATGGGTAAAGGTAGGGACCGATTTATCGCGTCCGAGGGGTTGGGGTGGTGGGGCACACGTCACCAGAGAGAATCGTTGTTCACGCGTCCCCCAGCCCCCCGAGGACGCGATAAATCGGTCCCTACCGTCGGTGTGTTCGTGGTATCATATTCTCATTGAAAGTTCCTATCAGTATTCATCAATAAGGAGGAACACATGAGCAGTGTCAACGATCAACCATCTATCACTCCTCGACAAGACAAACCCGTAGAGAATCAGCCTTTAGACACCAAAAGAAGAGAGGAGTTACTTCGCTTAATGCAATCTTGGCGTGAAGGCGACGAGCAGGAGCAAAAAGAAACGTTGGAGTTTCTGCAAAAGGCTCTCGATGAAGATTGATTCGTATAAATAAGACTACAAGCATACAATATTTAGACAAACTCAAAACGTACATCGACTACGTACCCATTACAACACAAGCAATGCTCTTAGCTGCTGAGTTTTGGGCACAGGTAAGAAAACAAGGAAAACCAACAGCAGATAATAAAGCACTGGATGGTGATGTAATTCTTGCGGCTCAGGCAGCCCTTCTATCCATGCTGGATATGAGGTAGTGATTGCAACAACAAACGTTAAACATCTTTCGCGTTTAGGCAAGGCGAAAGAGTGGCAAGATATTTAAGGAGCTACCCATCATGGATGCAACCGTCGCACGCAGGCTCTATCGCGCACTGGAACCGTATCACGCGATGATTTATTTTGTACCGGAGGCGAGTCAAGCGTACAAAGCGTTTGGCATTGGTGGACGCATGGGCTACTTCGCCTCGCGTGGGGCGGCGATGGGCGCGGTCTCGGCTGAACTGATTATTTCCGCATTCTATAATTTTAATCCTGGCCTTGTGCGTAGTGCTATTCCTGCCGCATGGCAACGTGCCACACCCGCGCAGATTCTCGACGCACGTTATGGAGCAGCCGATGCCGCCCTACGCCGCGTTCTGGGTGAGCGCATCAACAGTCCAGAGGTGGCAGAGGCGGCACAGCTTGCACGCACAGCCAGCGAAGGGTGTACGCTTGCTGGTCGTATCACCTACGCGGCACATGCGACGGTGGCATGGCCTGAGGAGCCACACATGGTTCTGTGGCACGCCGTCACGCTGTTACGAGAATATCGCTTTGGCGGTCACGTCGCTGCCCTACTTACCGATGGGGTCGGACCGTGTGAAGCACTCGTGATGCATGCAGCAACGGGCGAGGCATCACGGCAGGCACTGCAAACGACGCGCAGTTGGTCCGACGAAGAGTGGGATACGGCGACGCAAGTTTTGCGCGAACGCGGCTGGCTCACTCCCCAGGACACGTTAACGGACGCGGGCAAGACACACCGCGACAGCGTTGAGCAGCTTACCGACTCGCTCGCCCTCGCTCCTTGGCAACATCTCGGTGCCGAAAAATGTGATCGTCTACGCGAATTGGGGCGTCCCCTCAGTCGCGCCATTATCGACGCAAAAGCCATCCCAAGCGGATTGTAACACGTTGGATATGAAAACATTTCGTAGGGACCAGATTTATCGCGTCCGCTGCTCAATTTATTGAGCGAAATCTGTACCACCTCTGTATACAAGGCATCTCAGGCAGAATCTCGCGTGATAAATCACGCCTCGGACGCGATAAATCTGGTCCCTACGAAATATTTGTTTGATGTAATGATAGACAAGTATCGTTTGTTTTACTAGCATCCAAAGAAGGACAAAAAACAATGCCAGTTGATCCACAAGCCCAGGTTTTCTTGGACATGCTCAAAGCGATGAATGTGCCCGATATCAGCATGCAGACGGTAGAGGAGGCTCGCACTATGATGGAGGCGAGCAGACAGCTAGATACGAGTCCACCTGAACCCATTTTCAAGGTCGAGAATCGCACGATTCCAGGACCGGCGAGCGAGATACCTGTACGCATCTACACGCCAGAGGGGAATGGTCCTCTTCCTGTGCTGGTCTACTTTCATGGTGGGGGCTGGGTCATTGGCTCACTCGACACGCATGATAACGTCTGTCGTTCGCTGGCGAATCAGGCGCTGTGCGTCGTCGTCTCCGTCGATTATCGCATGGCACCCGAACACAAGTTTCCAGCCGCTGTGGACGATTGCTATGCCGCAACAAAGTGGGTGGTTGAGAATGCCGCAAGCATTTCCGGCAAAGCGGATCGCGTCGCTGTAGGTGGCGATAGCGCAGGCGGCAATCTCGCAGCCGTTGTGTCGCAGATGGCGAAGGAAAACGGGAGTCCTCACATCGTCTTCCAACTTCTGATCTATCCCGCCACCGACTACTACATCCCCGGCACGGACTCTATCCGCGAGAACGCCGAGGGCTATTACCTCACCCGTAACGCAATGATCTGGTTCTGGAATCACTACGCCAATAGCGAAGAGGATGCGAACAATCCGCACATGGCACCACTGCGTGCGAAAGACCTGCACGACCTGCCACCTGCCCTCGTCATCACCGCCGAATACGACCCACTACGCGACGAGGGCGAGATGTACGCAACCCGTCTACAAGAGGCAGGCATCTCGGTCACAGCCACGCGCTACAACGGCATGATTCATGGCTTCTTCAGCCTCTCAAATATGCTGGACCAGGCAAAGATAGCAGTGGCGGAGGCTGCGGCGGCACTCCGGGTCGCGTTTGAGGCACACTAGGACATGGGACCAGGGCGCCCGCAAGGGGAACGCCCCTACCATACGACGGTATGTCGTGGAAACAGAATTCGTATATGGTAGGGGCGTTCCCCTTGCGGGCGCCCTGGTTTACGGGAATAAAACCCGTTCACGCAAAGGGAAACATCTACACATGGACACAATGGACGCCGCAGCGCACTTACAACAAGAGCTGCGCTTCGACATCACCTCTGGCACCGGTCACAGCGTAACCGTCGATATGCTCGACGAACACATGCAAGGGGCGGCAAGTGCGGGGTTCAGCCCGATGGAATTGTTGCTCGTCGCCCTCGCTGGTTGCACTGGTATCAGCGTCCTCTCCGTTCTACACAAGCGTCGCCAAGAGGTCAAGGGTTACGAACTACAGGTACATGGCGTTCGAGCGCAGCAACACCCACGCGTGTTCACGAACATTACCGTACATCACATCTTCACAGGCAATGCGCTAGAGGCCAAATGGATCGAGCGAGCCATCGCCCTCTCCGAAAAGCAGTTCTGTGGCGTCGAGGCAATGCTGAGCAAAACTGCCACCATCACTCACACCTATAACATAAAGAATGGTCTGGAAGAAAAAAATTGTTAAGTGACAATTT